>NZ_LZJZ01000024.1 GCF_001667585.1 Mycobacterium sp. E2733
TAGCCCGCACTCTCGCAAAACCGATGCAAAAACCACCGTTGAGCTGAGCGTTCGCTGGGTGCGCGATACAGCCCAGCACTGAATCGGTTGCTGATTGTCCAACGTTATAGCTGGGTATCCATGTGACCATGCGTTCCATGCAAGTCGCCACGGCGTTCGGCATAGCCATCGCCGTCCTGTTCATCGGGCCGGCTGGGCTGATGAGCGCACCTGCTCACGCCGACCTCAGCGGCTACGGTAATTGCGTGGGAAGCGTTACGGAAGTCCCGCTGTGGGAGCACGACTACCAGAACCAGCAGCTCATTGGGGTTATTGAGCAGGATCTCAACTCCGGTGTTTCTCCGGCTGCTGAAGCGCAGAAGGTCTCGCACATGGGATTCGACCCGCGCTTGGCGAATCGGATTGTGGAGTGCGTTATTCAGGAGCACCCGTAGGAAAGTCCGTGTGCAACGGAGCTTCTTGCGTGCGTCGCCAGGGCGAAGGACGGCGCCGGGACCCGCGGCAACGGGGGCGACCCCATCAAACTGTTCAGACGCGGAGTAATGACGAACTGGTTCTCATTGCGGCGGTAGGGGTAACGCGCCGCCAGGACACGCCGGTGATGTACATGGCTTATTCCTATCCAGCATCAGCATTAGGGCGCTATATCCGGTCTTGGACCGTCAGGGGGCGGCGATATTCATCGAGGCGTTCCCAGTGGTCCGTCCACTCTGTGCCATCGAAATAGGGGCGGAGGATGCGCCGATGGCGGTCCGGATACCAGCCGGCATCACCAACGAGAGCCCCCTGGCTTGCGATCTAGACGTGCAGATATGGATCCGGTCAACGTCCAGCGATTCATGAGTCGGGAGGCTATGCCATGAGCCCGACCATTGCGTTGAGTTCGTCGAAGCCTTCAGCAAGTCAACAGGATTCGTTTCGCCTGGGCCACGCTCACCTAGTCGAATTGGGAAGCCTCCGGAATGAGGATTGTCACACGAGCCCGGATGATCCCGTCGTCGCTCTTTGCCCAAATCCTCGCCTCACCTGTTGCCAGGCGGCCGGTCCTCGCGATGCGCTGCAGGCCATAGGTGTATGACGGAGCGAGATCAGCGGCGAGGTAGCCGACCGGGTTCTGTCCGATCATCACGGCGACCGCGTTCGCGTCGTGCTCGTTCCACGGTTCGGGGACGAGGATGCAGCGGACCGACTGGAGGGTTACGCCACGTTCGGTGATCGGCATACCGGCTTCCTCGAAAACGCGGCGAATGCCTTTGATTTGGTAGGTCTCCCCGACAACCTCGATCTGCTCTTCAAGAGGATGGCGGGGGTCCTCAAGCGTCGCCGCAGCGACAATATCGGCAAGTGGAGATGAGCTTCCACCGTTCGCCCTTTGCACGGGGCGTCGCCGACTTTGCGGCCGGTTGGAGCGGGTAGGCGGTGATCGGTGATGAATTATGCGTGGCAGGCAGGGCGGGCACGGCCGGCGCGGGGGGCTGTGGCGCAGGAATTTGCGCGTAATGGTCGGTCCATCTTGAGCCGTCCCACCAGCGGAGCCGATTGGTGCCGGCGGGGTCTGGCCACCACGTAGGGGGAGGCAATGACTGCGGGTGTTGGTTGGGCTTCACACGTTTCCTAGTTCGTCGGTCGACCCTCGGTGTTAGGTGTCGTTCCTGTGTTAGGTGGACGTAGCCCGATACGCCGATGGGAGCGTAAACGCTTCCGTGGTTACCTACATCGGGATTTGTGAAAATACCGGTTGCATCACTGACGTTTCGGCCCGGTTCGATGAGAAAGCCGCCGACCAAAAGTCATGATGGACGGCATGAGCGATAACCTGCACACGATCACTGTCCGATTGCCCGACGGGCTCCAATCTTGGGAGATCGAGGAACTCATAACCGAGGCAGCGCAAAAGCTGGTGGGTCCCGACAACAAGGTCGTGAACCTAAAGAACCGGGGCGGTGTGATCGTGGATCCCGATACCCGTGACACGTCGTGGACCTACGAGTATCAAGTGATTCATCCAAACGCCGGAGGAAAGTCCGGCACGTACATCTGATGCGTTCTACCACGTGGAGCGCCAATCCAGCCGTACTCGGGTTATATGGCCCGCGCCAGGTCACCCTGAGAGCAACCAGCGGCGCGACAGGCGAAGGCTGACGGGCCTACCGTGAAATCATGCCCGCAGCTGGCGAATCTGTCCGCTACACGGATGGCCGTTGGATGGCCCGCCCACCGGAGCGGTGCCCATGCGGCCATCGGCTTGGATAGAACCGGGCGCTCGTCGGACACCAACCATGCTCTTGTCTGTCCTGGCGGCCATACGAACTGGACATGCCTGGCGTGCGGCGCGGTGACGTACGGGCCGCCGCTACGCAGCGACTGCCGTGTCCTCGCCGGGCCGGCTGCGGTGCGCTAATTGCGGTTCGGCGTAGAACTGGCCGTATCAGCTACTTCCCATACGGAGCTGTTCGTGATCATATTTCAGGCATAAGGGGGAGCGTGGACGGACTCAGAGGGGGCTCCTTGGCTGAGACTGACGCCGAGCGCAAGCGGCGATTCCAGGGTTGGCTGGTCTTTGGGCTTTTGGCCTCGTTGGTGCCGATCCTGTGGATTGCCCTGAAGCTGGTTTTTTCGCATCGCGCACATGGTTGGGAGGTAGTGTCCGGGGGCGACCTAATCACTGTCGGGTTCGTGTTGGCACTGGGCGCGGCCGGAGACCTTCTGGTGCGTAGAACGACCCAACTTTCCGCCGGAGATCTGTGGCGGGTTGGTATCACTTTTTTGCTAGCAGTCTGCGGTGGATGGCTTTATGCAATGGTCTCCTTGATGAACGAGGACGACAACAGCAGCAAGTGCGAGCCTGGCGTCATCACGCTAGGCACGTTCGCTGTGATTATCTTCTTCGGGGCGACTAACGTGTGGGCCAAGGACGAATGATGCTGGAGTTAACCTGGATCCCACTCGTGGGCGCCGCCGCGGGAGCCGGCGTTTCCGCGTTTTTGACATGGCGTCGAAATGCTCGGGCTAAGGCAGCACAAGCAGCACTCGAAGTGGAGCTGAAACGCTCAGTCGAAGCGGCGACCAAGCTGCACGAGGATCTCAGACGGCTACACGAGGAGGCCGAAGCGGTCAGTGCTAAGACTGATTCGGCCCGAGAGAAGGATCTTGCCGTGCAACTTGCCCGGATCGCGTCCCAACTTGAAGCCAAAAGTAGCCAACTGTCGCCGCTGGAGATAACGGGCGAAGTCGACCACTAATGCAGTAGCACCCCATCTGATATGAAGCACATTGCGCGCTTCAGCTAGAACAGTTTCAGACTGAATAACCCACAGGGCATTGGCCGTGGCCGTCCTCCAAGCGCATCGGCATGCCGCGAAGTTTCTCTTGCGGTCTTTAGGTGGTCGTCTGCCGGTCGGGTGCTCACGCCGTGCCCACAGCTACAGCTAACTACCGTGAACTACGGTCATGCGTCTCAGAGGCTGCGCTTAGAGACGAAGCGCCAATCGACTCGAGAACAGCCCAGGATGTTCGGCTCGCTGCACAAGCCAAGCTCTGCTAATAGGGTTCGGAATCAAAAGCTGCTGACTGCCATTCGGCCTCCCCCTAGGACGCTCCGGTTCCAGGCGCTTCGCAGCGTCATTGGTCGGGTCGTACGACCTCTGCCGGCAACCACAGGTTCATAGCCAGCCGCGACCGTCCGTTGCCGCTCGTCGCAGGCATCTAACGGCTGCCAGCCAACCTCCGTTCGATGTGCGTATCCATGCGATCTGCCGCGCCATCATCGTTGGCTCGAGGTGTAGCCCAAATGCTTTGACCCACATGGGCAGTTCGTCCTTGCGCTTTGCCTTCGAGGGAAAGATCCGGGCAACATCGACGCGCACTTCCCGGTCGAGGCGGTACAAGGTGGCGTACTCGTCCGAAGACTCCCATGAATCGAACATATGTTCGATTATGCGCTTCGGCTGCCACACCTACATCTGAGAGTAGGGGCGGCCTGACGATCTATTTAGACGCGGGGTTTGGGACGGTTTGGTTCCACTGACTTCCAACGATCTCGTAGGCGCTTCCGAGGTCAGTCAGTTCACGTTCAGTTCACGCATCGAAAACTCAGACCAGAAAACCATATTTAACATGCACAAACTTTGGTGCGCGATACTGGGATTGAACCAGTGACCTCTTCCGTGTCAGGGAAGCGCTCTCCCGCTGAGCTAATCGCGCCGGGGTCAAAAGCTGGAGGTGGAGACGGGAATCGAACCCGTGTGCACGGCTTTGCAGGCCGTTGCCTCACCACTCGGCCACTCCACCGCTGGATTGATGCCACTTGCACCTTCGAGCGGATGACGGGATTCGAACCCGCGACCCTCACCTTGGCAAGGTGATGCGCTACCAACTGCGCTACATCCGCGCGCCTCGGACGAGATCGTCGCCCGGTGCGAAGCACGACGATAGTCGACGTGAGCGGGCACATACAAATTTCTTGGTATGGACCGCGTCTAGGCTATCGCGGCGTACCGAGGACGCGCAGGCGGCCGGTACTGTCGAGGCGGGGCTCGTGCTAATCTTCGACGTCGTTCGCCTCTCGGCGCAGGTCCCGTGGCTCAGTGGGAGAGCGTCCGCTTCACACGCGGAAGGTCGCTGGTTCGATCCCAGCCGGGACCACAAGTAAAGATGCAGGCCCATCGGGCGTGGGGACGGTGCTCAGCCCCGCAGTTGCAAGACTTCGCTGAGCGGTCGGCGCGGCGTGGGCGTGGGTGGTTCGGCCGCCGCGGGCGCCACACCCACGCGGACCAGGACCTGCGGCCGCCGGTTCTCGTCGAGAAGGTCCGCAATCATCTCGCGCGTGACCTTCAGTTCGGTGACGTGAGTTACCGGGCACGTCGCCAGGTTCGCCATCGTGCATTCCAGTAACACCGCGGAGAGCGCTTCGCCGGACATCAACGCGCCGAGCCGACTGTCGTGGTCGGTGGACAGCATCAGAATCGTCGATTCGTCTTCAGGGATGTCGGTGCGCCGTTCACGGTTATGGGTCATCGGGAACGTCCGCCCCACGTCGACGCGCTGCCTTTCGGCCGGCGACACGAGCGAACTGTAGGGAATGCCCTCGGCCGCCTCGAAAGGCGCTGTCCACCAGTGAAGTTCCTCTTGGTAGGCGCTGTCATAGAGGCGCACCGATTCGGCCACCCGCGATGCTTGCGCCAGCCTGTCGCGCATGTCGTCGGCCATCACGTCCAAGTGCACGGCGTCGTTGTCGATGGCGCCGCGCAGCGTCGGCTCGAACGCTTCCCAGTTCATCGGCGCGATGAATGGCAATCGGTCGGTCCGGCGGGCCCAGATCGCGCTGGCGCGACGCCGCCCAGCGTCGGTGACCGTTCCCGCCGGGGTGAAGTCGACGGCCGCCAGGTGGTTCTGATCCTTCGAGTCGGGGAATCGGGTGATCCGGGCTCGCCGCCCCGCTGCCGCGAGCGCCACTCGAAGGTGATCGAGCGCAGCGCCACAGCTGATCAGCGCCTCGCGGCCGGACCGGTCGGAAACCATCGCCCGGCTTGCATCGAGGAAGAGCTCCAGTTGACCGCCGCCGGCCACCCACTGCCAGGGTTGACTGTTATGCAGTGACGGCGCACGGCATGCTGACCGCACCGCCTCCTCAATGAGTTCGGTGTCCACCGTGTCGGCTGGCATGTCGTCCTCAATTCTTTGCCTTGGCAGTCAGCATTCCACTTCTCGAGCCACTTGTCGGTCGAGTGCCCGCCTAAGCATCCGACGAGGTCCGATCCAGATTGCGACCGATGTCTGACTGATCGAAGCTAGAGCTGACTGCGTTCCGCTGCTGCATCGGCCCCGCTCAGTGGATGAGATCGGGTAACAGCGTCCCGTCGTGTCCGGGTCGACCACTATCGACCGCGCTAGGGCTCCTCCAGCGGAGTCAATCGGCACGACACCGCCGGCCGGGAAGACGGCTCAGCGGAACGCAACGAATTGCAGAAGCTCGCCGCCGAAAAAGTGGGTAATTCAAATTCAATTGTTTTTGGTTCTTGCAGCGAACTCGGTCCACCGCGGCGATTCTTCACGCAAAGCGAGGAGCTCTCCATAGAGTGCCTTCTGCTCCTCTGATGGGATGCGGCCCATGACGCCGAACAATTCGCCGCATTCCGCAACATGGATCTCGGTCGACTCCGAGGCTTGCAGCAAGGCCCGACGGTCGGCTTCGGTCAACCCCGCACCTTCTGGCAACTGCGCGAGGGCTTTGATGACCGACAGGCCTTCGCGGTGCTCGTTGTACAGACCGTCGACCTCTGCATCGCCGAGCATGCGACGCAAGGCTGGATAGAAGAACTGCTCCTCAAACGCTATGTGCGCGCCGGCTTCGCGGTCGATGCGCTCGCCACGGGCCTTGGCCGCCTGATCGTTGCCTGCTCTGAGATGTTCAGAGACCTCGTGCAGGCCGCGCCCAAGGACAGCGTGGTCTTCCCTGAACGCTTCGGCCAGGTCCGATGACCGCCAAGCGCTTGTCACAGAGCAAACTTCGCCATCGCCATTGACATTGACGACAGTATAGTTGCGCTCGAGAAAGGCAATCACAAGAATGTGTCGCCTCTATGGTTTTCGCGCCAATGAGCCCACCAAGGTGGAGTGCACACTCGTCTACGCGCAAAATGCCCTGATGGTGCAGAGCCGTGAGGATGTCAGCGGCCGGGGGAACGCACATGGCTGGGGTATTGCGACCTATGAAGACCATTGTCCGTATGTCGAGAGGCAAGCCTGGGCGGCCTATCAAGGGGAGCACTTCCGGCGAGCGGCTGCGCGAATATTCTCGCAGCAGGTGCTCGCCCACGTGCGCCGCGCAACCGTCGGTGCTCCCAGAATTGAAAACACCCATCCTTTCGTCGATGGCCCTTGGGCTTTCATTCACAACGGCACAGTTCCCGGCTTCGACCGGCTGCGCCCGCGGTTGCTCGAGCAATTGTCGCAGGAGCGACGCGGTGCGATCCGTGGTGACACGGACAGCGAACACGTCTTCCACTACGTGCGCACCCTGCAAGCGCGCTCGCCAGAGCGCCCGTTGGTTCATGTGCTACGCGACGGAATCCGTCAAATCGCGCAGTGGTGCTGCGAAATTGAGCCGACCGCACCGATCGGTCTCAATGTCATCCTGACCGACGGCCAACAGATGGTCGGCAGTCGCATCGGACGTACGCTCTACTATCTCGAGCGTAAAGGGGTGCATGATTGCGAAATCTGCGGCTTCCCGCACATACGCCATGACACCGACCGGCTCTACCGTGCGGTCGTTGTCGCCTCCGAACCGATCAGCCATGAGCATTGGTGTCAGGTCCCGGAGCACTCCGTGTACCGGGTGACCGAAGACTTCAGATTTGAGAGCGAGCCGCTGTAAATTGCTGGCGCTCAATGGGTTCGGCCCTGGTGCGGGAGACATCATATGCCAGACGGATTGTCGAGCTAAACTCGCGGTACGCATGAACAAAGCACGTATGCGATGGACACGCAGCTGCTTCCGGTAATCCCCCGGATTGCCGCAACGCTTGACGAGCACCAGCTGCGCCACCTCCAAGTGGTAGCCCAGAAGTTGGCTGCAGAGGATCCGGCCCTGGCGGCCACCGACGCGTTCGGAAACCGCGTGCGGCCAGGCATGTCAACGGGCCCGTGGCTGGTCATCGGCGATACGCGCGAGATCGGCCTTTCCACGCCGGATAAGGCACCGACCTATGAATATCGGCTTTCCCTTCTCGCGCGGCGCGATGACCTCGTGGCGTTCGGCCGTGAGCCGCATTCCGATTTTGAGCGCTACCGCACACATCTCCTGGGGGCCGGACCGGTCGTTGGCCTCAACTTGCCCTGTGGCGGGGGCAGCCCTTTGCTCCCACTGGCGGTGCGCTGTCGGCTTGATGACGAGGCGTTCTCGCAAATCTTGGAAGCGACGAGGCGAAAGGGCAGCCTGACCATCGTCCCTCATATCGGCATGGGCAGCGCGTGGCAACTCGCCGCAGCCGTCGCCGAGGCAGCGACCCTCGAGGTTCGTGTTGCGAGCTCACCGCCGCGGCTCACGCGGCGGGTTAACGACAAGCTTTGGTTCGCACGACTGATCAGCGAGGTGCTTGGCGAGAACGCTCTTCCTCCGACGTTAGCCGCGTATGGTCCAGCCGCGCTCGCCCATCGTATTCGTGCGCTCGCTCAATCGGCTGCGCGAGTGGTGGTGAAGGTTCCCTACAGCTCGGGCGGGGCCGGGAACATAAGCGTCGCCGCAACTGAAGTGGCCGGAGCTACCCTGTCCGTCGTCAAGGAGTACATTCTCGCCGCCCTGCATGCGCTCGGCTGGTATGACGTCTATCCGCTGCTTGTCGGGTTATGGGAGGCGCCGGCGTTGAGCAGTCCCTGTGTGCAGTTGTGGATCCCGGCCCTCGGTGACGGACCGCCCCTGATCGAGGGCCTGTTCGAGCAGCAATTGCTGGGTACTGAGGGGACGTTTGTTGGGTCGGTGCCGGCGGAGCTTCCGGAGCGCTGGCGATACCAACTGGCCGATGACGCGATGCGTCTGGCGACAGTGTTGCAACTGCTGGGATATTTCGGTCGGTGCAGTCTGGATGCGCTGCTGATAGGGCGGAGTTTCGACTCCGCGGCTTTACACTGGATCGAGTGCAACGGTCGCTGGGGCGGTGTCTCCATCCCGATGACGATCGTGAACCGACTGTGTCGGGACCCCGCCGGAGCGAAATTCGTAGTGGCACAACGTGTCGGAGAGAGCCAACCGCAGCGGCGTTTCGCCGAGGCGGTCCGCATTCTCGACGATCTACTCTTCAGGCCGGGAAGGCAGGAGGAGGGCGTCATCCTTCTCAGCCCAGTCGAGATCGAGGCTGGGCGGGGCGTGCAGATGCTGGCCTGCGCCAAGACCACCGCTGCAGCCCGCGAGCTGTCAGAATGCGCGATCCGAATTCTTTCGGGGCAATCAGGTTAACGGCCGGTCGGCAAAGCGGGACTCACAAAATTTCAAAGGATGGGACGCGATGGTAGGCAACCAAGAGGGCATGGGCACGCTGAAACTAGAGTGCGGGCAAGGTCATGCCGTGGGCAGAATCCTCAAGGAGGCCCCGCATCAGGCCGTTCAGTACGATCCCGGCGCCATGGTGGGGCCGCGCCGGTTCTGGCCGGACGAAGACGACCAGCCGCAGTTCAAGACGACCTGCCGATTCTGCGAGAAGCCGGTCGGGGAGGCCACGGCCACACTGCAGGTGAAGCTGGCCGAAGTGATCGCCGACGCGGCCGCGACCACCGGGACGGCCACGCTGGCGTATCTCTAGGCGGCCGCCGCCGCTACTGTAAGAGCGACAGTAGCGACCGACGTAATAGGAGTCCCGTGGCCCAGGTTCCCCCGACCTCGCACGATGCCCCCCGCCCGCCAGAAGGGGATTGGCTCGGCACGCCATACCTCACCTTCGAGCGTCAGGGGTCGATCGCGGTGTGCACCATCGACCGTCCCGAAGCGCGTAACGCCCTGACGCCCGCGATGTACTTCGGAATCCGTTATGCCGTGGGGCGTGTCAACGAGGACCCCGAACTTGCCGGGCTGCTGATCACCGGGACCGGAGACGTGTTCGCGCCCGGCGGTGACATGGGCGGCGGGGGAGCCACCGACAACTGGATCACCTTCGGCGGCGCGCTGGGCATGGACGTCACCCCGTTCGACACTGTGCGCACGTCGGCCAAGCCCATCGTCTCGGCGGTGAACGGCCTGTGCCAGGGCGGCGGGTTCCAGATCGCGCTCTGCAGCGATCTTTCGGTGGTCAGCGACCGGGCCACCTTTCGAGTGCCCGAGCTTTTCCGCGGGTACGCCGATACCTATTACAGCCAGATGCTCACCCGGGTCATCGGGCCGGTGCGCACCCGCGACCTGATGTTCACCGGGCGGGTCTTGACCGCCGTCGAGGCCCTGGACTGGGGCCTGGTCACGCGCGTCGTGCCGCACGAGAGCCTGCTCGACGCGGCCAAAGACCTGCTCGCGCAGTGCTGCCGCACGGCGCCCCGTGCCCGCGGTGTCATCAAGTCCAGCATCGACAGCTACCTGGGCCTCTACGACCGCATCGGCATGACCAGCAGCCTGAGCGACGCCGAGGCGCGGGAAGGCTTCCGTGCCTTCAAGGAGCGCCGCTCGCCCGACTGGGTGCACCCGGACCTGCGCGCCGAGGGGCGGCTATAAGTCGATCCACTCCCCATGGGGGGCGGCCCGCAATCGGTCGCTGATCGCGGCCTGATCGAACGTCGGGTCCATCACGACCCGGTGACCCGCGATGTCGACGACGGTGGTCGGGCCACCCAGCACGCTGACCGCGCAGGCGCGCCGCTGCGCGTCCACCAAAGCGCTCATATGCCACGGGCTCGGTCGCGCCAAAATGGTTCGCGCAGATCGGGTTTGAGAATTTTTCCGCTGGCATTACGGGGCAGCGATTCCGCGAAGTCCACGGTTCGCGGGCATTTGTAGCCGGCGAGGTGCTGACGGCAGAACGCGATGACGTCGTCGGCATCGATCTCGCCCGTGGCCACCACGATGGCCTTGACCGATTCCCCCCAGAAGTCGTCGGGCACCCCGATCACCGCGGCGTCGGCGATGGCCGGATGCTCGATGAGCACGCTTTCCACCTCCGGCCCGTACACGTTCTCGCCGCCGGTGATGATCATGTCCTTCAGCCGGTCTTCGATGTACACGTAGCCGTCGGCGTCCAGGCGGCCGACGTCACCGGTGCGCACCCAGTCGTCGTCGGTGATCGTCTCGGCGGTCGCCTCCGGCCGGTTCAGATAACCGCTCATGTTCTGGTTGCTTCGCACCCAGATCTCGCCGGCCTCCCCGACCGGCACCGGTGCGCCCGTGTCGGGATCGACCACCCGAATCTCGGTGCCCAGCACCGCCTTTCCGGCCGCCAGCTGCAGCTGCGGGCGAGCGGAATCGCGGTGATCGGCGTCGCTGAGGGCGGTGACCGCGCCGCACAGTTCCGTCTGCCCGTACACCTGAACGAAACGCGTCTCGGGCCAGGTGGACAGCGCCCTATGCAGTAGGGGCAACGGCATGGGCGCGGCCCCGTACACGATGTAGCGCAGGCCCGCGAACACGGCGTGGGCCGCTTCGCCGGCGTCGAGGAACCGGGCGATCACCGGGGGAACGAAGAACGCGTGGGTCGCGCCGGATCGCACCGCGCCCATCAGGGCGGCTGCGTCGGGCTCACGGGTCATGATCGTCGGCGCACCGGCCCGAATGCCGAAGAGCGCGTACCCGATTCCGCCCACGTGGAAAAGTGGCATGGCGACCAGGTTTGCGTCGCCGTCATCAAACGGGAACGCCGGCGCCAGGTTCGCCGCGTGATTGACCAGCGCGCGCTGGCTCAGCAGCACGCCCTTCGGCCGCCCGGTGGTGCCGGAGCTGTAGATCACCAGCGCGGTCTCGTCGACCTGGGCGTCGCTGCGCGTGGGCGCCGCCGCGGCCAGCAGGGATTCGTACTCGTCGCCCACGACGACGATGCGCTGCACTCCCGGCGCCCGTTGAGCGGCCGCCTCGGCCGCGGCCTGCAGCTCGGCACCGACGAAAAGCAGCCGCGCGCCGCTGTCGTCGAGCACGTGGACAAGTTCCTCGCCGGTGATGCGCCAGTTGACGACCGTCGTCACCGCGCCGATCGACGCGGCGGCGAACAACACCTCCAGGCAGGCGGGGTGGTTCTTGTCCAGAAACGCCACGCACTGCCCGCGCTGCACGCCGGCGTCGCGCAGTGCACCGGCCGCGCGACGGATCCGCGCGGCCCAGTCCGCCCAGGACCACTGCCGTTCGTCGTAGCGAATCGCGATGGCGTCGGGCCGCTGCTGCGCGTGCCGGTCGACGAATCCGGCGAGCGTCTCCGTCGTGTTCGCCGTGGTGTCGCCTGGTGGCATGAACCCCTCCGAGTCGTCTTGCTCCAGTCTGCGATCAGAACATGGACTCGATCATCATGCCGCCGTCGCCGGCGGCCTGCGGGGGCGCGTTGTTGTTTTGGCGGTAGTCGACGAAGGCGGACAGCTGGTTCGAGGTGTTCAGCAGCTCGGTGAAGGTGCCGATGACGGGAATCGCGCCCTCGGGTGCCAGCACGTCTGCGGTGTAGTCGATGGAGGCCTCTTGCTGGAATTTCGGACCCGGCAGCGTTCTCGTGTGCGCCTCGCTGAGGTCCCGCTCGTTGCCCAACACGGCCGCTGCGTTGCCGGCCAACTGCTCTTTGTCGGCCTGTAACACCGCGACGGCATTGGTCCCGCCGGCCGGTTTGACCGTGACCCGCAGCTGCGCGCTGAGGTCGGCGTTGTTAAGCGCCACCCAGTTCGGACCGCGGTGCCCGAGCGTCCAGCCGGGTGCGGGAACTATCGAGACGCCTTGGGCGATCGCGATCGGCTCGGCGGATGTGAGCCGCACCGACGGTGCAGCGGTGCCCCCGATCACGGCCAGGGCGGCCGTCATGGCGGCGGCCACCATTACTTCGGCGATGGCGATCCGTCGCGGACGGATTGGCTTCGGTGTCGACGAGAACATGCGCTAGCTCCTGGTCCAGGCCTGGGCGAACGGAGCATTCGCCCGCTGGTTCTAACGATCGTCCCGTAAGCAGGCGGTGTCCAAGACCTGAGCGACTATTTGCTGATAGCTCACTCATTTCGGGGGAAGCCCGGGCTGGCGCGGCGGGAAAGTTTGCCCCCGCGCGAGCGTCCCGGTGTGCCAACATGACTGCCATGGCGAACCCAGACCGTGCCCGCTCACGCACCTTCGTCGTGACGGGCGCCGCGTCCGGAATCGGCCTGGCGACCGCGAGGCGCCTACTGGCCGAGGGCGGCACGGTGATCGGCGCCGACCTGGCCGCTGCGCCCGACCTCGGCCCGCGGTTCAAGTTCGTGACCGCCGACGTGACCGACGAAGCCGCGATCGCGGCGGTGCTGGCCGCCGTGCCCGACCGCCTCGACGGCGTCCTGCACGCCGCCGGGGTCGCCGGGGGCGGCCCGGTCCACCTGCTCGATCGTGCCGAATGGGACCGGGTCATCGGGATCAACCTCACCGGGACCTTTCTGGTCGCGAAGGCGGCGCTGGCCCGGATGATCGAGCAACCCCGCGTCGACGGCGAACGGGGTTCGCTCGTGACGGTCGCCAGCGTCGAGGGCCTGGAAGGCACGGCGGGCGGCAGCTCGTACAACGCGGCTAAGGGCGGCGTCGTGCTGCTCACCAAGAACATCGCGCTCGACTACGGGCCGAGCGGCATCCGGGCCAACGCCATCTGTCCCGGGTTCATCGAAACACCTATGGCCCAAAGCGTATTCGGTCTCCCCGGGATGGAGGGCCCGCTGCAGTCCATCACCTCCGAACATGCCCTGCAACGGCTGGGCCAGCCGCAGGAGGTCGCGGCCATGGCGGCGTTCCTGCTGTCGCCCGACGCCTCGTTCGTCAGCGGCCAGGCGATCGCCGTTGACGGCGGTTACACCGCCGGCCGCGATCACGGTGTCGTCAAACTCTTCGGCTTTCCCTCCTAGCGCCTTAAGATTCGCGCATGGTCACTCCCGACGAGGCGATCGAGGCGATTCGAGGCACCGGCGGTGCGCAGCCCGGCTGTCGCGCGCTGCACGCCAAAGGCACGCTCTACCGCGGCACGTTCACCGCGACACCCGATGCGGTGATGCTCACGCGTGCAAAGCATCTCGACGGCTCGAAGATCCCGGCGCTAATCCGCTTCTCCAACGGCGCAGGCAACCCCAAACAGCGCGACAACGTGCCGGGCATCCGCGGGATGGCGGTTAAGTTCGCCCTGCCCGACGGCTCCACCACCGACGTGTCGACGCAGACCGCGCGCCTGTTCGTCTCGAGCACGCCGGACGGATTCGTCGATCTGCTCAAGGCGATGCGGCCCGGCCTGACGACCCCGCTGCGGATGGCCAAACACTTCCTCACCCACCCGCGGCTGCTCGGCGCGCTGCCGGTGCTGCGCGACGCCAACAAGATCCCGGCGAGCTACGCCACCGTCGAATACCACGGATTGCACGCGTTCCGCTGGGTCGCCGCCGACGGCAGCGCCAGATTCGTTCGCTATCACCTGGTTCCGGCCGCAACGGAAAGCTACCTGTCGGCGGCGTCGGCGCACGGCGAGGGCCCGGACTTCCTCACCGACGAGCTGAACGCGCGCCTGGACGGCGGGCCGGTGCGGTTTCACTACCGCGTGCAGATCGGCGGGCCTACCGACTCGACGGTCGACCCGTCGGCGCCCTGGCAGAGCACCCAGATCGCGACCGTCGGCACCCTCGAGATCACCGGCCCGGAGACCGAGCGCGAGCACGGCGGTGACATCGTCGTTTTCGACCCGATGCGGGTCACCGACGGCATCGAGCCCTCCGACGATCCGGTGCTGCATTTCCGAACGCTGGCCTATTCCGCGTCGGTGAAGCTACGCACCGGCGTCGACCGCGGGGCCGAAGCGCCGCCGGCCTGACGGGGGAGCCGGAACCCACCGGCCGCTCGCGTGCCGAAACCGGCGGCAGGCTAAGGTTTTTCTTCAGTGTCGCATTCCCACATGATCCTGATTTGCTTGGCCGGGTTCGGCGCCGGCGCCATCAACGCGCTCGTCGGGTCCGGCACCCTCATCACGTTCCCCACGCTGGTG
Organism: Mycobacterium sp. E2733; assembly: GCF_001667585.1. Classification (GTDB taxonomy): domain Bacteria; phylum Actinomycetota; class Actinomycetes; order Mycobacteriales; family Mycobacteriaceae; genus Mycobacterium. The sequence goes on from NZ_LZJZ01000024.1 coordinate 14,643, forward strand.
GCCCTCGGCTACCCACCGGTGACGGCTACCATGTCGAACGCGATCGGTCTGGTCGCCGGCAGCGTGTCGGGCACCTGGGGCTACCGCGCCGAACTGCGGGGGCAATGGAATCGGCTGCGTTGGCAGCTTCCGGCGTCGCTGGGCGGCGCGGTGCTGGGCGCCTTCCTGCTGCTGCATCTGCCGGAGAAGGTCTTCGCCGAAGTGGTGCCGGTGCTGTTGGTCCTGGCGCTGATCATGGTGGTCGCCGGGCCGCGGATTCAGGCATGGACGGGTCGGCGCGCCGAGGTCGCGGGCCGCTCGCCCGAGCACATCACCCCCCGCCGCATGGCCGTCCTGGCCTTCGGCACGTTCGCCGTCGGCGTCTATGGCGGTTATTTCACTGCCGCGCAAGGCATTTTGTTGGTTGGCCTGATGGGCGCGCTGTTGCCGGAGTCGGTACAGCGGATGAACGCCGCCAAGAACTTGCTGGCGCTCGTGGTGAATGTCGTTGCCGCGATTGCCTATACGCTGGTCGCCTTCGACCGCATCAGCTGGCCCGCCGCCGGGCTGATCGCGGTGGGCTCGCTACTCGGCGGGCTGATCGGCGCGCGCTACGGGCGCCGGTTGTCGGGTAACGCGCTGCGCACGACGATCGTGGTGGTCGGCCTGATCGGGTTGTACCGACTCCTCGCCGTGGCATGACGGGAACGGATGTGCTCCAAGGGGTTCAGCTCAACGTGGCGGCGGCGGCGTCGTCGATGACATCCATCACCTCGCCCCGCCTGCGCCACGCCCGCTGCTGACGCATCGCCCCGTTACCCTGCGCGGTGACACGGTCGAGTTCGCCCACGACGCGGTCGTATTCGCCGAGTGTCTCCAACGCCGGCCGCACGCGTTCCACGAGCGCGCCCAACTGCTCGCGCGCGGACACGGCTCCCCGGCCGTGGATCAGGTCGAGCGTGCGCCCGGCGAGCCCGTCGTGGGCGGCCTTCCAGTACGCCGCGCGCAGGGCCGCCGGCGGAAGCCGCCCGGGCTCGTCCCCGCGCCCACGTGCGTCGAGCGCCGTCATCACCGCGGCCCTGACCAGCGTGGCGAGCAGCACCGTTTCCGCGACGGTCGCCGGCACGTCGGCCACCCGCACCTCGATCGTCGGGAAGTTCTCCGACGGGCGCACGTCCCAATAGACCATCTTCTGGTCCAGGATCACTTCGCTGTCGATCAGCATCCGCACCGTGCGGTCGTAGTCGTCGGGCGACGGGAAGAAGGGCGGCGGCCCGGCCACCGGCCAGCGCCGCCACAGGACGCTGCGCCAGCTCGCGTAACCACTGTCGGCGCTGCGGTAAACCGCCGAATTCGCCGACAGTGCAAGCAAATTAGGCAGCCACGGCCGCAGCCAGTTGCTGACGTGGATGGCGGCCGCCCGGTCGGGAACCGCGACGTGCACATGGCATCCGCAGATGCCTTGTTCGTGCGCCACCATCCCGTACTCGGCGCCGATCCGGCGATAGCGGGGAGTGTCGGTGACGGGAAACTCACGCGGTGTGGCCGGCGGGAGCCCGGCGGCGAGCAGCCGGAGCCCCACAGCCTCGGCGGCCTGCGCGGCGGTGCGCCGCAGCCGGACCAGCTCCTCGCCGAGTTCCGCGCCGGTCGCCACCACGCTCGAGGTGGTTTCCACCTGGCAGCTGCTCAGTTCCAGCTGCAGCTCGACGCCAAGGCGGTTGGCCTCGGCGGCCACATCGGCGTTTTGCGGAGCCGGTTCGCCGGTTCGCGGGTCGACGAGGAGGAATTCTTCCTCCGCGCCGAAAGTGGGAGGGTCGCTCATCCAGCCGCAGAGGCCCGATCAGTAACTGCGTTGCCCGGTCACCAACGGGCCGCGGACGCCAGCGCGGAATCGGCGCTCGGGTAGGTGGGCAGGAGGGCGGACAGGCCGCACGCGTCGACGACGCGCGAGACGATCGGTTCGCGGCTCACCAGGCGCAACTCGATGCCGCGATCCTTGCAGCGCTTCGCCTCGTCGGCCAGCACCGCAAACGCGCAGCAGGCCATGAATTCGAGCCCGGTGACGTCGACGACCAGGGGGCCCGGCGCGATGACGATGCCGGCGACTTCGCTGACCAACTGGCGCCACGTGTGCTCGTTGCACGCGTCGATCTCCCCACCCGCATAGATCAGTACCGCCGGGCCGCTGCGATCGGCTGACGCGCGCAGCGTGCTGTTGGGATCGCCGAGCTCGTAGACCAGCTTCGTGCTCAGCATCAGGTGGGTAGTTGTCATGGGTTCTGCAATGGCCGAGCTCATCGTGGACTCCTAATCGACCGGCGTCTACGACGCTGCGATGGGTGCCCGTCCTGCCGTCTGAAGACAGACTTTTTCGCGGAATGCGAATCTCATTTCTATAACAAGACAGGTCTGTCTGTCTACCTGTGCCAGCTAAGAGTATGTTGTGGGTTGCAATGGCAACTTCCGATGTCAGAACGCCGGCCGCGTCGGCTCGTGAACGTATCCTCGCCGCGGCATATGAGCTGTTCAGCCGGCGTGGAATCCGTGCGGTCGGCACCGAAGAGGTGATCGACCGGGCCGGTGTCGCCAGGGCCACCTTGTATCGGCACTTCGCCACCAAGAACGACCTCGTGCTGGCCGTGCTGCAGCGGCGCGAGGAAGTGTGGACGCACGGCCTGATTGAAGAGCAGTCCCGCCAGCGGGGCGAGACGCCCGAGGAGCAGTTGCTCGCGATCTTCGACGTCATGCACGACTGGATTCAGCTGCGCGACGGCTACGAGGGATGCTCGTTCATCAACGTGCTGCTGGAGCTCGGACCCGATTCCCCGGCCGGGCAGGCCTGCATCGTCCACATCGACCACGTTCGCGACATCGTGCGCCAGCGCGCCGTCGCCGCGGGGTTGATCGACGTTGAGGACTTCGCCTCGTCCTGGCACATCCTGATGAAGGGCGCCATCGTGCTGGCGGCCGTGGGCGACGTGGATGCGGCGTTGCGGGCCCGCGGGATGGCGGTCGCTCTCATCGAAGAGCACCGGCCGGTCGCGCCGGAGGATCTCGGCGAGGCGGCCAGCTAGCCGCGGTCTCAAGCCGCGTCGGCCGCCGTGTTCTCGGCCTTGCGGTAGTGCTCGGCCTCGAGCTCGGCAATGGCGCGCGAGGTGCGTTCGCGCAGCGCGAAGGCGGCAATCAGGCCGAACACGATCGCGATGACCAGGGCTATCCAGGAGAACCGCTCCATCCAGCGCTCGGCGGCCATGCCGGCGTAGTACACCAGCGCGGTGGTGCCACCGGCCCAGCAGATGGCGCCCGAGACGTTCGCCGCCAAGAAGCGCGGGTAGTGCATCTTCAAGGCGCCGGCCAGCGGCCCGGCGAAAATCCGCAGCAGCGCGATGAAGCGGCCGAAGAAGACCGCCCGGACTCCCCAGCGGTTGAACAGCTTTTCGGCCAACGCGACGTGTCCGGGACCGAAATGTTTGGGGAACCGTCGGCCAAGGCGGTCGAAGAGCGGCATGCCGAACCGGCGTCCGATCGAATAGCCGATCGAATCGCCGACCACGGCGCCGATCACCGCCGCGGCGCCGACCCCGATGGGGTTGACGGGCAGGTCGTCATGCGACGACATCAGCGCCGCGCTGACCAGGATGATCTCACCGGGAAGGGGGATGCCCAGGCTCTCGAGCCCAACCACCCCGCCGACCACCAGGTAGACCGCGAGCGGCGGGATCGCGTGCAGCAAAGCCTCCACGTCCATGCGTCCAGCATGCCTGACTGTGCCGCGGAGCGCGCCTTAAACCCGCCGCTTCGCGTCGGCCGGTCGGCTCGGCGCGCTCAGGCTCTCCAGCCGCGGCCGTTTGGGTTCCCGACCGTCGGCCGACGACAGGCCGCGCAGCCGCCGCCAGATCCACGGGAAGAAACTGTCCTGCGTCCAGCGCAACTGCTCGTAAGCGCCGCCGCCGAGCGACCGCCGTCGGGCGTCGGGGCTGGCGTGGGCCCAATCGTGGCTGCTGCCAGGCAGATTCAGGGCCTCGGCGGCCGCGGCGGCGAACAGCATGTGTCCTTTGGTGGAGGCGTGCACCCGGTCGACGGCCCAGGTGTCCAACTCGCGCATGGATGGCGCGTTGTACAGGTCGACCAGCCCGAACCCGTAGCGGTCGGCGGCCGCCCTGATCGTCGCGTTGATGCGGGCGAGACGCCCCGCCACCAGGCGCCCGAGCGGGAGGAACTGCGCGACGTCGGGAAAGGTCGTCGTCACCACCGTCGCGCCGGATCTGGCCAGCGCGGCGTAGACGTACTCGAGTTCGGCCAGGGCGGGGCCGAAGGAGCGCCCCGGCTGGATGACGTCGTTCATCCCGGCGCACACGGTGATCAGGTCCGGCTGCATCGCGAGCGCCTGCGGGACCTGCTCGTACAAGACGTCGGCGATCCGCTTGCCACGGATCGCCAGGTTGGCGTAGTGCAGGCCGGGATAGAGCGAATCGAGCATGACGGCGAGCCGGTCGGCAAACCCGAGGAGACCGACGACGTCGTCGCCGTCCCACAAGCCCTCGGTCTGACTGTCCCCGATGGCGACGTAACGGCGATATCCGGACGGAATAGCCCCGCGCACGAAGCCGAGAGTAATAGCGATTGCGCCCCCGGTGTGTTTAGCGTGGCCGCTCACTCGCCTCATAAGGATCGTGCCTCGCGGTCACCACGGCCGTGGTGATTGGGGCGGGGCTACTGGGCGCGACGTTCTCAGTTTGCTGTGAGTCGCAACCCCTTGGTGTCGCGTCCGGGTAACTTCACTGTCATGCCGAAAAAGCGCGAGCGGGATGCGCAGGACGCCGAGGCGGCGGCCGCCGATTCGCTTGCGCCGCAGTATCCGATCGAGTCGGTCGACAATGCACTCAAGCTGCTGCTGTTGTTGGGCGAACAACCCCAGATCCGGTTGAGCGAGGCGACCCGCTATCTGGGCGTGGCGTCGTCCACCGCCCACCGGTTGCTGGCGATGCTGGCCTACCGCGGGTTCGTCCGGCAAGACCCGGTGTCGAAGGCGTACCTGCCCGGTCCGGCGTTGACCGGTGTGGCGTTCGCGGTCTTCGGCCGCACCGACATCCAGCGATCGGCCACCCCGACCATGCGAAGCCTCGGGGAGCAGCTGCGGGAAACCATCCACGTCGGGATGCTGGACGGCGCGAGCGTCCGCTTCATCGCCGCCGTCGAAGGTCCGGCCGCGGTCAGGGTCGCTTCCCGGCTGGGCCGCACCCTTCCGGCGCATTGCACGTCGACGGGCAAGGTCATGCTGGCGCAGCTGCCCGAGCCGGAACTGCGTCAGCTGTTGCCAAACGAGCGGTTGGAACGCATCACGTCCTCGTCGATCGGCAGCCGGACCGAGTTGGAGGCCGAGCTCGCCGCCATCCGCGAGCGCGGTTACGCCATCAACCGCGAGGAAAGCGAGGAAGGCGTCGCTTCGATAGCGGTGCTCATACCCACGCGAGCGCCGGGCCTGCGGCTCGCGCTCAACGCCGCCGCGCCGCAGAACCGGCTGGGTGCCTCGCGCTATGCCGCGGTGGCCGCGGCGCTAGGCAAGGCGGCCAAGGAGATTGGCGACCAACTGGGCTGAGACGCCGCGTCAGACGTCATCGGTGCGGGAACTCCGGGCGCAGGAACACGTCGTCCAGCGTCACGGTGCGCAGCTTGCGCGCTCGGATGATTTCCACGAGCTGTCCGTACACATGGGTGACCGGTGGGTGGTTGAGATGGCCGATCACGATGTTCTGCGGAACGAACGACTGGTAGGCCATTCTGACGATCTGGTCTTCGGAAACCAGCGCCGAGTCCCGTAAATCGCCGGACCACAACGCGGTCACCTGATAGCCCAGATCGGCGGCCACCGCAGCGACCGCGGCATTGTGATGCCCATATGGGGGCCGCAGGTAGGGGGCGGCGTCCACGCCATAGGTATTTCGCAGGAACGCGTGCGTTCGGGAGATCTCCTCGGCGACTTGGCCCTTCGACAGTCTGGTCAAGTCGGGATGCGTCCAGGTGTGGTTGCCCAGCTGTATTTGCCCCGATTCCACCATGGGTCGAAGCAGGCCGGCATTGTCGGTCCACGAGTGATAGCCGCCGGTGACGAAATAGGTCAGCCGCACACCGGTGTCCTTGGCGAATTGGGTGTAGAGCCGCACCACATCGGTGTTGGCGCCGTCGTCGACCGTCCACGCCAGCAGATTGCCGTTGCCCGGAAGCCGTTTCAGCACAGCGCCGCCGGGCAGTGCGACACGCGATTGAGGGTCCGGCGGGGGGGACAACGGCGCGGGTCCGGGAACATCCCCGCGTGCCAGCGGCGCGTCGGGCCCGCCGGTGGTGACGGCCACCGTCGCGGCCAGCGCGACCAGAAACCGGCGCCGGTCCAAATCGGCCACGTCAGTACTCCTCGAAGGCGGCGCCGACCCCGGGGCGCCGCAAAACAAAATTGCTCAGCTAGCTGGACAGACTAAGTGCGCAGCTACCGGGAACCCGCCAGGCCGGGCGAATGTTCGCGCGCCGATACCAACTTGTGACGCGAGCTCAGCCGGCCGACAACCGGGCCACCTCGTGACGCCAGGCGGCCTCGGCGGTGAACGACGGACCCAGGTCGGGCAGGTCGGCCCAGTCGGCGTCGTCGATATCCCGCAAGTTGCCCCCGGCGCCGCGCACCCGCAACGACATTCGGGCCAACGCGTCGAGGCTGATCGCCTGCAGCACCGCCTCCGGGATGGTGGCGGCGGCGCTGGTGATGCCGTGTCCGCGGCAGATCACCACCGGCCGCCCACGCATGGCCGCCACCATGTCCCTGCCCAGTTCCGAGGTGCGGATCAGCACGGCGCGCTCGTAGACCGGCACGCCGCCGCGGGCGAGCCACGCGCCGGGAATGTCGTAGGCGCCGTAGATCGGCCGGATCGCGATGCCGGCCAGGTCGGCGGCGACCACGGCGGGCGGGTGCAGATGCGCGACGGCCCGGTGCCGTGGATCGGCCAGCATGGTTTCGACGTGGATCGGCAGTTCGTTTGGCACGCGGTATCCGTCGAGTTCGCCGTCGGCGCCGGCGCCGCCGTCGAAGGTGATGAGCCGGATGTCGCTGGGCCGGGTGAACGCCACCCCGGTGTCGGTGTCGCTGCGGCAGCGGACGAGCAGGCGCTCGTGGTCGACCCGCAGGCTCAGGTGGCCGAGGATCCCGTCGACGAGGCCGCGGGCCGCGGCCACCCGGCAGCCTTGCGCCACCAGCGCACGTTGCTCGTCGAGGGAGTTCATCGCGGTGCGCCCAGCCCGAATCCGCCGTCGGGACGGACGGTTTCGCCGGTGATCCCGCGGGCGCGGTCGGAGGCCAGGAACGCGAAACTCCACGCGTGGTCTGCCGCGGAGAGTGCGACGTTCAGCGGCGTGCGCGCGGCCAGCTCCCGCGCCCGGTCTGGGGTGTCGTCCAGGCGGACGCCCTCGAGCCCCAGGCTGGCAAGCCCGCGCAGGTCGGTGCCCAGCGTGCCGCCCGGTGCCACCCCGTTGACCCGGATGTGCGGCGCCAGCTCGTGGGCCAGGGCGGCCACCAGGCCGCGGACGGCGAATTTCGACGACACGTACAGCGCGCCGCCGCGCCCGGGGTAGTACGACGACGCGGACTCGGTCAGGATGATCGAGGATTCGGTCCCTTCCCGCAGCCGGGGGAGCGCCGCCTTGACGGACTGCAGGTGGCTGAGCACGTTGGTGCGAAACATCTCGTCGAACGCGCCGGGAAGGTCATCGGCGTCGATGTCGCCGATGCCCCGATAGAAGTCGAAGACTCCGACGCAGTTGACCAGCGTGTCCAATCCGCCGTAGGCGTCCACCGCAGCGGCGACCGCTCGGTCATTGGCTTCCCGGGTGGTGGCATCGCCCTCGGCGACCGGAACATCGGGCAACTGCCGGCGCAGGGTCGCACATTTTTCGTGATCGCGTTCCAGCGCAGCGACTTTCGCACCCTCGGTGCGGAACGCGTCCACCACGGCCCGACCGATCCCCGAACCGGCGCCGACCACCAGCGCGCGCTTGCCCTCAAGCCAGCCGGTCATCGCCCTCCTCGGCTTCATCGGGCAGCAGCGGCGCGTGGGAATTGCCCACCATCGCCGCCAGGGTGCGGCTGTTCTGCCAAGTCAGGGCCTCGACCTCGAGGGCGTCCAAGGTGATCCATTTCCCGGATCGCGGTGCGCCGATCAGCAGCCTCGACCCGTTTCGGGTGTCGACCCGGCGCACCACCACCTCGGTGAATTCGTTTGCGACGACGAGCGGTTCGCCGACCGCGCCGTCCAGGAGCCGCTGCAGTTCGTCATTCACAGGAACACCGCCAGGTTTTGCATCCGCAGCACCGACTCGTCGGCAATGATATTGCGGCGGGCCAGCTTCCAGCGATCATCGCACCAGCGCAGCAAGTCCTCGCGGCCGCACGACAGCAAGGCGCTTTCGTTCACGTCGCCCCGGCTGCGGAACAGCAGCTCGGCCGACTCGACCAGCAGCTGGGCGGGGTCGTCGCACTCGAAGGTGCGCACGTTGGTGACGAAGTGACGCAGCCGCGACGGCGGATCCTCGGCCCAGGCGTGCTCGGTGGCCATCCGCGCAACCCGCTGGGTCAGCGAATACTTGTCCTCGTCGAAATGCGCCATCCCCGGGGAGACGTCGAACCCGGCCCCGCGCGCGGTGGTGACCCGCACGGGCATCAGGTAGCGGACGTCATCGGTCAGCGTCTGAAGCCACGCCTCGTACTGCTGTGCATCCAGCAGGTAGGCCTCGTCCACCAGGAACTGATGGGCCTGCAGGTGCCGAACATCATGAAACGGCAATGATGGCAATGCCTTTCTCATGCACCGGCCCCCTGCAGGTAATCGGCCCACATGTTCAGCATCGCGCGCTGATTGTGCTCGTTATAACCGACCTGCGCGCGGCCCGGCCCGTGGAACGCCTCGGCGGTAAGCGGCTCGACCACCGGGCTGCCGTCGGGCAGCAGGCCCATCCGGCTGTTCAGCAGCAGCCGCCGCGCCATGGAACCGCCGGCGGTGGTAGTCAGCGACACCCAGTTCTCCACGTCGTCTTGCTCGAACATGCCGGTCGAACCGAAACACATCAGATAGGCCTTGTACGAGTCTTGTTTGTACTGCGGGGGAGCGGCGGAGTCCACCGCGAACCACGAGCAGACCTCGGTTTCGTTCTCGCTTATCGGCTGCCACAGCCGGATCGAGATGAAGGGCAGGACTTCTGTTTTCCGGTCCTCCCGACCGGATTGCACCTTCGGCCAGTTGTGCACGAAGCTCAGGTTCGGAAAGCAGGTGGCCGCCGAGATCATGAAGCCGTCCTCGCCGACCATTCGCTGCTGTCGCGGCGTCCACACGTCCCTCATCCGGCCGATCATGTCGTCGGGATAGCCGACGTAACGCATCCGCTCGTCGAAGCCTCCCGGCGGAAGCTTGTAGGTGGTGCCGCCGCCCCGGTGCGCCCAGTAGGTGGCGCCGTCCTTGCGCTTCTGCGCTTTCGGCTCGCGGAACAGGCCGATGTCCACGATCGAGGCGTGGGTGTGCGGCGTGTGGTACATGTCGCCGGCGAAGTTCTCGGCGCCGATCTTCCAGTTGGCCTTGATGCGCCAGCGCTGCGGCCCCCGCACCTCCAGCCCGTTGGCGCTCTGTTTGGTGTAGAAGTCCAGATAGAACTTGAAGTCGCCGAGGTAATCTTCGAGCGGTTCGGCGCCGGCGTCCATGTTGATGAACAGCAGGCCGTTGTAGCTCGCGAATTGCGGTGCGGAGAGCAGGCTTTGGGCGCTCTTGGCGAACCCATCCTCGCCGCCGTAGGCCTCCCGGTGGAATGGCAGGCCGGTCAGGGCGCCGTCGTTGCGGTAGGTCCAGCCGTGGTAGGGGCAGCGGAAGTTGGAGGCGTTTCCCAGTTCCGCGCGGCATACCTGCATGCCGCGGTGCAGGCACATATTGAACAGGGCGCGTGCACGCCCATTCGCGTCGCGACTGATGATGAAGGAGTCGTCGAGAACCCGGCGCACGACGTAGTCGCCGTCCTGTGGAATCTCGGACTCGTGGGCCACGAAAATCCACGCCCGCGAGAACAGCCGCTCCTTCTCCAGCGCGAACAACTCACTGTCGTTGTAGATGTGGGCGGGGATCATCCCGTCGCGGACACTGGCGAACAGGCCGTCGCGATGGACCGTCACGGTGACCCCCTCGTCCTCCAATTGTCTGCTCTGCAGAGATGTATTCCGCTAAGTAGAATCCCGCATCTACCCGCCGGCGGTCAATCGGCCGTGTGCGCCCCCGCTCACCTGGCCCGATCCGCGGTCAGGCGTTTACGAGAAGGCTTTGTGGTAACTCACAGGTTTCTGACAACGAAGTGGCCGGAAGCCCGGGCTACGGTGGTCACGTCAGTTCCGCTGCGCATGTGAGCGTGCGGTAATCAACGGGTAAATAGTTTGATTCTGCGTGCGTTATGGTCGTTTAGCGACGTATTTGAGGAAGGCTGGTGCAATGGCTGCTCGATCACTGGATGGTCGATTGCAGAAACTCGGATCGCGAGTGGTGTCCGCCATCGGGCGTCAAGACTGGCTGGATCGGCCGAGCTATCGGTTCGAACACTTGCTGAGCTTCGCCTTCAACGGCCTGGGCGGCGCCCGCAACACCGTCACCAACGCGCTGCACGGAGTGTGGCTCGGCCACCCGGTTCACCCGCCGCTGGCGTCGTTGACGAGCGGCGCGCTGGGGACCACCGTCGCGTTGGACGCGTTGAGCCTACTGCCGGGCCGGCCCGCCACCGAAGTCCGTGACGCGTCGAAGTTCGCGTCCCGCGCGCTTGGGGTGGGGATCCTGGCCAGCATTGGGTCGGCCATCACGGGTGTCACCGATTGGCAGCACACCCATGAATCCGATCGCCGGGTCGGCGCCGTGCACGGCCTGGTGAATTTGGTGGCCACCGGTCTGTACGCGCAGTCCTGGTGGGATCGCCGCCGGGGCCGCCACGGGCGCGGCATCGCGCTCACTGCGCTCGGTTACGGCATCACCGTCGCGGGCAGCTACCTCGGTGGCGCGTTGGTGTTCGAGTCCGGCATCGGCATCGACCAGTCGGGCGCACGGCTGCGCAAAGCGGAGTGGACGCCCGTGCTGCCGGCGAGCTCGCTGAACGGGAAGCCGGTGCGTGTCGAGGTCGACGGGGTGGGGTTGGTGGTGTGCCAGACCAACCCCGGGGAGGTCGCGGCGTTCGGGGAGTTGTGCCCGCACTTGGCCGCCCCCATGGCCGATGGCTGGATCGACCGCGGCCGCCTCGTATGTCCTTGGCACGGTTCATGGTTCGCGGCCGAGTCGGGCGATGTTCTGCGTGGCCCGGCGGCGGCCCCGCTGCCGTGTTACGAGGCGAGGGTGGTCGACGGAGTGGTCGAAGTTCGGGGCGAACCCGAGCCCGGGCTCGGTGCGGCGGTGGGAATCGGAGGAGGGAAAGCGCAGTGAACGCCTACGAGGTGCTGAAAGAACACCACATCGTGATCAAGGGCCTCGGCCGCAAGGTCAGTGAGGCGCCGGTGAATAGCGAAGAGCGGCATGCCCTTTTCGACGATATGCTGATCGAACTCGACATTCACTTCCGCATCGAGGACGACCTGTACTACCCGGCCCTAAAAGACGCCACCAAGCTGATCGCCGTCGCTCACGCGGAGCACCGCCAGGTGGTAGACCAGCTTTCTGTGTTGCTCAGGACCCCGCAGAGCGCGCCGGGTTACGAGGACGAATGGAACTCCTTCAAGACGGTGCTGGAGGCCCACGCCGACGAAGAGGAGCGTGACATGATCCCGGCTCCACCCGAGGTCCGGATCACCGACGCGGAGCTGGAGGAACTGGGCAACAAGATGGCCGCGAAAATGGAGCAGTACCGCGGGTCGGCCCTCTACAAAATGCGCACCAAGGGCCGCGCCGCGCTGGTCCGTTCGCTGTAACTCCGGCCGCGCCGCCGATTTGCGCGGTGTGCGGGGCCATCGAGAGTAGCGTCACGGCTCATGAACCCCGAGTGTCTCGCGTCTCAGGGTGACATCACGGCCGAGATCGCCAGCATCGCAGCCGAATACCGGGGGAGCGAAGCGCAGCCCCGGCTCGACTACCCGCCCTACCGCAGCACCATCCTGCGCCACCCCGAACAACCTCTGGTGCCGGTCGATCCCGAGGGGGTCGAACGGTGGGCGCCGTGCTTCGGCCACCAGGACGTCGGCCCCCTCGAGGCTGACCTGACGGCCGGCCATCCGGGCCAGCCCCTTGGCGAACGCGTCATCGTCGCCGGGCGGGTGCTCGACGGCTCGGGCAAACCGGTGGCGGGTCAGCTGATCGAGATCTGGCAAGCCAACGCCGGTGGCCGCTATCGCCACCAGCGTGACCAGCACCCGGCTCCGCTGGACCCCAACTTCACCGGCGCCGGCCGGTGTCTGACCGGACCGGACGGGTCGTACCGCTTCCTGACCATCAAGCCCGGCCCGTACCCGTGGCGCAACCACCGCAACGCGTGGCGCCCGGCGCACATCCACTTCTCCCTCTTCGGGACGGCTTTCCCGCAGCGTCTGGTCACCCAGATGTACTTTCCCGGCGACCCGTTGTTCAGCCTGGACCCGATCTTTCAGTCGGTCCTCGACCCCGCCGCGCGTCGACGGCTGATCGCCCGCTACGACCACGACCTCACCGAGCCGGAGTACGCGACCGGGTATCGATGGGACATCGTCCTGACCGGTGGCGCCCAAACCGCGATCGAGGATGCCGATGACTGAATACGCTTGCACCCCAGGGCAAACGGTCGGGCCATTCCTGGACCTCGGGTTGCCCTATCCCCGGGACAGCGCCCTGGTCGACGACGGCCATCCGGATGCCGTGCGGCTACACGGCACGGTCTACGACGGCGCCGGCGACGGAGTACCGGACGCCCTGGTCGAGTTGTGGCAACCGGACGGTACCGGCCGCATCCCGCGGCAGGCCGGCTCGCTGCGCCGCCACCACGGAGATGGCGCGACGTTCACGGGCTGGGGCCGGTCGGCGACCGACGCCGCCGGCCGGTACGGATTCACCACCGTGGCGCCCGGGCCGGCGAGCGCCGGACGGCCGCCGTTCTTCGCCCTCACCGTGTTCGCGCGGGGCCTGCTGGACCGTCTGTTCACCCGCGCCTACCTGCCCGACGGCGACCTGGCCGCCGACCCGCTGCTGGTGATCCTCGATGCCGAGCGCCGCGGCACCCTGCTGTGTGTACCCGAAAACGATTGCCGAGCTTACCGTTTCGACATTCACCTGCAGGGACCGCGCGAGACCGTGTTCCTGACTTACCGGGACGGTGGGCGATGACCAACCTGCTGTGGCCTGGAGATCACCGCGCCGGGGAGCACATGACGGATCGGGCGCTGCTGGAATCGATGGTCGTGATGGAAGGCGCCTGGCTGGACGCCCTCGTCGCCGAAGGCCTTGCCCCAACCGAGTGCGCCGGGGCAGACCTGCCAATGCTGTTGACCCCCAACGATTGTGAATCCCTGGCAGCCGCCGCCGAGGACGGCGGCAACCCGGTCATCGGGCTCGTGGCCCTGCTGCGGCAGCGCGCGGCGCCGGCCGTCGCGCCGTGGATCCACCGCGGACTCACCAGCCAGGACGTCCTGGACACCGGCCTGATGCTCGGCGTGCGTGACGTCGTCGGGGACCTGACGGCGCGGCTTGCGGCACAGATCTCGACGCTGACCGAGCTCGCCACGCGGCACCGGTCGACGCCCATGGTGGCGCGCACCCTCACCCAGCACGCCGCGCCCACCACGTTCGGGGCGAAGGCGGCCGGCTGGCTGAACGGCGTCGTCGACGCCTTCGACGGGCTGACCGCGGTGGCCTGGCCCATCCAGATCGGCGGGGCCGCCGGGACGCTGGCCGCCGGCACGGAGCTGGCGGCGCTGCTCACCGACGCCGCCGACCCCGTCGAGGTGTGCGTCGGGCTGGTGCAAAGCGCGGCAACGGCTTTGGGCTTGGCTGTCCGATCGCCCTGGCACACGACGCGGACACCGGTCACCACCGCAGCCGACGCGCTCGTCGGCTGCACCGACTCCTGGGGCCGCATCGCCTCGGACATCGTCACCCTGGCCCGCCCGGAGATCGACGAACTGACCGAGCCGGCCGGCCGGAATCGCGGGGGTTCGTCATCGATGCCGCACAAACGAAACCCGGTGCTGTCCATCCTCATCCGCCGGGCGGCCCTTTCCGCGCCGCAGCTGGCGGCGACCCTGCACACCGCCGCGGCGCTGGCCAATGACGAGCGGCCCGACGGCGCCTGGCACGCCGAGTGGGACACCCTGCGCACCTTGGCCCGGCGCACCGTCGTCGCCGGATCCCAATGCGCCGAGCTGTTGGCGGGGCTGGTGGTGCATGCCGACCGGATGTCCGAAAATCTCCGTGCGGCAGACGTTCTGGGGGAGCAGACGGCGATCGCCGACTTGGCGGGAAAGCCGGCGTCGCCGAGCTACTTCGGCGCCGTGGACCGGCTGATCGACGAGAGCCTGGACCGCGCCCGGCGGGCGCTCGGTCAGCGCTGATAAATGCTGGCCAGCCAGATGTGCAGCAACGTGTCGATCGCCCGGTCCTCGGGCATCGCCTCGTCCTCGGCGGTGAACGTCGCGGCCATCACCCGCTCACTCAACATGTTCAGGGCCACCGACAGCTGCTCCGCCGGGATGCTGTCGGGGGCGGCGCCCCGCCCGCGCTCCGCCTTGATGGCCGCCGTGGTCAGCAAGATCCACCTCTGCATCAGCGTGGACCACAGCTGCCGCACCTCGGGGTTGGTCGCCTTCGCCGAGGCGCCCGCCACGGCGACCGCCGGGTGAGAGCCCGACACCTCGAAGAACGCCTCGATACGCGCCCGCCACAGCTCCGCGGGGTCGTCGGTCGATATGCCGCCGAGCGACCTGAGGGCCGCATGCGCCTTGGCGTTCATCTGATCGAGCAGCGAGAGGAGCACCGCGTTCTTCGATCGGAAATAGAAGTAGAAGGTGGGACGCGAAATCCCGGCGCCCTTTGCTAGGTCGTCCACGGAAAAGTCGGCGAGCGGCCGTTCCTGCAGCAGGCGCTCGGCCGTGGCCAGTATCGCCTGTTCGCGGTCGTCACCCGAGTGCGGAGACGACCGGCGGCCCCGCGAGGCATGCAGGTACTTGGTCTGTGTCGGGACGTCGGACACGCCCGCTACTGTTGGGCACGCCGATATACGCGAACGAAACTGCCGATTAAGCCCAGCAACAATGTCGATTAAGTTCGACATTATTTTCGTGCGCGTCAACACATTTGCTGGCCGTTTCAACGCGTCGACCCGCTTCGCCGCGCGGCCGACGAACGACCTCACGATTCGGGACTTCCGCCCCTACTCGGGCCCTGGCGCGGAGTGGTCGCATCTGGGGATGACAAAGAACGACGACGGCACCAAGACATGCCGCATCGACGTGCTGGTCGAAGAGCGCGACGAAAAGACCCGAGCGAAGGCGCGGCTGTCCTGGGCGGGCAAGACCCTGGTCGGCGTCGGCCTGGCGCGACTCGACCCGGCCGACCCGCCCGTGGCCGCGATCGGCGACGAGCTCGCGATCGCCCGGGCGCTGTCCGACCTGGCGAATCAGCTGTTCGCTGCGACATCCGTCGATATCCAAACCAGTACCCACGAACCCGTCACAGGCCTGCATCACTGAGCGATCAGTGACGAACCACGAAAGCCACCATGAGACAACGACCTGATTTACCGGCCGCCTTCGACGTCCAGATAACGACGCGCGGCCAACTGCCCGACGCCGAGGAGTACGCGCGCACGAAGATCGGCGATCTCGGCCACCTTGCCCACGAACCGGTGCTGCACGCCCACGTCAGGCTTGCCGAGCACGGCGACCCCGCGGTGGCTCGCCGGGTGATCGCGCAAGCAACCCTGGACGTCAACGGCCGGCCGGTGCGCGCACAGGTCGAAGGCGTCACCGCGCGGGAAGCCATCGATCGACTCGAGGCGCGACTGCGTCGCCAACTGGAGCGCGCGGCCGAGCACTGGGAAGCCAAGCGAGGCGGCGTGCCCCGTCCGCATGAATGGCGGCACGAAACCGAACCGAACCACCGGCCGAAGTACTTCCCGCGACCGGAAAGCGAACGCCGGATCATGCGGCACAAGTCGTACAGCCTTCCCACCTGCACGGTCGAAGAGGCCGCATTCGAGATGGAGCAGCTGGACTACGACTTCCACCTCTTCACAGAGGAGGGCACGCGGCAGGACAGCGTGCTATACCGCGAAGGCCCGACCGAATACCGCCTGGCCCAAATCAATCCGGCATCTGCCGACGAGCTGGCGCCGTTCCAGTTACCGCTGACCATCAGTCCGCAGCCGGCGCCGCGGCTGAACGTCCAGCAGGCCATCGAGCGGATCGGGCTGCTGGGCCTGCCGTTCCTGTTCTTCGTCGACACTGCCCGGGACCGCGGGAGCGTGTTGTATCACCGCTACGACGGACACTACGGGCTGATCACACCGGCGAGCTGAACGCAACAGACCAACTGAAGCCGCGGCGGTCCCGGCAATCCCCCCGTCCGGGACCGCCGCTCCAAACTTCTTTCCTCGCAGCGCAAGCGGTGCGCGCTACGCGCCGCGACGGCGAGCCTGGTCGCCGGCGACGTACCGCAGCAGCGCGCCCACGCCCTCGGCCGGTGCCATCAGCTGACCGGCCCGAACCAACGACGCGCCCACCGCGATTGCGTTGAACGGCAAGGCCTCGTCGGCCCGTGCCACGCGTGACACCGGTTCGCCGAGTTCGGACAGCGCGTCGGCGTCGGCCGCGATCGTGGTTAGTGCCCTACCGGTGACCACGGTGGCATCGCCGAGCTCGCCGACGATCAGCGTGTCGACGTTGCCGTCGCGAAGCGCCCTGCAGACTTCGGAGAGGCCTTCGGTCGCGCGCCCGGATCCGCGGCCGATCTCCGCTTCGAATCGTTGGGCCAGGGCGGACATCTCGATGGCACGACGCCGGGCGAACTCCTGGCCCGTCAGCTCGCTCATCTCCTGGTCGTCGCAATGGCTTTTGCGGGTCCCGGCGTGCAACTGCGACACCCGTTCGGCGACCCGCTCGGGCAATTCGGCAACCAGATCGGCGAGCGAACGGACTTCGCCGCACAAGAACACCACTTCGGGATCCGCGTCGTCCACCAGGCGCGCGAGCTCGTCGGCGACCGCACGGCAGTTCATTCGGATGGCTTCCTCGGTCGTGTGCTGGAAGTCGCCGTAGCCGTTCCAGCCGGCCGTCGTCGGCTTGTGCACCGGATAGCCGCCGCCCTCAACGCTTTCGGAGCTGACGGAACCGCCTCGATACAGGCTGATGTCCGCCCCGGCGCGATCGATCGCGGCGAACACGTAGGTGGGACGCCGCATTTCCGAGTCGATCAACGGCACGAGGTAGGGATAATCCGACACCCGAATCACCGTGGCGGGCGGCGGGTTGATCAGGTGCTCGTTGATCAGTACATGTTCGGCGGTAGCGAGCACCGCTCGGCCGCGCCGTCCGACGGCCGGTCGATGATGCAGCACGGCATCCTCGACCATGCCGACGATCTCCCCGTCAGCGCCCATTTCGTGCAACTGCTGACGGATACCGTGCCACTTCGCTTCGAGCTGCTCGGCGGCGTCCAGGGTCTCGTGCGAGTCGTCGAAATATACCGAGGCGAATGGGCCTTTCGCTTTTACCAGCCACCTGAGGCGATCCGATTGCATGCCATCACTCTCCACTGTTGCCTTTGCCAATATCCGCCCACCGTATGAACGGTGGGCCCGGCTACACGAGAGTCGTTAGCCCCCAGCCGCGGGTCTTAGGTCCCGGGCGAAGGCCCGGTCGTCAATGCTCGTAGAGGGCGTCGAGGCGGTCGGCGAATTTGTCGATGACCACCTTCCGGCGCAGTTTCATGCTCGGGGTCAGATCGCCCGAATCGACGGTCAATTCGCGGTCGGCGATGGTGAACTTCTTGATCTGTTCCCATCGATTCAGTTCGGTGTTGAGGGCGTCGATGTATCCGGCGATCAGCTGCTGTGTCTTGTCGTCATGGGCAATCTCGGCGAAGGACTTGCCCGCCAGACCATTCTTGCCGGCCCAGTCGGTGATCGCCTCGCTGTCGAGGCCGACCAGGGCGACACAGTACGGCTTGCCCTCGCCGTAGACCACGAGCTCGCTCACGTACGGGCAGGAGCCTTTGAACCGCGCATCGATCGCCGACGGGGCCACGTATTTGCCCTGGGAGGTCTTGAACATGTCCTTCTTGCGGTCGGTGATCCGCAGGAATCCGTCGTGGTCGACCTCTCCGATGTCGCCGGTGTGGAACCACCCGTCCTCGTCGAGCGCCTCGGCGGTGGCGTCCGGCAGGTCGTGGTAGGAGGTCATCAGCCCGGGACCTTTGAGCAAGACCTCGCCGTCGTCGGCGATCTTCACATCGGTGGCGGGGAACGGCCAGCCGACCGTCCCGAGCCGATAAGCGCTGGGGCGGTTGATAAATGATGCCGCCGCGGTCTCGGTCAGGCCATAGCCCTCGAGCACGATGATGCCCACGGCGTCGAACCACTGGGCGACGTCGCGGTCCAGCGCGGCGGCGGCGGAGACGAAGAAACGCAGACGCCCGCCGAACCGCTCGCGGATGTTGGTGAACACGAGCCGGTCGGCCACCTTGTAGGCCAGCGATGTTGGAAGGGACGGCTTCTTGCCCGTCTGTCGGGCTTCCGACACCTTGACGCCGACCCTGATCGCCCAGTCGAACATCATTTTCGTGAGCCTGCCCTGTTCGGCCACCATGTCTTGGACGCGGGCGTGCGCCTTTTCGAAGATGCGTGGTGCCGCGCCCATGAGGGTGGGCCGCAGGGCGGCCAGGTTGTCGACGATCCGCTCGACACGGCCGTCGATGGCGGTGGGAAAGCCGATCTGCAGAGGCAACGCCAGCATCACCTTGCCGAACGCGTGCGCCAGCGGCAGCCAGAGGAAGTTCAGGTCGTTGGGTCCGAGGATGTCCAGCGAATCGATGGCCGCGGCCGTGTACGTCCACGCGCCGTGCGTCAGTCGCACGCCCTTGGGCCGCCCGGTGGTGCCGGAGGTGTAGATGAGGCTGGCCAGGTGTTCCGGGCCGACGGCTGCGACCCGCTCGTTGACGGCGTCGGGTGTGTCCGCGAGCAGTTGCTTGCCCAACAGATCCAGGTCGGCGAGGGAGATCACCCAGTCGCCGTCGCCGTTGCCGTCGATGACGACGACCTTGCTCACGTCGGGTAGTTCGGCCCGGTGCTCGACCAGCTTGTCGAGCTGGGCCTGGTCTTCGGCGACCACCACCCGGCTCCCGGAATTGGCGACGATGTAGGCGACATCGGCGGCGTTCGTCGTCGGATACACGGTGGTGGTGGCGGCGCCGGCACACATGATCGCGAAATCGACGAGCACCCACTCGTAGCGCGTCGCCGAGGCGAGCGCGACCCGATCCTCAGGCGCGATGCCCAGCGAGATCAGACCCGCGGCGAGGTTGTTGACGCGTTCGCCGACTTGCTGCCAGGTCACGCTCGCCCAGGTGTGGTCTTGCGGGTAGCGGAAGGCCTCCGCGTGCGGTGTGGCGGCGACGCGGTTGACGAACATCTGTGCCACCGACGGCGCGCGGTTCTCGATCTTGCGGAGATCGGGCCTCTCCATTGAGGCCAGTGGTGCTTTCATGACGCGATTCCATTGCTCTCGAAAGGGGGATGACGTGGGCGAACCGGTATACCGTTCGATCCTGCCGAGCGTGGTGGCTACCTGATAGAGACGAAAGTCATGTAGGGGTCGGCAAACGTCCCCGGAGCGTCGGTGTCCGTGGCGACCGTCAGTCGGCCAGGGCTATTTCGATGGAGAGGCACTCACCGAGAGCGTGTGCCGCGGACCAATCGCCGCCTTCGACCGCGCGCTCCAGGTCGTCGACCAACGGGCTGTGGGCGCCGAGCTCCGCCAACCAGGCGGACACGGTCGCGGGTATCTGATGGGCGGGAACTCGGGCAACATGTCCCTCATGGAGGCGATCGGTCAGCTGATAGATCGTGGCTGTCGACCTGCGCTGGGGCCAATGCTGCCGCCACTTCGCTGTATTCATGGTCCCTCCCCGCTAGCCTTAACGATCCATCCGACCAGCCCCGAAAGTCCGGCCGTAGAGGCGAAGAGCACGACTACCGAAAGGCTTTTGTCTTGCTTCCGGCCTGCCGAAGTCCTAGTCCGACAGGGTCTTTTGTCACTACGGTCACCTACTTACTTCTCCGGTGATGGCGGTGGTCGTCGCGTACCGTGCATCCCGAGAGGGTGCATCGCTACGTTACTCGTTTCGCGGGCGCCGGATTACGAAATTGGCGAGATGACCGATTTAGCAATGGATTCGCAATCCGGGCGTGATTCGGGCCGAAACCTCCGGCCGACGGGTGGGAAGGCGTGAGCGTTGTCCGCGCCGAGGAGTTGGCGGCGCTGCCCGTGTTCGCCGACATTGCGGCGGAGGACCTTACGGAGTTGGCCGCCCTGCTCGAGCCCCTGCACGCCGCCGCTGGAGAGGTCCTGATGCGGCAGGGGGAACGGGCGGAGTCGTTCGCGATCATTGCGTCCGGTCGAGTCGCGGTGAGGCACGTCGGCCCGAAGGACCGGGTCACGGCCACCGAGCTGTCGTCCGCGACGATCATCGGCGAGATCGCGTTGCTGCGGCACGCGACCAGAACGGCGACGGTGACCGCGCTGGACGACGTGCGCGGCTACACCGGATACAGCGCGGCCTTCGACCGCATGCTGGCCCTGCCGGTCGTCGCCGACCGGATGCTGCGTACCGCGCGGCAGCGGTTGGCCGCGTACATCGCCCCCATTCCGGTGTCGTGCAGCGACGGCGCGGCGCTCTTGCTGCGCCCCGTCCTGCCCGGCGACGCGGAGCGGTTCAAGAGCAGCGGTTCCTTCTCGAGGGAGACTCTGTACCGGCGATACCAAGGTGGCACCCCGACCGATGCGCGCCTGACCTATCTGTTCGAGGTCGACTACGTCGACCACTTCGTCTGGGTAGTCACCGACGGCGTGGCAGGGCCGGTGGTCGCCGATGCCCGCTTCGTCCGGGACCAAGACGACCCCGTCTCGGCAGAGGTCGCGCTCACCGTGGCGGACGGCTACCAGGGCCGTGGGATCGGTACGCTCCTGCTCGGCGCGCTGGCTGTCGCGGCGCGCCTCGACGGCATCAAGCGATTCCATGGCCGGGTGCTGGCGGAGAATCCGCCCGCGCGTGCGCTGGGTGACAAGGTGGACGCGCGTTGGGCGCGCGAGGAGCCGGGCGTGGTCGCCGCGATGGGGGAGATACCGCGCTTTCGTGACTTGCCCCTCGACCGCGCTGTGCTCGAGCAGATCCGGCAGGTGGCCCGGCAGGTGATCCAGGCGTTCGACTAGCGGCTGCTAGTGACAAATGCCCCGCCATCTGATGGCTTTGCGCCCTTACCGGAAAGTTGGATTCGCCCACAACATGGGTTCTGCTTGCTAGTCGAAGGAGTCGCGCCGACCGATGGCAAACCAAGACTGCGCTCCTCCCGTCCTGGCGCTGGTGCGCGGCCTCGTCGAAGAGGTTCACTCGCAGGCGGTGCCGCCCTCGGTGACGCTTGACAGCTCCTTCGACAACCTGGGCATCGGGAGCCTCGAACTGGCGGAATTGTTGCTACGCGTGCAGGACGAATTCGGGGTGGCGCTCCCGCCCCACACCTTGGCGAGGGCGGAGACACCGCGCGATTTGGTGGCCGCGCTCAACCCCGCCCTGGGTCGGGGTCACCCCGCCATGCGGGAGGACCGTGGCGTCGTTTCACTTCCGGCCACCGTGTCGCCAGCTCCGGCGCCCGAGTCGGCGCTGACCCTCAACGACGCCCTCAACTGGCATGTCGGTGCGACCCCGGGCCGCACCCACATCCGCATTCTCGACGACGCTGGTGACCCCCGGAACAGCGCCGACATGAGCTATGCGGACCTGCACCACGAGGCGGCCGCGGTGGCCGCCGGACTGATCGCGCACGACGTCGTGGCGGGTGACGCTGTCGCCATCATGCTGCCGACCTGCCGTGCGTATTTCGTGACCTTCGCAGGCGTCATCCTCGCCGGCGCGGTGCCTGTCCCCGTCTACCCACCCGCGCGACCGTCCCAGCTGGCGGATCATCTGCGCCGCACCGCCGGCATCCTCGCCAATGCGCGCGCCACGATGCTCGTCACGGTGCCGGAGGCCGTCGCCCTGGGCCACCTGCTGCGCTCCAACGTCGAGAGCCTGCGCCATGTCGTCGTTCCCGAATCACTCACGCGCGCAGGCGAACACGCGCCACCGTCCCTTCCCCGGCCGCGGACCGAGGATCTGGCGCTGGTGCAGTACACCTCGGGCAGCACCGGGCAGCCCAAAGGGGTCGCCCTGACGCATCGCAACCTGCTCGCCAACATCCGGGCGATGGGTCGGGCCGCGGGGGCGACCGGGTCGGACACGTTCGTCAGTTGGCTGCCGCTGTATCACGACATGGGGTTGATCGGCGCATGGTTGGGCTGCATGTACTTCGGTGTCCCGCTGGTGGTGATGAGCCCGCAGGCGTTCCTCATCCGCCCATCGCGATGGCTGTGGGCGATCCATGCCAACCGTGCCACCATGTCGGCCGGCCCGAACTTCGCCTATGAACTCTGCCTGTCGAAAATTCGCGACGAGGAGATCGAGGGGCTCGACCTCAGTTGCTGGCGGCTGGCCTATAACGGCGCCGAACCGGTGAGCGCCGCGACCATCGAACGTTTCGGTGATCGCTTCGCTCCGTATGGTTTTCGCCGGGAGGCGATGACGCCGGTTTATGGGCTGGCCGAGTCGTCGGTGGGGCTGGCGTTCCCCCCGTTGAACCGCGGACCGGTCATCGACCGAATTCGCCGAGACACCTTCGTAAGGTCGGGGCAGGCCGAGCCTGCCAAGCCCGGAGAGCGGGACCTTCGATTCGTCGCCTGCGGCCAACCCCTGCCCGGTCACGAAATCCGCATCGTCGACGCGGCCGGCAACGAGCTGGGTGACCGCCATGAGGGCCGCG
Organism: Mycobacterium sp. E2733; assembly: GCF_001667585.1. Classification (GTDB taxonomy): domain Bacteria; phylum Actinomycetota; class Actinomycetes; order Mycobacteriales; family Mycobacteriaceae; genus Mycobacterium. Next base: position 37,701 of record NZ_LZJZ01000024.1, read on the forward strand.
TCGAGTTCCGCGGTCCCTCGGCGACCGCGGGCTATTTCAACAACCCGGCGGCGACGCGCGCTCTGTTTCACGACGCCTGGCTCGACACGGGCGATCTCGGGTACACGGTTGAGGCCGAGCTGTACGTCACCGGCCGTATCAAAGACTTGATCATCCGGGCCGGGCGCAACCTGCACCCCGCGGAACTGGAAGAGGCGGTTGGCAACATCCAGGGTGTCCGCAAGGGCTGTGTGGCGGTGTTCGCTTCGCCCGATCCCTCCGGTGGCCCCGAGCGACTCGTGGTCATGGCCGAGGCCCGAGCGATCCGAGACGATGCGCGCGCCGCCCTACGCTCCGAAATCGCGGCCACTACAGTCGATTTGCTCGGGGTGGCGCCCGACGATGTGGTGCTGGCGCCACCTCGCACCGTCCTGAAGACGTCCAGCGGCAAGATCAGGCGGGCCGCCAGCCGGGCCCTCTACCAGGCCGGCAAGATCGGTGCACGACCACGGGCGTTGTGGTGGGAACTGGCACGGCTTCGCATTCGCGGCGCGCTGCCTTCAATGCGCCGTGCTCGTCGTGCGGCGGGCGACGTGGCCTTCGCCGGCTACGCGTGGGCCGTGTACACCATCCTCGGGCTGTCGGTTGCCGCCTTGCTGCTGCTACTCCCGCGGGCGGATTGGCGGTGGCGCGTGGCCCGCGCCGCGGTCCGGTTGCTGGCTCGCCTCACGGGGACGGCGATCACCGTGCACGGCCTCGACCTTTTCCCCGCAGGCGCGTCGATCGCGGTGGCCAACCACCCCAGCTGGATCGACCCGCTGGCGCTGGCGTCGGAAATGCCGCAGCAGTTTCACTTCGTCGCCGCCGAAGTCCTTGAACATCAGGGCATCAACGGATTCGTGCTCAGGCGGCTGGGCCACCAGTTCGTGGAACGCCACGAACGTGAACACGGCGTGGCGGACACCGACCGGCTGGCCGATCTGGTGCGTGCCGGCCAGTCGCTCGTCATCTTTCCGGAAGGCCGACTGGCCCGCGCCCCCGGGTTGCGGCCTTTCCACATGGGCGCCTTCGTGGTGGCCGCCCGAACCGGCGTGGCCATCACCCCGTTGGGGATTCGCGGGACCCGGACCATACTGCGGCCGGAGCATCATTTCCCCCGACACGGATCGATCGATATCACGGTGGGTGAGCCGATCAGGCCCTCGGGCGACAGCTGGACCGCCGCAGTCGAATTGCAGCACGCGGTGCGGCACTCCGTCCTGGTGTTATCGGGGGAGTCGGACGTCGAATAGGCTGCGGCAGCGATCTATTCGTCGTGCTTGCTCACCGCCTGGCCGGCGCTGCGCACCACGTTGCGGAAGAATTCGATGCGGGCGGTGACCAGGTCGTCGGCCAGGTCCAGGGCGGCGTCGACGACGGTCTTGCGTCGCGACTGCTCGGGGAGCACGGGACTGATCTGGTCGACGAACTTGCGGACGGCCTCGATGGCGTGCTTGCGGCCCGATTCGACCGATTCCAGCACGTCGTCGGAGAGCTCGGCCCAACGCGGCTCGGTCTTGTGCGGTGCCTCGGTCATGATCTCACTCCTAACAAGGGTTCCCGAGATGCTTGTGACCGCTCCGAGGTTACGACTGGCCGGACGTCGGCGCGAGTGACAAAAGGCCCTTCGCCCCCGGTCATATGGCCCAGACCGGCCGCCTGCCCTCGGCTTGCCGGCCAAGGACTTTCGCGGCCCCGACCGGGCCGTAAGTCCCTAACCCGCCGATTTCGGCGCCTGCTAATTTGCCACCATGGCGGTACCCACCAACAACGGCGCCTCTCGACGCCCAGGCGCTTTGCCATTGAGCCCACCCGCGGGTGTCGGCCTGGGCAGTGCCGTCAAACCGTTCACGAGCACCGGTCGATACCTCGCCGAGTCGTGGCGCGAATATCTCGGCCAAGCGCCCGACGAGCTTCCGATCGCGCGACCCACGCTCGCCCTGGCCGCCCAGGCGTTCCGCGACGAAGTCGTCCTGTTGGGCCTGAAGGCACGGCGCCCGGTCAGCCGCCCCGAGGAGTTCGAACGCATCACGAGCGAGGTGACGGCGGGACTGAAGTTCTACGGTAAGCGGGGATGGCTGACCAATCCAAAAAGATTCTTCGGCACTCCGCCGCCACTTTCGGACGTCGTGGTGCGAAAGGTCCAAGCGGGCCGGCGGTCCTACTATCGCATCTTCTTCGACAGCGGATACCTGCCCCGGCCGGGTGAACCCGGCGCGCAGCGCTGGACGGGCTACACCGCCAACGATCGCGAGTACGCCCTGTTGCTGCGCCATCCGCAACCACGCCCGTGGCTGGTGTGCGTGCACGGAACCGAAATGGGCCGGGCCGCCCTGGATCTCGCCTTGTTCCGGGCCTGGCGGTTACACGAAGATCTCGGGTTGAACGTCGTCATGCCGGTCCTACCGATGCACGGCCCCCGCTCCCGGGGCCTGCCGAAGGGCGCGGTGTTTCCGGGAGAGGACATCCTCGACGATGTGCACGCGACTGCGCAGGCGGTGTGGGACATCCGTCGGCTCTTGTCCTGGATACGCCGGGAAGAGCCGGAATCGCAGATCGGGTTGAACGGTCTGTCGCTGGGCGGCTACATCACCGCGTTGGTCGCCAGCCTCGAAACCGGGCTCACCTGTGCGATTCTGGGTGTCCCGGTCGCAGACCTGGTCGGGCTGCTGAGTCGGCACTCCGGGCTCGGCCCCGACGACCCGCGCCGTCAGACGTTCGAAGCCGCCGAGCCCATCGGGCGGATGACGTCGCCCCTGTCGCTCCCTCCGCTCGTGCCGATGCCGGGTCGCTTCATCTACGCCGGCGTCGCCGATCAGGTGGTGCATCCGCGCGAGCAGGTGGTCCGCCTCTGGGAACACTGGGGGAAGCCCGAAATCGTCTGGTACCGCGGCGGACATACCGGCTTCTTCCGCGCGCGACCCGTACAGCGGTTCCTCGAGGCGGCGTTGCAGCAGTCAGGTCTTCTGGACGGGGCGGTGCCCAGGCGCGACCGCCCCGCTTAGTAGCGGAGGTGGAGGATGAATCCGTTGGATCCGCTGGACGCGGCGATGATGACCGCGGAGTGGGTTTCCAACCCGATGCACGTCGGCGCCGTGCTGATCCTGTCGCCACCCGACGACGCCGGGCCCCATTACGTCGACGAGCTGCATCGGACGACGCTCGGCCGGAACGACCCGATCGACCCGAGGCTGCGCAGGTATCCGCATCGCGGTGTGGAGACCGGTGGCATGTGGGTCTGGCGGCACATGGATCCCGTTGATGTCAGCCGACATTGCGAACGTCGCACGGTGTCCGGCGACGGGTTCTGGCGGCTGATCGGCGAGCTGGACGCCCTGCGCCTCGACTGGAGCCGGCCGATGTGGACGTCGTATCTGATCGACGGCCTGGACGGGGGCCGCTTTGCCTTCTACATCAAGGTGCATCACAGCGTGACCGACGGGGTGGCCGGGTTTCAGATGATCACCGACGCGCTCAGCAGTGATCCCGCCCGCCGGTCGATGCCGCCGTTTTACGCCGATTGCCGTCCTGAGCCCTCGCCGCCGGCTTCGGCCGGGTTGGTGTCTCGACTGGTCGCGCCCCTGCGGTCGCTGACCGGTGCGGCGGCGTCGAGTGTGGGTCTGATCGGGCGGGTGGCCACCGGCGAGGTCGCAACGGTGCTCGATGCCCTGGTCGGGCACACCACGGTGCTGCCCCTGGGGGCCCCATACACCCGGTTCAACGGCCGGGTGGGCCCCGAGCGCGCCGTTGCCGCGAGCAGCTGTGCGAAAGATCGCATCCAAGCCGTGCGGCAGGCGGCCGGAGTTACTGGCAACGACGTGCTCACCGCGGTGGCGGCCGGCGTTGTGCGGCGCTGGCTGAGCGACCGCGGAGAACTGCCCAACCTCCCGCTGGTGGCCGCGTGCCCCATCACGGTGCGCGACCCCGAGCACGAGACGCGAAATGACCAGCACGGCAACAGGTTCGGACTGTGGATGTGTCCGCTGGCCACCGATCTGGAGGACCCGTTAGCCAGGCTGAATGCGATCCATCGGTCCATGTCGGAGGGAAAGCACTGGGTGGCCAAACGGGGAGCGGCGGCGTCACTGCTGACGAATGCCGGCAGCATCGCCGCGACGGCAATCGGCCCGCTGCTGCCGTTCACGCCGAAAATCCGTACCGGATACAACCTGCCCATTTCGCACGTCCGCGGCCCGGTGGGCGAAATGTATTGGAACGGCGCCCGAATCGAGGAGATGTATCCGGTGTCGACGGTTTACGACGGTCACGCACTCAACATCACGACGTGCGCGTACGCCGACCGGATCGGGTTCGGCTATGCGGCCGGCCGCGACGTGGTGCCCGATATCGAGACATTCATACCGTCGACCGAGGAGTGCCTGGCCGAGCTCGAAGCGGCAGTAGGCATTGCCAGTTGAGTCCCGGCGCCGCGAGGCGCCGAGGCGTCAGCCTCGCGCCCGCTGCGAGGCCCGGCCCACGTGGGCCATGATGCGTTCCAAGACGGTGTTGGACAGGTCGCCGTCGTCGGCAACGCGCGACAGGCCGCGGCGCCGCAGGAACGTGTCGAGGCGGCGATCGGGAGACCAGTCGGCATAGATCGGGCCCAGATATCGCGATTGCAGGAATTCCGAAGCCAGGGCGTCCACGTCAGAGTCGGTCAACGACAACGTTGGAATACCGCCCATAGCCGCCATGCTCCTTCGTTCAGCCGCAACCGCACCAGCCAAGTTACGTCAGACGTCGCCATTATTTCGTCACGCGCAGATTGCGGATAGGGTCCAAAGTCATCACCGAGCCGGCGCGCACAGCGGCGACGGTGGCCGGGCGACAGCGCCCGGGCCCCGGCTTCAGCCGGCTATTTCGCCGCCACTTTTACGTGCTTTTCCTCGGATGCGGGCTGTGAGACCGGCACGGAGACCGTCAGGATGCCCTTGTCATAGGTGGCCTTGATCTCGTCTTCGTTGGCATTCGACGGCAGTGACACGGTGCGGACAAACGAGCCGTAGGAGAACTCCGACCGGCCGTCGAACTCCTTCTTCTCGCTGCGCTCGGCCTTGATGGTGAGCTGACCGTCGCGGACGGTGATATCGACGTCCTTGGCCGGGTCGATGCCGGGAATCTCGGCGCGCAGCTCGTAGCGGCCGTCGACCATCTCGTCTTCCAGACGCATGAGGCGGGTGTCGAACATCGGGCGGATTCCGGCGAACGACGGGAACGCCGAGAAGAAATCCGCGAATTCGGGGAACAGCATGTGCGGCTTCTGCGTCGCGGGCAGGCTGGTCGTCATTGTCTTCTCCAGGTGTCATTTACTTGAAATGGACGTCTTCGATCCGACCACGCGAGCCGATGCCGCGGTAGGGGCGGAAGTCCTTATCTCGTTTTGGACGACGACTTTTGGGTGTGACGGGGATACTCGAACGATGGTCGGGAAAGCGCGATCCGCGCGGTGGCCGTCGAGCATCAGGCGCCGGGACGGACGCCTGGTGCCTTTCGATGTGGGCCGCATCGAGACGGCGATCGCTCGGGCCGCCCGTGAGGTCGGACACTGCGAGCCGGAGTTACCCGGCCGGCTGGCCAAGTCCGTGGCCGATGCGCTGGCGAGTCAGGCCCGGCGGGGAATTCCGGGGGTCGAGGAGATCCAAGATGTGGTCGAGGCGCAGCTGGCGGCGGCCGGCCTGGACGGCGTTGCCCGCGCTTACGCCGTCTACCGCGGGCACCATGCCGAATTGCGTGCGACCAAAGAGCTGATCGGTGTGCGCGACGAACTCAAATTGAGCGTGGCCGCCGTAACGGTGCTCGGCGAGCGCTATCTGCTGCGGGACGAGCGCGGCAGGCCCATTGAATCGACCGGCGAAATGATGGACCGCGTCGCGAACCATGTCGCGGGGGCCGAAGAGCAATTCCGGCCCGGGTCCTCGGCGGTGTGGGCTCAACGGTTTTCGGCGCTGCTGCGTGGCCTCGAGTTTCTCCCCAACTCGCCGACGCTGATGAACGCCGGCACCGAACTGGGGCTGCTTTCCGCGTGTTTCGTTCTGCCAGTTGCTGATTCGTTGCACTCAATCTTCACCGCGCTCGCGCAGAGCGCGGACATACACCAGGCCGGCGGGGGAACCGGCTACGCGTTCACCCACCTACGACCCGCCGGCGATTCGGTGGCCCGCACCGGCGGGACGGCCAGCGGGCCCCTGTCGTTCCTTCGGCTGTTCGATCACGCCGCCGCGGTGATCTCGATGGGTGGTCGCAGGCGCGGCGCGTCGATGGCGGTGCTCGACGTATCGCACCCCGACATCTACGACTTCGTCACCGCCAAGTCCGGCGCGCCGAGCGAGCTCAACCAGTTCAATCTGTCGGTGGGCGTAACGGATCGGTTCCTGCGCGCCGTCGGGCGCGGCGGCAGCCATCGGCTGGTCAACCCGAGGACGGGCACGACGGTCGCGACCGTGCCCGCGGCCGATCTGTTCACCGCGATCTGCGAGGCCGCACACCAATGCGGCGACCCCGGACTGGTGTTCCTCGACACGATCAACCGCGCCAATCCGACGCCGGCGCTCGGCCGGATCGAGGCCACCAATCCGTGTGGGGAAGTCCCTTTGCTGCCTTACGAATCGTGCAACCTGGGTTCGATCAACCTTGCCCGGATGGTCACTGGCGGCGGCGTCGATTGGGATCGGCTCACAGCGGTGACGGAACTGGCCGTGCGCTTCCTGGACGACGTCATCGACGTCACGCGCTTTCCCTTCCCCGAAGTCGAAGCAGCCACCAAAGCCACCCGCAAGATCGGGCTGGGCGTCATGGGCCTGGCGGAGATGCTGGCGGGCCTGGGCATTCCGTATGACAGCGAGCGCGGGGTTCGCCTGGCCGGCCGGATCGCCCGGACCGTCAACCGGGCTGCACACGCCGCCTCGGAGCGACTGGCGGAAGAGCGCGGACCGTTTCCGGCCTTCCCGGACAGCCGGTTTACGGGATCGGTGCCACGGCGCAACGCCCAGCTCACTTCGATCGCGCCGACCGGCACCATCTCGTTGATCGCCGGGACCAGCGCGGGGATCGAGCCGATGTTCGCGATCGCCTACGTGCGTGCCGTTATCGGGCGACGCCTGCTCGAAGTCAACTCGTGTTTCGACCGGCTCGCCCGCGACCGGGGTTTCTACCATCCCGACCTGATCGCCGAGATCGCCCGGCGCGGCGGCGTGCGCGAGGCTCGACACGTACCGGCGGAGGTTCGCGCGGCGTTCCCCACCGCAGCGGAGATCACCCCGGATTGGCACCTGCGGATGCAGGCCGCGGTGCAGCGGCATGTTGACGCCGCGGTGTCCAAGACCGTCAATCTGCCGGCGGAATCGACGGTCGACGATGTCCGCGCGATCTATCTGGCCGCGTGGAAGGCGAGGGTGAAAGGCATCACCGTCTACCGCTACGGCACCCGGGCCGGCCAGGTGCTCACATACGTCGGCTCCAACCAGGCCCTGCTTGCCGCCGATGCCACGTTCAGCGGCGGTTGCCTGGGACGCCGGTGCGAATTCTGACCGTGCCCCAAGCGGGTCGATTGGCCGCCCGCGCGGGGTCCTACGGCCCTAGCGACGGCCACGGCGGCGCCCTACTTTCGAGCAAGAGGCGGCAGCCGTACCGTCTCGCCTCAACGGTTCTGGAGGTTTGCGGTGCGCGATGCGATCCCAATCGGGCGGATCGCCGGATTTCCGGTGAAGGTCCACTGGAGCGTGCTGGTCATCCTGTGGTTGTTCACCTGGAGCCTGGCAAGCACCCTGCCGGGAACCGCCAAGGGATATTCGCACGGCGCCTACTGGTTGGCCGGAGCGTGCGGCGCGCTGGTGCTGTTGGCCTCGCTGGTGGCGCACGAGCTCGCACATGCCGTCGTCGCCCGCCGCGCCGGGGTGTCGGTGGGGAGCGTGACGCTCTGGCTGTTCGGCGGCGTGACCACCCTTGGCGGCGAGGCGAAGACACCCAAGGCGGCATTCCGGATCGCCATTGCCGGCCCCGCAACCAGCCTCGCGCTGGCGGCCGCGTTCGGCGGGCTGGTCGCGGCCCTGCAGACTGTGCGCGCCGCTCCCATCGCGGTCGGCGTCGCTTCCTGGTTGGCCGTCATCAACCTGCTGCTGGGGTTGTTCAACCTGTTGCCGGGCGCACCCTTGGACGGTGGTCGGGTGCTGCGGGCCATCCTGTGGCGCCGCCACGGGGACAGCGTGCGGGCCAGCATCGGCGCGGCTCACGCCGGACGGGTGGTCGCATTCATCCTGATTGCATTGGGCTTGGCCGAATTCTTGTTGGGCGGCTTGGTCGGCGGTGTCTGGCTGGCGTTCATCGGTTGGTTCATCTTCGCCGCCAGTCGCGAAGAGGAGACCCGGATATCGACCCAGCAGATGTTTTCCGGCGTACGCGTCGCCGACGCGATGACCGCCCGGCCGCATACCGCTCCCGGTTGGATCACCGTCGACGATTTCGTCCAGCGCTATGTGCTCGGTGACCGGCACTCGGCGTATCCGGTCGTCGACCGGAGCGGGTCGATCACCGGTCTGATCACGTTGCGGCGGTTACGTGAGGTCGCGCCCGCCCAGCGGGCCACCAGCACCGTGGCGGAGGTCGCCCAACCGCTGCACGAGGTGCCGTCCGGCGCGCCGCAGGAGCCGCTGACCGCCCTGCTGGAGCGGATGGCACCGGCCGGTCCCCGCAGCCGTGCCCTGGTGTTCGACGGCGGTGAGGTGGTCGGCATCGTGACGCCCACCGACGTGGCGCGGCTCATCGAGGTTTATCGGCTCGCCCACCCGGAAGACGCGAAACCGACTTCGGCGCAGAGCATTTAGGCCATGTCACTCAGGGTTTGTGGGCGACGATGGCGACCGCGGTCAGTTGCTTGCGGTGCCGGCGGAATGTGCGGCGCATCGTGAGGACCCGCTTGCGGGCGTCCCGATGGACCAGCACGTTGCGGGCGAACCGCAGCGCCCCCAGCAGCCCTTCGTCGGCGACCAGTCGGCGCGGCTGCAACAGCGCCATCGGCGCGGTCGCGACGTGGTCGACCACCAGCCCGTGGCCGGCGAGCAGCCGCGACCATTCCGCGATCGTCAGCGGCCGCGCGTTCACCTTGATCGCACGGGCCAGCGATTGCCGGATGTCGGTGCTGACCTCCTCCGAGACCGTGTCCGGGGTCAGGGCCAATTCGTGGATCGCATACCGGCCCCCCGGCCGTAGCACGCGCGACGCCTCGGCGACGATGGCGTGCTTTGCCGCGTCGCCCTGCATGGTCAGCATCGCCTCCCCGATGACGACATCCGTACCTGCGTCCGGCAATCCGGTCGCCGCCGCATCGGTGACCCGGACCGCGCCATTCTCGACGCCGAGTTCGGTGAGCACGCCGCGAACCACCGTGGCCGCGTCGGGATCCCCCTCGGCACCGATGTACGACCGTGGGTGGCGGGCCAGGATCTCGGTGGCGGTGCGGCCGAGGCCCGGGGCCAGCTCGACCACGTCGGCGCCGGCCAGCTCGGCGCGGGCCAGCAGGGTGCGGGTGAGCTCGACGCCGCCGGGTCGCAGGACGCGTTTACCGAGCCGGGCCAGCAGCCAATGGCCCGCGACAGCGTCGTCGGCGCGGCCCGCCGCAGGCAGGGAAGGTCGCGAATCGGATCGTGACTTGATCATCAGACCGCCTGCCGCGCAGGCGATTTCAGAAGGGCATTCACGGTTCTCCCAAACGCTCTCGTTTTTACAAGCAATGTTGTGTAAACTCTAGCCCATGACGTACGTAATCGGGAAGCCGTGCATCGATGTGATGGACCGCGCCTGCGTGGAGGAGTGTCCCGTCGACTGTATCTACGAGGGCGGCCGCGCGCTCTACATACATCCGGACGAATGCGTGGACTGCGGCGCGTGCGAGCCGGTGTGTCCGGTCGAGGCCATCTACTACGAAGACGACCTGCCTGAGGAACTCAGACCGTACCTGGCCGACAATGAGGCGTTCTTCGCCGAAACGCTGCCGGGTCGCGACGCGCCCTTGGGATCCCCGGGTGGGGCGGCCAAGATCGGTCCGCTCGGTGTAGACACGCCTTTGGTGGCCGCTCAGCCGACGGCCGACCAAGCAGAGGGAGCGTGAGGGTCGCGTGAAGTTGTCGCCGACGTCGACCGGGGAATCGGCCAGCCGCCGCCGCGAGGTCCTGCGGGTGTTGCGGGCGTCGCCCGAGCCCATGAGCATCGCCGCGATCGCCGACGTGCTGGGCGTACACCCCAATACCGTCCGCTTCCACCTCGACAGCCTGGTCGGTGACGGGCAGGTGGAGCACGTCGAGCTGGACCGCAAGGGGCCGGGTCGCCCGCCGCTGATGTTCCGTGCGGTCCGGCAGATGGATCGCGGCGGCACGCGGCACTATCGCCTGCTTGCCGAGATCTTGGCCGTGGCGTTCGCCGGAGAGCGTGATGCCGGCGCCAAGGCGTTGGCCGCGGGCCGGGCCTGGGGGCACAAACTGGATGGCAGCCTGGAAGCGGTACCCGCGAAACCCGCCAGCGCCGACGACGCCATCGACCACTTGGTCAACATGCTCGACGAGCTGGGCTTCGCGCCCGAGCGCCGGGCGGCCGACGGGGAGCAACAGGTGGGCCTGCGGCACTGCCCGTTCCTGGAATTGGCGGAGAACCGGACCGCCGTCGTGTGCCCGGTGCACCTGGGCCTCATGCAAGGCGCCATGGAAGCCTGGGAAGCGCCGGTGTCGGTCGATCGGCTCGACGCCTTCGTGGAACCGGATCTGTGCGTGGCGCATCTGGCGCCGCAGCAGGCGGCCAAATGAGCACGGGACCGGCGATCGCCGTTGCGGTCACCTTCGTGTGGCTCGGCATGGTGCTGGCGATCTCGTTCCTGGAAGCCCCGCTGAAATTTCACGCGCCCAACGTGACCTTGCAGATCGGGCTCGGCATCGGTCGGCTGGTGTTTCGGGCCCTCAACACCGTCGAGGTCTGCTTCGCCCTGGTCCTCGTGGCGATCGTGGCCGGGGGCCTGACGACCACGGGCATCGCCGCCGCGGTTTTCGTCGCTGCCGGCGCGCTGGCCGTGCAGCTGATCGCGGTACGCCCCCGATTGACCCGCCGATCGGACAGCGTGCTCGCCGGGTCGGCCGGACCGCGCTCCCGAGCCCACTACGTGTACGTCGGCTTCGAGGTGGTCAAGGTAATCGCGTTAGTCGTTGCGGGGATACTGCTATTGACGGCCTGATCGCGTCCGCTCAACCGCAAAGGACTCAAGCTATGGAATCGATCTCGTTGACCAGCCTCGCGTCCGAAAAGCTGGCCGAGGCCAAGGAATCGCACAGCGGCCGGGCCGCCCACACCATTCACGGTGGCCATACCCACGAACTTCGGCAGACTGTGCTGGCATTGCTTGGCGGCCATGAGCTTTCCGAACACGACAGCCCCGGTGAGTCAACGCTGCAGGTGCTGCAGGGCCACGTCCGCCTGACCGCCGACGGTGACGCCTGGGAAGGCAAGACCGGCGACTATGTCGCGATTCCGGCGCAACGGCACGCCCTGCTTGCGGTCGAGGATTCGGTGGTCATGCTGACCGTGCTCAAGACCATTCCCTCGGTTCACTAGCCGGATGCTTTCGACGCCCTGGTCAAGGGAATTCGGGCTGCGGGTACCGATCGTCAACGCGCCGATGGGGGGCGTCGCGGGGGGTCGGCTGGCCGCGGCACTCACGGCGGCCGGCGGCCTGGGCATGGTCGGCATGGGCAGCGTCGCCACGAGGGACCTGCTGCGAACCCAGCTGCAGCACGTGCGGGGAAGGTTCGGTATCGGCCTGGTCGATTGGGTGATGCGCACCGAGGCGGGGCTGCTCGAGGATTCCCTGGCCGCGCGGCCGGCCCTGCTGTCGGTCAGTTTCGGGACCGACTGGTCCTGGGTCGCGAAGGCGCACGACGCCGGGATCGCCACCGCCACACAGGTATACGACGCTGTCGGGGCGCGGCAGGCGGCCGATGCCGGCGTCGACATTCTGGTCGCCCGGGGTTCGGAGGGCGGCGGTCACGGCGAGACGAAGCTCGCGACGCTGCCCTTGCTCGACACCGTGCTGGACGCCGTCTCGCTGCCGGTGCTCGCGGGCGGCGGTGTCGCTTCGGCGCGCAGCCTGGCCGCCGTGCTGGCCGCCGGTGCGAGCGGGGCCTGGGTGGGTACCCGCCTGGCCGCGTGTCCGGAGTCGCTCTCCGGCGACGGCAGCCGCCGCGCGCTGATCGCGGCCCGGGCCACCGACACCGCGGTCACCCGGGCCTTCGACGTCGCCCAGGCCCGGCCGTGGCCCGCGCGATTCCCGTCCCGGGTGCTGACCAACGACTTCGTCGAGCGATGGTCGGGCAAAGAGGACACGATCAACCGGCAGGCCTGCGACGACCTCGCCGCATCCATCGCCGCCGACGACCGCCGCGTGGCCCCCGTGGACGCCGGTCAGGGCGTCGGGATGATTGCCGACGCTGCGTCGGTGGCCGAGGTGATTGACGAAATGTGTTCGGGCGCAGAGCGTTTGCTGAGCACCTGGGGCTCCTAGCGTCGGCCTAGCCGTCGCCGGGGGTGAGCACGACGCAACAGCGGTCCGGCCCGGGGCACAGTTGGGCGTCGGGTCCGTGCGGCGCCAGGGCATCGGCGAGGCCGGTGATGAGCGCGTGGTTCATGTTGCAGGCCAGCTCGGTCTGCTCCTGCGCGAGCGCGTGGAATGGGCAGTTGGCGAGTTCGATCCTGCGACCGACGGCGCGGGGCTCATAGCCGTACCTGCTCAATACCTTGACGGCGAGCTTGAGTCCCGCGGCCGCGCTGGCGGGCCGGCGCGGCGTGGCGCCGATGGTCCGCCCGTATTCGTGCGCGACCCCGTTGAGGACCTCGACAACGGGCTGACCGGTTGAGGACGACTCGGCGATCGCCGTCGCCATCAACCGTCCCGCCAGTTCGTACTCGCGCTGGGGAAGGGTGACCGCGATGTCGCGGCCCGCCCGGCGATACAGCTTGGACGTCCGTCCGGCGCCCGGCCCGGATCGGCCGGTCACGCGCGCGTAGTCGCTCTCCAGCAGGCCCTCGGCGGTCAACCGATCCAAGTGAAACTTGGCCTGGTGGTGGGCAATGCCGACCGCGTCGGCCGCCTGGTCGCGGCTCACCGGTGCCGGCTGGGCGCACACGAACCGGTAGAGCTCGCGGCGCACCGGATCGGCGAGCGCCCCGATGCCGGCGGCGTCGCGCTCCAGGGAGTCGTCGTCCACGTCAACAGCCATTTCTAACAGATAAAACTCTTGACGCTACAGTCTACAGGTTCTAACGTTCAGATTATTATCTGTTAGAAGGAGGAATCCATGACCACTACCCGCGCGAATCCCGCACTCGCTGCCCAGCTGAAGGACCCGGCACTGTCGGCGTACTACGCCCTTCGCATCGTGTTCACCGTCGCGCCTATCGTCTTCGGGCTGGACAAGTTCTTCAACGTCCTGACCCACCCGCATCACTGGAGCATGTACCTGGCCGGCTGGATCAACGACCTGGTGCCCGGGACCGCCGATCAATGCATGTATCTGGTGGGCGTCATCGAGATCGTGGCCGGCGTGCTGGTCGCCGTCGTACCGCGGTTCGGCGCATGGGTGGTCGCGGCGTGGCTGGCGGGAATCATCCTCGACCTCGTCACCGGTCCGGGCTTCTACGACGTCGCACTGCGCGACTTCGGTTTGCTGGTCGGCGCCATCGCGCTCGCCCGGCTGGCGCAGGGCGTGCACGCCGGCAGCATCGGGCGCCGATAGCCGGCCGGCTCAGACCCCGCGCAGATAGCGTTTCGCGATGACGCGCTGGGCAACCGACACCACCGGCCTCGCGGCCTTACTCCACCAGGTCGCGGGCCGCGAGAACGCCGTCACCTCCGCGAACACCGCGGAGGTGACGGGGTCACGCCGGACGACGAAGCGCTCCTCGCCGGACTCCGGATGCCCCGGCAAGGTGCCGTAGGCAAATCCACGGATGTCGGGCTCGTCGACGACATACACCACCCGGCATGGCGCGGGCAGAAACCCCATGCGCACGATCACAACGGTGCCGACCTCCGCGACGTCGGAGCTGGCCCGCACGCCCAGCCCGGCCCCGTGCTGCATGCCCCAGCGCATGACGGCGTCGGCGGCCCGCTCGAAGCGCTGCTGACCCGTGCCGATCTGCTTCTCCGTGTGCAGGTGGCCGTAACCCGGAGGCAAGTCGCCCGACGCGGTCGCTCCAACCTCGGGGTAGGTCAACGGGAGTTCCTCGAGCGCTCCTAAGTCCACTTGCCCAGCTTGCCACGCCGAGATGCGCGACGACATTTCCGGCGTACGGTCGTAAAAGTGACCGCACAGAACTCGAAAACCGTTGCACAAGCGTCCGGAACCTTCACCCTCGGCGGCGACCTGACCGTCAACCGGCTCGGATTCGGCGCCATGCGCCTGACCGGTAAGGGAGTCTGGGGCGCGCCCGCCGATCGCGACGAATGCGTCCGGGTGTTGCGCCGCGCCGTCGAACTGGGCGTGAACTTCATCGACACCGCGGACTCCTACGGCCCCTACATATCCGAAGACATCATTCGGGAGGCGCTGCATCCCTACGAGGGCCTGGTGATCGCGACCAAGGCGGGGCTGCTGCGCACCGGACCGGACGTCTGGATCCCGCTTGGCAACCCGACCTACCTGCGCCAGGAGTGCGAGATGAGCCTGCGGCGCCTCGGCGTCGACACCATCGACCTCTTCCAGCTGCACCGCATCGATCCCGACTTCCCGCTGGCCGATCAGGTCGGCGAGCTGCTGACGCTGAAGAACGAGGGCAAGATCCGCCACATCGGCCTGTCCGAGATCAACGTCGACCAACTCACGGAGGCCCAGCGGACCAGCGAGATCGTGTCGGTGCAGAACATGTACAACCTGTCCGCCCGGGGCGCCGAACCGCTGCTGGACGCCGCGACCCGCCAGGGCATCGGCTTCATCCCGTGGTTCCCGCTGGCTGCCGGGCCGCTGGCCGCGCCCGACGGCCCGCTGCAGCGCATCGCCGGCGAACACCACGCGAGCCCGTCGCAACTGGCGCTGGCCTGGTTGCTGAAACGGTCGCCGGTGATGCTGCCGATTCCCGGCACATCGAAGGTGGCGCACCTGGAGGAGAACGTCGCTGCCGCCGAGATCGAGCTGAGCGACGAGGAGTTCGAGGCGCTGTCGACCGCCGGAGGTCAGAAGACCGTCTGACCGCCGGATACGGTGTCCCGGTGACCAGCGGACAGGCCAGGCACCCTGGCGGCGGGTTCAACCCCCCCGAGCCGACGACCAAGGGCGGCCCCGACTACGGCCGGTTCATCGACGCCGTGCGCAAGCTGCAGGACCACGCCCGCGCCGTAGACGCCCCCGACGAAGTCATCACCGAGGCGGCGAATCAGCTGGAGAAGCTGTCGGCGCTGCTCGCCCCGTACGACGCCGATGAGTGGGCGGCGCCCTCCGGCCGCCGGATGGACCTGCCGATGCGCGGCAACGTCCTGACGGTTCCAATGTCTGCCCGCAAGGGTGACGACGGCCGCGTGCACGGCTGGGCGCGTTTCGCCCGGTTCCATCTGGGGCGCAACGGCGCGGTGCACGGCGGCTCACTCGGCATGCTGTTCGACACCGTGCTCGGCCTGACGGCGGTTCTTCTGACCGGGAGCCGACGCTAGCGCACCGCCTACCTCAGGATCGATTACCACAACATCGTGCCCATCGAAAAGGAGTTGCAGTTCGATGCGGGGGTGGACAGGTTGGACGGGCGCAAGATCTTCGTCTCCGGCCGGCTCACCGACGGCGACACCCTATTGACCGAAGCCGACGCCCTGTTCGTTCGGCTCAAGCCCGGTCAGCCCTAGCGCTATGCCACGAAAATTGTTGCCCCGCAAAGAGTTTAGTGACTTCCGGCGGACACCGGCACGGTCGCCCGCGCCGGTGCGTCGGCCGAGTCCGTGTGGGTACACGCGAGATTGACCCGTGCATTTCGGGGAAAGGGGTTTCGGTGTGGCGCTAGCCGGCCTGACAATGGCGGACTTGTTCCGTGCGGTCGACTTGACTGGGGTGTTCGGCAACGCCCTGCTGGGCGGCGTGGTCGCCCGCAAGGAGAAGCTGGACCCCGTTGGCTTCGCGGCCCTCGCCGTGTTGTCGGGCCTGGGTGGCGGCATGATCCGCGACACTCTGCTGCAGCGTGGCACCCCGGTCGCGCTCACCGACTACGCCTACCTGTTGACCGCACTGGCGGGAGCGGCCATCGCCTTCGTTTTCCGGGTCGAGGGCCGGGTGTGGAACTGGGTGTGGCCGGTCGTGGACGCGCTGGCATTGGGGTGCTGGGCGGCAACCGGTGCGCACAAGACGCTCGCCGTGGGGCTCGGCTGGTTGGCGGCGCTGCTGCTGGGCACGATCTCGGCGGTCGGTGGGGGAGCGACGCGTGACATCGTGATGCGTCGCGTGCCAGGCATCTTCGGTGGGAACACTTTGTACGCCACGTGCGCTCTCGCCGCGAGCGGCGTGCTGGTGCTCTTCAACTACCGCGACCATCCGACCCCCGGGCTGTTGGTGGGCGCACTGACCGGGACGGTGTTGTGCGCCCTCGCGCAGTGGCGTGGCTGGACGTTGCCCGCCGTGGGCGCCTGGTCGCCGGCAACCGTTTTGGCCCGGGGTCAGTCCCGCCGGTCGACGCCAGGGGCCCACCAGACGGAGGAGGACTTCAAGAATGGCGACAGCCACTAACTCGGTGTCCACGCGGGTGCTTGCGGGGCTGCGCGACGCGCGTGACTGGCAGGAGGACTTCTACTGCAATCTGCACCAACACCCGGAGCTGTCACACCAGGAGCGCGACACGGCGGCAGCCGTGGCCCAGCGGCTGGGTGGCTTCGGCTACGACGTGCACGAGGGCATCGGCGGCACGGGCGTCGTCGGGATCCTGCGTAACGGCGACGGCCCGGCCGTGTTGCTGCGGGCCGACATGGACGCGCTGCCGGTCAAGGAAGACACCGGGCTCCCGTATGCCAGCACGGCCACCGCCACCGATGCGGACGGCAACCGGGTGCCGGTGATGCACGCCTGCGGCCACGACGTTCACGTGACCTGCCTGCTCGGAGCGGCCGCGCTGCTGGCCGGGGCCCGCGGCCAGTGGAAGGGCACCGTGATTGCGTTGTTCCAGCCCGCCGAGGAGGTCGGTGACGGCGCACGCGGCATGCTCGACGACGATCTCGCAACACTGGTCGGCCGCGTCGACGTCGCCCTCGCCCAACACGTCCTGCCTTTCCCGGCCGGTCAGGTCGGCACACGGCCCGGGCCTGTCCTCTCCACCGCGGACAGCATGCGGATCACGGTGTATGGCCGCGGCGGGCACGGCTCGATGCCCCAGGCCACGGTCGATCCGGTGGTGCTCGCCGCGATGATCGTGATCCGGCTGCAGACCGTAGTCTCCCGTGAGGTCGCGCCAACCGATTCCGCGGTGCTGACCATCGGCAGGATCGAGGCGGGAACCAAAAGCAACATCATCGGCGACCACGCCGTGCTGGAACTGAACCTGCGCACATACAGCGAGCAGACCCGCAACAGGATCCTGGATGCGATCCGCCGCATCGTCACGGCCGAATGCCAGGCGTCCGGAGCGCCGATGGATCCCGCTTTCGAGCTTTTCGGCCACTACCCGGCGACCGTCAACGATTCGGTGGTCACCGACCGGGTGCGCGCCGCGTTCGACGATTTCTTCGGCGACCGATCATGCGATCTGCCGCTGCAGGCCGCGAGCGAGGACTTCAGCGACATTCCCACGGCGCTCCAAATGCCCTATTGCTATTGGGGTGTCGGCGGCGTCGATCCCGGTGCCTATCGCAAGGCGGTGGAGAGGGGCCGCGTCAGCGAGGACATCCCGGTCAATCATTCCCCGACGTTCGCACCTGTCATCCAGCCCACCCTCGACACCGGTACCCAAGCGCTGACTGTTGCCGCGCTTGCCTGGCTCGCCGGGTCATAATGATTGGGCCCCAACGCATTCCACGGCGGCCTCAATGGCCGCGCCGGTCTCGCGGCAAGTACGTCGGCAGCGTCACCTCTTCGTGGTCGAGTTCGCGTTCGAGCACCCGAAGGCTCCGATCGGGCAGCATGCCGGCGTCACGCCAGCGCACCAGTTCGTCGCGCTCGGCATCGATGGCCGCCCGCCGGATCGCGACGGCCGCCTCGTATTCGGGGTAGTTGGGTAAGTCGTCGGCATCCGACAGAAGATCGAGCCGACGTTGATACCGCTCGAGCCGGGCGCACAACTGCCTTCGCACCCCGTCGATCGTTCTGGCGTCGGCGTCGCTGCCATGACCCAGCTCATCGAGTGTGTCGAGGGCAGCGCGAACGGCGGCCGTGCGCGCCCGATTACGCAGGCGCACTTCGTCGACGGCCTTCGCGTGAACGCCGAGAGCACGCACGACCGGGCCGAAAGTGCTGCCCTGCCCGATCAGCGTCACCAGCACGACCACGAGGGTGCAGAACAACAAGAGGTCCCGGACGGGAAACCGTGTGCCGCTGTCGGTTGCGAAGGGCACGGCGAAGATCGCAGCGAGGCTGACGACGCCGCGGGTGCCGGCCCAACTCAGCACGAGAATCTCACGGCCACTGAGTCTCTCCGTGTTGCGGTCGCGCTGAGGAGGGGGTTGGGTCGGATCATCGTCGTCGTCATCGCCGGTCCCCGTGACGTTGCCGAGCCGGGTATGCAGTGACCGCGGCAGTGACTGCGTAAGCATCAGCCACAGCGGCCGCACCAGCAGCACCGCCGCGGTGGTAACGGCGGTCGCCACGACGATGGTCGACACCGGGTAGCCGCGCAGGCCGTCGAGGATGGTCGGGAACTGCTGACCTATCAACAGGAAGACGAGGCCCTCAAGGAGGAAGTTGGCCAGCCGCCACACGGCCCGGGTCTGCAACCGGCTCGCGCCCGACTCCGACCGGGGTGAGTCGTGTCCGACGACCAATCCGCACACGACGACTGCCAGCACGCCCGACGCGTGCACCTTCTCGGCCGCGAGATAGGTCAGGAACGGTGTGGCCAGCGAGATCGCGTTGGCCGTCATCACGTCGTGCGGCAAGCGCCGCAGCAGGCGGCGACACCAAGCGAACGCCAGCCCGATCACCAGGCCGCCCACGGCGGCCAGAACGAACTCCCGGACCGCGAACGGGAACGAGAAGTCCGAACCCCTGGCCACCGTGATGGCCACCGACAAGGTGGTGAGCGCGGTCGCGTCGTTGAGCAGCCCCTCGCCTTCGATGAGCGTGACGATATTGAGCGGCAGACCCACCTTGCGGGCGACCGCGAGCGCGGCCACGGGATCGGTGGGTGCCACCGCAGCGCCGAGCACCGCACCCGCCGCGAGCGTCGCACCGCTGACGAGCAGGGCGAAGGCGGCGCCGACCGAAGCTGCGGTCAGCAGAACGAGGATGACCGACAAGCTGATGACCGTGCGCAAGTTGCGGCGTATCCCGACCAGCGACGACTCCAGTGCCGCGTTGTAGAGCAAAGGCGGCAATATGCAGGTCATCACGATGTCGGGCCGAAGGCCGACGTTCGGCCCCGGCAGCAGCCCGTAGCCGATACCGACGAGAGTGAGCAGCCCCGCGCTCGGGAGTCCGGTGCGGTCGCTGACCCAATTGACCACCACGATGGCGCCGACGGCGGCGAGCAGCAATGCCAAAGCCGTCTGCGCCCCCACGATCCCATTCTGCCGACAATTTGCTGGGGACGTCGGCGCCCTGCGACGATGCCGCACTGTTCGACGGCCCTGCTTGGCCGCGGGGCGCCCCGATAGCATGGTCGTCGACCCACCGACCTAGGAGAAACCACGCGATGAGCGCCCCGGCAAACCCGTCCCCAGCAGGCCCTATCCGGGTGCCGGCCGGGACCACCGCCGCGGCCGCGGTGCGGGAGGCGGGGCTGCCGGGCCGCGGGGAGCCCGACGCGGTCGTGGTGGTGCGCGACGCGGACGGCAAGCTGCGCGATTTGAGCTGGGTGCCCGAAGCCGACGTCGATGTTGTCCCGGTCGCCGCCAACACCGACGAGGGCCGCAGCGTCATCCGGCATTCGGCCGCACACGTGCTGGCCCAGGCCGTCCAGGGGCTGTTCCCGCAAGCCAAGTTGGGCATCGGTCCGCCCATCGCCGACGGCTTCTACTACGACTTCGACGTCTCGGAGCCGTTCACCCCCGAGGATCTGGCGGCGCTGGAAAAGCGGATGCGCCAGATCGTCAAAGAGGGACAGCTGTTCTCCCGGCGCGTCTACGAGTCCAAGGACCAGGCCCGCTCGGAGTTGGCCGGCGAGCCGTACAAGCTCGAACTCGTGGACGACAAGTCGGGCGACCCCGACATCATGGAGGTCGGGGGCGACGAGCTCACCGCCTACGACAACCTCAATCCTCGTACCCGGGAGAGGGTTTGGGGCGACCTGTGCCGCGGGCCGCACATCCCGACCACCAAGCACATCCCCGCGTTCAAGCTGACCCGAAGCTCCGCCGCCTATTGGCGGGGTGACCAGAAAAATGCCAGCCTGCAACGCATCTACGGCACCGCGTGGGAATCGCAGGAGGCGCTGGAGCGCCACCTCGAGCTGCTCGCCGAAGCCCAGCGCCGCGACCACCGCAAGCTGGGCACCGAGCTGGACCTGTTCAGCTTCCCCGATGAAATCGGTTCTGGGCTGGCGGTTTTCCACCCCAAGGGCGGCGTCGTCCGCAGGGAGCTGGAAGAATATTCGCGGCGCAAGCACATCGAGGCCGGGTACGAATTCGTCAACACACCGCACATCACCAAGGCGCAGCTGTTCCACACCTCGGGCCACCTGGACTGGTACGCCGACGGGATGTTCCCGCCGATGCACCTGGACGCCGAGCTGGCCGACGACGGCACGGTGCGCAAGCCCGGGCAGGACTACTACCTCAAGCCGATGAACTGCCCGATGCACACGCTGATCTTTCGGTCGCGGGGGCGGTCGTACCGCGAACTCCCGTTGCGGCTCTTCGAGTTCGGCACCGTGTACCGCTACGAGAAGTCCGGCGTGGTGCACGGCCTCACCCGGGCGCGCGGCTTCACCATGGACGACTCGCACATCTTCTGCACCCGCGAGCAGTTGCACGGCGAGCTGGCGTCACTGCTGCGGTTCGTCCTCGAGTTGCTCGGCGACTACGGGCTGGAAGACTTCTATCTGGAGCTCTCCACCAAAGACCCGGAGAAGTTCGTCGGCACCGACGAAATGTGGGAGCAGGCCACCAACTCCCTGGCCGAGGTGGCGGCCGAGTCGGGCCTTGAACTGGTTCCCGACCCCGGCGGCGCGGCGTTCTACGGCCCCAAGATCTCCGTGCAGGCCCGCGACGCGCTGGGCCGCAGCTGGCAGATGTCGACCATCCAGGTGGACTTCAACTTTCCGGAGCGCTTCGAGCTGGAGTACACCGCACCGGACGGAACCCGTCAGCGGCCCGTGATGATCCACCGCGCCCTGTTCGGATCGATCGAGCGATTCTTCGGCATCCTCACCGAGCACTACGCCGGGGCGTTCCCGGCGTGGCTGGCGCCCGTGCAGGTGGTCGGCATTCCCGTCGCCGACGAACACGTGCCCTACCTGGAAGGCATTGCCGCGCAGCTCAAATCGCACGGTGTGCGGGTGGAGGTGGACGGCAGCGACGACCGGATGGCGAAGAAGATCGTCCACCACACCGGCCAGAAGGTGCCGTTCATGTTGCTGGCCGGTGACCGCGACGTCGAGGCCAAGGCGGTGAGCTTCCGCTTCGGCGACCGCACGCAGATCAACGGTGTGCCACGGGACAGCGCCGTCGACGCCATCGTGGCCTGGATCGCCGATCGCCAAAATGCTGCTCCCACAGCCGAACTCGTAAAGGTGACCGGCGGTGAATAGACAGTGACCGAAGAGGAGCGCGCCGACGACACCATCCTGGACACCGGCGTCGGCGAAAGTGACCACCTGCAACGGCTGTGGACGCCGTACCGGATGAACTATCTGGCCGAAGCGCCGATGAAGCGCGACCCCAACTCGTCGGGCAAGACCGAGCAGCCGTTCACCGACATCCCGCGGTTGTCCGACGAGGAAGGTCTGGTGGTGGCCCGCGGCGAACTCGTCTACGCCGTCCTCAACCTCTACCCGTACAACCCCGGGCACCTGATGGTGGTGCCGTATCGACGGGTGTCCGAGCTCGAGGACCTCACCGAGGACGAGAGCGCGGAGCTGATGGCCTTCATGCAGAAGGCAATTCGCGTCATCAAGAACGTGTCGCGGCCGCACGGCTTCAACGTCGGCCTGAACCTCGGGACGTCGGCGGGCGGGTCACTGGCCGAACACCTGCACGTGCACGTGGTGCCGCGCTGGGGCGGCGACGCGAACTTCATCACCATCATCGGCGGGTCGAAGGTGATCCCGCAGTTGCTGCGCGAGACCCGCCGGCTGCTGGCCACGGAGTGGGCAAAGCAGTCATGAGGCTTGAGCGCTCATGAGTAAGGTGCCGTTCCTGTCGCGGGCGGCGTTCGCGCGGCTCACCACTCCGACCGCCCGCGCGTGCCTGCGGGTGGGATTGACGCCGGACGTGGTCACCATCCTGGGCACCATCGTCGCCGTGGCCGGGGCGCTGACCTTTTTCCCGATGGGCAAGCTCTTCATCGGCACGCTGGTGGTGTGGTTCTTCGTGTTGTTCGACATGCTCGATGGCGCGATGGCCCGCGAGCGCGGGGGCGGTACCCGTTTCGGCGCCGTGCTGGACGCCACGTGCGACCGTGTCAGCGACGGCGCGGTGTTCTGCGGACTGCTGTGGTGGGCCGCCTTCGGCCTGCACGACAAGCTGCTGGTGGTGGCGACCCTGATCTGCCTGGTCACGTCGCAGGTCATCTCCTACATCAAGGCGCGGGCCGAAGCGAGCGGGCTGCGCGGCGACGGCGGCATCATCGAACGACCGGAAAGGTTGATCATCGTGCTGGTAGGTGCCGGGGTGTCGGACTTACCCTTCGTGCCCTGGCCGCCGGCCCTGCCGGTGGCGATGTGGCTGCTGGCGGCGGCCAGCGTGGTCACTTGCGTGCAACGGCTGCACACGGTGCGGACCTCGCCCGGCGCGACGGAGCGCATGCCGTGATTCCGGGCATGAGTTTGTTGGCCACCCCCCGCCGCCTGGCATCGGGCACCGCCAGCGACTGGGCGTACGCGGCCGGCTGGATGGCCGTGCGGGCGATGCCGGAATTCGCCGCGCGCAGCGCGTTCGGGGCCGGAGCGCGCTATGCGGCGCGTGGCGGCGGCCCGGACCAACTGCGCAAGAACCTGGCCCGCGTCATCGGCGTACCGCCCGCCCAGGTCCCCGACGCGCTGATGCGGGCCTCGCTGGCTTCCTACGCCCGCTACTGGCGGGAGGCGTTCCGCCTGCCGACGATGGACCACCGCAAGCTCGCCAGGGAAATCGACGATTCGGTCCTCGGCCAAGACAACCTGGATGGGGCGCTGGCCGCGGGTCGCGGCGTTGTCCTGGCCCTGCCGCACAGCGGCAATTGGGATATCAACGGGGTGTGGTTGGCGCAGACCCGTGGCACTTTCACCACCGTCGCGGAGCGGCTCAAACCCGAGTCGCTGTACCGTCGTTTCATTGCCTACCGCGAACGCCTCGGCTTCGAGGTGCTGCCGCTGTCCGGGGGCGAACGGCCCCCGTTCGAGGTGCTGTGCGAGCGGCTGCGCGACAACGGGGTGGTGTGCTTGATGGCCGAACGCGACCTGACCCGCACCGGCGTCGAAGTCGAATTCTTCGGCGAACTCACCCGGATGCCGGCCGGGCCGGCGAAGCTGGCGATCGCGACGGGCGCGGCGCTGCTCCCCTCGCACTGCTGGTTCGAGGGCGACGGCTGGGGCTGCAACATGCAGCCGCCGCTCGATTGCAGCAGCGGTGACGTCGGCGTCATCACCCAGGCGCTGGCCGACGAGTTCGCCAAAAACATCGCCGTGTACCCCGAGGACTGGCACATGCTGCAACCGCAGTGGCTGGCCGATCTGTCCGAAGCCAAGCAGGCGCGGCTCAGGGAGACCTGATGCGAATCGGGATGGTCTGCCCATACTCGTTCGACGTGCCGGGTGGGGTGCAGTCGCATGTCCTGCAGCTGGCCGAGGTGATGCGCCGGCGCGGGCACGAGGTGAGCGTCCTCGCGCCGGCTTCGCCGCACGCGGCCCTGCCGGACTACGTCGTGTCCGCCGGCAAGGCCGTGCCAATTCCCTACAACGGCTCGGTGGCCCGGCTACGGTTCGGTCCGGCCACCCACCGCAAGGTCAAAAAGTGGCTTGCCGAAGGCGATTTCGACGTCCTTCACCTGCACGAGCCGAACGCACCGAGCCTGTCGATGCTGGCCCTGAACATCGCCGCGGGGCCGATCGTTGCGACCTTTCACACCTCAACCACCAAATCGCTGACGCTGACGGTGTTTCAGGGCATCCTGCGGCCGATGCACGAGAAGATCGTGGGCCGGATCGCCGTATCCGACCTGGCCCGCCGCTGGCAGATGGAGGCGCTGGGCACCGACGCGGTCGAGATCCCCAACGGAGTAGACGTCGACTCGTTCGCGTCGGCGCCGCGGCTGGACGGCTACCCGCGGCCGGGCAAGACGGTGCTGTTCCTGGGCCGCTACGACGAGCCCCGCAAGGGCATGTCGGTCCTGCTCGACGCCCTGCCCGGGGTGGTCCAGCATTTCCCGGACGTGCAGCTGCTCATCGTCGGCCGCGGCGACGAGGACGATTTGCGCGGGCAGGCAGGCGAATTGGTGCAGCACATCCGCTTTCTTGGTCAAGTCGACGACGCCGGGAAGGCGTCGGCGATGCGCAGCGCCGACGTGTACTGCGCGCCGCACCTCGGCGGCGAGAGCTTCGGCATCGTCCTGGTCGAGGCGATGGCCGCCGGCACCGCGGTGGTGGCCAGCGACCTGGACGCCTTCCGGCGCGTGCTGTGTGACGGCGAAGTCGGGTGCCTGGTGCCGGTCGGCGACGGCGTAGCGCTCGCGGACGCCCTGGTTTCGGTGCTAGAAAACGATGTGCTGCGCGAACGCTATGTGGCGGCCGGTTCGGCCGCGGTTCAGCGCTACGACTGGTCGGTGGTGGCCAGCCAGATCATGCGCGTATACGAGACGGTCGCCGCGTCCGGCGCCAAAGTCGAGGTCGCGAGCTGATGACGTGGCTGATCGTCGCCATCGCGGTAGTGGTCGGGCTCCTGGCCATCTTGGGCGCCTGGGCCTACCAGACCGCCAACCGGCTGGACCGGCTGCACGTCCGCTACGACCTGTCCTGGCAGGCGCTCGACGGTGCGCTGGCGCGGCGCGCGGTGGTCGCGCGTGCGGTCGCCATCGACGCCTACGGCGGTGCCTCGCAGGGCAGGCGGCTGGCCGCGCTGGCCGACGCCGCCGAGGCCGCGCCGCGGCAGTCGCGTGAGGCGTGCGAAAACGAACTGTCGGCCGCGCTGGCGATCGTCGATCCGGCGTCGCTGCCGGCCGGGCTGATCGCCGAGCTGGCCGACGCCGAGGCCCGGGTGGTGCTGGCCCGCCGCTTCCACAACGACGCCGTCCGGGACACCCTTGCACTGCGCGAGCAATTCCTGGTACGGACCCTACGTCTCGGCGGAACCGCCGCGCTGCCCAGCTATTTCGAGATCGTCGAACGGCCCCACGCGCTGGCGCACGGCGATCATGGGGTGCTCAGCCACCGCACGTCGGCGCGCGTCGTGCTGCTCGACGAGACGGGTGCGGTGCTGCTGCTGCGCGGTTCGGATCCGGCGATCGGCCACGGCAAAGCCCCTAAATGGTGGATCACAGTTGGGGGCGAGGTGCGCAAGGGGGAGCGGCTCGCCGAGGCCGCCGCCCGGGAGTTGACCGAAGAGACCGGGCTGCGGGCCGCGCCCGGCGAGATGGTCGGCCCGGTGTGGCGGCGCGACGAGGTGTTCGAGTTCAACGGCTCTTTGATCGACAGCGAAGAGTTCTATTTCGTTTACCGCACCCACCGGTTCGAGCCGTCCGCCGCGGGCCGAACGGACCTGGAACGCAGCTACATCCACGGCCACCGCTGGTGCGATGCCGCTGACATCGCGCGACTGGCCGCGGCCGGCGAGACGGTGTACCCGATGCAGCTTTCCGAATTGCTCGCCGACGCCGCCGCGCTGGCGGGCGGCCGGACGCCGGGCCCGCTGGTGTCCATTCGCTGACGCGGTCAGAACCCGCTCGCGAAACCGTTGGGGACCAGCGGCGGCAATCCCGCAAACAGCGGGTTCCCGATTCCGGACGCCACGCCTTGGCCGAGATACCCGGCAACACTCACCGGACCCGGGAAAAGTCCGGGCGCATAACCCAGGTCGACGATCGGCTTGAGGAACGGTTGAAGCAAGTCCGCCAACGGATTTCCGATGATGGGCAGGAACATGCGCAGGGGGTCGAGCAGCGGCAACTGCGTGGTGGGCATGAAATAGAAAGTCAGGTTGCCGATCTGCTGGTGCAGAGCGCTGGCGACTTGCGCCGCCGAGAGGAAGGGCACCGTATGGTGCAGATAAAGGAACCCGAAGAGGGCGTTGAGGTCAGACGGAAGCCACAAGGGATGCAGCGGGAAGTCGGCGATCGCGTCGTATTGCAGCGTGAAAATGGACGTCGCGTAGGACGTCGTCAGCGGGGTGGCGAAGTGGAACGCGCCGAAGCCCGGAATGTAGTGCGTCAAGATGCCGCCCATCGGATTGTTCGGGTCGGCGAGCAACACGAAGTTGAGCAAATCCTGACTCGGCCGTAGGGCGGCCGGCAGAGCTTGCAGGTAGCGCATTTCCATGCTGGCAATGGTCGCGCTCTGCGAATAACCAACCACGACAACGTGATTGCCGGCAGCGGTCTGGGTCAGGATCGCACTGTTCAGTGTTGCCACACCCTGGTAGACCGACTTGCCGAAGGTTTCGCTGCCGAGCCCGGTGATCGGCCAAAACTGTTCCGGCGTATGCAAACTCACCAGGGTGTAGCCTGAGTAATTCTGGGCGAGATACGCCTGTTCGATGGACGTCATGTACTTGAGGTCCGGCGACGGGTTCCCGGTACCCCCCATGATCAGCGCGATCTTGTCCGACGCCGTCGACGACTGCATGGCGGCCGCATTGGTGGCCTCCGTTTGGGCGTACGCGTTCTTCGCGGTGATCAGGGTTTGCACGAACTGGTTGTGAAACAGTTCCGCCTGCACACTGAGCGCCTGGTACTGCTGGGCATGCGTGTCCAGCATCGCCGCCACGCGCACCGACACCGAATCCGTGGCCGGGGGTAGCACTCCCGTCGTGGGGGCGGCCACGGCCGCGTTCGTCGCCTCCAGGGACGAGCCGATCGCTTGCAACTCGTCGGCGGCCGTCGCCATCGCGTCGGGGTCGGTGATCACGAACGACATCGGCGCTCCGCCTGACTAGCTCGGCACCGCGCGCGGTGCCAGACCTTCGCGCGTTCCGGTGACCGAATGTGTGGCGGTGGCCGTCCCTCGCCCGGGAATGCCCGTGGAGGACAGGTGCGGCGTGGTGGGCAGGGTGGCCGAAATGGGGCTGACGGGGGCAGTGGGTGCGACGGTGGCCGCGGGAGTCGGGGCCGCCGTCGGCGCCGCGTCGGCCCAGGCCGCCGGCACGGACAGCGCCCCAATCGAACCGCTCCGGCCCACACTCGCCGAGACCACGCGCCCCGCGAGCTGCGCGGTCATGGGACTGCCGGTGCCCGGACTGACCGTGGACGCGAGGACCGGATCCATCGCGGGGACGCTGCCGGTGCTGCCCAGCAACGGATTGGCTCCCGACATCAGCTGGCCCACCATCATGTTCATGGGTTCCATCGCGAACTGGGCGGGCGTCGAGAGCATCTGCAGCTGCGACATCGGGTTCATGAGTTGCTGGGTCAGTGACTGACTCAGGGCCTGAAACAGCTCCTGAGCGAAGGAGGTGAAGGTCGGGGTGGGCAGGCTCGTCAGGGTGAGGGGCGGGTTGCTGAACGGCGTCCACGTCGCCTCGGCCGCCCGGGTGCTGGCGTCGTATGTGGTCATGGCCGCCACGTCCTGGGCCCACATTTCGGCGTACTGGGCTTCGGTCGCCGCGATAGCCGCGGTGTTCTGGCCCAGGATGTTGGTCGCGATCAGCGACATCAGTAGCGCACGGTTGGCCGCAATCACTTCCGGGGGCACCGTCGCCATGAACGCCGCCTCGAACGCGGCGGCCGATAACCGGGTTTGGTTGGCCACCAGCTCCGCCTGCGCCGACGTCGCGGTCATCCACTGCACGTACGGGGCGGCGGCCGTCGCCATGGTCATCGACGCCGGACCCTGCCATGCCCCACCCGTCAGGGTCGACACCGTCGACTGGAAGGAACTTGCCGCTGAGCTCAATTGGGCGGCCAACGCATCCCACGCCGCCGCCGCTGCCCACATCGAACCCGAGCGCGGTCCCGCGTACATCCGCGCCGAGTTGATCTCCGGCGGCAAGAGCACGAAATCCGGCAACATCCTGACCCCTCCTCAGCCAGGTCGGCGGCCACCTTTCCCGCAACCGGGCGGCCCGCTATCCGTCGGGTTCGAATCCGTGATGTGAGCAAACTAACCATGAAGTGTGTAACAACGGGTCGTTTTTCGGGCCTAGGGTCAATTGGCCCCTTTTGTGAGTCCCGCAGTCGGAAAACTCGTTTCAGCCCCCACTAGACTGGGTCGACAACGGTTGAAGGAGATCAGCAGTGGATACCGCCGCTTCACCCAACGGCAGCGGGCGAACGGGAACCGCGCGCGTCAAGCGCGGCATGGCCGAGATGCTCAAGGGCGGCGTCATCATGGACGTCGTCACCCCGGAGCAGGCGCGCATCGCGGAGGGCGCCGGCGCCGTCGCGGTGATGGCGCTGGAACGGGTGCCCGCCGACATCCGCGCCCACGGCGGGGTGTCGCGGATGAGCGACCCCGACATGATCGAGGGCATCATCGCCGCGGTCACCATCCCGGTGATGGCCAAGGCGCGCATCGGGCATTTCGTCGAGGCGCAGATCCTGCAAAGCCTCGGCGTCGACTACGTCGACGAGTCCGAGGTGCTGACCCCGGCGGACTACACCCACCACATCGACAAGTGGAAGTTCACCGTGCCGTTCGTCTGCGGCGCGACCAACTTGGGCGAGGCGCTGCGGCGCATCAGCGAGGGCGCGGCGATGATCCGGTCCAAGGGCGAGGCCGGCACCGGAGACGTCTCCAACGCGACCACGCACATGCGAGCGATCAGCGGCGAGATCCGCCGGCTGACGTCGATGTCGGAAGACGAATTGTACGTGGCCGCAAAGGAATTGCGGGCGCCCTACGACCTCGTCGTCGAGGTGGCCCGCGCCGGCAAGCTCCCCGTCACCCTGTTCACGGCGGGCGGCATCGCGACCCCCGCCGACGCGGCGATGATGATGCAGCTCGGAGCCGAGGGTGTGTTCGTCGGCTCGGGGATCTTCAAGTCCGGTGCGCCCGAGCACCGCGCCGCCGCGATCGTCAAGGCCACCACCTTCTACGACGACCCCGACGTGCTGGCCAAGGTCTCGCGCGGGCTGGGCGAGCCGATGGTGGGAATCAACGTCGAGCAGATTGCTCAGCCCCATCGCCTCGCCGAACGCGGCTGGTAAGCCGAGGGCTATTGGTGGCGATCGAAGAGATCCTTGATCTCGAGCAACTCGAGGTCAACATCTACCGCGGGCGGGTGTTCAGCCCGGAGTCCGGATATTTCCAGCGCACGTTCGGCGGGCACGTGGCGGGGCAGTCGCTGGTTTCGGCGGTGCGCACCGTCGACCCGCACTACCAGGTCCACTCGCTGCACGGCTACTTCCTGCGGCCCGGGGACGCCAACGAGCCCACCGTCTTCATCGTCGAGCGCACCCGCGACGGCGGCTCGTTTGCCACCCGGCGCGTCAACGCCATCCAGCACGGCGAAATCATCTTCAGCATGGGGGCGTCCTTCCAGACCGACCAGGAGGGTATCCACCACCAGGACGTCATGCCGGCCGCGCCGCCGCCCGAGGGGCTGCCCGGCCTGGACTCGATCAAGGTGTTCGACGACGCGGGGTTCAAGCAGTTCGAGGAGTGGGACGTCTGCATCGTGCCGCGCGAGCGCCTGCAGCTCTCGCCCGGCAAGGCCTCCCAACAACAGGTGTGGTTTCGCCACCGCGACCCGCTGCCCGACGATCCGGTGCTGCACATCTGCGCGCTGGCCTACATGAGCGACCTCACGCTCCTGGGATCGGCGCAGGTCAACCACCTAGACGTGCGCGAGCACCTGCAGGTGGCGTCGCTGGACCACGCGATGTGGTTCATGCGGGCGTTCCGGGCCGACGAGTGGCTGCTCTACGACCAGTCGTCCCCGTCGGCCAGCGGTGGCCGCTCGCTGTGCCAGGGCAAGATCTTCACCCAGTCCGGCGAGATGGTGGCGGCGGTCATGCAGGAGGGGCTGACCCGCTTCCAGCGCGGATTCCAGCCGTGAGCCGTCCCCGGGTCGGGGTGCTGGCGCTGCAGGGCGATACCCGTGAGCACCTGGCCGCGCTGAGCGAAGCCGGGGCCGAGTCGATGCCGGTGCGGCGCCGCGGCGAGCTGGAGAAGGTCGACGGGCTGGTCATTCCCGGTGGCGAATCCACCACCATGAGCCACCTGCTGCTCGACCTCGACCTGCTGGCGCCGCTGCGCGGGCTGCTGGCCGACGGGCTGCCGGCCTACGGCGCGTGCGCCGGGATGATCCTGCTGGCCAGCGAGATCCTCGACGCCGGCGCCAGGCGGCGGCAGGCGCTGCCGCTGCGCGCGATCGATATGACCGTGCGGCGCAACGCCTTTGGGCGGCAGGTCGACTCGTTCGAGGGGGACATACCGTTCGTCGGTTTGGACGCTCCGGTGCGCGCGGTGTTCATCCGCGCCCCGTGGGTGGAGCGGGCCGGCGACGACGTCCAGGCGCTGGCCGAAGCGTCGGGGCACACGGTCGCGGTGCGGCAGGGCGCGAAGCTGGCGACGGCGTTTCACCCCGAGATGACCGGCGACCGGCGCATCCACCAGCTCTTCGTGGACATCGTCAACGGCAACGCCTGAAGCACCGGTCACATCCGTACCAACTTCGGGGGATTTGGTAATCCCCGAAATTGATAGCGCCGGCGATATCACGTCTGGGTAGAGGCATATCCTTCGGTTCTTGTGACTGCTGGGGCGGCTGGGCTACTAGGGAGCGGCAGGGCAATCGCAGCCAGCCGTCCACGTAGACTCGTCTGGCGAACTTTCGAAGACAGAAGAGGTAAGAGACACCAATGAGCGGCCATTCCAAGTGGGCCACCACCAAGCACCAGAAGGCCGTCAAAGACGCGCGCCGGGGCAAGGAGTTCGCCCGGCTCATCAAGAACATCGAAGTGGCCGCCCGGACCGGCGGCGGTGACCCGGCCGGCAATCCGACGCTCTACGACGCCATTCAGAAGGCGAAGAAGACGTCGGTGCCCAACGACAACATCGAGCGCGCCCGCAAGCGCGGCGCCGGCGAGGAAGCCGGCGGCGCCGATTACCAGACGATCATGTACGAGGGCTACGGGCCCAACGGCGTGGCGGTGCTGATCGAGTGCCTGACCGACAACCGCAACCGCGCGGCCGGCGAAGTCCGGGTGGCGGTGACCCGCAACGGCGGCACGATGGCCGATCCGGGCTCGGTGTCGTACCTGTTCACCCGCAAAGGCGTCGTCACGCTGGAGAAGAACGGGCTCACCGAGGACGACGTGCTGACGGCGGTCCTCGACGCCGGCGCGGAGGACGTCAACGACCTCGGTGAGAGCTTCGAGATCATCTCGGAGCCGACCGATCTGGTCGCGGTGCGCACAGCGTTGCAGGACGCCGGCATCGACTACGAGTCCGCCGAGGCCAGCTTCCAGCCTTCGGTCAGCGTGCCGGTGGATGTCGACGGCGCCCGGAAGGTTTTCAAGCTCGTCGACGCCCTGGAGGACAGCGACGATGTGCAGAACGTTTGGACCAACGTCGATTTGTCCGACGAAGTTTTGGCCGCTCTCGACGAGGACTGACTAGTCGATCGCAAGCGCGGCGCTGGCGCCGGGTGGAGCGGGCCGACGTCATCGGGTCTAGTCGTAACCGTGCCGCATGTCCTCGACGATGCGCGGATTGTCCAGGGTCGAGGGTTCAAGCGGACGGGCGCGGGTGTCGTCCGGAAACACCGTGGCGGCGTCGAGGACGCGCTGGTTGAGGAAGCGCAGCGGAGGCGCGTTGGGCGGCACGGTGGGCGTGGGCGCGCCGCCGGCGCGGCGCGCCAGCGCGAAACCCCAGTCACCGAACGTCGGCACATAGACGTGGTAGGGCGTCACCACATAGCCGGCCGCGCGGATCGACGCCGTGGTGCGCCAGAACGCGGTCTGCGTCGAGAACGGGCTGCCCGCCTGCACGACCATCAGTCCGTCGGTGGCGAGCGCGTGCCCGATAAGTGCGTAGAACTCGGTCGAATACAGCCGGCCCAGGACCGGGGTGTCGGGGTCGGGGAGGTCGACGATGACCGCGTCGAAGCCGCCGGGCGGGACGACGTCCGGGTGCGGCGAGCGCAACCAGCGCATCGCGTCGTCGATCACCACCTTGACCCGCGGGCTGTCCAGCGAGCCGCCGTTGGCCCTGCGCATCGTGGTGCGCGCCAGCCGGATCACCGCGGGGTCGAGCTCCACCTGCACGATCCTCGTGATGCCCGGCTGGCGCAGCAGCTCGCGGGCCACCAGCCCGTCGCCGCCGCCGAGGACGAGGACCGATCGCGCGCCGGCCCCGAGCGCGGGGTAGACCAGGCTTTCGGTGTAGCGGTACTCGTCCCGGGTGGAGAACTGCAGCCCCCCGTCGAGGTACAGCCGCATGTCGTTACCGCGCTGGGTGACCACGATCTCCTGGTAGGCCGAATGTTGGTAGGCGATGATCGGGTCGGCGTAGAGGCGTTGCCTGCTGGTCGTCTCGATGTCGGCCGAACGGGCCAGCAGCGTGGCCAGTAGCGCGAGCGCGGCGGCGAGCGCGCACAGCGCCGTCACCAGTTGTCGGGTCGAAACGACCCGCCGCAGTACGAAGATCGCCACGACGGCCGCCGCCAGCAGATTGACGATGCCGGTGGCCGCGGCGCCGCGGATCATGCCCAGCTGGGGCAGCAGCAGGAACGGCCACACCAGCCCGCCCAGCAGCGCGCCGAGGTAATCGGCGGCGTTGAGGTTGGCTAGCGTCCGGCCGGTGTCGGGCGCCTCGCCGCTGCGGCCGCGTTGCAGCATCGTCATCAGCAGCGGCACCTCGGCGCCGACCAGCCCACCGATCAGGGCCGTGCCCACCGCCAGCATCCACATCGATTCGTCGTCGATGAACGCGAAAACCGTGTACAGCGCCGCCGCGGACAAGCCGCCGACGATGCTCAGCAGCACCTCCACCGCGACGAACGCGACGGCCGCGTGGGCCAGCAACGGCTTGACCAGCAGGGCACCGACGCCAAGAGCGGCGATGTAGCCCGCGACGATCAGTGACGTGGCGACGATCCCGCCGCCGTTCAGGCTCGCCGCCAGCGTCAGCAGCGCGAGTTCGTAGATGATGCCGGACGCCGCGCATGCCGCGACGGCAGCCAGCAGCACGGCCCGCCAGCGCCCGGGAGGCTCCGCGGGCCGATTCACCTCCGGCGCCGGCAGATCAACGGATGTCATGACACCGCAGCGGCCGTGACCCCTCCGACCGCGAGCAATATCAGCGCCACCGCGAACGATCCCGGGTGCAACTCCGGCTCGTCGATGTGCTCGTGGAAACTGCCCGGTATCAGCAGGTGCATCGTGAGCAGTGCTATCCCCAGCAGGATCACACCCATCAGCCCGTACACCGCCACGCCGACCAGCCCCTGGCCCAGCTGGCTATAGCTGTTCGCGATGGCGGTGATGATGACGATGGTCAGGGCGACATACATCGCGCCCGCGACCATGACGGCGTTGGGGCGGCGGTCGATGAACACCAGTCGGCGCAGATTGCCCGGGGTCAACACGTCGACCGCGTAGAACCCGACAAGAAGCACTGCCATGCCGACCAGGAAGTACAGGATCGTCGCGAGTGCGCCCTTCAGGACGGGATTGAGGTCGACGGTGCCGATCTCGACGGCGAGGTACATGTTTTTCTCCTTTGTGGTGGTGAGCCGTCACTTGGTTCCGCCGGGGCCCCCGGGCGTACCTCCGGCGCCGCCCGAGGGCGAGCCGGGGGTGAATCCGGGGCCCAGGAAGATGAAGGAGCCGTGGCTGTATCCGGCGTTCAGGCCTTCCAGGCGGATGCTGCACGGGCGATTGCCCTCGGGGCCCACGATCACGATGTTGTTGCTGTAGCGCAGGTACTCACTGTCGCCGTTGGCGGCACGCGCCTCGGGGGCCTGATACTCGGCGAGCGTGTCGGCCACGTCGTCGGGGGGTCCGCTGCATTCGTACCGCTTCCCGTTCGCGTCGTGGGAGTACTCGTGATAGTGGCCCGCGATGTAGGAAGCAATACTCTTCTGCGACAAGATGATTCCGGGGATCAGGCAGGCGACGGCGGCGACGGCCAGCGCCCCGGCGATCAAGAACAGGCGGTTGCGGCTCACGGGTGCCACCGGCTAACGGTGTGGACCACGTCGCCGCCGCAGCCAAAAGGACTGCGCGGGTAGAGATGCCAGGTCTGCCAATGCCAGCCGGCGCCGTCGGGTTCGGCGGCCAACGCGGTCAGCGCGGCGTCGTCGCCAGGGAAAGTTCCACCGAGCCAACCCTTTTCGCGCGCGCACAGGTCACGCAGGTCGCGCGCCATGCGGCGGAAGGCCGCTTCGTCGTACGACTCGGTGCGGGTTTGCAGGGAGTAGCCGGGCGCGGCCGTGTGCTCCGGCAGGTCGACGCCGACGCCGCGTGCCGTGCAGGAGACCTCCTCGGAGAACCGGCCCGCGGCGTGCTCGACCGTGACGACGTGCGACGCGCCGAGGACCCCGAGCCGGAGCGCTCCGTCGTCGGGGTGGTGCAGAAGGCAGGTCGCCAGCGGCGGCGGTGCGGGCGCGTTGAGCGCGAGACCGAGCTTCTGCCCGGAGACGTCCGAAGGTTCTACGGCGAGCTGATGAAGGGGCACCGACGCGCCCTAGGGGGAGGAGGGCGGGGGCGCCGGATACACGGTCAGCTCGCCCGTCAGCACGGGCTTGCCGGTCGAAACCTCCCACGGCATGCCCGGCGCCCAGCGCTCGAAGGAGAGCAGGGCGGACTCGTCGGAGTTGGCGCAGTCGACGAACTCCATGTCGCCGCCCGCGGGCAGGCCCGTCGTGCCCTCGGTGGTGAACGAGGCGCGACCGCGTTCGGACTCGTGAAACGTCACCCCGTCGACGACGTAGGAGTCGCCCGGCTGCAGCCGGAGGTCCTTGCGGCTGACCCACATCGCCAGCTCGAGGCGCCCGTCGTCCTCTTCGACGCTGAACCAGATCGGCTGGTCGCCGCCCTCCAGCAGGTGCTCCCACCACACGAACGGGCCCTCGCGATACGTCACCGATCCGCGCACCACATAATCGACGCCGCCGTAGCTGACGATCGCGCCGGGGCCGAGCTGCCGCGGGCCGAATTCCGGCATCGCGTTGAACGAGAGAGGGTCTTGGCGTCCGCGCGGGGGGCCCGACTGCTTGGGTCGTCGCAAAGCGATGACCAGTACCACGATGGACGCGATGAACAGCACGATCGCGATAATGACCAGCAGTGATCCCACGCGAACCCTTCCGTTTGCCACATTGCTCGAGCGAACGTCGGCTAAAGCTAACAGCTTTTGCGTGAATTCGGCGCTGTAACGTCCCGGCCGGGAATCGGCGGGCGCGGCCGCGTGTCGTCCGCGTTTCGGTCGGTCCCGGCCGCTAGGGTATCGAACAGCTGTTCTACAGGTGGGAGCGGGCAATGCGCGTGATGGGCGTCGACCCCGGACTGACCCGATGCGGACTGTCGGTGGTGGAAAGTGGGCGCGGGCGCAACGTGGTCGCGCTGGACGTCGACGTGGTGCGGACCCCGTCTGATGTGCCGCTGGCCCATAGGTTGCTCGCCATCAGCGATGCGGTCGAGCACTGGCTGGCCACCCATCAACCGGATGTGGTGGCCATCGAGCGGGTGTTCTCCCAGCTGAACGTCTCGACGGTGATGGGCACCGCGCAGGCGGGCGGGGTGGTCGCTCTCGTGGCCGCCAAGCGCGGCATCGACGTGCACTTCCATACGCCGAGCGAGGTGAAGGCCGCGGTGACCGGCAACGGCGCCGCCGACAAGGCTCAGGTCACCGCGATGGTCACCAAAATCCTTGCGCTGCAAGCCAAACCGACACCGGCCGACGCCGCCGACGCGCTGGCGCTGGCGATCTGTCATTGCTGGCGGGCGCCGATGATGGCCCGGATGGCCGCGGCCGAGGCGCTGGCCGAGCAACAGCGGCATAAATATCTGGCCAAGCTGAAGGCCGCGCGATGATCGCCTCGGTGCGCGGTGAGGTGCTCGAGGTGGCGCTCGACCATGCGGTGATCGAGGCCGCCGGCGTCGGCTATCGGGTGAACGCCACACCGTCGACCCTGGCGACGTTGCGCACCGGGACCGAGGCCCGGCTGATCACCGCGATGGTGGTTCGCGAGGACTCGATGACGCTGTACGGGTTCCCCGACTCGGACACCCGCGATCTGTTCCTGACGCTGCTGACGGTGTCCGGCGTGGGGCCACGGCTGGCGATGGCGACGCTGGCGGTTCACGACGCCGCCACACTGCGGCAGGTGCTGCACGACAGCGATGTCACCGCGCTGACCCGGGTGCCAGGGATCGGCAAGCGCGGCGCCGAGCGGATGGTGCTCGAGCTGCGGGACAAGGTCGGTGCCGTCGCCGTGGGCGCCCCGGGTGGTACACCCGCGGTGAACGGGCACGCGGTGCGGGGGCCGGTGGTGGAGGCCCTGGTCGGCCTCGGCTTCGCCGTCAAGCAGGCTGAAGAGGCCACCGACAAGGTGCTGGCCACCGAGCAGGATGCGACGACGTCCGGCGCCCTGCGCGCCGCCCTGTCGCTGCTGGGTAAGTCCCGATGACGCGCGCCGGCGACGATGCAGTGGGGGTACCGCCCGCTTGCGGGGGAGAGCGGCGCAAATGACCGACGAGTACGCCGACCGCGAGCTGTCCCCGGCGCTTTCCGTCGGGGAGGGCGACATCGACGTCAGCCTGCGGCCGCGTTCGCTGCGTGAGTTCATCGGCCAGCCGCGGGTGCGCGAACAACTACAGCTGGTGATCGAGGGTGCCAAGAACCGAGGCGGCACCCCGGATCACATCCTGCTGTCCGGTCCACCCGGGCTGGGCAAGACGTCGCTGGCGATGATCATTGCCGCCGAGCTCGGGTCGTCGTTGCGGGTGACGTCTGGTCCCGCGCTGGAACGCGCCGGCGACCTGGCCGCCATGCTGTCCAACCTCGTCGAGCACGACGTGCTCTTTATCGACGAGATCCACCGCATCGCCCGGCCCGCCGAGGAAATGCTGTACCTGGCCATGGAGGACTTCCGGGTCGACGTGGTGGTCGGCAAGGGTCCCGGCGCGACATCGATTCCCCTCGAGGTGGCGCCCTTCACCCTGGTCGGCGCCACCACCCGGTCCGGCGCGCTGACCGGCCCGCTGCGCGATCGGTTCGGCTTCACCGCACACATGGACTTCTACGAGCCCGCCGAGTTGGAGCTGGTGCTGGCCCGGTCCGCCGGCATCCTGGGCATCGAGCTGGGCGCCGAGGCGGCCGAGGAGATCGCCCGGCGCTCGCGCGGGACGCCGCGTATCGCCAACCGGCTGCTGCGTCGGGTTCGGGACTTCGCGGAGGTGCGCGCCGACGGGGTGATCACCCGCGACGTCGCCAAGTCCGCCCTGGCCGTCTACGACGTCGACGAACTCGGCCTGGACCGGCTGGACCGGGCGGTGCTGTCCGCGCTGACCCGCAGCTTCGGCGGCGGACCGGTCGGGGTTTCGACGCTGGCGGTGGCCGTGGGTGAAGAGGCCGCCACCGTCGAGGAGGTGTGCGAGCCATTCCTGGTCCGCGCCGGGATGGTCGCGCGCACTCCCCGGGGCCGGGTGGCCACCGCCCAGGCGTGGACGCATCTGGGCATGAGCCCGCCGGCGGGGGCGGCGGGACTGGGCCAGCCGGGTCTGTTCGATTAGTGGCGATCGCGAGCGCGGCGTAGCCGGGTGAAGCGGGTCGCCACCGTTGGGCTATCGGCGATCGCGAGCGCGGCGTAGCCGGGTGAAGCGGGTCGCTGCCGTCACCGACCGCCTGGCCCGTATTGCGCCCAAATCGTTACCTTGCCGCCGAGAACGCGCGCGATCTCGGCTCCGGCCTGCTCAGAAGGCCACCGGCGACGCAATGAGCACACCGGCAACGGGTCGCAGCAAACTACATCCGCGGCCAGCCGCCGGTTATACGTGGGCGCCGTCGGGTAACCAGGCTCACAGCAGCAATACCTGTTGAAGGAGATTCTGATGAGGACCACGCGCTACGACTATGAACGCCCTCGCGCGCTGTACATGCCACGCTCCCGCGGCGCGCTGACCGGGTTGCTCCTGATTCTTTTGGGTGCCTGGGGCGCATTGGTGCCGTTCTTCGGACCCAACATCGATTGGGCGTACATGGCCGACCCGGCCTGGACGTGGACGACGACCAAGGGCTGGCTGGAGGTGCTGCCCGGGGCCGCTACCGCCGTTGGTGGCCTTTTGATCCTCTTGTCGGGTAATCGCGCCAGCGCCGTCCTCGGCGGCTGGCTGGCGGTCGCCGGCGGTGCCTGGTTCGTGGTCGGCCGCGCGTTCGCGTCGATGCTGGGCATCGGTGACCTCGGTCAACCGGTGGCGTCGACGGACCTGAAACGCGCCCTGCTCGAGGTCACCTACTTCACCGGCCTGGGTGCCCTGATCGTGTTCCTGGGCGGGGCCGCCGTGGCGCGCCTGGCGGTCCGGCATGCACGAGACGTGGTGGCACCGGCGCCGGTGGCAGGTGACGCCGTACCGGCGGGTGAACCGGCCATGTACGACGAGACCCGCGGCGTGGCACCCGCGCGGGCGGACGCAATGGCAGCCGAGCCGGCCCGTAGGCGGGGGCTGTTCGGTCGGCGCGCCGGTGGCGGCCTGTTCCACCGGCATCACCACGCCGGCGTGTAGGGCGCTAGCTGGTAACTCGGGGCGCCGGTAGCCGTTGGCTACCGGCGCCCTTTCGCGTCAGGGCTGTCCCCGCGACCGCAGGTCGGTAGAGTCACCGGCGCCGGGACATGCGGGAATGGCCGGGTGGCCAGCGCGCACGCCTCGACCGCCGAGGAGGAGCGATGATCGCCGCCGGGTTGGTATTCGCCGCGTTGGCGGCGTTATTGCACGTCTACATCTTCGTGATGGAATCGTTGACCTGGACCTCGCCGCGCACTCGTGCCAAGTTCGGCACCACGGCCGAGGAGGCCGAGACCACCAAGCTGCTGGCCTTCAACCAAGGCTTCTACAACTTGTTCCTCGCGGTCGTCAGTGGCCTGGGCATTGCCGCGATCATCCTGCGGCACAACGCCGTTGGCGCGGCCCTGATTTTTGCCAGCGTCGGTTGCATGGCCGCGGCCGCGGTGGTGCTGCTGTTGTCCGCGCCGGAGAAGGCGCGGGCGGCGGTGACGCAGGGCACCTTTCCGGTGAT
Organism: Mycobacterium sp. E2733; assembly: GCF_001667585.1. Classification (GTDB taxonomy): domain Bacteria; phylum Actinomycetota; class Actinomycetes; order Mycobacteriales; family Mycobacteriaceae; genus Mycobacterium. The sequence goes on from NZ_LZJZ01000024.1 coordinate 77,394, forward strand.
CGCGATCGTGCTGCTGCTGCTCGGACTTCAGCAGTAACAGCAGTCTCACCTGCCCCAATGGTCCCAGGGGTGCGGTGGCTTTCACCGGCCGTATGGGTTACGACTGGAAAACGCCGGGTACCCATCCCCGGCCGGAAATAGGCCCGGTATTTAACGAGGGGATGTCATGAAATACGCAGAAGACGGCCAACCCCGCGGGCTGAGCATGCCGCGTTCGCGTGGCGCGGTCAGCGGATTGCTCCTGGTCATCTTGGGAGCTTGGGGGGCGTTAATACCGTTTGTCGGACCGCGCTTCAACTTCGCCTACACACCCGACCGGGAGTGGGCGTGGAGCTCGGCTCGGGGGTGGCTCGAGGTTCTGCCGGGAGCCGCGACCGTGCTGGGCGGTCTGTTGTTGATCGTCGCCGGAAATCGGCTGGCGGCCATGCTGGGCGGATGGCTGGCGGTGTTGGCCGGCGCCTGGTTCATCGTCGGTGGTCAGTTCGCGCCGCTGCTGGGAATCGGCTCCGCCGGTGACCCGGTCGCCGCCACCGAGCGCAAACGTGCGGTGCTCGAGGTCGCCTATTTCTCCGGACTGGGCGCGCTGATCGTCTTCCTGGGCGGTGCGGTGCTGGCGCGTACCGCCGTGCGGCTGGCGCGTGACGTCCAGCCCGTGGCTCCGGCCGCACCCGTGGCGACGCCGGGCGTCGAGCCGTACCGCGAGTCGGCGTACGAGCAGCCCGCCGAGGTGTCCTCGGGCGCGCTGACCAAGCCGCGGACGGCTGCCGACCCGGAGCCGCCGAAGCGGGGCTGGCGTCGCCAGCGCCCGGCGTCGAGTGCCAACGCCGCGTACCTGCGCTGGCCGCACCCGCAGCAGTAACCGCGCATAGAACAGCAATCGCCCAGTCCGTGATGGACTGGGCGATTGCTGTCTTGCGCTTACAGCAGTCCGAGCAACTGCAGGTCGGTGATGTACTTGACGATGATCGGCGCCGAGACATGTGGAATGTCTTTGTCGGGGCCGATTTTCGCTTCCTGCACCGCGGCGCGGAAGCGGTCGGTCGGTGCCATCGATCCGTTGATCGGCTTCTCGGGCTGCTGGTAGTTGTGCAGCAGCGGCAGCAGCGAGTACTGGCGCTGCCGCTCGGGTAGACCCCGCATCGTTCCCTCGAACCGCCGCAGCCATTCGCCGTAGTCGGCGATGCGCTGAATCCCATAGCCGGCGTCGATCAGCCAGTCGACGTACTCGTCGAGACCGATGCCGTCGTCGTACGGGTTCATCACATGGTACGTCTGGAAGCCGTCCCCTCGGGAGACGTCGTCCAGCATCTGCGTCCCCAGTGTGGAGATCGCTGCGGCGATGAACTCGACCGGCAGGCCGTCGTAGTGCGAGCGCTGACGGTTGCCCTCGGCGTCCAGCTCGTAGAACGAACCGGGTGCGACACCGGTGGCGACCAGGCTCAGCATCAGCCGGGTGAACATGTCCGGCAGGTTGAGCTGGCCCGCGTAGGTGGTGTCCGCCAGGATCATGTCGCACCGGAAGACCGCGACGGGCAGGCCGCAGAGGTCGTGCGCCTCACGCAGCAGCACCTCGCCGGCCCACTTGCTGTTGCCGTAGCCGTTGGCGTAGTTGTCGTTGATCTCGCGGGTCGCGCTGATCCGCCGAATGTCGGCGTCCTCGACGAACTGGCCCGGCTTGATCTGATCACCGACGCCGATCGTCGACACGTAGGTGTACGGCTTCAGCTTGGTGGTGAGCGCGATCCGGATCAGTTCGGCGGTGCCCAGCGCGTTGGGGCCGAACAGCTCGCTGTACGGCAGCACGTGGTTGACCAGAGCCGCGGGGTCGACGATCAGGTCGACGGTGTCGGCCAGGCGCTGCCAGGTCTGCTGGTCCAGGCCGAGGTTGGCCTCGCCCTTGTCGCCGGCGATGACTTCGAGGTGGTCGGCGGCCAGTTCCTGGTAGTGCGCCACCAACTTCGGGTCGCCGTGCGGGGAGCCCACGCCGAAGGTCTTGTCCAGCCGGGCGCGCGCCTCCTCGTCGGACTTGGCCCGCACCAGCGCGATCACCTTGCCGTCCACCAAGTCCATGCGCTCGAGCCATTCCAGCGCCAGGTAGCGACCCAGGAAGCCGGTCGCGCCGGTCAGCAACACCGTCCGCACCTCGGCGACGGGCCCGGGCAGGGTCGGCGCCGCGGCGAGGGTCTCCGCCTCGAGGAACTTGTCCAGGGTGAGGTCGCCGGCGTGCACCTCGGTCGCTTGATCTTTGGGGCGGCCGTGCACCGCGCCATGAACGGAGGCGAAGGTCGGCCGCTTGGTGCCATGGCGCTCGCCTTCGATGTAGTTGGCGATGGCCTGCAGGTCGCTGGCCGGGCTGACGATGACGCCCACCGGGACGTCGATGTCGAAGATCTCGCGCAGCAGGTTGCCGAATGTCAACGCCGACAACGAGTCCCCACCCAGATCGGTGAAGTGCGCGTCGGGGGTCAACTCGGTGCTCGCCGTGCCCAGCATCGCCGCCGCCGCCCGGCTCACCGTCTGCAGCACCGGCGCGGTCGCGCCGTTGCGGCGCAACTCGGCGAGCTCGTTGGCCTGCCCCTCGGCGAGTTCGGCGTAGAGCTGCTCGAGCCGTTCGCCGTAGTACTGCTTCAGCTTCGGCCATGCCAGCTTGCGGATCCCGGTCAGCAGGCCGTTCTCCAAGCTGAACGGTGTGGTCTCGATGATGAAGTCGCGCGGCACCTCGTAGGACTGCAGGCCCACCTGACGGGCGACGTTCTGCAGCGAGTCGGCGATCTTCGGCTTGAGCGTCTCGACGTCGTCCGAGGCCAGCGCCTCCCCGGTGGGCACCACGACGGCCAGCAGGTAGGGCTGGGCGCTGTTGCCGTAAACGTAGATCTGGCGGACCAGCGGGCTGTTGCCGAACTCGGCCTCCAGCTTCGCGAGGGTCACGAACTCGCCCTGCGCCAGCTTCAACACGTTGTTGCGGCGGTCGACGTACACGAGCTTGTCGGGCGCGACCTCGGCGAACACGTCGCCGGTCCGGTAGTAGCCGTCCTCGTCGAACACGTTGGCCGTGGTCTCGGCCCGCTTGTAGTAGCCGGGGAACATGTTCTCGGTGCGCAGCAACAGCTCACCGCGCGGGTGCGGCCGGTCGGTGCTGAAGTAGCCCAGGTCCGGCACGTCGACGAGCTTGTAGTCGATCACCGGCGGGCGCTGAATCTCGCCGTCGAACAACACCATCCCGGCCTCGGTCGAGCCGTAGCCGTCCATCAGGTGCATCTCGAGCAGGGACTCGACCCAGGTGCGCAACTCGGGCGAAGTGGGCGCCGAGCCCGTCATCGCGAAGATGAACCGCCCGCCCAGCAGGTACTGACGCTGCTCGGCGAGGACCTCCGCCGCCACGGCCTCGCGGGCCTCCGGGCCCGCACCCTCGGGCAGCCGCCGCTCCACCTGGCGCTGGAATTCGCCGAACAGGGTCTCCCAGATGCGCGGCACGAAGTTCAGCTCGGTGGGCCGCACCAGCTCGAGGTCCTCCAGCAGCGTGGAGAGGTCGCTCTTGGCGGCGAAGTACGCGGTGCCGCCGTTGCCCAGGGTGCCGTAGAGGATGCCGCGACCCATGACGTGGCTCATCGGCATGAAGTTGAGGGTGATCGACGCGGCGCTTTCCCCGAACCAGTTCCTGCTGCCCCGGCGCCAGATCTTGGCGACGTTGCTCTGCGGGTACATCGCGCCCTTGGGCGCGCCGGTGCTGCCGGAGGTGTAGATCAGCAGGGCCAGCGGGTCGGGGTCGCCACTCGTCGGGATGGGCGCTTCCGGCAGCGCCTTGCCGCGCTCGAGCACCTCGGCCAGCGTCTCCACCACCACGCCTGCGTCTGCCAGCCGCGTGCGCGCGGTTTCCACGGCCTCGCGCTCGTCGTCGACCTCGGGGTGGTAGTCGAATGCCACCAGCTTGGCGGGGCGATGGCCGCTCAGGATCAACTCCACGGCCTCGGGCAGCTGGTTCACGCTCGCCGCGATCACGGTGGGCTCGGTCTCGGTCACGATCGGCTGCAGCGACGCGGGCGACGCGCTCGTCTGCAGCGGCACCGACACCGCGCTGATGATGGCCAGCGCCATGTCGATGGTGGCGTAGTCGACGCTGTTGAAGCCCAGCACGCAGACCCGGTCACCGACGTGCACCTCGTCGTTGGCCCAGGCCCGGCCAAGCACTTCGACGCGGTCGCCCAGCTCGCGGTACGTGATGGTCTCGTAGCGGGGGAGCAGCTCCAGCCGGGTGCGCCCGGTCGCCGGGTCCTCGACGTACTCCACCACGCGGTGTGCCAGGGCCGGCCGGTCCGCATACCCCTCGAGTGCGGTCCGGATGACCTCTCGGAGACGCAGTCCGGGCTTCTCGAGCGCCGCTTCGATCGCCGGGTCGGGGCGGGCGGCGGCGAACTGGGGGTCGCTCGCGGTCAGTTCCTCGATGCGACGTTCGAGCCGCTCGTCGTTGTTAATGGTCGACATAAACAATTCCCTTGCAATGAAAGATAGTGAGTCGTTTTCGCGCCGATGCGCAGACGATTAGAACGTTAGCTAAAGTAACGGTATTCCACCATGGCCGCGCCGCGGCGGACGTTGTGAGATTGCCCACGCGAGCCCGATGGGTCCCCAGGTCTTACAGGTCGCCCAGCAGCCGGCCCAGGATGTCGAGCCCCTCGTTGAGCAGGCCGTCGCTGATCGGCAGCGGCGGTAGCAGCCGGATGATGTTGCCGAACATGCCGCAGGTCAACACGACGACGCCGGCAGCGTGGGCCGCGGTGGACAGTTTCTGGGTCAGCTCCGCGTCGGGCTCCGAGCTCCCTGACTTCACCAACTCGATGGCGATCATGGCGCCGCGGCCGCGCACGTCGCCGATCCGGTCATCGCTGGCCTGCAGACGCAACAACGGTTCGGTGATCAGCCGTTCCAATTGCTGGGCCCGCTCGATCAGTCCGTCACTTTCGATCGTGGTAATGGTGGCCAGCGCTGCCGCACACGCGATTGGGTTTCCGCCGAAGGTGCCGCCCAAACCGCCGACGTGCGATGCGTCCATGATTTCTGCGCGGCCGGTGACCGCCGACAGGGGCAGCCCGTCGGCGATGCCCTTGGCGGTGCAGATCAGATCGGGCTCCAAACCGTTCGGGCCCTCGTGCTCGCAGGCGAACATCGCGCCGGTGCGCGCGAACCCGGTCTGCACCTCGTCGGCGATGAACACCACGTCGTTGCTCCGGCACCAGTCGAGCAGGGCGGGCAAGAATCCCTCGGCGGGCACGATGAATCCGCCTTCGCCGGCGATCGGTTCGATGATCACGGCGGCGAGGCTGTCGGCACCGACTTGGCTCTCGATCACGTCGATCGCCCGGGCGGCGGCCTTCTCCCCGTCGGTGGCCAGCTCCTTGTCGATCAGGCCGTCCCGGTAGGGGTAGGACACCGGGGCCCGGTAGATCTCCGGCGCGAACGGGCCGAAGCCGCTCTTGTAGGGCTTGGACTTGGCGGTCAGTGCCATCGCCAGGTTGGTGCGGCCGTGATAGGCGTGGTTGAACGCCACGACCGCGGGCTTGCGGGTGTACGTGCGCGCGATTTTGACGGCATTCTCGACCGCCTCGGCGCCGGAATTGAACAACACCGAACGCTTCTCCCCGGAGCCCGGCGTGATCCGGTTGAGCTCCTCGGCGACGGCGACGTACTGCTCGTACGGCGCAACCATGAAACAGGTGTGGGTGAACTCGGCGACCTGCGCGCGCACGGCCTCCACCACCCGGGGCGCGGAATTGCCGATGGTTGTCACCGCGATGCCCGAAGCCAAGTCGATGAGCCGGTTGCCGTCGACGTCCTCGATGATGCCGCCGGAGGCGCGCGCCACGAACACCGGCAGCGAGACGTTCACCCCGTGAGACACCGCCGCGGCGCGCCGTTTTGTCAGTTCCAGCGAAGCGGGACCGGGGATTTCGGTGACCAGCTGGCGAGTCTGCTCGAGCCCGGCCACGATTTTCTCCTCACCGCGGCGCGCCTGTCACGTCGCCACTAAAGCCTATCCGGCTCGGCGCCTACGGGCCTCCCGCATACCGCGGCGGTCGGGAGCGACCTGCGGCAATGGCACACTGGCCGGTACGAGGTGCGCGCCCCGCGGGGCGGTCCCGGCACCCGGCGACAAGAAATGCCTTAAACGCCAATACGAAAGACAGGCCCGTTCATGGAAAGTTTGATTCTCTTCCTGCCCTTCCTGCTCATCATGGGTGGGTTCATGTACTTCGCGTCGCGGCGTCAGAAGCGCGCGATGCAGGCCACCATCGACCTGCACGAGTCGCTGCAGCCGGGGGACCGCGTGCACACGACGTCCGGCCTGGAGGCGACGGTCGTTGCGATCACGGAGGACACCATCGACCTCGAGATCGCGCCCGGAGTGGTGACGACGTGGATGAAGCTGGCCATCCGCGACCGGATCGTGCCCGACGACGATGAAGACCTGGCCGACGGTGACGAGTCCGACGACTTGGCAGAATCCGACGAGGGCCGGGTGACCAAGGATTCCTGACGGCAGATCCCGTCCGGCGCCCGACCGCTTGCGCAAGGGGCGGGTGCGCGACACTAGGCTCTTTTCAGGGCTCTGTCCGGGGTAAGAACCGCAACTCGAGGAGATAGAAGGAACGTGGCATCGTCTTCGGCGCCGGTGCACCCTGCCCGCTACCTGTCGGTTTTCTTGTTGCTGCTCGTCGGCGTCTACCTGCTGGTGTTCCTGACCGGGGACAAGCGCGTCGCTCCCAAGCTCGGCATCGACCTTAAGGGCGGTACGCGCGTCACGTTGACCGCGCGTACGCCGGACGGGTCGCGCCCGAGCCGCGATGCGCTGGCACAGGCACAGCAGATCATCAGTGCGCGGGTCAACGGGCTTGGC
>NZ_LZJZ01000025.1 GCF_001667585.1 Mycobacterium sp. E2733
GATGCGCGCCGGCGGGGGGCCGTCGCCGCCCCCCATCACCGAGCCGACCGTCGCGATGGCCTGCAGCGCGGTGAAGAGGCCTTCGCCCGTCGCGGTCTTGGGCGCCGGCTTCAGACCGTCGATCGCCGCCTTCACCGCCTCGCGATTGGTGGTCGGCGGCACCAGCAGGTACGGCGTGCCCGCGAAGCCGACCAGCCCGAGGTTGATGCCCGGCGTCAGCTGGCTGGCGAACTGGCTGGCCGCCTCCTCGGCGGCCTTGAGCCGGTTCGGCGGGACGTCGGTGGCCCGCATGGACTGCGAGATGTCGATGACCAGCACGATGACGGCCCGGTTGCGCGGGATGCGCATGTCATGGGTCGGGGTGGCCAGCGCGATGGTCAGCAGGACCAGGCTGAGCAGTGAGACGGCGATGGGAATGTGCCGCGTCGGCGACTGCGGCACGTTCGCCTCGGTGAACCGGCGCAGCCGGCGCCGGCGGCGGCCCTGGACCACGACGTAGATGCCCAGGACCAGCAGAACGAGCAGCAGGAACAGGAAGAACCACGCGTTCTGGAACCCGGTGACCG
>NZ_LZJZ01000026.1 GCF_001667585.1 Mycobacterium sp. E2733
AGGCGTCAGTGTCGCGCGTCCTGGCCACCCGTCCACGGTACCGAGGGCGTCCCGGTCTGGCGCCGAACGTGCACTCACGGCGAGATTTCGGCAGATTTGCCGCCCTGAGTGCACGTTCGGGATTGAAGCCTCACCGACCGGGGCACCCTCGTGCCCGTGCAGATAGTGGAGTACGCCCCGGGACGGTTTGCGGATGTCTACGGTGACTCGACCCGGCCCACCGTCTTGCTGTGGCACGGCATGCAGACCGATGCCCGCGCTGCCTTCGGTCCCCTCGCCGGCATGCTCGCCGAGCGCGGGGCGGCGGTGGTGGCGCCGGATTGGAATTCTCACGCCGACGACGGCGGGCGCGGGGACCTGTTGCGATCGCTCGACTTCACCCGAAACTTCGCCGACGACCGCGACAACATCGTCCTAGTCGGGTGGTCGATGGGAGGCGTCGCCGCGGCGGCCCTGACGCTGAGCGGCGACGGGCAATTGGCGCACACCGTGTGCCTGGCGGGCGCCTTCATGGTCCCCGATCCGATCTTCGGTCGACGCGTGACCGATGAGCTGTCGGCCGGCGGTGTCGGCACGCCGTTCACGCTGCTGCACGGCCTGGCCGACGACGTGGTCCCCGTGACGGCCAGCAGAGATTTCGCCCAAAGCCTTCAACGGGTCGGCTGGCCCGTCGAGTTGGTGGAGCTGGCGGCCGACCACGGGTCCATCGCCGGCGCGGACTACGACGCCGTCGCGGATCGCTACGAGCCGGGGAAGAGCGGCGAGTCGCTGCGGGTTGCGAGGGAGGTCGCCGCCCGGATCGCGGCCGTCGTCGGCCGCTGACCATCGCGCTCGGAAACCGTGCGGGTTGGTGTCAGAATGCAGCAGGGGCGAGCGGCGCGAGGAGGCAACCGTGCACGGGTTCGCGGGAAAGGTCGCCGCCGTGACCGGCGCCGGTTCGGGAATTGGCCGCGCGCTCGCCGTCGAGCTGGCTCATTCGGATGCGAGGCTGGCGATCAGCGACGTCGACATGGAGGGCCTCGCGCGGACCAAGGACCTGATCAGGCAGGTCGGTGCGCCCGTGCGCTCCGACCGCCTCGACGTCACCGACCGGGCGGCGTTCGTGGGCTACGCCGATACCGTCAGGGACCACTTCGGGATGGTCAACCAGATCTACAACATCGCCGGGATCGCCTTTCTCGGCGACGTCGAGGCCAGCCAATTCAAGGACATCGAGCGGGTGATGGACGTCGACTTCTGGGGAGTGGTCCACGGCACGAAGGCGTTCCTCCCGCACCTCATCGCGTCCGGTGACGGCCATGTCGTCAACATGTCGAGCATGTTCGGCTTCTTCGGCGTCCCGGGCCAGGCCGCCTACAACTCGGCCAAGTTCGCCGTGCGCGGATTCACCGAGGCGCTGCGGCAGGAGATGATTCTGGCCGGCCATCCGGTGGGGGTGACCTGCGTGCACCCCGGCTATGTGAAGACGCCGATCGCGCGCCACGCCGAATCAGTGGAAGGCCTGGACCAGGAAGCCGCGATCCGGGTCTTCGAGAAGGTCGCGATCACCAGCGCCGAGCGCGCCGCGCGGATCATCCTGAACGGGGTGCGCCGGAACAAGGCGCGCGTGGTGGTGGGCCCGGATGCCAGGGCGTTCAGCGCCATCGTCCGTACTTTCCCGGCGGGCTATCAGCGGCTGATGATGCCGATGACCGCGCGCTTCCAAAAGCCGTCGCGGTAGACGCCGTCGAGCGGCGTGACGCGTCCGTGCGGTACGAATGATGGGTGGCTGAGCCAACCATCCTGCTGCTGTCGACGTCCGACACGGACCTGATCAGCGCCCGCTCCAGCGGGAAAAATTATCGGTGGGCCAACCCCTCACGTCTGGATGAAAGCGAGTTGCCGGACCTGCTGGCCTCGCTATTGGAGGACGCTTCGATCGCGGTGGTCCGCATTCTCGGCGGCTACCGCGCCTGGCAGAGCGGCATCGACGCGGTCATCGCCAGCGGGGTGCCCACGGTGTTGGTCAGCGGCGAACAGGCCGCCGACGCCGAGTTGACCGGCCTGTCCACCCTCGCCGCCGGGATCGCGGTGCAGGCGCACATCTACCTGGCCCACGGCGGCGTGGACAACCTGCGCCAGCTGCACGCGTTCCTGTCCGACACCGTCCTGATGACCGGCTTCGGGTTCAGTCCGCCGGTCGTGACGCCGACCTGGGGCGAGCTGGAGCGGCCTACCGGCGACGCCGAAGGTCCCACGATCGCCGTGTTGTACTACCGCGCGCAGCAACTGGCCGGCAATACCGGCTACGTCGAGGCGCTGTGCCGGGCGATTGAGGACGCCGGCGGGCGGCCGATGCCGGTCTACTGTGCGTCCCTGCGGACCGCCGAACCGGAACTGCTGCAACGGCTGGGCGACGCCGATGCCATGGTGGTCACCGTTCTGGCCGCCGGGGGACTGAAGCCGGCCACGGTTTCCGCCGGCGGCGATGACGACAGCTGGAACGTCGAACACCTTGCGGTCCTGGGCATTCCGATCCTGCAGGGATTGTGTCTGACGAGCTCCCGGGCGCAGTGGAGCGAGAACGACGACGGGATCAGCCCGCTCGACGTCGCCACCCAGGTGGCGGTGCCCGAGTTCGACGGCCGCATCATCACCGTCCCGTTCTCCTTCAAGGAGATCGACGACGACGGGCTGATCTCCTACGTCGCCGACCCGGAGCGATGCGCGCGGGTCGCGGGCCTGGCGGTCCGGCACGCGCAGCTGCGCCACGTCGCGCCGGCCGACAAGCGGGTGGCCCTGGTGTTTTCGGCCTACCCGACCAAGCACGCCCGGATCGGCAACGCGGTGGGCCTGGACACGCCGGCCAGCGCGGTCGCGCTGCTGCGGGCGATGCGCGAGCGCGGGTACCAGGTGGGCGAGTTGCCCGGTGTCGACGCGGACGACGGGGACGCCCTGATCCACGCCTTGATCGAGCGCGGCGGCCAGGACCCCGACTGGCTCACCGAGGGGCAACTGGCGGGCAACCCGATTCGGGTGTCCGCCAAGGATTATCGCGACTGGTTCACCATCCTGCCCACCGAGCTGACGGACGCGGTGACCCAGCACTGGGGCCCGCCGCCCGGCGACCTCTTCGTGGATCGCACGCGAGACCCCGACGGTGAAATCGTCATCGCCGCAATGCAAGCGGGCAACCTGGTGCTGATGGTGCAGCCGCCCCGCGGCTTCGGGGAGAACCCGGTGGCGATCTACCACGACCCGGACCTACCGCCCAGCCACCACTATCTGGCGGCCTATCACTGGCTGGACGCCGGATTCGGCTCGCACGCCGTGGTGCACCTGGGCAAGCACGGCAACCTGGAGTGGCTGCCCGGCAAGACGCTTGGCATGTCGGCGGCCTGCGGATCCGACGCCGCGCTGGGCAACCTGCCGCTGATCTACCCCTTCCTGGTCAACGACCCCGGCGAGGGCACCCAGGCCAAGCGGCGCGCGCATGCGGTGCTCGTCGACCACCTCATCCCGCCGATGGCGCGCGCCGAGACCTACGGCGACATCGCCCGGCTGGAGCAGTTGCTCGACGAGCACGCCAACGTCGCCGCGCTGGATCCGGGCAAGCTGCCCGCCATCCGCCAGCAGATCTGGACGCTGATCCGGGCCGCCAAGATGGACCACGACCTCGGGCTGACCGAGCGCCCGCCGGAGGACTCGTTCGACGACATGCTGCTGCATGTCGACGGCTGGCTCTGCGAGATCAAGGACGTCCAGATCCGCGACGGCCTGCACATCCTGGGCCAAAAGCCTTCCGGGGAAGTCGAACTCGACCTCGTGCTGGCGATCCTGCGGGCGCGCCAACTGTTCGGCGGCGAGCAGACGCTCCCCGGGTTGCGGGAGGCGCTGGGCCTGGCGGAGGACGGCACCGACGAACGGGTGTCGGTCGACCAGGCCGAAGCCGCGGCGCGCGAACTCGTCGCCGCGCTGCAGGCCAGCGGGTGGGATCCCGACGCCGCCGAACGCATTACCGATAACGTCGAGGTGGCTGGGGTGCTACGGTTCGCGGCCACCGAGGTGGTGCCCCGGCTCGCCGGCACCGCCGCCGAGATCGAGCAGGTGCTCAACGCGCTGGACGGCCGGTTCATCCCGGCCGGCCCCTCCGGCTCACCGCTGCGCGGCCTGGTGAATGTGCTGCCCACCGGCCGCAACTTCTACTCCGTGGATCCCAAGGCGGTGCCGTCCCGGCTGGCCTGGGAAGCCGGTGTGGCCCTGGCGGATTCGCTGCTGAGCCGCTACCGCAACGACCACGGGGGGTGGCCGCAATCGGTGGGGCTGTCGGTGTGGGGCACCTCGGCGATGCGCACCGCCGGCGACGACATCGCCGAAGTGCTTGCCCTGCTGGGTGTCCGGCCGGTCTGGGACGACGCGTCGCGGCGCGTCGTCGACCTCACACCGATCCCGGTGGTCGAGCTGGGGCGCCCGCGCATCGACGTGACGGTGCGGATCTCGGGGTTCTTCCGGGACGCCTTCCCGCACGTGGTGACGATGCTCGACGACGCGGTGCGGCTGGTCGCCGGCCTCGACGAGCCCGCCGACGACAACTACGTGCGCGCACACGCGCAGGCCGACCTTGCCCAGCATGGCGATCAGCGACGTTCCACCACAAGAATTTTCGGATCCAAGCCGGGCACCTACGGGGCCGGGCTGCTGCAGCTGATCGACAGCCGCAACTGGCGCGACGACGCCGACCTGGCGCAGGTGTACACCGCGTGGGGAGGGTTCGCTTATGGCCGCGACCTGGACGGCCGCGAGGCGGTCGACGACATGAACCGCCAATACCGCCGCATCGCCGTGGCCGCCAAGAACACCGACACCCGCGAACACGACATCGCTGACTCCGACGACTACTTCCAGTACCACGGCGGCATGGTGGCCACGGTCCGGGCGCTGACCGGCCAGGCACCCGCCGCCTACATCGGCGACAACACCAGACCCGACGGGATCCGCACCCGCACGCTGTCCGAGGAGACCGCCCGAGTATTCCGCGCCCGCGTCGTCAATCCGCGCTGGATGGCGGCGATGCGCCGGCACGGTTACAAGGGCGCGTTCGAAATGGCGGCGACCGTTGACTACCTGTTCGGTTACGACGCCACCGCCGGGGTGATGGCCGACTGGATGTACGAGCGGCTCACCGAGAGCTACGTACTGGACCCCGAGAACCGGAAGTTCATGGCCGAGTCCAACCCGTGGGCGCTGCACGGCATGGCCGAACGCCTCCTGGAGGCCGCCGGCCGCGGCATGTGGGAACAGCCCCAACCGGAGACCCTCGACGGCCTGCGGCAGGCGCTGCTGGAAACCGAGGGCGACCTGGAGGGGTGATCGGCGTAGGTTGTTACCGTGACGCCCACCTTCGCCGATCTCGCCAAGGCGCAATACATCCTGCTGACTACCTTCACCAAAGACGGCAAGCCCAAGCCAACTCCGATCTGGGCGGCCGCCGACCAAGACCGGCTCCTGGTCATCACCCAGGAAAAGTCGTGGAAGGTCAAGCGCATTCGTAACACCCCGCGGGTCTCCCTTGCCACCTGCACCATGCAGGGCCGCCCGACGAGCGCGGCCGTCGAAGGCACCGCCGCGATCCTGGACAAGTCGCAAACCGCGGCGGTCTACGACGCGATCGGAAAGCGTTACGGTATCGCGGGCAAGGTGTTCAATCTCTTCAGCAAGCTGCGCGGCGGCATGGAGAACAATGTCGGTCTCGAGCTCAGGGTGGCACAGGCCTAGGGCCGCATGGGCACCGTTCTCGTCCCGATCCCGGACCGCGACTTCGACCCGACCGAGGTCGCCGTCAGCTGGCGCGTCCTGACCCGCAACGGCCATCGGGTGGTGTTCGCCACCGAGAGCGGGTCGCCCGGTTCGGCGGACGACATCATGGTGACCGGCCGCGGACTGGACGTGTGGTCCGCCCTGCCGGTGCTGGGCGCCGTCCCGGTGATCGGGCTGATGCTGCGGGCGAACAGGGATGGGCGTAGCGCGTATCGAGAGATGTTGGCCTCAAACGAGTTTCAACAACCGATCGCATGGGCGCAAGCCGGCCTCGACGGAGTCGACGCGCTGCTGCTGCCCGGCGGGCATCGCGCCCGTGGCATGCGCAGCTACATCGACAGCGACATCCTGCACCGGCTCGTCGTCGAAGCCTTCAGGCGCGGGGTCATCGTGGCCGCCATCTGTCACGGCGTGCTGCTCGCCGCGCGCAGCGTCGATCCCGCGACGGGTCGTTCGGTGCTCTATGGACACAAGACCACGGCGTTGACGTGGGCCATGGAGGGCCTGGCGTGGCGATTGACGCGGTTCACCCGATTCTGGGATCGGAACTATTACCGCACCTACACCGAGCAGCCCGGTCAGGCGGAAGGCTACATGTCGGTGCAGTCGGAAGTGACTCGCGCACTGGAAAATCCGATGGACTTCCGCGATGTCGTGCGTGGTACGCCGAGCTGGCGGCGCAAATCCTCCGGGATGTCACGCGACACCGCGACCGACTCGCGGCCCGCGTTCGTCGTCGACGACGGCGGCTACGTGTCGGCGCGCTGGCCGGGAGATACGCACACGTTCGCGACGGTCTTGTCGCGAAAGTTGGCGTGACGCAAACTACGTCGTCGCACCGGACTTCAAATGTTCGCCGAAGAACGCGAACACCCGGCGCCAGGCGTCCTCGGTGGCGGCCTTGTCGTAGCCGAAACCGGTGATCCGCAGCAGCGGCTGGGCGGGCAGCTCGTTGGCGAAGCTGTGCCCAACGCCGGGATAGACTTTCACATCGGCGGTGATGTTCTTGTTGGCGATGGTCTCGCGCAGCTTTTCGGGCGCGCCCCGTCCCAGTGGGTCGCGGGCGCCGAAGCTGGCCACAATGGGACACGCCCCATCGAGCGTCTTGTCGAGGCTGCGTGGCAGGGGAGCGCCGTAGAACGGCGCGGAGGCACCGAAACCCTTGGGCGACATCACCAATGCGAACTGGCCGCCCATGCAGAAACCCGCGACGCCGACCTGTCCGGAACATTCGGGCAAGGCTTTCACGTGATCGCGGGCCGCGAGGATGTCGTCGAGGGCGCGGCCGCGCTGCGTCTGCAGCTCCTTCATCACCCGGGTGATGCAGCGGAGGCGGCCGCCCCGCGCGTACATGTTCGGCGTGATCGCCACGTAGCCTGCCTGCGCGATTCGCTTGTTGGTCGACTCTTTGTCTCTGCCGTATCCGAATGCGTCGTGAATCACGACCACTCCGGGCCACGGGCCCTGACCGGGGGGAAGGTCCAGCAGTGCGTCGATCGGGCCGTCGGGGGTGTCGATCTCAATCGTGGTCATAGCGTCATCTAACTGCAATCGGCCACGACACCACCATGGGAACTTCGACGCGGGTGGTGGACGTTGGCTGGACATGCTGTCACGGCTGTTTTTCGTCTACGCCGCCGTCGAGCTGGCGGCGATCATCGCCCTGGTTTCGACGATCGGGTGGGGCTGGACGCTGCTGGCGTTGGTGGGCAGCTTCTTGCTCGGCTGGGTGCTGTTGGTGCCGATGACGGGCTCGCACCTGCTCCGCCAGATCGGGCACCTGCGGTCCGGCCTCGCCGAGACGCGCGCGGCGGTCCGGGATGGGGCGTTGGTCACGCTGGGCGCCCTGCTGGTCCTGATACCCGGGCCGGTCACCACGGTGATGGGGCTCTTGCTGCTGGTGCGGCCCGTCCGCTCGGCCGTCGGCCCCGGTTTGGCCGCGATCGCTATGCGTGGCCTGCGGCGGCGGATGCCGCTGCTCGCCGACACGGCGTTGTTCGGCGCGGGCGTGCCGCAAGGCAGCGGCGCTGCGGGAAACGACTACATCGACGGCGAGGTCGTGGACGTCCACGACGTCAGGCCGCCCGCCCTACCGAACGAGCCGGTGCGGGGCGGATTCCCGGGGCGGCCCACCTGGGACTAACCACCGGCCCGCCACCACACGTAGTTTTGCCCTGTGAGCGACGTGCCCACCACGCTGCTGGTCAACGGCCGGGTGCACAGCCCGACCCATCCCGACGCCACCGCGATGGCGGTGCGGGGCGGCATGGTTGCGTGGCTGGGCAGCGATGACGTCGGCCGTAGCTCCTTTCCGGGCGCGGACGTCGAAGACTTGGACGGCGGTTTCGTGGCGCCCGGGTTCGTGGACAGCCACATCCATCTGACCGCGACCGGCCTGACGCTCAGCGGGCTCGATCTACGAGCGGCGAGCTCGCGCGCGCAGTGCGTGCAGATGGTCGCCGACTATGCGGACGCCCACCGGGGCCTGCCGGTGTGGGGGCATGGCTGGGACGAGTCGTCATGGCCCGACAACAGCCCGCCGACCACCGCCGACCTCGATGCCGTCCTCGGTGACCGCCCCGCCTACCTTTCGCGGGTCGACGTGCACTCGGCGCTCGCCTCTACGGGGTTGCGCCGGCTGGTCACGGACCTACCGGCGGCGGTCGGCTTCACCCCCGACCGGCCGCTCACCGGCGACGCTCACCACCTGGTCCGTGCGGCCGCCCGCGACCTGTTGACGCCCGAGCAGCTGGCCGAGGCCCGCCTGGCCGCACTGCGGGCCGCCGCCGCGGCCGGCATCGTCGCGGTGCACGAATGCGCCGGGCCAGAGATCGGGGGGCTGGACGACTGGCTGCAGCTGCGGTCCCTCGGCGAGGATGTTCGAGGCGTCGAGGTGACCGGCTACTGGGGCGAGGCGGTGACCACCCCCGCACGGGCCCGCGCGCTCATCGAGGAGACCGGCGCCCGCGGGCTGGCCGGCGATCTCTTCGTCGACGGCGCGGTCGGGTCGCGCACCGCCTGGCTGCACGCGCCATACGCCGACGCCGAGGACCGGCTTGGCACCTGCTACCTCGACCCCGGCGCCATCGAGGCGCACGTGCGGGCGTGCACCGAGGCGGAGGTGACCGCGGGCTTCCATGTCATCGGCGACGCCGCCGTCTCCGCGGTGGTCACTGCCCTCGAGCGGGTCGTCGCGCAACTCGGGGTCGTCGCCGTCGCACGCTGCGGGCACCGCCTCGAGCACGTGGAAATGGTCACCGCCGAGCAGGCTGCCCAGCTGGGTCACTGGGGCGTTATCGCCAGCGTGCAGCCCAACTTCGACGCGCTGTGGGGTGGCGCCGACGGCATGTACGTGCGGCGCCTTGGCGCCCAACGAGGCAGTCGGCTCAATCCGTTTGCGCTGTTAGCATCCCAAGGCGTGCCCCTCGCGCTAGGTTCCGACGCACCGGTAACGGGCCTCGACCCGTGGGCGAGCGTGCGCGCGGCGGTCAACCATCGAACCCCAAGCAGCGCGGTCTCCGGGCGCGCCGCGTTCGCCGCCGCAACCCGTGGCGGCTGGCGGGCCGCCGGTATCCACGACGGCAAGACGGGAACCCTGGTGCCCGGTGCGCCGGCCTCCTATGCCGTATGGGACACCGGGCCCCTGGACGTCCACGCGCCTCGCGAGGCCGTTCAGCGCTGGTCGACCGACCCCCGCGCCCGGGTCCCGGCCCTGCCGCGCTTGGGCCCGAACGACGCGTTGCCGCGGTGCCGGCGAACGGTGCATCGGGGCGCTGTCATCCATGGCTGAGGAATGGTCCGACCGCAAGGACCGCCCCGACGGAGCCGACGGGCTAGACCCGGTGGAGGACGACCTCGCGGCGCGCCCGAATAGCGACCCGGGAAGCGACGAAGTCGAACCGGAGCGCGATGACAAGCCCGCAGACGACGTCGACTCCCCGGAACGCAGCGGGCCGCCGCTGACGGACCGCATCCGGGCCGGGGCCCGCGGGGTGGGCGCGGGGGTGCTCGCGCGGCTGCCCGCCGTCTGGGCGGCACTGCGGCCACGGCTGACCCGCCTGGCTTGCGCCGTGGCGGGCGGGGTCCTGCTCTTCACCAGCTTCCCGTCGTTGAACTGGTGGTGGGGCGCCGTGGTCGCGGCCGCGCTGCTGGGCTGGGTGCTCAAGCATCCGGCCACGACGCCGACGGGTGGTTTGGGCTACGGCTTCCTCTTCGGGTTGGCGTTCTATCTGCCGCTGCTGCCCTGGATCAGCATGCTCGTCGGCGCAGTGCCCTGGATGGTGCTGGCGACGACGTGTGCGCTGTTTCCCGCCCTCTTCGGCCTATGCGCTGTGCTGGTGCGGCCGCTGCCGGGCTGGCCGGTGTGGTTCGCGCTGGTGTGGGCGGCCCAGGAGTGGCTGAAATCGATGGTCCCGTTCGGCGGCTTCCCATGGGGGTCGGTGGCCTTCGGCCAGGCGCAGGGCCCGTTCCTGCCGTTGGCCCAGCTCGGGGGCGCCGCATTGCTCTCGATGGCGATCGTGCTGGTTGGGTTCAGCGCGACCGCCATCGAGCTGGAGATCATGAAGTGGTGGCACGCCGGTGAGCGGGCACACGGCGGCGACGAACGGGCGAAAGCCGATGCCGAACCACCCGCGGTGGTGCTGCCGGGCGTCTGCATCTGCCTCGTGCTGTTCGCTGCCGTCGTCGTCTGGCCGCAGGTGCGCCACGCCGGAACGGGGTCAGGCGGCGAGCCTTCGGTCACTGTCGCGGTGGTGCAAGGGAACGTGCCGCGGCTCGGTCTCGACTTCAATGCGCAACGCCGCGCCGTGCTCGATAACCACGTCCGCGAGACGCTGCGGCTGGCAGAGGACGTGCGAGCGGGACACGCGCCGCAACCTCAATTCGTCATCTGGCCGGAGGACTCCTCGGACATCGACCCGCTGGCCAACGTCGACGCCGCGCTGGAGATATCGCAGGCCGCGACCGCGATCGGCGCGCCGATCCTGATCGGCACCGTGTCGGAACTGCCCGGCAGCCCGCCGGAGAACCCCCAGTACACCAACACCATGATCGTGTGGAACCCGTCCACCGGACCGGCCGACCGGCACGACAAGGAAATCGTGCAGCCCTTCGGCGAATACCTGCCGATGCCGTGGCTGTTCAGCCATCTCTCCTCGTACGCCGACCGCGCCGGGAACATGGTGCCCCGGCCCGGCCGAGACGTCGTGCACATCGCCGGGGTGCCGGTCGGGGTGGCCACCTGCTGGGAAGTGATCTTCGACCGCGTCCCGCGCAAGGCGGTCCTCAACGGTGCCCAGTTGCTTGCCGTGCCGAGCAACAACGCCACCTTCAACAAGACGATGAGCGAACAGCAGCTGGGATTCGCCAAGGTGCGGGCCGTCGAGCACGACCGCTACGTGGTGGTCGCCGGCACCACCGGGATCAGCGCGGTGATCGCGCCGGACGGCGCCGAGCTGGTGCGCACCGACTTCTTCCAGCCCGATTACCTGGACATCCAGGTGCGCCTGAAGACGAAACTGACGCCGGCGACCCGCTGGGGTCCCATGCTGCAATGGCTCCTGGTCGCGGCGGCCGGAGCGGCCGTTCTGGCCGGGATACGGCACAATGGATGGTTCCCGCGTCCGATTCGTCGGAGGTCCGACGCCCCGGACGAATCCCCAAACGCCGGCACGCCCACGGGAGAAACCCCGCCCGAGGAGGGCGGGGACCAGGCGCAGCCGGAGGACGACGGTGACTACACTCCGCTCCACGAGGGCGGCCGACGACCGTCGCGAAACATCGGGCGACACAGAGGAGCTACATGACCACCGGCCAGCCGGCGCCCCGGGACCCGGGAAATCGTCCCAGCGAGCGCGTCCTGGTGATCATCCCCACCTACAACGAGCGGGAGAACCTGCCGGTGATCCACCGGCGGCTGAAGGACGCATGCCCGCACGTACACCTGCTCATCGTCGACGACAGCAGCCCAGACGGCACCGGCGAGCTCGCCGAGGAACTGGCGGCCGCCGATGCCGGCCGCACCCACGTGATGCACCGCACCGCCAAGGACGGCCTGGGCGCGGCGTACCTGGCGGGCTTCGCCTGGGGTCTGAGCCGCGACTACTCAGTGCTGGTGGAAATGGATGCCGACGGCAGCCACGCCCCCGAGCAGCTCCACCGTCTGCTGGACGCGGTCGACGCCGGAGCCGACCTGGCCATCGGATCCCGCTACGTCGAGGGCGGGTCGGTGCGAAATTGGCCGTGGCGGCGCTGGGCGCTGTCGTGGACGGCCAACACCTACGCACGGCTCGCGCTGGGAATCGGCGTCCATGACATCACGGCCGGCTACCGCGCCTACCGCCGCGAAGTGCTCGAGGCGATCGGTCTCGAGGCGGTGGATTCCAAGGGCTATTGCTTCCAGATCGACCTGACCTGGCGCACCGTGTGCAACGGCTTCGTCATCGTCGAGGTGCCGATCACCTTCACGGAGCGTGAACTCGGCGTCTCCAAGATGAGCGGATCGAACATCCGCGAGGCACTGATGAAGGTCACCCGCTGGGGCATCGAGGGCCGCAAGACCCGCGCCGGCGCCCAGCGCGCCGACAACCGCAGCTGAAGTTTGCGGGTCAGCCGCGGCGGCGTGACCGGATGATTTCGAGCCGTTCCTTGAGCAGCTCTTCGAGCTCCTCGACGCTGCGCCGTTCCAGCAACATGTCCCAGTGCGTGCGGGGCGGCTTCACCTTCTTCGGCTCCGGCAGGTCGCCCTCGATCAAGGTGCCTTCCAAACCGTTGCGGCACAGCCAGGTGCCGGGGATCTCAGCGTCGTCGGCGAACGGGACCTCGAACTCCTCGCCGTTCTCGGTGCGGTACTTCGCGAGCTGGCGTGGTGCAAGGTCGTGGTTGCGGTCGGTCTCGTAGCTCACGGCTCCGAGGCGGCTGCCTCTAAGGACGCGATCAGCCATGTTGCTACTCCTCTAGGTCCTTCGAACTTTCGGGCTGTGGTGCAATTCTGTCCGCTTAGCAAACGTTGCCGCGGTCTGCGTAGTTCCCCGGCCGGTGGCCGGCGCACGCGACGCGACCTTCAATGATACCGGGATCGCCGGGCGATCCCGACTAAAGTCGGCAGGCGTGACCCGCCGTTCCCGCCCGCAGCCGTGTCGTTGGTGCGGTCGAGACGTGTCCGACGCCGCTATGGGGCGCCGCCGCCAATACTGCCGGCAATCGTGCCGGCAGCGGGCCTACGAACAACGCGCCTCGCTGACCCGGGGCGGCGCCGGAGCCTCGCTCGCCCTGCCCCCCGACGCGGTGGTCCTGTCCGCGGACGACGCCGCCGACCTGTCCGACCGGGTCTACCAGGTGCGGTGCGCGGCGGAGGATGTCGCCACCGCCCTCGAAGAAGGAGCGCAGGCGACCGAACTGCGCGAATTGTGCGACCTGCTGATCCGGGCCGCCAGGGCAGCCGACGGCTGGCGCCGGGTCGGCGTCTGACCGTCCTGACCACTGTCGATGCATAGCCGGGTACAGTCGCGCCATGGACGGCGCGTCAGTTGTATCCCGGCGTACCGGGGTCGCGAGACGTCCCGACACCCGCGGGCGCAACGGCGCGTTCCGGATCCGCTTGGACAAGGCGTGCCTCACGCCGAAGCCGGTTCTCCGGTAGCAGCCGGGAGCATCGGACGTTTTGAAATACCGTCAGAGTTGGCCATACTCACCAGCGACATTCTTGGGCCGGAGAGCGCCACGGCATCGCATCGTGCGGCAATTTCCGTGACTCCGCGAGAGTCGCATCGGGGCAGCTGACGGCCAAGTTAGGCGAGAGGTAGTGATGGTGGATCAACTCCAGCATGCGACCGAGGCGCTGCGCAAAGCGCTGGTCCAGGTCGAGCGCCTGAAACGCACCAACCGTGCGCTGCTGGAGCGGTCGAGCGAGCCGATCGCGATCGTCGGTATGTCCTGCCGCTTCCCCGGCGGAGTCGAAACACCAGAAGACCTGTGGCAGATGGTGGCCGACGGCCGCGACGTGATCACGGAGTTCCCCAACGATCGCGGGTGGGACCTGGCGTCCCTGTATGACCCGGATCCCGACGCCCGCCACAAGACCTACGCGCGGACCGGCGGCTTCGTGGATGGCGTCGCCGACTTCGATCCGGCCTTCTTCGGCATCGCTCCGAGCGAGGCGCTCGCGATGGACCCGCAACACCGGATGCTGCTGGAACTGTCGTGGGAGGCGTTGGAACGGGGCGGGATCGACCCCAGCGGGCTGCGGGGCACCGCGACCGGTGTGTTCGCGGGCCTCATCGTCCAGGGCTACGGCATGCTCGCCGAGGAGATCGAGGGCTACCGCCTGACCGGCATGACCTCCAGCGTCGCCTCCGGTCGGGTGTCATACGTTTTAGGGCTGGAGGGCCCGGCGGTGTCGGTGGACACGGCGTGTTCGTCGTCGTTGGTGGCCTTGCACATGGCGGTGCAGTCGTTGCGTTCGGGCGAGTGCGATCTGGCGCTGGCCGGCGGCGCGACCGTCAACGCCACCCCGACGGTCTTCGTCGAATTCAGCCGCCACCGGGGGCTGGCGCCCGACGGCCGGTCCAAGGCTTACGCCGGGGCCGCCGACGGCGTCGGCTGGTCGGAGGGCGGCGCGATGCTCGTCGTCGAGCGGCTCTCGGATGCGCGGCGGTTGGGCCATCCGGTGCTGGCGCTGGTGCGCGGCTCGGCGGTCAATCAGGACGGTGCATCGAACGGGCTGACCGCGCCCAATGGCCCGTCGCAGCAGCGGGTGGTGCGCGCGGCGCTGGCCAACGCCGGGCTGTCGCCGGCGGACGTGGATGTGGTGGAAGGCCACGGTACGGGCACCACGCTGGGCGACCCCATCGAGGCCCAGGCGCTGCTTGCGACGTACGGCCAGGACCGGCCCGAGCCGCTGTGGCTGGGATCGATCAAGTCGAACATGGGCCACACCCAGGCCGCCGCCGGCGTGGCCGGCGTGATCAAGATGGTGCAGGCCATGCGCCACGAGATGTTGCCGGCGACACTGCATGTGGACGTGCCCAGCCCGCATGTCGATTGGTCGGCGGGATCGGTGTCGTTGCTCACCGAGGCGCAGCCCTGGCCGGCGGGCCCCCGCGTGCAACGCGCCGGCGTGTCGTCGTTCGGGATCAGCGGCACCAACGCACACGTGATCGTCGAGGCGGCCCCGGCGCCCGAGCCTCCGGCGGACCGCCCGCAGCCCGTGGCGGTGCCGTGGGTGGTGTCGGCAAAGTCGTTGCCGGCGTTGAGGTCTCAGGCGGCGCGGTTGGCCGGACACGTGCGCGGTCATGGCGATCTGGATGTCGCCGACGTGGCCTGGACGCTGGCGGGCCGCGCGACCTTCGAGCATCGGGCCGTCGCCGTCGGTGGCGACCGGGATCGGTTGCTGGCCGGGCTGGACGAGTTGGCCGGTGACGACCCGACCGGTTCGGTCATCCAGGGCAGCGCGGTGCCGGCGGGCAAAAGCGTCTTCGTGTTCCCCGGCCAGGGTTCCCAGTGGCTGGGCATGGGCATCGAATTGCTGGAAACCGCACCGGTATTCGCGCAGCAGATGGACGCGTGCGCGGAGGCGTTCGCGGAATTCGTCGACTGGTCGCTGATCGACGTCCTGCGTGGCGCCCCGGGTGCTCCGGGTATGGATCGCGTGGACGTGGTGCAGCCGGTGTTGTTCGCGATGATGGTGTCGCTGGCCGAACTGTGGAAATCGATCGGCGTCAACCCAGACGCGGTGATCGGCCATTCGCAGGGGGAGATCGCCGCGGCGTACGTCGCCGGCGCGCTGTCGCTGCGCGATGCCGCTCGGGTGGTCACGCTGCGCAGCAAGTTGCTGCGGGCGCTGGCCCATTCCGGCGGCATGCTCTCCATCGCATGCAGCACCGAACGCGCACGGGAATTATTGGCGCCCTACGGAAGTCGCGTCAGCATCGCGGCAGTCAACGGCCGCTCTGCGGTGGTGGTATCGGGCGAAGTGGCCGCGCTCGACGAACTCGTCGGGTTCTGCGCCGATCTGGAGCTGCGCACCCGCCGGATCGACGTGGATTATGCGTCGCACTCGGTCGAGGTGGAGGCCATTCGCGATGAGCTGACCGAGGCGCTGGCCGGCATCGAGCCGAGTTCCTCACGCATTGCCTTCTTCTCTACGGTGACCGGAAGCCGTTTGGACACCGCCGGTTTGGACGCCGCGTACTGGTATCGCAACATCCGGCAGACCGTGCAGTTCGACCAGGCGGTGCGCGCCGCATGCGAGCACGGGTACCGCACGTTCATCGAATCCAGCCCGCACCCCGCGCTGATCGCGGGCATCGAAGACACCGTGAACGACTGCCTGAAAAACGCGGCCGGTGACTCTGCGGCCATCGTGGTTCCCACTCTGGGCCGAGATGACGGCGGCCTCGACCGGTTCCTCACATCGGCCGCCGCTGCGTTCGTGGCCGGTGTGAACGTGAACTGGCGTGGTGTGGTGGCCGGAGCGGGCTTCGTGGAGCTGCCGACGTACGCCTTTGACCGGCGCAGGTTTTGGCTGTCCGGCGAGGGCATCGGAGCCGACGCCGCGGGCCTGGGACTCGGGACCAGCGAGCACGCATTGCTCACCGCGGTCGTCGAGCTGCCGGCCTCGGACGGGGTGCTGCTGACCGGTCGTCTGTCGCCCAGCCTGCAGGGGTGGCTGGCCGACCACGCGGTCTCCGGTGCCGCGGTGTTCCCGGGCGCGGGGTTCGTCGAGCTGGCGATCCGTGCCGGCGACGAAGTCGGCTGTTCGGTGGTCGACGAACTGACGCTGCAGGCGCCCCTGATGCTGCCTGCGTCCAGTTCGGTTGCCGTGCAGGTGGTTGTCGGTCCCAGCGACGAATCGGGCCGGCGCGCCGTCTCGGTGTTTTCCCGCGCCGACGCCGGTTCGGGATGGGTATGTCACGCGGAGGGAGTCTTGAGCTCCCGGTCGATTGAGCCCAGCGCCGATCTGTCGGCGTGGCCGCCCGCGGGCGCGGTCGCGGTGGACGTGGCCGATGGCTACGACCGGCTGGCAGCGCACGGATACGAATACGGCCCGGCGTTCCGCGGTCTGACCGCGACGTGGACCCGCGGCGACGAGGTGTTCGCCGAGGTGCGGCTGCCGGACGCGGCGGGAGGTGTCAGCGGGTTCGAGGTGCACCCGGCGTTGCTCGACGCGGCGATGCACGCCGTCGTCATGGCCCAGCAGGCGGCGGGCCATCCCGTCGAAGTGATGTTGCCGTTCTCGTGGCAGGACGTCTCGTTGCACGCCGCGGGTGCGACCGCGGTCCGCGCCCGGATCGCGCCGACCAACCAGGGCGCACAACGCGCTGGGGGCGCCACGATCTCGATCGAGCTCGCCGACGGGCTGGGCTTGCCGGTGCTGTCCGTGGGCGCGATGGTCGCCCGTCCCGTGAATGAGCGGCAACTGCGCGCGGCACTGTCGAGCTCGGGTCCCGAGCGACTGTTCGAATTGGCATGGTCGCCCGCAACGGTGGCGACCACGGCCAACCCGGCTCCGTCGTACGAGGTCTTGGAATCGGTTGTGACCGAACAGGATCCGGTTACCGCAACCTATGCGCGCACCCACCAGGTGCTGACTGCCGTGCAGTCGTGGTTGACCGAGCGCGACGCCGGTGTGTTGGTCGTGGCGACTCGCGGCGCCGTGGGATTGGCGGGGGAGGACGTCACCGATCTGCCCGGCGCGGCGGTCTGGGGACTGGTGCGCTCGGCGCAAACGGAGCATCCCGGTCGGATTGTTCTGGTGGATTCCGATGTGCCACTGGATGAACCGGCCGTCGCATCGGTACTCGCGGCCGGGGAGCCGCAGATTTTGCTGCGCAACGGCCAGGTCTATACGGCGCGAGTGCGGCCCAGCCGCGCAGTCGACGACCTCTTGGCGCCTCCGGGTGACGGACCCTGGCGCCTGGGCATCAGCAGCGCCGGGACGTTCGAAAACCTGCGACTGGAGCCGGTTCCCAACGCCGACGCACCGTTGGAGCCAGGTCAGGTTCGGGTGGCGCTGCGCGCCATCGCCGCCAACTTCCGCGACATCATGATCACCCTGGGTATGTTCACCCACGACGCCCTGCTCGGCGGCGAAGGCGCGGGCGTGGTGGTCGAGGTCGGCCCAGGTGTCACCGATTTTGCCGTCGGCGACTCGGTTTACGGGTTCTTCCCCGATGGAAGCGGCACGCTGGTCGCCGGTGACGTCCGCCTGCTGCAGCCGATGCCGCCGGATTGGTCATACGCCGAGGCCGCCGCCATCTCGGCCGTCTTCACCACCGCGTACATGGCCTTTGTGCACCTGGCCGATGTCAAGCCGGGCCAGCGGGTATTGGTGCATGCGGCCGCCGGCGGTGTCGGCATGGCCGCGGTCCAGTTGGGCCGGTACCTGGGTCTCGAGATATTCGCGACGGCGAGCCGGGGTAAGTGGGACACGTTGCGGGCCATGGGCTTCGACGACGACCACATCTCGGATTCCCGCAGCCTGGAATTCGAGGACAAGTTCCGGGCGGTGACCGGTGGCCGCGGTTTTGATGTGGTGCTGGATTCACTGGCCGGCGACTTCGTCGATGCCTCCCTGCGGCTGGTTGCCCCCGGCGGCGTGTTCTTGGAGATGGGCAAGACCGACATTCGCGATCCCGGCGTGATCGCCCAGGAATATCCGAGCGTGCGCTACCGCGCCTTCGACCTCTTCGAGCCCGGCCGTCCGCGGATGCACCAGTGGATGATCGAGTTGGCCGGGCTTTTCGACGCGGGTGTGCTGCGCCCGCTGCCGGTGACCACTTTCGACATCCGGCGCGCCCGCGCGGCGTTGCGGTACCTGAGCCAGGCCCGCCACGTCGGCAAGGTCGTCATGACGGTGCCGGACGCCTGGGCGGCCGGCACCGTGCTGATCACCGGTGGAACCGGAATGGCAGGTTCGACGCTGGCCCGCCACCTGGTCACTCAACACGGCGTGCGCAACGTCGTGTTGCTGAGCCGCAGCGGTCCCGAGGCGCCGGGCTCCGCCGAGTTGATCGCCGAATTGGAGGAAGCCGGGGCGGTTGCGCGCGCGGTCGTGTGCGACGCGGCCGACCGGGAGGCGCTGGCCGCGGCGATCGCCGACATTCCGGCGAGCCATCCACTGACCGGTGTGATCCACGCCGCCGGTGTGCTCGACGACGCGGTCGTCACGTCGCTGACTCCGGAGCGAGTCGATGCGGTGTTGCGCGCCAAGGTGGATGCGGCCTGGAACCTGCACGAGCTCACCCGCGATCTCGACCTGTCGGTGTTCGTCATGTTTTCGTCGATGGCCGGCCTGGTCGGGTCGTCGGGGCAGGGCAACTACGCGGCGGCCAACTCCTTCCTGGACGGGTTGGCCGCGCATCGGCGCGCCGTCGGGTTGCCCGCGATCTCACTGGGATGGGGGCTGTGGGACCAGGCCAGCGCCATGACCGGTGGGCTGGACGCCGCCGACCTCGCCCGCCTCGGTCGCGACGGGATTCTGGCGCTGTCTTCGGACGAGGCGATGGAGTTGTTCGACACCGCGCTGATTGTCGACGAGCCGTTCATGGCGCCCGCCCGCATCGACCTTAACGCGCTGCGCGCCCACGCAACCGCGGTGCCCCCCTTGTTCGCCGACCTGCTCAACGCCCCCGCGCGGCGCCAGGTCGACGACTCGCTGGCGGCCGCGAAGTCGAAATCCGCTCTGGCGCACCGTCTGCACGGGTTGCCCGAACCGGAACAGCACGCCGTGCTGCTGGACTTGGTCCGCTCGCACATCGCCACGGTGTTGGGTAACACCACGCCCGAGGCGATCGACCCGGACAAGGCGTTCCAGGATTTGGGCTTCGACTCGCTGACCGCGGTCGAAATGCGTAACCGGCTGAAAACGGCCACCGGACTGGCGCTTTCACCCACCCTGATCTTCGACTACCCGACCCCGAACGGGCTGGCGGGCTACATCCGCAGCGAACTCGCCGGAGTGCCACAAGAAATCACGCCCGCCCCGGTCGTTCGCGCCGCTGGCGACGACCCGATCGTGATCGTCGGCATGTCATGCCGGTATCCGGGCGGGGTGAATACACCGGACGACCTGTGGCAGATGCTCATCGAGCGCCGCGACGTGCTCTCGGAGTTCCCCACCGACCGCGGCTGGGATCTGGCCGGCATCTACAGCCCGGACCCCGACGTTCCGGGCACCTGCTACACCCGCACCGGCGGCTTCGTGGACGGCGTCGCGGAATTCGACCCCGCCTTCTTCGGCATCGCGCCGAGCGAGGCGCTGGCCATGGATCCGCAGCAGCGGATGTTCCTCGAGCTGTCGTGGGAAGCCTTGGAGCGAGCCGGAATTGAGCCCGGCGTATTGCGGGGCAGTGCGACCGGCATGTTCGCCGGGGTCTACACGCAGGGCTACGGCATGGGCGCCGCCCCGGCCGCGGAGGGCTTCCGCCTGACCGGGCAGTCGTCGAGCGTCGCGTCGGGCCGGGTGTCGTACGTGCTGGGCTTGGAGGGGCCGGCGGTGTCGGTGGACACGGCGTGTTCGTCGTCGTTGGTGGCGATGCACATGGCGGCGCAGTCGCTGCGCTCGGGCGAGTGCGACCTGGCGCTGGCCGGCGGCGTCACCGTCAACGCCACACCCGACATCTTCGTGGAGTTCAGCCGCATGCGCGGGCTGTCCGCGGATGGCCGGTGCAAGGCCTACGCGGGCGCCGCCGACGGCACCGGGTTCTCCGAAGGCGGCGGCATGCTCGTCCTGGAGCGCTTGTCGGATGCGGAGCGGCTGGGTCACCCCGTGCTGGCGGTGGTGCGAGGTTCGGCGATCAATCAGGACGGCGCCTCCAACGGCTTGACCGCGCCCAACGGTCCGTCCCAGCAGCGGGTGGTGCGCGCCGCGCTGGCCAATGCCGGATTGTCCGCGGCCGAGGTCGACGTGGTCGAAGGCCACGGCACGGGAACCACGTTGGGCGATCCCATTGAGGCCCAAGCACTGCTGGCCACCTACGGGCAAGATAGGGCGGAGCCCGGAAAACCCCTGCTGCTGGGATCGATCAAGTCGAACATGGGACACACGCAGGCCGCCGCCGGCGTGGCCGGCGTAATCAAGATGGTGCTGGCGATGCGCCATGACCTGCTGCCGGCGACGCTGCACGTCGACGAACCCAGCCCGCATGTCGACTGGTCGATGGGATCGGTGGCGCTGCTCACCGAGCCACAGCCCTGGACGGCGAACCGTCCCCGCCGGGCCGGCGTGTCGTCATTCGGCATCAGCGGCACCAACGCGCACGTGATCATCGAGTCCGCACCCGTCGGCGCCGCGCCGGTTGTGGATCGCGCCACGGCGCCGGTCGTTCCGTGGGTGGTGTCCGCAAAGTCGTTGTCGGCGTTGGGCTCCCAGGCCACCCGGCTGGCCGAGCACGTACGCCAGCGCGGTGACCTCGACGCCGGTGATGTGGCGTGGTCGTTGGCGGGGCGGTCGAACTTCGAGCATCGTGCCGTCGTTGTCGGTGGTGATCGCGAGCGGTTGCTGGCCGGCCTCGATGAGTTGGCCGCCGGTGAACTCGGATCGGTCGTCCAGGGCACGGTCACGCCCGGCGGCAAGACCGTCTTCGTCTTCCCCGGCCAGGGCGCCCAGACACTCGGCATGGGCATGGGTTTGCACGCCGCCTACCCGGTGTTCGCCGAGGCGTTCAACACCGTTGTGGCCGAACTGGACCGGCATCTGCTGCGGCCGTTGCGCGAAGTCATGTGGGGCCGCGACGAAAACCTTTTGAACACCACCGAGTTCGCCCAGCCAGCGTTGTTCGCGGTGGAAGTCGCCCTGTTCCGGTTGCTCGAGTCCTGGGGCATCCATCCCGACTTCGTGCTGGGCCATTCGATCGGTGAGCTGTCGGCCGCGCACGTCGGCGGCGTCTTGTCGCTGGAGAACGCGGCGGTACTGGTCGCCGCCCGCGGCCGCTTCATGCAGGCCCTGCCTGAGGGTGGGGCGATGTTCGCCGTGCAGGCCACCGAGCAGGAGGTGCGACCGCTGCTAGTGCCCGGGGTCGGCATCGCCGCCGTCAACGGGCCGACGTCGGTGGTCATTTCGGGCGCCGAGGACAAGGTGTCCGCTATCGCGGGCCAACTCCGCGCCGACGGGCGGCGCGTCCACCAGTTGGCGGTGTCCCACGCGTTCCACTCGCCGTTGATGGATCCGATGGTCGACGAATTCGGCACGGTCGCGGCCGGACTCGCCATCGGCAGTCCGACGATCCCGATCGTGTCGAACCTGACCGGGCAGCTCGCGGCCGACGACTTCGCTTCGGCCGCCTATTGGAAACGGCACATTCGCGAAGCCGTGCGGTTCGCCGACAGCGTGCGCTTCGTTCATTCGGCCGGCGCAGACCGCTTCCTCGAGGTCGGCCCCAGCAGTGGGCTGACGGCATCGATCGAAGAATCGCTTCCCGACGCTCCGGTGATCACTATGTCGGCGCTGCGCAAGGACCGCCCGGAGCCGGTGACCCTGACCAATGCCGTCGCGCAGGGATTCGTCGCGGGGATGGACGTGGACTGGCGCCGCGCCATCGGGAAAGCCAATTTCGTGGAGCTGCCTACCTATGCGTTCGAGCGCCGTCGGTTCTGGCTCTCCGGCGACGGAGCGACGGTCGACGCCGCGGGTCTGGGGCTCGCGCCCGGCGAGCACGCCTTGCTCGGTGCGGTGGTGGAACTGCCGGCGTCCGGCGGGGTGGTGCTGACGGGCCGGCTGTCGCCCAGTACGCAGAGCTGGTTGGCCGATCACGCCGTGGGTGGGGTGGTGCTGTTCCCCGGCGCGGGATTCGTCGAGCTCGCGATCCGCGCCGGCGACGAGGTGGGCTGCGGCGTTGTCGATGAGCTGAATCTGGCGGCGCCGCTGGTGTTGCCGGGCTCCGGATCGGTCGCGGTGCAGGTCGTCGTCGGCGGCGCTGACGAATCGGGTGC
This sequence comes from Mycobacterium sp. E2733, assembly GCF_001667585.1. Lineage (GTDB taxonomy): Bacteria > Actinomycetota > Actinomycetes > Mycobacteriales > Mycobacteriaceae > Mycobacterium. Next base: position 22,726 of record NZ_LZJZ01000026.1, read on the forward strand.
CCGTGCCGTGTCGGTCTTTTCGCGCGCCGACGCCGGTTCGGGCTGGTCGTTGCACGCCGAGGGTGTGCTGCGTGCAGGCGAAGTGCAGCCGAGCACGGACCTGTCGGTGTGGCCACCGATGGGTGCCACCGCGGTCGACGTCGGCGACGGCTACGAGCGCCTGGCCGAGCGCGGATACGGCTACGGCCCCGCGTTCCGCGGCCTGACCTCGATGTGGCGTCGCGGTGACGAAGTGTTCGCGGAAGTGAATCTGCCTGCAGATAGCGGGGTTTCGGCGGCCGGGTTCGGCGTCCACCCGGTGATGCTCGACGCGGCACTGCACGCGGTGATCTTGGCGTCCGATGGCGACGAACTCCCCGAAGGCTCGATGTTGGTGCCGTTCTCCTGGCAGCAGGTCTCGCTGCACGCCGCGGGCGCGACGGCGGTGCGGGCACGGATCGTCCCGGTGAGTGAGTCGGCGGTGTCGATCGAACTTGCGGACGGATTGGGACTGCCGGTGCTCTCGGTGGCATCGATGGTGGCCCGGCCGGTGACGGACCAGCAGCTGCTGGCGGCGGTTTCGAGTTCGGGACCGGACCGGCTCTTCGCGGTCATCTGGTCGGCGCAGCGGTCAACGTCGGTGCAGCCCGTCTCGGTATCGCTCTGGGGCGCAACGGAATCAGACGACACAGAGACGCAGCCGTCGGCCGTGGTGTTCGAATCGGCGCCGGTAGCCGACGATGTCGTGACCGAGGTCTACGCGGCAGCGCGCGCGGTCCTGCCCGTGCTGCAGTCCTGGCTGGCCCGCGACGGCGCGGGCACCCTGGTCGTGGCGACCCGCGGCGCGATGGCGTTGCCGGGGGAGGACGTCACCGATCTTGCGGGCGCGGCGGTGTGGGGACTGGTGCGCTCGGCGCAAACCGAGCATCCCGGCCGCATCGTGCTCGTCGACACCGATGCCCGGTTGGACGACGAGTCCGTGGCCGCACTCCTGGCGGTCGGCGAGCCGCAGGTTTTGCTGCGCGGCGGGGCGGTGTACACCGCCCGGGTGCACGGCAGCCGCGCCGTCGGCGGCTTGTTGGTGCCCCCGGCCGATGGGCCGTGGCGACTCGGCATGAGCAGCTACGGCACGTTCGAGAATCTGCGGTTGGAACGCATCCCGGATGCTGACGCCCCGCTGGAACCCGGACAGGTTCGGGTTGCGCTGTCGGCCCTGGCCGCCAACTTCCGCGATGTGATGATCGCGCTGGGGCTGTATCCGGACCCGGACGCCGTAATGGGCATCGAGGCATCCGGCGTCGTCATCGAAACTGGGCCCGGCACTGGACGTTTCGCGGTCGGCGACCGGGTGATGGGCCTGTTCCCCGATGGCACTGGCACGATCGGCAGGACCGACCAGCGCCTGCTCGCCAAGATGCCGGCCGGGTGGTCACACACCTCGGCCGCCACCACCACGGTGGTGTTCGCCACCGCCTTCTACGCGCTGGTGGACCTGGCCGCCGCCAAGCGAGGCCAGCGGGTGCTGGTGCACGCCGCCGCCGGTGGGGTGGGAATGGCCGCGGTGCAGCTGGCCCGCCACCTGGGTCTGGAAGTCTTCGCGACCGCCAGCCGGGGCAAGTGGGACACCCTGCGCGCCATGGGCTTTGACGAGGACCACATCTCGGATTCGCGCAGCCTGGACTTCGAGGACAAGTTCCGGGCCGTCACCGGTGGGCGTGGCCTGGACCTGGTGCTGGACTCACTGTCGGGCGACTTCGTCGACGCCTCCCTGCGACTCGTCGCCCCCGGCGGCGTGTTCCTGGAGATGGGCAAGACCGACATGCGCGAGCCCGAGGCGGTGGCTCAGGCACACCCCGGTGTGCGCTACCGCGCCTTCGATCTGTTCGAGGCCGGGCCGGACCGCATCGCTCAGATACTCGACGAGCTGGCCGCGTTGTTCGGTGACGACGTGCTGCGGCCGTTGCCGGTGACCAGGTTCGACGTGCGACGCGCGCCGGCTGCGTTGCGCTATTTGAGCCAGGCTCGCCACGTGGGCAAGGTCGTGATGAGCATGCCGGACGCCTGGGCGGCGGGCACGGTATTGATCACCGGTGCCACCGGGATGGCGGGTTCGGCATTGGCCCGTCACGTGGTCACGCGCCACGACGCGCGGAACCTGGTGTTGGTGAGCCGGCGTGGTCTCGACGCGCCGGGGGCCGCCGAACTGGTTACGGAACTCAGCGCGGCCGGCGCGCAGGTGCAAGTGGTGGCCTGTGATGCTGCCGACCGCGAGGCACTGGCCAAGGTGATCGCCGACATCCCGGTGCAGCGGCCGCTGTCGGGAGTGATCCACGCGGCCGGCGTACTCGACGACGCGGTGATCTCATCGCTCACCCCCGAGCGGGTGGAGGCGGTGTTGCGGGCCAAGGTCGATGCCGCGTGGAACCTGCACGAACTGACCCGCGATCTCGATGTGTCTGCGTTCGTGATGTTTTCGTCCATGGCCGGGCTGGCGGGCGCGTCCGGCCAGGCCAACTACGCGGCGGCGAACTCGTTCCTGGACGGGTTGGCCGTGCACCGGCGCACGCATGGGCTGCCGGCGATGTCGCTGGCCTGGGGTCTCTGGGATCAGACCAGCGCGATGACCGGAGCGCTCGGTGCCGCCGATCGTGCCCGCTTCGGCCGCGACGGAATCGTCGCGATGTCCTCCGACGAGGCGCTGGAACTGATGGATACCGCGCTCATCGTCGACGAGCCGTTCCTCTTGCCCGCCCACATCGACCTCGCCGCCCTACGGGTCAAGTTCGACGGCGGCACCCTGCCGCCGATGTTCGTCGATCTGATCAACGCGCCGACCCGCCGCCAGGTCGACGACTCACTGGCCGCGGCGAAGTCGAAATCGGCCCTGCTGCAGCGCCTCGAAGGATTGCCCGAGGACGAGCAACAGGCGGTTCTGCTGGACTTGGTGCGTGCCAACATCGCCACCGTGCTCGGCAACTCTAGCCCCGAGTCCATCGATCCGGACCGCGCATTCCAGGAGCTGGGCTTCGACTCGCTGACCGCGGTGGAGATGCGCAACCGGCTCAAGTCCGCCACCGGACTGGCCCTGTCGCCCACGCTGATCTTCGACTACCCCAACTCCGCCGCGCTGGCCGGTTACATGCATCGAGAACTCGTCGGTGCGGCCGAACAACAGAGTCCTGCCGCCGCTCCCGGGGAAGCCGAAATCCAGCGCGCCGTGGGATCGATCCCGGTCAAGCGCCTGCGGCAGGCCGGCGTGCTGGAGCTGTTGCTCGCGTTGGCGAATGAGGCCGACGGCGGTCGAGGCGACGGACAGTCGCCGGCCACCCCGGTGACCTCGGAGAAGGACATCGCGGACATGGACCTCGAGGACCTGGTCAACGCGGCGTTGATGGACGACGACGAGTAGCCATGAACTTGCGCAGGGCCAGTCAGTGAGAATCGCCGTCACCGGCGCCGGCGGCGTCCTCGGCCGGGGCCTGACCGCCCGCTTGCTCAGCCAGGGCCACGACGTCATCGGCTTCGCCCGTCATCGACCCGAGAGCTGGCCGAGTGCCGCAGAATTCGTCGCGGCCGACATCCGGGACGCCGATGCGGTCAACCGCGCGGTCGCCGGCGCCGACGTCGTGGCGCACTGCGCATGGGCGAACAGTCCGGGCCCCGACGCCCGGATCAGCCATCAGGTGAATGTCGCGGGCACCGCCAACGTTCTGCAGGCGATGGCCGAAACCGGTTCCAGGAGGATTGTTTTCGCATCCTCGCCGCATGTTTACGGCGGTGGAGATGCACCGAGGACCGAGCACGATGCGAGAACGCCGATCAGCGTCGATGGCGAATACAAGGCCCGGGTCGAGCGGATGATTGAGGAGGCCGGCCTGGAATGGGTCGCGATCCGCTCCGCGCTGATCGTCGGCCGAGGCGTCGATAACTGGGTGCGTCGGCTGCTGGCGCTGCCGGTATTCCCCGACAGGTCGGCCGACCGTCTCATGCAGGTCGTCCACCTCGACGACGCCCTCAGGCTGTTCAACCGGGCGATCGTGGACACCGAAATCGGCAGCGGTCCCGTCAATCTCGCCGCTCCTGGTGAGCTGACCTTCCGGCGCGTCGCCGCGGTGCTTGGACGCCCGATCATGCGGTTGGGCTTTGAGGCGGCCGAGCTGCAACTGGTGCACGGCGCGGCGTTCATGGATACCGCACGGTTGCGTGAGCAGTGGGGATTCCGCCCGGCGTGGAACTCCGGTGAGTGTGTCGAGGATTTGGCGCTCGCGGTGCGCGGCCGGGTCACCCTGGGCAAGCGGGTGGTGTCGCTACCGTGGCGGATGGCCAACATCGTTGACCTTCCTTCCGTGGATGCGCCGACCGAGGACGGGGTGAAGCCGAATTGGGCCGGCCCAGCCGGAGATAACGGGGAATTCGATACCCCGATCGACCCGCGCTTTCCAACCTTTCTGGCCACCAATTTGTCCGAGGCCCTACCTGGCCCGTTCTCGCCGGCGTCGGCGTCGGTGACCGTGCGCGGACTGCGCGCGGGTGGCGTGGCCATCGCCGAGCGGCTGCGGCCCGGCGGCATCATCCAGCGTGAAATCGCCACGCGGACCGTCGCCGTGTTCGCCCACCGGCTCTACGGGGCCATCACCTCGGCGCATTTCATGGCGGAAACCGTCCCGTTTGCCAAGCCCGCGATGATCGTCAGCAACAGCGGATTCTTCGGCCCCAGCATGGCGTCGTTGCCAATCTTCGGTGAGGAGCGTCCACGCTCCGAAACCAGCCGCGTCCGAAAGCAACTGCGGACCGTTCGCAACATCGGGGTATTCGGCGTCAACCTCATCGGCCTGTCCGCCGGCTCGTCCAGGGACACCCACGAGTTCGTTGCCGATGTGGATCGCCTGGAACGCCTGGTCGACGACGTGAACCGGTTGGACGATCGTCGGCTGCTCAGCCTGATCTCTTCGGCGCGCGACGATGTGGTGCACGGTTGGGTGCTGGCCTCGGCGTCGTTCATGCTGTGCGCCGCGTTCAACGTCCTGCTGCGCGGTTTGTGTGGACGAGACACCGCCGCGCCGGCGGGACCGGAATTGGTCAGTGCCCGATCGGTCGAGGCAATGCAGCGGTTGGTGGCTGCCGCACAGCGCGACCCGAAAGTGACAGCGCTGCTGGCCGAACCGGGGGCGCGGCTGGGCAAGCTGGCCGTCGAGGCCCCCGAGTTTCACGCCGCAGTCCTGGCGGAGCTGGCGCTGATCGGGCATCGGGGCCCCGCCGAACTCGAGATGCTGTCGATCAGCTATGCCGATGATCCCGAGTTGCTCGTCCGGATGGTGACCAGAGCGATGAGCGTCCCCGATCCGCCGCAGCCGCCGACGCGCCCCCCGATTCCCCTGCACGCCAGGCCTGTCGCTCAGCTGGCGGCACGCCAACTCCGCGACCGCGAAGTCCGTCGCGACAAGGTGGTTCGGGCCAACTGGGTGCTACGCAACCTCATGCGCGAGTATGGCCGCAGGTTGGTCGAGGCCGGAACCCTTGATACCGCCGATGATGTGTTCTATCTGCTCGTCGACGAGCTCGATGCGCTGCCGCCGGACGTCGGTGGGTTGGTGGCCCGGCGTCGTGCCGAACAACGCCGGCTGGCCGCTGTGGTTCCGCCGACGGTGTTCAGCGGGAGCTGGCAACCGACCACAGCGACATCGGGGGCCCTCACCAGCGGCGACAGACTGCGCGGTGTCGGCGTGTGTGGGGGTAAGGTGCGTGGCCGGGTGCGTATTGTCCGGCCCGAAACGATCGACGAACTGCAGGCCGGCGAAATCCTTGTCGCTGAGGTCACCGACGTCGGATACACCGCGGCGTTCTGCTACGCCGCCGCCGTGGTGACCGAACTGGGCGGCCCGATGTCACACGCCGCGGTGGTGGCCCGCGAGTTCGGCTTTCCCTGTGTGGTGGATGTGCAGGGCGCAACGAAGGCGCTGCCGCAGGGCGCCCTGGTCGAAGTCGACGGTACCTCGGGCGAGATTCGTCTGCTGGAGTTGGCGTCTGCGGACCATCCACCGCTTCCTGCGGACGGTCACGCCCACTGAAATCTGTTGCGCCATAAGCTGTTATGACCCGTCCTATCGACGTCGACGGTCACGGAGTCTCCGGTGTGAGAATTTTCAGCGGCAGCCTGGGCAACGTGGAGGTGGGGGATGGCCAGGTGATTTCGGGACGGTACCCGTGCGCAAGCTCAAAATGGGGAATGCGGCTCAGCCATTGGGTCACGACCACATTCATTTCCATCCGGGCCAGATGAGAGCCGACGCAACGGTGCGGACCGCCACCGAAGCCCCAATGCTTGTGCACCTTGCCGTCCAGCACCACATCATCACCGGAGATCGCGTCGCTGCCATCGCGGTTGATCGCACCCAGGCACAGTCGCACGCGCGAACCCGCCGGCAATGTGATGCCCGCAATGGTGACCTCCTCTGTGGTCACCCTGGGAACGACGGGGGCCGACGACTCAAGTCGGACTATCTCTTCGACGAAAACGCTTATTTCAGCAGGGTTTTGGCACAGTCTATTGCGCAAGTCGGGACGGCGCGCCAACTCGAGCATCGCCGCCCCGATAGCCGAGGTGACGGTGTCCAGGCCTGCCAGCACAAAGAAGAAGGCCATGCCGAGGGCTTCGTCGTCGGTCATCGCATCCTCGCCCACCAAAACCTGGGACAGGACATCGTCTCCGGGATTTTGCCGATGGGCGGCGACGGCCTCCGTAAGGTAGGCGAACATCTCCAGTGCCGGCGTCAGATCCGGGGTTTCACCAGCGGCGTTCGGAATGCTGAGTTCGATGATGGCGTCCTTCCACCCGATTAGCCTCTCCCGATCATGTAGCGGAAGGCCGAACAGCGTCAGGAAGACCTGCGAGGGGTAGGGAGTCGCCAGGTCGGCCATCACCTCACACTCGTCGCGTCCGGCAATCGAGTCGATGATGTCGATCGCTTGGTCCTGCATCGCGGGCAGTATCGCTGCAAGCGCATGGGGGCTGAAGAACGGTTGCAGAATCCTGCGAAACCGGGTGTGTTCCGGAGGATCGAAGGCCGCGGGCACCAGCGGCAGCGGGCTGCCGACGAACTCGAACGCCTTCTTAGACGAAAACACGCTCGGATTACGCAGTGCGGCAAGTACATCCTCACGCCGAGTCAGGGCGTACCAGCCGTCGCTCATTACCACTGGCCCCGCTTCGCGCAGTGCGGCCCAACCGGCGCCCCGATCGAGTGACATCGGAATATCGACCAAGTCGAGCACCGGAATTGCGGGGGAGTCATGAGGCTCGGTCATGGGCGCCTGTTCCTTTTGGCTTAAAACACCGCGGCGTTTCATCTACCGAACTCGAGCGCGAGACGCGTAGGTCCGCTCATGCCAAGAAGCGGCCTCCACGGCGGGTTCTCGGTGCACCGTGGATGGGGCAGCCTGTTCGCAAGTATCTTGAGCGCTTCGGAGAGCTCCCGCCTGGCGAGGTTCGCGCCGAGGCAGTAGTGAGCTCCTCCGCCGAACGTGAGGATGGGCGGCGGATCGTCGCGAGTGATGTCGAAGCGGGTGGGGTCGGCGTAAATGGAGGGATCCCGATTGGCGGCATAGGTGTTAACGATGATGAATGTCCCCGCTGGGAACGTGTAGTCACCGATCGTGACGTCGTTGGTGACACTGCGGAGGGTGCTGCACATAGATGGGGAGTGACGCATGGTCTCCTCGACGGCTTTCATCCCGAGCTCGGGGCGGTCGCGAAGCAGCGCCCATTGGTCCGGATGCTCGGATAGAACTTGCATCGAGGCTGCTAATTGCGTACGTGTGGTGTCGGTTCCGGCCACCAGGATGCTGAAAGCCAGCATCCGCACTTCGCCGGCGTCCAGCCGGTCGCCTCGGTTTTCCGCCCGGATGAGTTCGGAGAGCAGGTCGTCTGTCAGGGTCTTGCGCCGATCGGCGATCATCCCGTCGATGTATTCGTCGAAAGCGTCCCAGGCCGTCAGGACCTTGGGCTCTTCCTCGGCAAGATTGCAGTCGAAGCTCACGATCTTGAATATGTCCTCCGCCCACTTCGAGAACAGCTGCCAGTCTTGCCGTGGCGCACCCAGGAGCGCACAGATAACGGGGATCGGGTACGGCCGCGCGATCTCCTCGACGAACTCACAACTCCCTTCTGCGACAACCGCATCGACGAGTTCATTGATGACGGCGTGAATCGTCTCGTCCATGCGCGCGGTTGCCCGTGGCGTAAACGCCTTCGATACCAAGCCGCGCAGCCGACGATGTTCGTCGCCTTCCATGCAGAGGATGCTGCGCACGACGCGGTCCCACAGCTCGCCTGACGTCACGCCGTGCGCAGTGAGGTGAATGCCCGGAGGAATCCCGAACCGTGGATCGCCCAGTACGGTTCGAGCAAGTTCGTAGGAGAGTACCTCCGGCCCCACGGGACCCAGCGCGATCGGTGCCAGCTGCTGGGCGGCCCGAAACTGTGGATATATCTCCTGAGGCGTGTCCGTGACGTCGTAGGTCAGCACCGGTAGATCGGCGTCAACGACACTGGGCTTCGCCGTGCCGACGGTCATGATGTCTCCCTGTCGCGGTCTCGGTTGCTCAAATCGGTTGGTAGGGCTTCAGAACGGCGCCTAGCTGGGCTGCCCCGGTGGGCCCGGCAGGTAGCTCGCCGGGGTCGGGGATCATGGCCGCCGTGCGCTTGTCGATGATCGCCGAGAGGTGGTCTCGCACTTTCTCGACAGTGAGCCCGGTGTCGGTGTATCCCGCAGTCTGGCCGAAGACGCGTAGGCCGACGTTACCTGCGCCCGCTTCGAGATTGGCTCCCGAGAGCTCGCAGGCCTCATGGGCCAGGTAACCGACGGCGGGCGATACCAGGCCGGTGGGGAAATGCGCCTCCATCAGCGAGGTGAACGGCGAAGTCTCGTTGAAGTGGCGGATAGCGGTGGTGTTGGCTGCCGGTCCCAGCGCGTTGACCTTGATACCGAGCGGCGTGCCCTCGACGGCCAACCCGCGCGTCAATCCGAAGATGCCGCTCTTGGCCGCACCGTAGATGGAAAGGTTCTCGATCCCGAACATCGCGCCCGACGTGGTGTTCACAATCCGTCCATACCCCGCCTCACGCATGTGCTGCCATGCCGCCCGGCACATCCACACGGTTCCCATCAGGTGCACGTCGATCACCGTGCGGATATCGGCACTGGAGATCTCGTCGAAATGCGCCAGGAAGCAGACCCCGGCATTGTTCACCAGGATGTCGAGGCGTCCCCACGTGTTCAGCGCCGTCGTGACGACGCGGCGCGCGCCATCTTCCTCGGCAACGCTGTGCTGATCGGGAACCGCTTCGCCGCCGGCGGCGAGGATCTCTTCGACGACGTGCTCCGCATTCGCCCGCATGGTTCCCCGCCCGTCGGGGCCCACGCCAAGGTCATTGACCACCACTTTGGCTCCGCGCTCGGCAAGCAGGGTCGCGTGGGACCGGCCCAAACTCGGGTCCTGGCCACCGGCCCCGGTGACGATGGCAACCCGGCCGTCGAATCGAAGCTCGCTCATGGCAGTCCTTTTCGCGGTTACTTACGGCAGGTTGGTCGACAGGAATGTCAGGGGCAGGCCGAGCACCGACAAGTCGATTTCCTCGAGATAGTTGCCCTCGCCCTCGAAGCCTTGCCGGAAGCGGGTGGCCGAGCCGTAGCGCTTGGCGATGTCCTCTGCCTCGGACGCTCCGGGGACCTGCACCACCACCGTGAAAACGCCACCCTCACCGTGACTGGCCAGGAATTCGGTGACCGACGTGGCCACCTCGGCGGTGGACCCCGGGTTGGGACTGATCAGCTCGATGCCCCGATTCCAATCCAGGAGCACCCGGATGCCGAGTTCGTCCAAATTGATCTCGTCGAAGCTGAAGCCCAGTTCGGTGAATAGCCGCCCCACCGTGTCATGTCGGTCCCTTGCCACCGCGAAGACGACGTGATGCAGCCGTGACGGTGAATCATTCATTCGTGACCTCCGGGCAGGATCGGGAGAGTGGTCGGGAAGCCGGACGCGCGGCGCGGGCTGTCACTGGTGGCTGAAATCTATGGGAAGACTTGTCGGCCCACTCATGCCGAGTATCGGCTTCCACGGTGCCGCTCCGGCACGCCGGGCGTCCGGCAGCCGGCGCGCCAGGATCTTGAGGCCTTCGGCCAGCTCCAGCCGGGCCAGGTTCGCGCCGAGGCAATAGTGCACGCCGCCGCCGAATGTCAGTACCGCCGGCGCCTCCTTGCGGGTGATGTCGAAGCGGTCGGGTTCCCGGTATATGGTCGGATCGCGATTCGCTGCAAAAGAATTCACAAAGATGTAGGTCTCGCTCGGGAACATGTATCCGTCCAACTCGACATCTTCGTTCACGGTTCGGACCGTGTTGCACACGGCGGGCGAGTGGCGCATGCTCTCTTCGACCGCCGGCATGGCGAGTTCGGGGTGCTCGCGCAACATCGCCCACTGCTCCGGGTGATCGAGCAGCACCTGCAAGGACGCGGCCAGCTGATTGCGTGTGGTATCCGTTCCGGCAAGCAACAATCCGGCCACGGTCATGCGAAGTTCGTCGGCATTGAGGCGGTCACCGTCATCCTCGGCGCGGATGAGATCGGAGAGCAGGTCGTCGGTCAGGTGGTGTCGCCGCTCGGCGACCATCTCATCGACGTAGGCGTCGAGCTCGGCCCAACCGCGAAGGATCGCGGGCGTTTCGGCGGCGAGGTTGACCGAGAAGTTGGCCATCTTGAAAATGGCTTCGGCCCATCGGGAAAACTCTGCCCAGCTTCCACGTGGCGCACCGAGCAATGCACAGATGATCGGGATCGGGTAGTGACGGGCAATGTCAGTTACAACGTCACAGCGGCCGGCGTCGACGACGCCATCGACCAGTTCGTTGACGACTTCGCCGATAGTGTCGTGCAGACGCGCGGTGGCCCGCGGGGTGAATGCCCGCGACACCAGGCTTCGCAGCCGATGATGTTCGGCGCCTTCCGCGCAGATGATGCTTCCGACGACTCTGTCCCAAAGCGGGCCCGACGTCACGCCTTGCGCGCTCAGGTGAAGGCCTGGGGGGATGATGAATCGGGTGTCGCGGAGAACGGTGCGCGCGAGCTCGTAGGAGAGGATCTCGGGTCCGAATGGGCCGAGGGCGATTGGGCCACGTAGCTGCGCTGCCCGGATGCGAGCGCAGACCTCGTGCGGTGACTCGGTGACGTCGTACTCGAGCACCGGAAGTCCCGCCTCAAAGATACTGGGCCCACCGGTCGTTGCGGTCATTACACGCACGTCCTCTCAGCTACCTGCCAGCACTCCCCGCGGAAGGAGCAGCGGCAGGTCGTTGTAGGTGGCGATGCCGGGCGGGGCGGCGACCACCGCAGGTATCGCGTTGATCGCCGGCATGGCGGTGATGGTGAGACCCAACATGATGTAATCATCCAGCGTCTCGCCCCGAAAGTCTGGCGGCGGAAGGAAGCTCAGCGTCGTCTTGATCGTCGGCTGGCCTTGCACCTCGATGGTGTAGCCCACGTCCAGCGGCCAATCCGGATCCAGCGTTTGACCCTTGCGCCACCGGCCGCGGATTTCGATGATGTCGCGGCCGCCGAAAATTCCTCTCCAGCGGACGTCTACGCCGGCGACACACCCTTTGGCGATCGTCCAGTCGCCGGGTAGCTCGAGATCCTCGGTGGTCTGGGCATACTCGACCTCGCAACGCACTTCGTCGAGTTCCACGCCGAGAGCGTCGGCGATCAGCAGAACGGCGTCCCGGAAGACGCCGGACCCCTTCTCGGTGATGGCCGGCAGGCCTGGCTGGTCGATGGGATAGCCGAAGCCCATGGGTATCTCGGTCGCGGGGGAGTTGTAGATGGTGGTGTCAGCGGACTCAAGCATCGACACCTTGTCCACTCGGTCGGAGAGGCCTGCCGACACGATGGCGAACAGTTGGATGAAACCGGGGTTGATGCCGCTGCCGAAAATGGTCGACCCGCCCTGCTGACAGGCCTCGGCAATCCGATCGCGTCCCGCGCCGAGGAAGTGGCCGGTGACGAACCCTGCCGTACCCACCACGTTGACACCCGCTTCGAGGATGCGGACCAGCTCATCGACATCGGCGAACATCGGGTTGTAGACGACGCAGTCGGGCTTGAGCGCGAGCAGCGCGTCAATGTCGTTGGTGGCCTTCACATCGAGGGGTTCGATCCCGCACAGCTCGCCGACATCGCGGCCGACCTTGCCTGGTGACCAGGCGTAACATCCGACGAGCTCGAGTGTGGGGTTTCTGGCTATCGCCCGCACCGAACTCTTGCCGACGTTACCCGTCGTCCACTGAACGACCCGATAGGTCACGGGTGCGGTGCCGCGTGCAGTTGGGCCGCCTGGCGAGCGAGCCGTTCGTTGTGGATCCTGACCAGTTCGCGGAACCCAAGCCTGTGGTACTTCGGTATGGGCTGGATGCCCCACACGTCCTGCGCGGTGGCCTTACCTTCAGCGCCCTCCGGGGGCCCGAACGGCGGGTACGGGTACTTGCACTCCAAGGTGTCGTTGGAGTAGCGAATCTTCAGCAGCTCGCTGCAGATCTGCGTGAGGCTCAGCGTTGGGTAGCCGTAGTAGACCGCCATGAACGGCAAGGTGAATGCGCCTTCGATGACCAGGGCGACCAGGCACACCAACACGGCCCGTTTGATCCATTTGTGCATTCGCGCGTAATACGGCGTGGTCCCCGGCTCGAGACCAGCGGTGGGTTCTTGCTCTTCGGTGGGCGTCGGTGCGGTCATGGCATTGCTCCTTAAACCTGTTCAGTCGGAGAAGATTTCGCGGTTGACGGTGTGCAGATACGGGATGGCCAGGAAGGGGGTGATGTAGAAGATGTCGTAGAGCCACCAGCCGACGACCGGGAATACCACACCGGCGTAGCGCACGTCGGCGAACATCGTCATGTTGAACACATACGCGGACCAGATCACCACGCCCATCCAGCAGGTGACGATCATCCACTGATGGCCCCAGCGCTTCATCTGCAGGAATCCGATGGCCGCGGCCACCCGCATGGAGAACACCGTGAGGATCAGCCCTGCCACATAAGCCTTCTCGCCCGGTCCCGCCGCGCCGCCGATCCAGAGCTCGTTGTAATGCCAGAAGTAGCCGGCATCAAACATGTTGCCCCACCCAACCATCAGCACCCGGTTGATCAACGTGTGGTTGGCGACCAGGTCCAGGGCCCAGCCGAGACTGTTGAGCATTCCGTCGATCAGGACCAGATAACCGATCAGGGTCACGATCATAGGCCGGACCGACAAGCCGGCTCGCAGTGCTTGACGCTGCAGCCACACTCCACGCATGAAGATGGGAAACCCGATGAGCCCCGGAGCCCACATGCCCATCAGGGCGGCGCCGACGATCATCCACTTGTCGGCCCGGCGCTGCGCCTGGCGGGATTCGTCGTGGTGATCCTCGAGGGCGACCGAGCTCGTGGGCTGTGCGGCAACAGGATTCATAGATCCCACCACCCTCGGGCGAACGACATGTACAGCTGGATGCCGAACATCACCAGCAGGTAGCCGTAGATGAAGATCTGGAAGACGATGAGCGCCCTCTTGCGCTTCTGTTCCTGTTGGTCCATGCCGGACTCCTTTCTTATGGGGTTGCGCTCGGGGCATCCGTGGCGGCCAGGCTGGCCGCCGCGACTTCGCGTAGACCGTCCGTGACCGCGCCGTCGGTACTCAGTGGCGCGAGTATGCAGGCGTCAGCCGCATCCAATTCGGTTGCGCCGGCGGCGATCAAGTGCGCTGCCGTGACCAACACCCTGGTCGACGGGGGCTCGAAGTGAAAGGCTTCGTCGGCGGTGCGGATGGCAACCGCGCATCCGACCAGCCGCCGTGCCATCGCTATCGGAATCCCGGCTTCGGCGACAATCACTTCGGCCTCGCGCTCGGGCGGCAGATACCTCATCGTGAGGGTGACGAACCGCTGGCGGAAGGACGGTTTGAGCTCCTTGAGCGAGCTGCGATATGCCGGGTTGTAGGAACACACCAGCATGAAGGTGTCCGGCGCGGTCACGACTTCGCCGGCTCGATCGAGATACAGCGACCGGCGGTGATCGGTGAGCGAATGCAGGATGGCCAACGAGTCGTGGCGAGCTTCGACGACTTCGTCGAGGTAGCAGATCGCGCCGGCTTTGACGGCCCGGGTCAGCGGGCCATCGGTCCAGACCACGTCGCCACCGGTGACCATGAAGCGCCCGACGAGATCGGAGCTGGTGAGGTCGTCGTGGCAACTGATGGTGACGACCGGTCGTTGCAACAGCAGGCCCATGTGTTCGACGAATCGGGTCTTGCCGCAACCGGTCGGGCCGGTGAGCATCACGGGCATGTGCTGGCGGAAGGCCTGCTCGAATAGCTGAACTTCGTTGCCGTTTGCGAAATAAAGGTCCGTGGCGGCGTTCATGCGGCGACCAGTTCACGGTGGACGTGAGCCAATACCCTCGGGAGCTCCTCTACGCGTCGGATCCGTTGCGACCGTCTGGGCCCGAACACCTCGGGAAGGGGATCAACCCGGGTCGGTCCGACGCCGACGTAGTACATCGACACACCGGCGTCGTTCGCCTCCTCGACGGCGTGCGCGGCATCGGCCCAGGCGTAACGACCTTCATAACCTTCGTCGGAGATGAGACCGTCGCCGATGACGATCAGCAGGCGCCGCTCTGAGGGCTGCGCCAGGAGCCGGCTCGTCAGGTGGCGCAGTGGCGCACCGAGTCGCGTGTACCCCCGGGTGGACAGGCCCAGTCCGCTCGGCGGCACAAACCGGCGGTCGTCGAAGTCCTTCAGACACCGCACTTCGACCCGATGACGAGTGTTGCCGGTGAACACGAAGACACCATGACGCTCGCGGGCCAGCGTCATGGCCCGCGAGAGTGCATCGGCACAGGCCAGTTCGAGTTGGAAAATGCGACCGCCGTGTACCCCTAACGACGAACTGCCGTCGAGTAGCAACGCTGTGGCGACGTCGCGGCTGGTGGGCAGCAAGTCGCGGAAGAGCCGCGGCTCCTTGGCCTCGCCGGTGGACAGGTCGATGTAGTGGTTGACGTATTGGTCGACATCGAGGTCGGATCCGTCTTCGAGGCGGTTCGTCATCGCACGATGGGTGTGTTCTTCGAACCACTTGCGTACGTCGACGGCAACCGGCACCGGACGGCGAATGCGGCGGCCGTCCGCATGTTCGATAACGGCGACGTGGTCCTGCATGAACTGCTTGGTCCACATGTTCCATTCGGGGTAGGGGATACCGGGCCGATGTTTCGGCGTGACGTCGAAATCGTTGTCTTGGGGCCGGCTCGGGGGCGGCAGGTTGGGGTTACGGACGCCTCCATCGCCGCCGACGGGAACCGAGTACGGCCGCGGCAGCCGTTTCTGCGTGCTAGTCCAGGGCATCCGGCCAAAGCTGCGGCGCAATTTGTCGGTCAAGCCATGCGGCGCCGTAAGGGCCAGCGGCAGATGGCCCAGCAGCGGGTGGACCGTCAATGCCTGGCCGGTGTTCGCCAACGCGATTGCCCGGCTGAGCATTTCCGCGGCATCCATGTCACCGGCTTCGACGTGGACCTCCGGGAGTAGTCGCTGGACCTCGGGGAGCAGGCCCGGCCACCGCGACGCGATCCACCCTAGCGCGACACCGGCTTCGACAAGCGTGAGTGCGCGGAGTTCGCGAGCGGACAGCTCGTTCAGCCGGTATTCGGTGATCCGCTCTTTCGACGGCGAACATTGCAGGGCTACACCACATGTCAGGGTCCTGCGTGTCCAGTCGGGTATCACGGGGTACGGCACATGAACGAACGTCAGCGCCGCATTCAAGCCGAAGCCACGACGGTCACCGGTGACGAGCCGGACGCCCTCGCGACGCTGCTCACTGAGTGCGACCGCCGTCACGGAACAACTCCGCTCCAGCGCCATCGCGTGGGTTTCGGAAGGCTCAGCCATGGTCTGAATCTCGCGCAGGCAGGTCGCCCGGTTGGTGGGCCGCGCGCTCAGAACGTTCCGATGTTGGAGAACATCCAGTACCAGAACCAGATGATCAGCCCGGTGCCGCCCCACGCGGCGACGTAGCGAAGGATCTCCCACACATAATCCACGATCTGACCTCCTAAGTGACGAGCTCTGGCGCTTTTTGATTGAAGTCAACGGTCACAATCCGTATTCAGTCGGAGAAGAGTTCGCGATTGACCGTGTGCAGGTAGGGGATTGCGAGGAATGGAGTGATGTAGAAGATGTCGTAGAGCCACCAGCCGACGACTGGCAAGACGACACCGGCGAAGCGCACGTCGGCGAACATGGTCATGTTGAAGACGTAGGTAATCCAAATGACCACGCCCATCCAGCACGTGATGACCATCCACTGGTGGCCCCAGCGTTTCATCTGCAGGAATCCGATGGCGGCGGCGATTCGCATGGTGAAGACGGTCAGGATGAGACCGACTTCCATGGCTTTTTCACCAGGTCCGGCGGCACCGCCGACCCACAGCTCGTTGTAGTGCCAGAAGTAGCCGGCGTCGAACATGTTGCCCCACCCGTTGAGCAGCACGCGGGCCAGCAGAGTATGGCTTGCCACCAGGTCGAGTGCCCACCCCACAGTGTTGATGGCGGCATCGATGATGACGAGATAGCCGAGCAAGGTGACCAGCATCGGGCGAACGGAGAGGCCACCTCGCTGGGCCCGGCGCAGCAACCGAACTCCCCAGAGGAACAGCGGCAACCCGAAGACGCCCAAGGCCGCGGTGCCGATCAGGAGACTGCCCGAGATAAGCCATTTGTCGGCCTGACGCTGCGCAAGTTGTGACCGTTCCAAGTGCTGGTCGAACGTCAGACCCTCTGCTGCGCGGCCGGTTTCCGCCGAGGCCCTTCCGATGCCGCCGGCAATGCGCTGTTGCAGTTTCGGCAGATTCACAATCCTCCGCGTCATCGAGGCCGATTGGGTACGTTAGTGAACTATACAGACTGACTGTAGTCAGCGTAAAGCGTTGGCACCGGCGCGCGAGATGTTGGCAACGTGACAAGAACATCCGCGGATGCCACTACGGAGTGGACGACTTACTCAACCCCAGCGGACAGGAATTGCGACATCTGATCGATTACTTCTATCGGACGGGTTTCGGCCTGCGGCGTGAAGATGACGCAGTCCGCTCCCAGGTCGACAAGGGTGTCGATATCATCCGTCGCGATAACGCCCGTGGCTTCGCTCATTCCGCAAAGTTCGGCGGCATCGTGGCCGACCTTCTCGGGGCTGGCCGCGTGCACGGCGACCAGTTCGAGATCTGGTCGTTCAATGATCGTTTTCAGCGAGTGCCGGCCGACGTTGCCTGTTGAGAACTGGATCACCCTGCGCACTGCTCGCCTCCCTCTTGTTCGACCGGTCAGTTCGTTGCCGCTAGCTGGCGACGCCGATCAAACCGAGGCGCGAAAACGTGTCGCGGACGCCTTCCTTCCAGTGCTGCGAGCACTTGCCGATGAGTTGCTCACGGCGGGTGTTGTCTGACCAGAAGCTGTCGAAACTGACGGGCGACTCCACAAAACTTGCGGTCACCCCCGTCAGTTCGGCGACGTATTCACCCATCTGCTGGTCCGTGACGGGGTCATCTCCGCCCCAGTTGACGATCGTCGCAGGGACAGTGGCGATTTCAAGCAACTTGTGCGCTTGGTCGGCGATGTCGACACCGCTGATGGGTGACCCGATGTTGTGGTAGCCCACCGGAGTGAGCCAGGGTTGCCCATTCTTGAAGGTCTGGTATTGCATGACGGGAAGTCCGCCATGGCCCGTCCAGCTGTACCCAACGTTCATCCGGGCGATGGTGGTGGGGAGGTCCAACATACGCGCGGCGGCGCGGACGCTGCCCTCGGAGGTGATCTTTGCGATCGGATAGACCTCGGCATAGCTGGCGAGACCACCGAGCGGGTCGGTCTCTGCGTAAGCGTGGTTGGGATGATCTGCGTGAGGCTTATAGACACATGTGCTGGAGACGTGCAGAAACGCCTTTGCGTTGCGGCAGTGCTGCATCAGCAGTGCAGATCCTTCTGCGTTATTGGTAATGGCTTGGTCGTAGTCCGGGCTGAGGTTCAGGGCCGAATGGACCACATGGGTGAAGTCGTTCGGCAGCAACGAGTTGTCGCCCGTGTCCATATCCCATAGGCAAGTCTTGATTCCGAGCGCCTCGAGTTCCGCCCTTCGGTCTGGATTGCTGAACCGCGCCGCGATCCACACCTCATTGTGCTTGGCGAAGTCCTCGGCAATCGGGCCGGCGATCTGACCTGTGCCTCCGGTCACGAGGATCTTGCGGTCTTGCAGCATGCAGCAACCCCTTCACGCGCCGATGAGACACCTAAGTCACTGACTGTACTCAGTAGAGATGCACAGTCGTCAAGAGGAGCGGGCATTCGAAATCAGCTCGCGTGCCGGTTCGCGCCGTTCCTCCGCAACATGGCTGGCATTCCTACTGACACGAGTCAGAGGGGAATCGTTGACACCATGTTGACGAGGTGCCTACGCTCAGCGAGCGTTCAGTCGCTGTCGGTGCACCATAGGAGTAGCAATGACGCTGACCCAAGAATCTACAGTCACCGGAAAATCGCCGACCGAGAAGAAGTACCGCGTTATCCAATGGGGCGTCGGCAACGTTGGAACGGTGGCGCTCCGCCACTTTGCGCATAACCCGGCCTACGAACTGGTCGGGGTGCTCTGCAATCGTCCGGAGAAGGTCGGCAAGGACGCCGGCGAGCTTTGTGGCAAACCACCGACCGGCGTGCTCGCTACCGACGACAAGGCGGTCATTGAAGCGCTCGATGCGGACTGCATCTTCTACGCGCCGCTGTGGTCTGATCCCGACGAAGTCTGCCGACTGCTGCGCGGCGGGAAGAACGTGGTCGCGTCGGGCGGCGCGTGGTGGTACCGAACCGAGCACAGCAAGGCCGATATCGACAAGATCCACGCCGCGTGCCTCGAGGGCGGCACATCGTTCTACGCCGGTGGTGTCAATCCCGGTTTCGCGGGCGACCTCCTTGTCCTGACGTTGGCGCGGATCGTAAGCCAAATCGACACCATCCACATCTATGAGGTCGTGAATTTCGGCAGGGACACCCTGAAGTACTTGTTCGAGATGGGGATGGGCAGCGATCCGGCCGGCTTCGAGGATGGCCCGAATCTGCTGGGACAAGCCTGGCCGCTGTTCGCACAGTCGATGGCGATGATCGTCGAGAACATGGGCAAAACGGTCGAACGGTACACGACGGAGGTGGAGCTCGGCGTCGCCACGCGGGACATTCCCTTCGAAGGAGGCGAGACCAGCGACATGCCGGGCTTCAAGGGAGTGATCAAGGCGGGTACCGTCGCCCGCCAGCATCACAAGTGGACAGCGTGGGTGGAGGGTCGGCCGCTCATCGTCTTTCACGAGATCTACACGATGGACACCTACGATGCCATTGAGCCACAGGAGGATTGGCCTCAGCACTATCACTACCGGATCGTGATCGAGGGTGACTCATCCACGGAGCTGATCCTCCAAGGGGCGCAGGACCCTGACGGCGGCTACGCGCTGCCCGGCTACACCTGGACCGCGATGGGCCCCGCGAACGCGATCCCCGCCGTCTGCGACGCCCCGCCGGGCTTCATGTCCCACAATGAACTTGGACTCATGCCGCTGCGCGGGGTGATACGCCCGTGACGCGGGTCAGGGCCTGATGCTCCGCAACGTTCGCGCGACATAATCTTCCAGCAAACTGTGGCCAGTCGGCCAATGGTTCGTGGTGATCAACAGAGCGTAGAGCCCCAGCAGGAAGAACACCGCACTGTTCATGGAATTGACGTGCGGGTCCGTCTCGCCGCGTTCTTGAGCAAGCGCGATCTCCTGGGCGACCAAGACGATCAAGGGGTGGTCCCTGCCGTCTTCGGTTTGCGGCCGGGTTTGCGAGAAGTGCAGTGCGAGAAAGTCATTGAAGAGCAGATCGCCCAGCCGACGTTCCAATCCCACCACGAGGCGGACGGCCTCGTTCAAGGCTGACGCCAGGTCGTGCTTGGATTTCAAGAATTGCGCGAACTGCTTGGCGATACGGTCCTCTTCGCGCCGCTCCAACTCGAGCAGAACGTGCTCCTTGGTCGGGAAGTGGAAGAAGAAGGTTCCATGGGCGACACCTGCCGCCGCCACAATGGTGCTGACGTCGGCTTCGGCCATCCCGGCCCTGGCGAACTCGGCGATGGCGGCGCCCATTAACCGTTCCTTCGTCTGCAGGCGCTTTGCCTCGCGCGCCGAGAGCCTGTCCGTTACGGCCATTTCTATCCTCACAGTTGACTCGACTCATGCCAGAGTGCCGAGGTTAACCAGACCATTATGCCGTGTTCCGGCCAGAATGGCTTGCATAACTTGGTCATTCTTGGATCATCTCGAGCGCCGCAGACCCCGGTCCCTGATCTTCATTGACTTTAGTCAGCAATATTCATAGATTGAACTGCGCACATACCCGCATGGTCAAAGGAGCCCGGCATGGCATTGGAGCAGTTCCGGCTCGATGGACAGGTCGCAATCGTCACTGGAGCCGGGAAGGGCGTCGGCGCGGGCATTGCGCGGGTCTTGGCGGAGGCGGGTGCCACGGTCGTCGGGACCGCACGCACCGAGGCGGATATCGTTGGCACGATTCAAGGCATCGAGGCGGCGGGCGGCAAGGGGCTGGCACTCGTGGCCGACGCGATGAGTCGTCCCGACGGAGAGCGGGTCGTCAACTCCGCGATGGAGCGGTTCGGCCGCATCGACGTTCTCGTCAACAATGTCGGTGGGTCGACCTACGCGAGGTTTCTGGACATCACCGACGAAGACTTTCGGCACACTTTTGACTGGTGTGTGACTTCGGCATTCATCATGAGTCAGCTCGCCGCCCCGCACATGCTCAATGCCGGGCACGGTTCCATCATCAATATCTCGTCGGGCTCGGCGCGGTTCGGCATCCGCGCGCTGACCGCCTATTGCGTGGCGAAGGGCGGCCTCGAAGCGCTTACCCGCGCGATGGCACAGGAACTGGCACCGAAGATTCGCGTCAACGCCATCGCCCTGGGTTCGTTCGCCACCGACGGCCTGAAGGGCAGCCTGGATCTGATGCCCGGGTCGCTGGAGAAGATGCAAGAGGCCACACCGCTGCACCGCTTGGGCGACGTCGAGGACCTCGGGCGGCTCGCGGTATATCTCTGCACCCGCGATTGTTACGCAACCAACGCGACGTTCCACGTCGACGGCGGGATCGACTCCAACAATTCGCCGCTGCCGATTCCTGACTACTGACCCGCGCCGCGATTGAACGCGCCATGATGGGTCATCACCCGCCGCTGGAAGGATGAGGGGTAGCCGTGCGCAGAGTCATTCAATTCTCCACCGGGAATGTGGGCCGGCATTCGTTGCGGGCCATTATCGGTAGACCGGACCTCGAATTGGTCGGCGTGCACGCCGCCAGCGCCGAGAAGATCGGCCAGGATGCAGCGCAGTTGTGCGGACTGGACGAACCGACCGGCGTCATCGCCACCGACGACGTCGATGCGCTGGTGGCCCTCGGCGCCGACTGCGTGGTTTACACGTCTCAGGGCGAAACTCGCCCGATGGAAGCCATCGAACAGATGGCCAAGTTCCTTGCGGCGGGCACCAACGTCGTCGGCACGTCGATGGTCTGGCTCGTCGCGCCCCGCCACGCCGACGACTGGCTGCGCGAGCCCTTGGAGCGCGCCTGTGCGGCCGGCAACACCTCGCTCTACGTCAACGGCATCGACCCCGGCTTCTCCGGCGATACGCTGGTGCACTCGGCGGCCAGCCTGACCACGCGGGTCGATTCGATCACCGTGCAGGAGATCTTCGACTACGGGAACTATGACGATGCCGAGTTCACCGGAGCGGCAATGGGATTCGGGACGACGCCGGACGACGACTCGCCGATGATGTTCCTGCCCGGGGTGATCGTGTCGATGTGGGGCGGTCAGGTCCGCAGCCTGGCGGACGATCTCGACATCAAACTGGACGACGTGCGCCAGCGCGTCGAACCCTGGTACACGCCGGAACGAATCGAGTGCACGATGATGACGGTGGAGCCGGGACAGATGGGCGCGGTGCGCTTTGCCACCGAGGGCGTGATCGATGACAAGCCGGTGATCACCCTCGAGCACGTCACCCGGCTCACCCAGGCCGCGGCTCCGGACTGGGAGTTCCCGCCCGAGGGGCACACTGGCGTACACCGCGTCATCGTGGAGGGCGAACCGCGGGTGGAAATCAACACCCACGTCTCCCACCCTCTCTTCGATTCCACTGATGCGGGCTGCATTTCGACGGCGGGCCGGGCCGTCAATGCGATCGACTGGGTGTGCCGCGCGCCCCAAGGACTGATCGGGGTGGAGGACATCCCGCTGTCCACGACGATGCGTGGCCTGATGTGGAACGAGCGGTAGCCGGGTGACACCACATCCGGGACGTGTTGCCGGTAAACGCATTCTGATTACCGGTGCCGCCCGGGGGCTGGGGCGCAGTCACGCGCTCCGGCTTGCCGAGGAGGGCGCCGACCTGATCCTGGTCGACATCTGCCGATCTCTGCCGGAGATCGAATATCCCTTGGCCACAGAGCAAGACCTTGAGGAGACGGTGCGGCTAATTGGTGAGTTCGGCCGCCGCTGTGTGAGTCGGGTCGTCGACGTACGCGACGGGGCCGAGCTCCGCGAGGCCGTCGATGACGGCGTCGCGGTCCTCGGCGGTTTGGACGGCGCCGTCGCCAACGCCGGCGTGCTGACGGTTGCGCCCTGGGACAAGACAACTTTCGAGGACTGGCGCACGGTGGTCGACGTGAACCTTATCGGCGTGTGGAATACGTGCGCCGCGGCCATACCCCACCTGCTCGACCAAGGCGGTGGCAGCCTGGTCAATATCAGCTCTGCCGGCGCCATCAAAGGCTTTCCGTTGCAGCTCCCTTACACGGCCGCGAAGCATGGTGTCGTGGGTTTGACCCTGGCGTTGGCCAACGAACTGGCCGCCCAGAATGTTCGGGTCAACTCGGTGCATCCGACGGGTTCTCCGACCGGCATGATCCCGCCGTCGATCGGCGCCGCTCTGGGCGAATTGCGGCCCGACCTGATCCCCATCTTCGTCAATGCGATGCCCACTCCGGCCATCGAGCCCCTAGAGGTCAGCCACGCGGTGCTGTTCCTGCTATCCGACGAGTCCCGCTATGTGACGGGATTGCAGTTCAAGGTCGACGCCGGCGTGACGATCAACTGATTGGGTTCCAGAGGCCCGCCACTCGGTCCGACCGCGTATCGCAGTTCCGCGGGCCATGGCAACAGCCGCCGTTCACCCACCGATATCGCATCGACGATGAGGGCGACATGACGTCGCCAGGCGATCACGAACAGCTGAAAGCCGCGCCGACGCCGTCCGGCGGCGGCGCCGGCTTCAGGCAGCCGAATGGCTCGATGCCCGAGGGGCTCAATCGGGCGGCCGACTGGTGGGCATAGTTCACGCAATACAGTCCGGTTTGATCGGCCCGGCACCGATTATCGCCGAATGACAGCGAATCACCGTTCGCCAGCTCCGAACCGTTGCCGTTGATGAACGGGCCGGGATCGGCGCGCGACGCACCCACCTGCAGATTCAGGCCGTCAAACGTCACCCAACCGCCCTGCCAGTTGCCGTAGGAGGTCGCGGGCGCGGGCGGCGGATTGGTCAGGCTCACCAGACACAGCAGGGCGGCACCCGTGTGTTTGGAATCGGTCATGCAAGATGCTTTGCCGGCGACGGCCGTGAACGCGATGTCATTGCCGAGCGGCGTGGTCGCACCGTCGCGAATCGCGTTGTGATACTGACCGGGGTCCGCGGGACGGCCTGCTTCGATCCACCCGATGACGTCGGCGATCGCGGTGCCAGGCGTCGGCGCGGCCGAAGGCGCGGGTGGCTTGCTTCCCGACGGGCCGGATGCAGCGCTCCTCGATGTCTGAGTTTGCTGGGACTGGCCGCCGACCGTGTGAGAACACCCGGCGATCAGTAACGACAATGCGAGCAGCGCGGCGATCCGCATTCAGCCAGGCTAAACCGCAATGCCCGCAAATAAGGCGCTGCGCGCGCGTTACGTCCGTCATGTCGGCTAACGTCGGGTTATGCATCAGCGCACCGTCCGCGCACGCACGACCATCGGCACCGTGGAAGGGTTCACCCGCGACGGCGTCCACCGCTGGCGATCCGTCCCGTATGCCCGGCCACCGGTCGGGCCTCTGCGATTGCGCGCGCCCCAGCCGGCGCAACCGTGGTCGGGTGTGCGGCACTGCCACGGCTTCGCCAACTGCGCACCCCAGCAGCGCCGCTACACCATGCTCGGTG
The DNA here is from genome assembly GCF_001667585.1 of Mycobacterium sp. E2733. Taxonomy (GTDB): domain Bacteria; phylum Actinomycetota; class Actinomycetes; order Mycobacteriales; family Mycobacteriaceae; genus Mycobacterium. The sequence goes on from NZ_LZJZ01000026.1 coordinate 47,084, forward strand.
TCGGCCGGTACCAGCCGATGGGGGAGGACTGCCTCACCCTCAACGTCGTCACCCCCGAGACCCCCGCCGAAGGGCCGCTGCCCGTCATGGTCTTCATTCACGGCGGCGGCTACATCCTGGGCAGCTCGGCCACGCCGCTTTACGACGGTGCGGCGCTGGCGCGCCGTGGCTGCGTGTACGTATCGGTGAACTACCGGCTGGGCGCGTTGGGTTGTCTCGACCTGTCGTCCCTCTCTACCCCGGACATCACGATCGACAGCAACTTGTTCCTGCGCGACCTCGTGATGGCGTTGCGCTGGGTGAAGGACAACATCTCCGCATTCGGCGGCGATCCGGACAACGTCACCATCTTCGGGGAGAGCGCCGGAGCGCACATCACCGCCACCCTGTTGGCGGTGCCCGCCGGCGAAGGGCTGTTCTCCCGGGCAATTTCGGAGAGCCCGGCCTCCGGCATGGTTCGGTCGCGAGAGACCGCGGCGGAGTTCGCGACGCGCTTCGCCGCACTCCTGGGCGCACGACCACAGGACGCCGCCGAGGCCCTGATGCAGGCGTCGCCGATGCAATTGGTGGACACCCAGCACCGGCTGATCGACCAGGGCATGGAGGACAGGTTGGGCGCCTTTCCGATCGGCCCGGTCGCCGGCGACGACGTCGTGCCCATCGATCCGGTCGAGGCGATGCGCGGTGGGCACGCGCACCGGGTGCCGCTGATCGTGGGTACAAATGCCGAGGAGGGTCGCCTGTTCACCCGGTTCCTCAAAATGCTGCCGACCAATCAAGCGATGATCGAAGAGCTGCTTGCTGACGCGGAACCAGATGCGCGCGAACGCATTACGTCCGCGTACCCGGATTACCCCGCGCCATCGGCGTGCATCCAGCTCGGCGGTGACTTCGCCTTCGGTTCGGCGGCCTGGCAGATCGCCGAGGCCCACAGTGCGCACGCGCCCACCTACCTCTACCGGTACGATTACGCCCCCCGTACGCTGCGCTGGTCGGGCCTGGGCGCCACCCATGCCACCGAGTTGCTGGCCGTCTTCGACGTCTATCGCACCCGATTCGGCGCCCTGTTGACCGCCGCGGCCGATCGGCGCGCCGCGCTGCGGGTCAGTAACCAGGTGCAGCGGCGGTGGCGTTCCTTCAGCCGGCACGGTGCGCCGGGCGACGACTGGCCCACCTACACCACCGCCGACCGTGCCGTCATGGTCTTCGACCGCAAGAGCCGCGTCGAGTTCGACCCGCATCCGCACCGCCGGATTGCCTGGGATGGCTTCTCCCTGGCCCGGTGACCTGGCACGCTGACCCTCATGCATGGCGACACCGCAGAAGTCATCGAACGACCCGCCGACCTCACCGCCGCATGGCTGGAAGCGGCGATCGGAGCCGGACCCATCGCCGACTTCTCGGTCGAGCGCATCGGCACCGGGCAGATGAGCGAGTGTTACCGCGTTCGGCTCAGCTACGCCGATGCCGCGGAGGCGCCCGGCAGGCCCGGGTCGGTGGTGCTCAAGGTGGCGGCCACCGACCCGGTGAGCCGGCAAACGGGGCTGGCGCTGGGCCTGTACGAACGCGAGGTGCGCTTCTATGGCGACATCGCGCCACGCCTGGGCGGGCCGATCGCGCCCTGCTACCACGCCGCCGTCGACACCTCGACGGGCGCGTTCGATCTGCTGCTGGGCGATGCCGGGCCGGCGGTCGTCGGGGACGAAATCGCAGGCGCGACAGCCGAACAGGCGCACCTCTGTGTCGTCGAGCTGGGGCGGCTGCATGGCCCGCTGCTGGGCGACACCGCGTTGGCCGAGGCCCCGTGGCTGAACCGCGAATCGCCGCTCACCCAGGCGATGATCACCCCGCTGTATGCCGGGTTCATCGACCGCTACGGCGACCAGATCGCGCCGGAACACCGCATGGTGTGCGAACGCCTGGTCGCATCCTTCGACGGTTACCTGGCCGCCGAGTCGGCGCCCGACCGCATCCGTGGGCTGATGCACGGTGACTACCGCCTGGACAACTTGTTGTTCGGCACCGCCGGGGCAGACCGCCCGTTGACGGTCGTTGATTGGCAGACGGTTTCCTGGGGGCCGGCCCTGACCGACCTGTCGTACTTCCTCGGCTGCGCGTTGCCGACCCGGGACCGCCGGGAGCAGTACGACGCTTTGCTGCGGGCTTACCACGAGGCGCTGGGGCCCGCGGCGCCCCTCACGCTCGCCGACGTCGCCGAAGGCGTTCGCCGGCAGAGCTTTTTCGGTGTGATGATGGCGATCGTCTCCTCGATGCTGGTGGAGCGCACCGAGCGCGGCGACCGGATGTTCATGACGATGCTGCAACGGCACTGCGACCACGTGCTCGACACCGACGCGCTGGCGACCCTGACCGCCGCGCAGACACCCGAACCCCTGCGGCCCACGGAGGAGGACGAGGGCGCGCACGCGCCGACCGCCGAACCGCTGTGGAGCGAGAGCTGGTATGCCGACTTCGCCGATGCGGCACAGGGATTGGGCGGCTGGTTCCGCCTCGGCCTGATCGCCAACGAACAGAAGGCGTGGGTGCACGCGCTGCTGTGCGGCCCCGACATGCCCACCGTGGCCGTCGACGCGCAAGTACCGCTGCCGGCGGATCCGTGGAACGTGCGCACCGACTCCTTCGAGCTCGGCCACTCCGCGACCACCGCGCTGCAGACCTACCGCGTCGACCTGCACGCGCGCGCCCAGGCTTACCGCGATCCGTCGGCGTTGTTGCGCGGGGAGCCCGGCAACCCCGTCGAAATGACGATGCGCTTGGTGTGGGACACCGACGGCGTCCCGTACAAGTACCGGTTGACGACGCGTTACGAGATCCCGTGCCGCGTCTCGGGCACGGTCACCATCGATGACGCCAGCCACCGCGTCGAGTCGGTCCCCGGCCAGCGCGATCACTCGTGGGGGGTCCGCGACTGGTGGAGCATGGACTGGATCTGGAGCGCGCTGCACCTGGACGACGGAACCCATCTGCACGGTGTCAGCATCCGCATTCCCGGCGCACCGGCCTTCAGCATCGGCTACTCCCAGGATGCCGAGGGAACGGTCACCGAGCTGCAGACGGTGGATTCACGAGAGTCGTTCGGCGAGAACGGGTTACCGCTGGGCGCCACAATGGCGCTCGACCCCGGCGCGATCACCGCGGACGTCGAGGTCCGAGGCCACGCGCCGGTGCGTCTGACCGCCGCGGACGGGCGGGTGAGCCAGTTCCCGCGGGTCTGGGCGACCGTCCGGACGGTCGACGGACGCAACGGCGTCGGCTGGTTGGAATGGAACCGCAACCTCGCGTCCGAGTGAGCGGACGGGCTCCCGTCGTGGTGATGGGTGTTTCGGGATCGGGGAAGTCGACCGTGGGGGTGGCGCTCGCCCGGCGTTTGCGGGTTCCCTTCGTGGACTCCGACGCCCTGCACCCACCGGGCAATATCGCCAAGATGGCGGCCGGTGAACCGCTGGACGACGACGACCGCTACCCCTGGCTGGACAAGGTCGGCGAGTGGTTGGCCGGCCACCGCGACGGAGGCGTGGTGAGTTGTTCGGCGCTCAAACGCGCATACCGCGACCAGTTGCGCACGCACTGCCCGCAGGTCGAATTCCTGCACCTCGCCGGTTCGCCGGCACTCATCAGCTGCCGACTGACCGTCAGGATCGGTCATTTCATGCCGGCCGCGCTGCTGCGCTCGCAATTCGACGCGCTGGAGCCGCTCGGCGCCGACGAGTCCGGCGTGACCGTCGACGCCGGTCAGGGCGTCGATGCGATCATCGACGCCTATCTAAGCGGCAGCGGGTGAGCTGTCAGGAAAGCTTGCGACGACCGGTTTTGACCTGCTCCCCGAGTCGTTCGCGCGCGGTGTCCGCCAGGTAACCACCCCGAGCGCGGGCCGTGTCGGCGAGGTAGCTGCCCCGCGCGCGGGCGGTTTCGGCGAGGTCCTCACCGCGATCCAAGGCCGTGCTCGCCAGTTCTTCGCCACGCTTGCGCGCCTTCTCGGCCAGCTTCTCGCTGCGCTTGCGCGCCTTCTCCGCCAGCGGCGCGGCCCAGTCGGCGGCTTCGTCGGCGAGTTCCTCGCCGCGCTTGCGGGCCTTCTTGGCCAGGGGCGCGGCTCGTTCGGCGGCTTCGTCGGCCAACTCCTCGCCGCGCTTGCGGGCCTTCTTGGCCAGTGGCTTGCTTCGTTCGGCGGCCGTGCTGGCGAATTCGCGCCCGCGTTCGAGGGCGGCCTCGGCGTACGGCGCGCCTCGCTCGGCGGCGGTTCCGGCCAGTTCGCGGCCGCGTTCGGCGCCGATTTGCAGGCCGTGCACGATCTTCTCGCCCAACTCCGAGAAGTCGGTCTCGAATGCGCCGTCGTCCGAACCCGGTAGCGCCGACGACACTCGCTCGGAGAGCCGTTCGGCCGCCCGGCGGCTGCGCCACCCGAGCGACGGCTTGCCCGCCGTGTCGGCCGACGCGATCAACAATCCGCCCACCAGGCTGAGGTCGGTGAGGAACTGCTGGCGCTTCTGAGCTTTCGCCTCCGGGTCGCTTTCGTTCCAGAACGAGTGCGCCCCGAGGTTGGCCGGTAGCACCGTGAACGCGAGGGCGGCCGAGGCGACGCGCGGCAGTTTGCCGGTGGCCAGCAACAGGCCGCCGCCGATCTGGACGGCGGCAGTGATTTGTGCGACCGTCTCGGGGTCGCTCGGAATGCTGCCGCTCACCGAATTCGGCAGCGCCTGCAAACCATCCACCGCGGGGGCGGCGGCTGCCGCCGCCGATTTGGGGTTCAGCAGGGAATTGACTCCTTGGCCGATGAAAGCCACTGAAAGCAACGGGCGCGCGATTCTCCGGATCAACATGGCCGGTGGATTACCCGACTCGTTGGCGAACAAACCGTCCCACCGATACGCCCAGCTGAAGCGCCGTGGCGGGCGACACCGATAGGGTGAACGCGTGAGGGCGTTGATCATCGTCGACGTGCAAAACGACTTCTGCGAGGGCGGCTCGCTGCCGGTGACTGGAGGCGCCGCCGTGGCGCCCGCCATCAACGACTATCTGGCCGGCGAGCCGGGCTACCAGCACGTCGTAGCAACCCAGGACTCGCACATTGAGCCAGGCGACCATTTCTCCGACCGGCCTGATTATTCCGCGTCATGGCCCCCGCACTGCATCGCCGGAAGCCCGGGTGCGGACTTCCGGCCCGACCTCGACACCAGCCGGATCGAGGCGGTCTTCCGCAAAGGCGCCTTCGCCGCGGCATACAGCGGTTTCGAGGGCGTCGATCAGAACGGGACCCCGCTGTTGGACTGGTTGCGGGAGCGTGGGGTCGACGAGGTCGATGTGGTCGGCATCGCCACCGACCAGTGCGTCCGGCGCACCGCCGAGGACGCCGCGCGGGCGGGCCTGTCCACCAGGGTGCTGATGAACCTGACCGCGGCCGTGTCGCCGGACTCGGCCGCCGCGGCGCTGGGGGAAATGCGGTCCGCGGGCATCGAGGTGGTCGGGGGACCGTGATGGGGGTGGCGCCGGATCGGGAACATCTCCTGGCCGCCGTCGAGCGCTCGCCGCAGGCGGCCGCCGCACACGACCGAGCCGGATGGGTGGCGTTGTTCACCGCCGACGGCCGCGTCGAGGACCCGGTCGGGTCCCGGCCGCACGTCGGGCAGGGACAGATCGGCCGCTTCTATGACACCTTCATCGCTCCGCGCGACATCAAATTCCATCGCGACCTCGACATCGTCTTCGGCACCGTGGTGCTGCGCGACGTCGAGCTCGAGGTTGCGATGGGCCCGGCTGTCACGATGTACATTCCCGCGTTCCTGCGCTACGACCTGCGAGACACCGACGGAGAGTGGCGCATTGGAGAACTGCGGGCCTATTGGGAACTGCCCGCGATGATGCTGCAATTCCTGCGAACCGGATCACGCGCGGTGTTGCCCGCCCTGCAACTGTCGCGGTGCCTGTTGAGCAATCAGCGGGTGCGCGGCACGACCGGCTTCATGACCGGATTCCGGCGGGTGGGTGCGCGGCACAAGAAACTCGCCGAGGCGTTCCTCGGTGCCGCCGCGCGGCAAGACCGGGTCGCGGCTGCTCGTGCGTTATCACCCGGCGCCACAATAACTCTCGGCGACCACGATGCCCTCGACCTTTCGGAACTCGTCGAGCAACTGACCGGCGGCGGTTCGACCAAGACGATCGGCGCAGGCCCCACGGTGACGATGTCGGTCAACTCCGGCCATGGGCGGGGAATTCTCTTCGCCGACATGGCCTGGCGGGGTGATGCCATCAACCGGATCCGGTATTTCCCCGGCTGATCGCGACGCCGGTCAACGCAGCACCATCAGCGCCAGTGATGCCCCCGACATGCACAGGTACGCTCCCGGAAACGCGATGTTGTACAGGACGTGGGCCCGCAGGTGCGTCACCACCGCGCCGACAAAGAACAGCACCAGGCCGGTGGCGGCAGCGATCCCCAAGGCGGGCAAGCCCACCAGGCCGACGATCAGCCCCGCCGCGCCCGCCAGCTTGACCGACCCCAGCGCCGGCAGCCACGAACGCGGCACCCCGACTTCGGCCGAGTTCGCCAGGACGAAACCCGCCGGGATGAGATCGGCCACGGCGATCGCGGCGGTGATGGCGGCGGTAAACAGCGTAATCACAACGTATGCGGTGTTCATCTGTGTCAAATCCTTGCCGGACAGCCGGTTTTGCGGCGGCGAGCCGGATGGTCGCGGCACGCGCTGCGGCGCACAATCGATAAGGTCATGGTGCTGGCCTCCTTTGCAACAGAGAGCTCGATGGACGCGGTCATCTTCTTGACGGCTCCTGTGCGGAAAAGGTGACCCATGAGCGCCCCGAAAAATCTGGCCGATCTCGCCCGACGTTTCAACGCGGACCGGCGACACCTCAGGTCGGTCGCGTTACAGCTGCTGGGGTCGGCGGCCGACGCCGACGACGCGGTTCAGTCGGCGTGGCTGAAGGCCAGCCGTGCCGACTTCGGTGCGGTCGACAACCTCACCGGCTGGTTCACCACGATCACCGCCCGCGAGGCCCTCGACCAACTCCGCGCGCGCAAGCGGCGTGCGGAACAACCGCTCGCCACCCCCGACGAACTGGACCGGATCGCCGCGACCGCGTCGGCGTCAGCCGACGAGGAAGCGCTACTGACGGAGTCGGTGAGCAACGCGCTGCTCGTGGTGCTCAACCGGCTCTCGCCGGCGCAGCGCGTCGCGTTCGTGCTGCACGATGTGTTCGCAATTCCCTTCGAGGTGATCGCCGGCCTGCTGGAGCGGTCGCCGGATGCCGCGAAGAAGCTGGCAAGCCGGGCGCGTGCGCGGGTGGCCCACCCGGGCGGCGAGCCCGAGCGCATGGCGAAGCACCTCGAGATCGTGGAAGCGTTCCTCGCGGCGTCCCGCGGCGGTGATATCGCCGGCCTGCTCGCGCTGCTGGCCCCGGACGTTGTTCGCAGGGTCGACCGGGCACTGGTGCCCGACGACGTGCCGACTGAGCTGGGCGGCGCCAGGCAGGTCGCGGAGGAGACCCGTCGGTTCGCTCTCCGGGCACGCGCCGGCGCGGTCATGCTCATCGACGGGGTTCCGGGCATCGCGATCGCGCCGCACGGGCACGCTCAGGCACTGCTGCTGATCGCCGTCGGAGCCGACGACCGCATCCACGCGATCGACATCATCGGGGACGCCGGCCGCGTTCGTCGGGCCGTGCTTGCCCTTCCGAGTTGGCCGATCAAGCAACACCACACCAGCATCGGGTACCAAGGACATCAGAAACCGGCGGCCGGGCGACCGGCACCGGGGCGAGAACGGAAGCACCATGCTCGATAAGCCGTTCGGGCGGCGCGGCCTGCTGCGCGGTGCCGGCGCGCTCACCGCGGCATCGCTGGCGCCGTGGGCCGCCGGCTGCGCTTCCGAAGAAGACGCGTTGACCTTCTTCTTCGCGGCCAATCCCGACGAACGCGATGCCAGGGTCCGCATCGTCGACGAGTTCGTGCGCCGCAACCCTGACATCAAGGTCCGCCCGGTGCTCTCGGCCCCGGGCGTGATGCAGCAGCTGTCGACGTTCTGCGCCGGCGGAAAATGCCCGGATGTGTTGATGGCGTGGGACCTTACCTACGCCGAGTTGGCCGCCCGGGGCGTGCTGCTGGACCTGAACACGATGCTGTCCCGCGACCAGGCCTTCGCGGCCCAGCTGAAATCGGACGGCATCGGGGCGCTCTACGACAGCTTCACGTTCAGCGGAGGCCAGTACGCATTCCCGGAGCAATGGTCCGGAAACTACTTGTTCTACAACAGGCGGCTGTTCGCCGAGGCCGGGGTGCCGCCCCCGCCCACAACGTGGCAACAGCCGTGGAGCTTCACCGACTTCTTGAACACCGCCACCGCGCTCACCAGGCGTGATCGCTCCGGGCGGGTGACCCAGTGGGGCTTCGTGAACATGTGGTTCTCCTACTATTCGGCCGGGCTGTTCGCCATGAACAATGGGGTGCCGTGGTCCACCCCGCTCAAGAACCCGACCCACTTCAACTTCGACAACGACGCCTTCATCGAGGCGGTGCAGTTCTATGCCGACCTGGCCAACAAGTACAAGGTCGCGCCCAATGCGTCCGAGGTTCAATCGATGTCCACGCCCGACCTTTTCGCCGCGGGCAGGGCGGCGATGGCGATGGGCGGCCACTGGCGTTACCAGACCTTCATCCGGGCCGAGGGCCTGGACTTCGATGTCACCTCGTTGCCGGTGGGGCCGCGCCGGCAGGGGCAGCCCGCCCATTCCGACATCGGTTCCACCGGATTGGCCATCTCTGCGAGCAGTCAACGCAAGGAGCAGGCATGGGAATTCGTGAAATTCGCGACCGGGCCGGTCGGGCAGGCGCTGATCGGTGAATCCAGCCTCTTCGTGCCCGTGTTGCGATCGGCGCTCGGCTCGGCCGGATTCGCCAAGGCCCACCGGAACCTCGGCAACCTCGCCGTTCTCACGCAAGGACCGGCGTACTCCGAAGGACTGCCGGTCACTCCGGCGTGGGAGAAGATAGTCGCCTTGATGGACCGCACCTTCGGACCCGTGCTGCGTGGATCGCGGCCCGCCACGTCGTTGGCCAGTCTGTCGCCCGCCATCGACGAGGTGTTGCGAACCCCATGACCTCAGTCGATGGCAGCGCGCGCGCACCCGCCAAGGGCGCGGGTCCATGGCGGCGGCGCGCCCGCGCCGGCCGCTTTTTCGTGGCGCCGAACCTGGCCGCCGTCGCGGTATTCATGCTGTTTCCGCTCGGATTCTCCCTGTACATGAGCTTTCAGCGGTGGGATGTCTTCCGACCCCCTAAGTTCGTGGGCCTGAAGAACTTTCAAGAGCTGTTCACCTCGGACCCGCTCTTCCTGATCGCCATCCGAAACACCGTCGTCTTCACCCTCGGAACGGTCGTGCCCACCATCGTCGTCAGCCTCGCCGTGGCCGGCGTGCTGAACCGAAAGGTCAGGGGCATCGGCGTTTTCCGCACCATCGTCTTTCTGCCGCTGGCCATCTCGTCGGTCGTCATGGCGGTCGTCTGGCAGTTCGTCTTCACCACGGACAACGGGTTGCTCAACATCATGCTGGGCTGGGTCGGGATCGGCCCGGTCCCGTGGCTGGTCGAGCCCCGATGGGCGATGGGCTCGCTGTGCATCGTCAGCGTGTGGCGCAGCGTGCCGTTCGCCACCGTCATCCTCCTCGCGGCGATGCAGGGCGTTCCCGAAACCGTCTACGAGGCCGCCCGAATCGACGGGGCCGGCGAGATACGGCAGTTCGTGTCCATCACGGTGCCGCTGATCCGTGGGTCGATATCATTTGTGGGCGTCATCTCGATCATCCACGCGTTCCAGGCTTTTGACCTGGTTTATGTCCTCAACGGCGCGAACGGCGGTCCCGAGACCGCCACGTATGTCCTGGGCATCATGCTGTTCCAGCACGCGTTCTCCTTCCTGGAGTTCGGGTACGCGTCAGCGCTGGCGTGGGTGATGTTCGCCATCTTGCTGGTGCTGACCGTGGTGCAGCTGCGGATCACTCGGCAACGGTCTTGGGAGACTTCTCGTGGCCTCAGCTGAGCGGATGTTCACGCGCAATGTCGTTCGTAGCCTGCTGGTTTACACCGCGCTGCTCGTCATCGCTTGGTGCTGGTTGTTCCCGATAGCCTGGGCCGTGTCCGGCTCGTTGAAGCGGGAAGGCGAGATCATCGAGCCGAGGCTGCTACCGGCGCACCCGCGCTGGTCCAACTACACCGAGGTCTTCTCGTTGATGCCGTTCGCGCGGATGTTCTTCAACACCGTGCTGTACGCCGGGTGCGTGACCGCAGGGCAGGTGTTCTTCTGCTCGCTGGCCGGATACGCCTTCGCACGGCTGCAGTTTCGCGGCCGCGACACGCTGTTCGTGTTATACCTTGGCACGTTGATGGTTCCGCTGACCGTGACCGTGATCCCGCAGTTCATCTTGATGCGGACGGTCGGGTGGGTCGACACGCCCTGGTCGATGATCGTGCCGGGCTTGTTCGGCAGCGCATTCGGCACCTACCTGATGCGGCAGTTTTTCCGAACGCTTCCGACCGACTTGGAGGAGGCGGCGATACTCGACGGTTGTTCCCCGTGGCAGATCTACTGGCGGATCCTGTTGCCCCACGCCCGCCCCGCGGTGATGGTGCTCGCCGTGCTCACCTGGGTCAACGTCTGGAACGACTTCCTCTGGCCGCTGCTGATGCTCCAGCGCAACAGCCTGGCCACGCTGACGCTCGGCCTGGTGCGGCTGCGGGGCGAGTACGTCGCGCGCTGGCCGATCATCATGGCGGCTTCGATGTTGATCATGCTGCCGTTGGTCATCATCTATGCGATAGCGCAACGGTCCTTCGTCAGGGGAATCGCCGTCTCGGGGCTGAACGGATAACCCATGGCCTCAGTGACTTTCGAGCAAGCGACGCGGTGCTACCCCGGAGCCGACCGCCCGGCCCTGGACAGCCTCGACCTGGACGTCGGCGACGGCGAGTTCGTCGTCCTGGTCGGTCCGTCCGGATGCGGTAAGACCACCTCGCTGCGGATGGTGGCCGGGCTGGAATCGCTGGACTCCGGGCGCATCCGGATCGGCGACCGCGACGTCACCACCGTCGATCCCAAGGACCGCGACGTCGCGATGGTCTTCCAGAACTATGCGCTCTACCCGCACATGACGGTCGCGCAGAACATGGGCTTCGCCTTGAAGGTCGCGAAGACACCGAAGGCCGAGATCCGCGACCGCGTCCTGGACGCGGCGAAACTGCTCGACTTGCAGCCCTATCTGGACCGCAAGCCCAAGGACCTCTCCGGTGGGCAACGCCAGCGGGTGGCCATGGGTCGCGCGATCGTCCGCCGGCCACAGGTCTTCTTGATGGACGAGCCGCTTTCCAACCTCGATGCCAAACTGCGCGTGCAAACCCGCAACCAGATCGCGGCACTGCAGCGGCGGCTCGGCACCACCACGGTGTACGTCACCCACGACCAGGTCGAGGCGATGACCATGGGCGACCGCGTCGCCGTCCTGCGCGATGGTGTGCTGCAGCAGTTCGCCGCGCCACGCGAGCTGTACCGCAACCCGGTCAACGTCTTCGTCGCGGGATTCATCGGGTCGCCGGCCATGAACCTGTTCACCCTGCCGATAATCGATTCCGCTGTGTCGCTGGGGGATTGGTACATCCCACTACCCCGAGAGCTCACCGACAGTGTGGGTGAAGTCGTCGTGGGGGTGCGCCCCGAGCATTTCGAACTGGGCGCGCTCGGTGTCGAAATGGAGGTCGACGTGGTCGAGGAGCTCGGGGCGGACGCCTATCTCTACGGCCGAATCACCGGCTCCGGCAAGGTCATTGATCAGCCGGTCGTTGCCCGAGCCGATGCGCGCCGGCCTCCGGAAAAGGGCAGCCGGGTGCGCCTGCACCCGGAACCGGGGCACCTGCACTTCTTCGGTATCGATGGCCAGCGAATCTGTTGAGGGGGTAGCGCTATGGCGGCGGTGAGTACGTCCCGTGCCGACCTGGTGTGTGAGGGCGGCGGGGTTCGGGGGATCGGGCTGGTCGGCGCGGTCGACGCGCTGTCCGGGGCCGGTTACCGGTTTCCCCGCGTCGCGGGTAGCAGCGCGGGCGCGATTGTCGGCTCGCTGGTCGCGGCGCTGCAGGTCGCGGGCGAACCGCTGAGCCGGCTGGCGGAAATCATGCGGTCCATCGACTACCGGAAGTTTCTGGATCGCAGTCTGATCGGGCATGTGCCGCTGATCGGTGGGGGACTGTCGCTGTTGGTGTCGGACGGTGTCTACCGGGGGGCGTACTTGGAACGGCTGCTCGCGGGTCTGCTCGCTGATTTGGGTGTGCGGACGTTCGGTGACTTGCGCACGGGCGAACAGCCGGACCGGTTTGCCTGGTCGCTCGTGGTGACAGCCAGTGACCTGTCCCGACGCCGGCTGGTGCGCATCCCGTGGGACCTCGCCTTGTATGGCATCGACCCCGACGACTTTTCGGTCGCCCGTGCCGTGCACGCCTCGTCGGCGATCCCGTATGTGTTCGAACCCGTCCGGGTGGGCGGAGCCACCTGGGTCGACGGCGGCTTGCTGTCGGATTTTCCGGTTGAGCTGTTCGATCGGCCCGATGCGGAGCCGCGATGGCCGACATTCGGCATCCGGCTGTCCGCGCGTCCCGGCATTCCGCCCACCCATCCGGTTCATGGGCCAGTTTCGTTGGGAATCGCGGCGATAGAGACACTGGTGAGCAATCAGGACAACGCCTACATCGACGATCCGTGCACCGTCCGGCGCACCATCTTCGTCCCCGCCGACGAGGTCAGCCCGATCGACTTCAACATCACCGTCGAGCAACGCGAAGGCCTGTATCAACGAGGATTGCAAGCAGGCCAACAGTTCCTGCTGACCTGGAATTACCCGGACTACCTGGCGGCGTGCGGCGGCCCGGTGAAAGGCACTGACTAACAGTCAGATCCCGTGTCGACCGTTATCCGCGCGCGCAGCGGATCTCATCGAGACGATGTCCGACCCGCTCGACGTCGGTCGGCAACGGCAACTGGTTGGTGACACGGGTGATTTCCACCCCGATATCAATGGGGCTGATCGGCCAGAATTGACGCCTCATGAGTTTGCTTGCGATGGCGCTGATCTCGTCGTCACAAAGTCGTCGGCGGGCCAAGGCCGCCGGGGGCGCATATCCGGTCGTCGGCATGCCGGCGGGGTAGCCGGCCCGCACGAAAGCCACGATGCTCGACACCCAAAGGGCCAGGTCCATATTCCCACCTCGCTCACCGCCGCGATGCAAAAGAGCGGCAGTCCTTACGACTAGCAACGTACCATCGCCAACGTCATCAGCTGAGTAACGCCACACAGTTAAATCGCATTTTTTACTCGCCGGTGATGTGCGGGCGGCAAAGCGATCTCCGCCACGATCCTGCCCCAGCGGGCGCGCCGTAACGACGTTTGGCGGCAAGGCTTTCTAGTATTGCCGCGTGGTTGATCGCTATGGAACCGATGTCCTTGCCGCAGGCCCGCGCAAGCCCCGCTCGAGCGAGCACCCAGCCGATCTGGGCCTGGTGGTCGAGGACGTGCAGACCGGGTACGTCGGTGCGGTGGTAAGGGTCGAGTACGGGCGGGTCGACCTGGAAGACCGGCGCGGGCACGTTCGCGGGTTTCCTTTGGGCCCTGGCTATTTGCTCGAGGGCCGTCCGGTGATCCTCACCGCGCCGCGCCGTGCGGCGCCTGCCGCGGCCACAAGGACGGCGTCCGGCTCGGTCGCCTTGCCGGGTGCGCGTGCCCGGGTCGCCCGCGCCAGCCGGATCTACGTCGAGGGGCGGCACGATGCCGAACTCATCGCGCAGGTGTGGGGCGAGGACCTGCGGATCGAGGGTGTCGTCGTCGAGCACCTCGGCGGCGTCGACGGCCTGGTGGAGATCGTGGCGGAGTTCGCACCCGGTCCGGGGCGCCGGCTTGGTGTGCTCGTCGACCACCTGGTCGCAGGTTCGAAGGAGGCGCGCATCGCCGACGCGGTGCAGCGGGGACCGGGTGGCAGCGACACCCTGGTGGTCGGCCATCCCTACGTCGACATCTGGCAGGCCGTGAAACCCCAGCGGCTCGGCCTGCCGAGCTGGCCGGATGTGCCGCGGCACATCGAGTGGAAGCACGGCGCGTGCCGGGCGCTCGGCCTGCGGCACGCCACCCAGGCGGACATCGCCAGGGCCTGGCGGCACATCAGGTCCCGGGTGCGCGACTGGAATGACCTCGAGCCGGCCCTGATCAGCCGGGTCGAAGAACTCATCGACTTCGTGACGCAGCCGGCCTCGTGACACGGCGGCCTTAGGCTAGGCTAAGCCGGGATCCCGACCCGCGGGACAGAAATCGGGCTCATGCAGGGCGTATTCGGCGTACTAATCGGCACCTTTCTCATCGGCCTCCGTGAAGGCCTCGAGGCGGCGCTCATCGTGAGCATCGTCGGCGCCTTCCTGAAACGAAACGGCCAACCGATACGGCCGATGTTTGCCGGCGTCGCCTTGGCAGTCCTGATCAGCGTCGCGGTCGGGGCAGGCCTGAATCTGTTCGCGACGAGCCTGCCGCAGGCGCAGCAAGAGATGATGGAAACCGTCATCAATGTCATCGCCGTGGTGTTCGTGACGTCGATGATCATCTGGATGAACGGCAACGCCGCGCAGGTCAAGGGCGGACTCGAGCGCGATGCCCGGCAGGCGATCAACCGCGGCGGTGCGCTCGCCTTGGCTGCGATGGCCTTCCTCGCCGTCCTCAAGGAGGGCTTCGAGACATCGGTGTTCCTGTTGGCGGCCGCCCAGACGTCGCACGGTAACCGGTGGTTCGCCGTGCTGGGTGGTGCGCTGGGGATCGCGGCGGCGATCGCGATGGGTGTCGCGTTGTACCTCGGCGGATTGAAGCTCAACATCGCCCGCTTCTTCCGGGTCACCGGGGTGTTCTTGGTGTTGATCGCCGCCGGTCTGGTGCTGGGCGCGCTGCGCACCGCACACGAGGCCGGCTGGGTGAGCATCGGCCAGGAGCGGGTCCTCGACCTGTCCGCCTGGCTGCCCAGCAATTCCGTCCTCGGCGCGGTGACCGCCGGCATGCTCGGGATACCCGCCGACCCCCGACTCATCGAGGTGATGGGCTGGCTGCTCTATGCCGTGCCCGTCCTCGTCGTCTTCCTGTGGCCCGCTCGCGTGGCCGCCGGCCCGCGGGCCCGGGGCCGACTGCTGGCGGCCGCCTCGGCGCTGCTGCTCCTCACGGCCGCCGGACTGGTGGCGCTGGTGCCCACCGGCGGCTCATCCGGCGACGCGCGGACTCGCAGCGTCAGCGATCGGGCCGGCCACACCGCCAAGGTGTCGCTCGGCCCAGGGCCGCAAGGTCGCACGCTCACCTTCAGCCCTGACGGCGGCTCCGGGGTCCGCACCATTCCGCTGACCGTGGCCGGCGACCAGACCATGGGCGGCGTGTGGGTGCGCGCGTGGCAGGCAATGGATGCGCCCGACGGCGCTTCCGCCGAAGAGGGCCCCCCGACGGTCACGCTCGAGCAGCTGGCCGGCCTGACCGGGGGTCGGCTGCCAGTGGGTGTCTCCGCCGCCCGCAACCGCGGAGCCTTCCAGGTGCGGTGGGGCACCACCACCGTGTACACCGTGCTCGCGCAAGGTGATCTGGTGGTAAGCGCGCAAGCGGTCAGCAATCGCACCGCGATCCTGACCGGTGGCGGGCTCACCGCGGCCAAGACCGTGAGCATCGGTGGCCTGCCCACCGACTGGTCCACTGCGGACGCCGAAGACCAGCGGGTCGCGGCGCAGATCGCCTCGAGTCATCGGAATCGCGCCGAGGTGCAGCTGTGGAAAGTCTGGCTGCCGTTGGCACTGGGCGGATTTGCCCTGGCTTGCGCCATCGGCGCTATAGCCTCATTGCGGCCCCGGCTCCCCAGCCGGACAGGAAAGGAAGAGGGTTGACAGCGAATCGTACCGCCCCGGGATGGCGCCGGCGCCGTGAGTTCTTTTCGGCGGCAACGGCATTGGGCGTGGTTGCGGCGTCCTCGGTGACCGCCTGCAGTCACTCGAGTGGCAACGCTAACCGCCCGGAATCTCAGCAACCCGGCCGCACCAACGCGGTCAAGGTCACCATGGCCAGCACCGGCGGCAAGGACGGCTGCGCGATGGACAACACCAGCGTGTCCGCCGGACCGGTGACCTTCACGGTGGCCAACACGAATGCGCCCGGAATAAGCGAAGTCGAATTGCTCAGGGATCAGCGGATCGTGGGCGAGAAGGAGAATCTCGCGCCCGGCCTCGACCCGGTTTCGTTCACCGTCACCCTGGACGGCGGCGCGTATCAGCTCTACTGTCCCGGCGCGAGCACCGAATACCAAACCCTCACCGTCGCGGGCAAAGCGCCGGCGGCGCCGACGGGCACCGTGGCCAGCATCCTCAGCCAGGGCACCAAGGAGTACGCCGGGTACATCGTCAGCCAGATCGGTCAGCTCAACGATGGCGTGCGGGCACTCGACGCCGCCGTGCAGTCGGGCAACGTCGACGCCGCGAAGATCGCCTACGCCAAAGCTCGGCTGTTCTGGGAGCGTTCGGAGTCCACCGTGGAGGGCTTCGTGTTACCGGGCTTCGCGGTCGGCGACAACGCCGGCAGCCTGGACTATCTGATCGACATGCGTGAGTCCACGCCGGTCGACGCCAAGGTCGGCTGGAAGGGCTTCCACGCCATCGAGCGCGACTTGTGGCAGGGTGGCGCGATCACCCCCGCCACCAAGGCGTTCAGCAGCGAATTGGTCGGTAACGTCGGCAAATTGAACGGCATCGTCGCCAGCCTCCAGTACAAGCCCGAGGACTTGGCCAACGGTGCCAGCGACCTGGTCGAAGAGATCCAGAACACCAAGATCACGGGTGAGGAAGAGGCCTTCAGTCACATCGATCTGGTCGACTTCTCGGGCAACGTGGAAGGCGCGCAGCAGGCGTACGCGTCGCTGCGGCCGGGCCTGGAAAAGATCGACGGCAATCTGGTCAACCAGATCGATCAGCAATTCCACACTGTGCTGACCACTTTGGACGGATACCGCGACCCGTCCGCGCTCGGTGGCTTCCGGACTTACATCCCCGCGCTGAAGGCCAGCGACGCGGCGAAGCTCACCGCGGTCATCCAACCGCTGCACCAAAGCCTGTCGATGGTCGCCCAAAAAGTCGTCTCGGCGGGCTGACCTCGTGACGGACGACACGACCCAACCCGACGCAGCCGCAGCGGTTTCGCGCCGGCGCATGCTCGGCGGCGCCGTGCTGGCCGGAGTTGCCGGCAGCGCGGTCGGCGCCGCCGGCGGAGGCTTTGCGGGTTACGCGCTGGCGGCCGAACGCAAAGGCGATGACGACGACAACGTCGACTTGCGGCGCAGCTATCCCTTCTACGGCCAGCTGCATCAGGGCGGAATCGCCACGCCGCCACAGCGTTACGCCATGTTCATGTCCTTCTCGCTAGCCGGCGGCGCCGGCCGCGCCGAGCTGCAGACCCTGCTGGCGCGTTGGTCGGCCGCGGCCGCGATCCTGCAGCAAGGAAAGCCCGTCGGCACCGTGCAGCCACAGGTCGAGGTGCAGCCCCCCGTTGATACCGGGGAGGCCTATGGGCTGAGCCCGGCCAGTCTCACGGTCACCATCGGGTTGGGGCCGTCGCTGTTCGGCGACCGCTTCGGGCTGGCCGCACGGCGGCCCGCCCTGTTCATCGATCTGCCTCCGCTCAACGGCGACAACTTGGACCCTCGCCTGCGCGGCGGTGATCTGTCGGTGCAGGCCTGCGCCGACGACCCCCAGGTGTGCTATCACGCCGTGCGAAACCTGGCCCGCCTGGGCCGCAACATCGTCTCGCCGTCGTGGGCGGTGCTGGGATTCGGACGAGCGTCGGCCGGCCCGGGCCAGCACACCCCGCGAAACCTGCTGGGCTTCAAAGACGGAACCCGCAACATCGCCACGGACGCGGAGTACGATCGGTTCGTCTGGGTCGACGGTAGCGACCAGCCGTGGATGAACGGCGGGACGTATCAAGTCGTGCGCAAGGTCCGAATGCTGCTCGAGACATGGGACGTCGACCGTGTCGGCAATCAGCAGCGGATCTTCGGCCGCACCAAAGAAGAGGGGGCGCCGCTGAGCGGCAAGGGCGAATTCGATACCCCCGACTTCACCGCCAAAGGCGCCGACGGCAACCCGCTGATCGACCCGATGTCTCACGTCGGCCTGGCCGCCCGAGAAAACAATGACGGCATCATGATCCGGCGCCGGTCCTACAACTACACCGACGGTCTCGACGCGAACGGCCAACTCAACGCCGGCCTGCTGTTCATCTCGTACCAAAGAGACCCGCAACATTTTATTCGCCTGCAGAACCGGTTGGGCGCCCACGACTTGCTCAACGAATACATCCGCCACATCGGCTCAGCAATCTTTGCCGTGCCGCCGGCGCCCGCCGAAGGCCACTACGTCGGGCAAAGCCTTTTCAGCTAGTAGCACCTTCGGCCCCCGGTGAGCGTCGAATCGACTTTGTCCGCCGAACAGGCATCGAGACGGGAAGCGTTCGGTGGCGACAACACTGACGAAGAACGGTCTCACCGGACCTCTCAGGAACGGCGCCGCGCCTGGCCTGCGAGTGACAGTGGCATTACGGCGGCCTTAACGAGTGTTCCGCAAGCCCTCCGTCCGGATGGTTGGGGACTTAAGCCTCACGACCGACGACCCCTCGGGTTTATAGCGTCGGCGGTGATGGAGGGAGAACGAAATGTCCGGACCTGATCAACAGCGCGGGGTCGTCGTCGCGGTGGACGGCTCGCAGGCATCGAACGCCGCCGCAATCTGGGCCGCCCACGAAGCGGCGATGCGGCAGATTCCGCTGACCGTCGTCCACGCGGTGATGACCCCTACCGCCACCTGGCCGCCGGTCCCATACCCCGAGTCGCTGGCGGTGCGGCTGGAAGACGAGGGCAAGAAGGCGATCATGTACGCGATCAAGCTCGCCCAAGAGGCGCTGCCGGCGGACCGAAAGGTCACCATCCACCGGGAACTCGTGTATTCCAGCCCGGCGCTGGCCCTGATCAACATGTCCAATCAGGCAGAGATGATCGTGGTGGGCACGGCAGGGCGAGGATTGCTGGCCCGGGGCGTGCTGGGATCAGTCAGTGCGACGGTGGTGCGGCACGCCCATTGCCTTGTCGCGGTCATCCATGGTGACGACCTGCCGGACATGCACAACGCTCCCGTCGTCGTAGGGGTCGACGGCTCACCGGCTTCCGAGCTCGCGATCGAAGTCGCTTTCGACGAAGCCTCCCGTCGCGGCGTCGGCCTGACGGCGCTTCACGCATGGAGCGACATCACGATAAGCGATCTGCCGGAGGCGGATTGGTCGTCCCTGGAAGCGGAGGCGCACCGCAGCCTGGCCGAGAACCTGGCGGGTTGGCAGGAACGCTATCCCGATGTGACGGTGCAGCGTTTGGTCGTACGTGACCAGCCGGCCCGACAGCTCGCCGAAAAGTCGGAAGCCGCCCAGCTTCTCGTTGTCGGCAGTCACGGGCGCGGTGGTCTGACCGGCGTGCTTTTGGGATCGGTCAGCAACGCGGTCCTGCACTCGGTTCGGACGCCGGTGATCGTCGCGCGGCCCGGGGCCTCCGCCTGACCTGCGGCGGGCGAAATGACGGTTGCCGTCCAGGCACAAAGGGCGGCGAGGTCGCGTCCGGCGCGCGCCACGGTCCGGTCGGGGCGTACCAGTGCGGCGGTGGCGCGGCCTCGGTCTAGCCACGCCCCCAGCGGGCTGTCGGCTTCGGCGATCACAACGGCGACGTCGCGCCGCCGCAGCGCCGCCTCGTCGGCCGCCCCAAGGCGAGCGGTGCTGATCAACGCGAAACCGGCACCGAGCACGTGGTCCAACCGCTGACCGTTGCCTAGCGCCGGATTCGGGCAGAGCGTGCCGGCGAGCCGGTGCGGTCGCAGGGATCGGCGTACGAGCGCGGAACGGCGCAGCGCCGGCGTTCTCGAGTCGACGACCTTGTCGCGCAGGCCGGGGATGAGCCGCAGCCGTGGCAACACCGCCCGGCGCGCCGCATTGCCCAGGCGGCCGCCGCCGGTCATCGCCCAACCGACGCTCAGTGCCAGGCGAATCATGTATTGGGTATGCGGTTTGCGTTCTCGCTCATAGGTTTCCAGAACACTCGACGCCAGGGTGCCGTGGTGCACTCCGGCGATCTTCCACGCGAGGTTGGCCGCGTCGCGCAGTCCGGCTCCCATACCCTGGCCGATGAACGGGGGAGTGAGGTGCGCCGCGTCGCCGAGGATGAAGACGTTGCCTCGACGCCAGCGGTCGGCGATCTGCGCGCGGAACGTGTACTCGGCAACCCGCAACAGCGTCAGCTCGCCGATGGGCACGCTGTTGGTCCACGGCTTGATCAGGGGCCGCAATCGTTCCAGCGTGCCGAAGTCGTTCGCGGTTTCGCCGGCCAGCAACTGGAACTCCCACCGGTAGCGGGCCGGACCGATGCGCATGTAGGTACCGGCACGACCCGGGTCGCAGACCTGGTGCACCCCGTCCCACTGGCGCAGATCCGCTTCCGTGGCGATGTCGACGACCAGCCAGCGCTGCTGAAAGTTCAAGTCCCGCATGGCCGAGCCGATCCGGGCGCGCACCATGCTGTTGGCGCCGTCGCAGCCCAGCAGGTAGTCGGCGTCGACCTGATGAACGCTGCCGTCGGAGCGGTCGGAAAAGGTGACCCGAACGCATGCTCCGCCCGCCACGATGTCGGTGACTTCGGCATCCCCGCGTAGGTGGGCGTTGGCGTGGCGTCCGAGGTTGGCCCGCAGCAGTGCCTCCAATTCCGGCTGGTCGAACATGTTGGCCTTGGGGTAACCGTGCACGCTGCGTTCAGGGTCGCGGTTGAACTCGGCCAGCGTTCGAAACCGGTTGTCTACCAGTCGCAAGCCCAGCGTCGGCCGCGACATCGCCGCGAACTCATCGGCGATCCCGAGGCGGCCGATGATCCGATAGATCTCATCGTCGAGGTGTACGGCCCGCGGCTGGGCGTACACGCCCGGCCAACGGTCGAGCACCAGGCACTCCACGCCGTACTGCGCCAACAACGTGGCGGCGGTGACGCCGGTCGGTCCGGCGCCGACGATGACGACGGGGACCCGGCGAGTGGACGCAGTAGTCACGCGAATCGGACTGCGGTGCGCTGTGTTCCGAGATCGATGGCCCCGTCGTCGGTGGCCACCGACGCCTCGACGACATCGCCGTCGTGCAGGTAATTCTGGTTGGCGGCCTGGCGCGAGAAGAACATCTTCCATTTCAGGCTGGGCGGCAACAGGTTTCCCACGAGCTGCACGGGCTTCGGTGGGGCGCTCAGCGCGGTGCCCGCCGGCGTGCCGGTGAGCACCAGGTCGCCCGGGGCGAGTTCCTGGAACTGGGTGAGCGACTGCAGCCCCTCCAGTGGCCGATACAGCATGTCGCCCTCTACGAGGGCGTTTTGCCGCTCCTGACCGTTGACACGCAGGCGCAAGCGTAGATCGCCGAAGCGCTTGAGCTCATTGGCGTTAAGTAGCACCAGCTCCGGGCCGACCGGTGTGAACGTCGGATACGACTTGGCCTCGTAGAACTGTGTTTGCGGAAGTTGGATGTCCCGAGCGGAGACGTCGTTGGTGACAACCAATCCGGCGATGAAATCGCCCAGGTTGTCCTCGGAGATGGTGGTGCCGATCGCAATCGCACGGCCGATGACCAGGCCGATCTCCACCTCGTAGTCCAGCAGCCTGACGTGCTGCGGTTTGACGATGTCGTCGAAAGGCCCGGTGATGGACGCCGACGCTTTGCGGAAGAACGTGAGGGGGATGGATGCCGGATCCATGCCGGCGTCTCTGACGTGCGACTCGTAATTGGTCATCTGAGCGATGACTCGGCACGGCCGGGTCACCGGTGAGACCAACTTGAGGGCGTCGACGGCGACCGTCTCGGTGCTGTTGGTCGCGCTCTCGATGGCAGTCCGGTCGGCCAGCAGCGCCGCGGTGCTGGCGGCCGTGGTGTCGATCTTGACTGCGCCGTTGGCGGTCTTAAGCCACCAACCATGGCCGGTTTCGGAGGCGGTGTGCAGCACGGAAAGGGTCATGAGGTGGGAACTTTCAGTAGGCCGACCAAGCGGTTGACATCGAACTCGTTGTCCGCGCGGAGCGCGGTGACCATCGAAACCAATTCGCGCCGAGCCGATTTCGCGTCGATTCCGAGGAAATCTCTGGTGGCCGGTGGCCCCCACTGGGCCAGTCCGGACGCGGTGAAGGGCGCCCAGCCCGGGTCCAGCGTGTTGTCGAACAGGTCCCCATCGGTGAAATGCTCGAACAGGTAACCAGCGGGATCGCGCCAGTAGTCAAAGATCTGACTACCCTGGATGTGCCTGCCGATTCCCCAGGACCGGGAATAACCCCGCGCGGCCAGGTATTCGCCGCCGGCGGCCAGCGCATCGAGATCGTTGACCTGATACGCGGAATGGACGTAGCGGTTCGCCGGACCCAGGGCCATCGCCAAGGTGTGGTGGTCGGCCGGTGTCGACCCGCGGTCGCATCGGATGAAACTCATGGTCGGCCCTCGGTCGCGCTGGCCGGGGAAGTACAAGAAGTCGCTGACGATCATGCCCAGGTTGTCCAGATACCAGTTCAGCGTCTCGAGGTACTTGGTCGACTGCACGACCAGGTGGCCCAGGCGTTGCACCCGCGCGGGCTCCCGTGGCGGACGCTGGGCGGCGTTGGCGCGCCGCACGTCGTTTCCGAAATTGAAGGTTTGGGGCTGTTGGTCCGGCAGCCCCGGGAGTTCGTGCAATCCGGCGACGACGCGGACCGCCATGCCGCTGGGGTCCACCAACTCGACCGACACCCCGCCGATGGATTCCGGCAGCGGTCGCGCGGATGCGCCCACGGCGTCCGCCAGCCGGAGCACATCGGCCTCGTCGCACGCGCGAAATGCCGCACCGGCGAAGCGGTTTCGCCGGCCGCGGCGCACGATGACGCACGGAGCGCCCGCCCACGTTCCGCGCAACTGCAGCCCGTCCGGGCCGTGTTGTGCCGTGTGAAAGCCGAACGCCCGGGCGAACCCATCGGCCCGCGTCAGGTCCGGGCGTTCGAACTCCAACCACGCAATGTCGGCGACTTTGATCACCGGGCTGCGCGACCGCCCGGGGTGCTCGCCGGGCCGCGCCGGCTGCTCGCTGTGAGCCTGCCGGCGGGCGCTCTCCGTCAAATCCATGACCACTCCCTACTAACTGACGAAATCGTCACATACGAGAGAACGTTCAGTCAAGGGTCTGACGGAATCCTCATAACTGATGCATACTGCTGTGAATGAGCGCGATGGCAGAGCCGACCAGGCTGGAGCGGCGTAAGCGGCGCACCCGGGCTGCCCTGGTCAAAGCCGCGCAGCGGCTGATCGCGGAGGGCAAGGTCAACGTCCCGGTCCTGGAGATCACCCAGGCCGCCGATGTCGGGATGGGGTCCTTCTACAACCACTTCGACAGCAAGGAGCAGCTGTTCGAGGCGGCGGTCGCCGACGTGCTCGACGCCTACGGGTCGATGCTGGACCGGCTCACCGAATCCATCCAGGACCCCGCCGAAACCTTCGCCACCAGTTTCCGGCTGACTGGCCGGCTGTTTCGTCGGCATCCGCAGGAGAGCCGAATTTTGTTGGCCAACGGACTGGAATTGTTGTCGTCGGAACGCGGTCTGGCACCGCGCGCACTGCGCGACATCAAAGCCGGCGTGGCGGCCGGGCGGTTTGACGTCGACGACCCGGAGTTAGCCCTCGCGATGGCAGGGGGAGCGCTGCTGGGCCTCGGAAACCTGTTGCGCGATGACCCCGATCGCGACGACGAGCGTGCCGCCGACGCCGTCACCGAAAACGTCCTGCGGTTGTTCGGCCTCAGCGTCGACGAGGCGCACGCCATCTGCCAACGCCCCCTACCTGACGAAGACCTCTTCGAGGGCTAGCGGACGACGGCATCGACCGAGAACGCGACGTTTCGACCCACTCCGCCGTCGTCACCGGCCGCGCCCCGGGAGGTCCACCGCACGTGTGCCGTGCCCCTTATGTGCAAGGCCGAGCCGGTCTCGAAATCGATGAACAGCAGAGCGGCTTCGTCCTCGACCGCCAGGTTGCCATAGCTGTTGAACATGTTGTTCCCCGGGAAATCCGGCCACCACAGTCGGTCTGGGGAGTCGACTCGGACGAATCCCGGTGGACCTCCGCGATGTGACGCATCGCTACCACGGGTGGGATGGCTGGTGCCCAGGAAGAACGTGTCGGACCGCGCAATCAATGCTTGATCGGGCGCGTCCAAAAGGGTCGCGCGTCTGGCCGGTACCGAACGAGGGGCGGCAAGAGTGGGCACGTCGATGGTGCGGCGGTGAATGTACTTGGGACAGTTGCCAAATGACTGGTCGACCCGGACGATCATCATCCCGTGGTCGGCACTGACGAGCTCGCCGTTGACCCGTAGCCTGCGGCGGGTGGCGAAGTCGATGGCGATCAGTCCGACCTGTTGACCGGCGGGGATTTTGTGCAGGGGATCGCCGTCGCGGGGCAAGGTCGACACCCGCAAGGTGTCATGCTCGCCGTGGAGGAAACCCGGCGGTGCGGTCAACGGCGAGATCCACAAACCCCCGGCGTCGTCGCGCCCGGTCAGCGCGGCGAACCGCTGTGCCGCGAGAAATTTTGCGGCGCCTTCAGACAGGCCCGACGAGTCGAGCATGCCCTCGAGCCGCCTGGCCTCGGCTTCGACGCCCGCTCGGCGCTGCGTTGCCGTCTCGCCCTCGTGGAAGCCCGTCGCGGTCACATGACCCGTAACGCCGCGGCCGCCGCAAAGCTTCCGTGCATTGCGGGGAAGAGCAGCGACCGTTGTTCCTAGGCGACCGACACGATGCGGGCAACCAGCTTGCCGCCACGGATGACGTCAATCGTCTGGCCCGCCGCGACCTCGTCGAAGTAGCGGCCCGCACGCTTTCGCAATTCGTCAAGCTCGATCCCCGCGCCGGCATCCACCGGTGCCGGGGTTCTCTCCGCGTCACCGGCGGAAACGATCTGCGCCAGTAATCTGCCGCCGCGAACGACGCTGATCGTCTCCCCGGCCGCCACCCGGTCGAAGCACCGTCCGGCTCGTGTTCGAAGTTCGTCAAGCCCGACCCACCCGCCGGCGTCCGGGGTCGCGAGTTTCACAGACCTCGCCGGGATCGGGGCCGCCCTCCAGTCACCGACGGGCACGATCCGCGCGACTAGCTTGCCGCGACGGACGACGTCGATCGTCTCCCCGGCGGCAACCCGTTCGAGATACGTACAGGCGTCACTCCGAAGTTGGCCCAGGCCAATCGCTTCCCGCATTTCGCTCCATTCCCTTCATCGGCTGGCCGGCGGCGCCAGCATGTCCTTCCAGCCGTCGTCTCCCGTTTTGCCCGAATTCTCGACTGCGTACTTCACACCGTCGGGTCCCACCAGTTCGCCGCTCTGGGGGAGGTAAACGGCCGGGGGAGGACCGCTGGGCGTGTAGACGCAGGGATTCGGTTGCTGCCCATTGCATTCGACGGTTCCCGATCCCGGCCGTTGCAGTGGATCGCTGGTCGGGGGCGGCGTGCCCGCCACCCGGTCGGAGGGCGCCGGGTTGAGGCCGTTGTTGACCGACGGCGCGGGTATCACCAACCCGGGTTTCACCGGCTGGTCGCAGCGCGCCGCGGGCGCCGGGCAGGTCACGATCTGGTTGGGGTCGCCGTACCACGGGTTGGTTCCCAACGGAACGTACGGTTTGGGGTCGCGGCACTCTCGCGGTGTCGCAGCGCGTTTACCGGGCACATCGACACACGGAAGGTTGCGGGCACCGCGCACCGCGTTGGCCGGAGTGTCCTGCGGGATCTTGCAATACGTTCCGGACGGCATCGGCGCCAAACTGGTATCCGCGGGCGACCGCCACTGGGACGCCGGGAGAAACCCGGTCAGACACGGCGGGGGCTGGTTGATCGTCAGCGAGGTCCCGAGCGACGCGTACCCCGGGAACGCCGACGTGACCGTCTGGCCTTCGGAGGCTCCCTGCGGATACGCCACCAGTAGTTGCTCGACGCCCTTGTGATAGCGCTTGAGCATTTCCAGCACGATTTCGAGGTTCGCCAGTGTCTGCGGAAGCGACTCTCGGATGTCGCTGAACACCTCGTTGACCTGATCGGCGGTCGGCGCCCCCTGGACCAGGATGCTTTGCACGTGCTGGTCGTTTTCCGCGCTCTGCGCGGCCAGGATGCTCAGGTTGTGCGACCAGCGCTCGATGGAGTCGCCGGAGTTGACCTGGCTGTCGATGATCGGTCCGGAGTTTTGGACGATGTCGTTGATATCGGTGATGTTGGTCTTGAAGTCACCGGCGATCGCCTGCGTCGCGTCGACCAGCCGCTGCAGCGCTGGGCCCAATCCGCCCACGGCTTGGGCTGTTTCGTCGAGCAGCGAGGCGATCTTGTCCTTGGGCAGCGCGGCCAGCCCCCGGTTGGCGGCGTCCAGCGCAGGCCCGATCTCGGTGGGCACCGTGCCCTTGCTGATGGTCTGACCCGGCGAGAAGTATTGGCGCGGGTTACCTACCGACACCAGGTCCAGATACTGCTCACCGACTGCCGACACCGAATGCACGTTCGCGGACGCGTCAATCGGGATCCTGTAGCGGTCGCCGATGCTCATCGTCACCCGCGCGCCCGTCGCGGTCGGCTCGACAGCGGTGACCGTGCCGATCGTTTCCCCGCGATAAGTCACGTTGGCCGTCTTGTACAGACCGCCCGACGCGGGTAGGTCCGCCTTCAGCGTGTACTGGCCGATCCCGGCCGCAGCGGGAATCTGCAAGTAGTACCAGCCCAGCGCAACCGCTGTGATCGCGGTCAGGATGGTGAACATGACCAGCTGGCGCTTGATGAAGCGGGTCAGCATTGCCTATCCGCCCTTT
Source organism: Mycobacterium sp. E2733 (assembly GCF_001667585.1). Lineage (GTDB taxonomy): Bacteria > Actinomycetota > Actinomycetes > Mycobacteriales > Mycobacteriaceae > Mycobacterium. Next base: position 74,064 of record NZ_LZJZ01000026.1, read on the forward strand.
CCACCAGCGGGCCGCCCGGGGCGTCGTTGGGGTTCGGCGTGTAGCGGACGTCGGGAATCATCGATTCGGGGTCGCGACCCCACGATTGCTCGAGCGCGCGCAGTGCTCCGGAGAACCCTGTCCCGGTGAGGACCGCGTTGTCGACGGCGCTCATGGTCAGGTCGACCGTCAGAGACAAGTTGAAATAGTCGCCGCGGAACGCCTTGGGCACGGCGTCGATGTCGAACGGCCGGACGAGGATGAGCTTCAGGGCGCGAATCAGATAGGGAGAGCCACGGCCGAGTTCCCGCAACGGGCACTGCAGCGACAACAGATCCTGGTGCAGGTCCTCCCGCGAGGCCGACAGGTATTGGTCGGCGAGCTGGCTGAGCCGTCCCGTCGCGTCGACCGCGTCGATCAGGAGGTTCTGCTTGTCGGCGAAATGCTTGAGCAGTGGCGGGAATTCGGTGAGGACCCGATCCAGGACGTCCGAGCGGGGACCCACGTATGCCAGTAGCCGGTTGGTCGAATCGATGGCTCGGGTGATGTCAGCGCGTTGCTCATTGAGGCGGGCGGTGAAGGTGTCCAGCTTGCCGAGGAAGGCACGGATCTGCTCGGCCCGCCCGTTCACTATGTTGTAGACCTCGTTCTGCAGCACTTCGAGGTTCGGGATGCCTCCGCCGCGCAGCACGATGGCAAGACTTGCGAGCGTCTGCTCGGTCGTGGGGTAGGTGGACGCATTCTTCAGCGGGATGGTGTCGCCGTCCTTCAGTAGCTCCGGGGACGGGTTGGGTGGCGCCGCGAGCTCCACATGTTGCGAACCAAGCAGGCTGGTCTGCCCGATCTTGGCGGTCGCGTTCTTGGGTAACTTGACGTTCTTGCCCAGCCGGAGCGTCAGCGTCGCGATCCAGTTCTTCAGTTGGATCGCGCGGACCGTGCCGACGAACACGTCGGCCACCCGCACCCGGCTGTTGTCGTTGAGGGCCAGCGTGTCGGGCATCTGCACGTAGACGGTGTAAGAGCCGGGCCCGGAGCCCGGGCCCCCGGGCATCGGCACATTCGCGATTCCGTGCCACTTCGCACACGACGTCAGCACCACGACAGCAACCAGTAATGCCGTACCCTGCCGCGCCCGGTATCGAGCCCGAATAGCCAAGGCGCGCAATGCGTTCATGATCCCGCTCCCGTCGCGGCGGCCACCGGCGCCGGGGTCGGCGCGACCGGACCCGGAATGACACCCGGCGCGGGTGGCGGTGGCGGGATCGGCACCTGCGGGGCCTGCAGGCCGATCGGTGGCAACACCGGGTACTCGTCGTAGGCGTTCGGCGGCCCGGGCGGGGTCTGCAGCCCCGGGGGTGGGGGCCCGGCGTCCGGGCCGCCCATCAGTTCGGCCAGGGATTCGGGGGTCAACAGGCCGCCCGTGATCGGTCCCACCTGGGTGCCCTGCATGCCCGGCGCGACCACCCAGCCGGGCTGGGTATTGCGATGCGAGAACGGGGTATCGGGCACCCAGATTCCGGGCACCGTGGTGTCTTTGTATCCGTTCGGCGGCTGCAGCCGCGGCTCGGAGTAGGCGATTTCCTTGGGTAGCGCCTCGGCGGTGCTGAACAGGTTGAGCCCGAACGGCAGGTAGTTGAACTTGATCGCATCGAGGATCGGCGCCAGGTATTGCGCACACAGTTCGGCGGACTCTTGATAGCCCAGCCGGCTACCCGCCTGAATCATGCTGCAGAAGAACTGCATTGGGTTGGC
>NZ_LZJZ01000027.1 GCF_001667585.1 Mycobacterium sp. E2733
CCCGACCGCGAGCACTTCGGCGGCGGGGCCACCGGGCCGGCGACGGTGTCCGGACTGATGCCGCGATCGCCGTAGGTGGCGCCGTCGGCGGTGACCAGCAGCGCGCGCACCCCGCCGCCGTTGAGTTCGGCGGCCAGCAGATCGGGCGAGGTGTGCGCGGCGTCCAGCGCCTCGGCGCGCGACGCCGCCGCGAGCAGCCGGTCGTGCAGATTCCCGCGGGCGATGACTCCCAGGGTGACGTCGATGGTGACGCCGAGGACCACCAAGAGCAGGGCCAGCAGGGCCACCACCACCAGCGTCACCCGGCGTTGCAGGGACGGAGTCCGAGTCGTCATGATCGCCGGGCTTGCAGCCGGTAGCCGATGCCACGCACGGTGTGCAGTATCCGCGGCCCGTGGGCTTCGAGCTTGCGCCGCAAGCCGCTCACGTGCACCTGGACCAGGTTGGGGTCGTAGGCGTCGTACCCCCACACGGCGTTCAGGATTTGGCCGGCACTGACGATGCGGCCGCGTTGCTCCACGAGGAAGGCCAGCAGCCGCAGCTCGGTTGCGGTCAGGTCGAGGCGACGACCGTTGCGCGCGGCCACCCCGGCCTCGGCGTCGAGCATCAGGTCGCCGAGCTGAACGACTTGCGGCAGCCGTCCGCGCCGGCGCAACACCGCCCCGACCCGTGACACCAGTTCGGCCAGCTCGAACGGTTTGATCACGTAGTCGTCGGCCCCGCCGTCGAGGCCGCGCAGCCGATCGTCCAGGCCGTCGCGGGCCGTGATCAAGACGATCCCGACGTCGCCCCAGTCGCGGATGACGTCGATCAGGTCGAAGCCGTCGCGGCCCGGAAGCATGACGTCGAGCACCACCAGGTCCGGCCGCAACCCGTCCAGCGCCTCTTCCAGCCCGTTGCCGTCAGAGCGGCCGACGGTGTGATAGCCGACGTCGGTGAGCGCCTCGCTGACCATTTCGCGAATCGTCTCGGAGTCTTCGACCACCAAAACCCGGGGCGCGCCGACGCTGAAGTGGCCGGCGTTCGTCATGGCTCCCATTGTCGGCGCCGGTTCTGAAACCAACCTGAAGCGGTCGCATGGACCTTCCGCCACGGCAGCCCCACTAGTCGCAAGAACGCAGGTATGCGACGAAGTGCCCGCCTCACAGCGACAAAGCCCGCTCCCGGGGTAGCGTCCCCACATTGTCGCTGTGAGGTGGGCAACACGTCGCTCACCTCCGCGGGCGACAGGAGTGACTCACGGGACCATAGTTTCTTCAGGTCCACTTCAGTTCCGGCTCCTAGCGTCCGGTGTCATGACCACAAACGACGACATCGACACCCGTCCGCCCCCGCCGCCGCCGCCCGCCCATCACCCACGCGAGCCCCGCCGCCATTCCAGCGGCGTGGTGGCCGGCGTCGGCTTGGCGGGCGCGCTGGTCGGCGCGGCCGGCACCATCGCGGCGATCGCCTTCGCCTGGATCATCAGCGCGGGTCCGCCGGGGCCGCCGCCACCGCCCGGGCCGCCGCTACCGCCCGGGCCACCCCCGATGGCGCTGCAGCATGGGCCGCCTCCCCCGCCGATGGGCGGGCCCATGGGAGGTTTCGGGTTCGCGCCGCCGCCCGGCGTGCCGCCCTGGCCGCATCCGCCGCCCCCACCGCTCCCGCCGGACGCCACCGCGACGGCCGTGGTGCGCCCGTTGCCGGATGGCGCCCGGGTGATCCTGGTCGCCGACACGACGCAAACCACACAGGTGACGCACCAGCTGCGTCTGCTGATGATCGGGGCGGGCGTGGCGACGCTGGTGGTCGCCGCGCTGCTGCTGGTGGCCGTCAGCCGGGTGGCGTTGCGCCCGCTGGATCGGCTGACGGCGCTGGCCAACGACATCAGGACCGGTGATCGCGGGCGACGGCTGCGCCCCGACCGGGCGGATACCGAATTGGGCCGCGCTGCAGTAGCTTTCGACGGAATGCTGGACGCGTTGGAGGCGTCCGAGCGCCGGGCGCAGCGGGCCGCGGACGCGGCCCAGCGCGCCGAGACGGCAACCCGGCGCTTCCTGGTGGACGCCGCCCACGAGCTGCGCACCCCGATCGCCGGGATCCAGGTCGCCGCCGAGCAGCTCGCCAACAGCGCCTCGCAGCAGCAGGACGACGACGGGGCAGGCGCCCAATATCGCCGGGCCAGCCTGTTGCTGTCGGACGCGCGCCGCGCCGGCCGGCTTGTCTCGGACATGCTTGATCTGAGTCGCATCGACGCAGGGCTGCCGCTGGACACCCATGATGTTGACCTGGCCGCGATCGCGGATGCCGAAGCCGACCGGGCCGCCATGCTGGCGCCGCAACTCATCGTCCGGCGCACGGGGCCGGCCGAGCTGACTGTCAACGCGGACCCCACCCGACTTGCGCAGATCCTGTCGAATCTGCTCGACAACGCGCGCCGCTACACGCCGCCCGGAGGCGCCATCACGATCGACGTCCGCATGCACGAAGGCGCCGCGGAGGTGGCCGTCGTCGACAGCGGGCCCGGCATTCCCGACGACGAGCGGGAGCGGATCTTCGAGCGGCTGGTGCGGCTGGACGCCGGGCGCGCTCGCGATCACGGCGGTGCCGGGCTGGGCCTGCCGATCGCCCGGGCGCTGGCGCGCGCGCACGGAGGCGAGCTGGTGTGTGTGCCGCACGACGGCGGCGCCGAGTTCCGGCTCAGGTTGCCGGTGCCGCCGGGGGAGTGAAGCGTCAGCCCGGCGCGGCGGCCGCGGTCACCGCGGTGAGACGCCACCTGTCCAGCCACGGCTGGATCAGTTCGGCGACCGAGAACTTCGCGGGGGCCGCACACCCGGGCTTGGGCTTGCCGGGGTCACCCCCGCGGATCAGGATGCCGACGGCGCGAACGGTGCCGTCGCTCTCATTGAGATAGACGGGGCCGCCGGAATCGCCGCACCGGCCGGGCGCCATGAACACCACCTTGCTGCCGGTGACTTCCGTGATCGGACCGCAGGTGGCTTCGCCCGAGCCCATGCCGAATTTGCAGAGTTCCTGGCCGGGCCGCAAGTTGGTGGCGACGCCGGAGACCGGCAAGGAGTCTCCGATGGCCGGGTTCTGGGGAACGTTGTCGCCGTTGAGCACGATGAGGCCGATGTCGTGCTGTTCGTTGTGGACTCCCTCGCTGACCGTCTGGCTGAACGTGCCCAGCGTCGCGTACGGGAGGATGCCGGCGAAGTTCATCGTCACCGTGCTGGCCCCGCCGGGGCGGTTGCAGTGGCCGGCTGTGAGGACACCGGTCTGACCGGTGCTGGTGCGTACCAAAAACCCTGCGGTGCAACCCATCCCGCCCGACCCGTCGGCGTACTGGACGTAGATGCCCGCGCCGGGGCCGACCGCGCTCGACGCGGGCAGATCGATCGGCGATAGGAGCGGCGGCGGGCTGGTCTCGTGGGCCGGGTTGGTGTTCCTCGGCAGCATGTAGACAGCGGTGATGAAGGCGGTGGCGCAGAAGAGCGACGCGATGACCAACAGCGCGGAATGCATCTTGGACCGCGGCGGGTACGGCACTTGGGTTCCGGCCAACACCCCCCCTTCGAGCGATGCCGGTAAATCTGCGTTCCAGCTTGCCAGCTTCGGCCCGGCGGCCGGGGCGATTGGTCAAATCCGCTGCAGGAGATCAGCTGACGGTAGCCGGCTCGGGGGAGGACTGGTCGCCGACGGAGCTGTGCGCGCGGCGATGGTGCCGGCGGTGGTGGCGAATCTCGATGACCAAGCCCGTCAGGCCCAGGGTCGCCGTGCACAGCGACACGAGGTAGAGCAGCGAGTTGGGGTGACCGGCGAGGGCGTCGCCGAGGATCACCACGGCGGCGGTGCCGGGCAGCAGGCCGGCCAGCGTCGCCAGCGAGTACGGCCGCAGGCGCACCGTAGACGCGCCTGCGGCGTAGTTGATCGCCGAAAACGGCACGGCGGGAATCAGTCGCAGCGACAAGATGGCCAGCCAGCCCCGTTGCCGCAAGCGCTCGTCCACCGTGTGGATCGACCGGTGGCGAACCAGGCGGTTCAGCCGCCACCCGGCCGCGCGCACCAGCAGCATCGCGATCACCGCGCTCGCGGTGCTGGCACCCACCGCGATCGCCACACCCGTCAGCGGCCCGAACAGCAGCCCGGCGGCCAGGGTGAACGCCGTTCGCGGAACCGGCACCACGGTGGCCACGATGTGCGCGGCCAGGAACGCCAGCGGGAACCAGGGGCCGACCGACTCCGCCCAATCGCGCATCTGCACCGGGGTGGGCAGCGGCAGCCATGAGGCGGCCGCGATCAGGAGTGTGATACCGACCACTATGGCGATCGCCCGGGGCCGCGACAGCAGACGCGCGGCCGCGCCCAGCGCGCCGCCGAGGTCGCGCAGGGTCCGGTCGATTTTGCAGGTGGCGGAAGCCGTCACGCCTGTAAAGGTTACGGGGCGCAGGTGAATAACTCGTTTCTCGAGGCTGGCGTTTCATCACCGGCCTGCCGTGCTGGTCACGTCGCGCGGTTTTCTGCCGACAGGCTCGATCAATTAGCCTCATTAGTAAGTCGCAGGCCCCATTTGCTGGGAAAAAGGGAGCAATCGGTGTCCATTGATGTACCCGGGCTCGCCGAACTAGAACAGGTTCGCGGGCGTTGGCGCAGTGCGGTCGCCGGCGTGCTATCGAAAAGCACCCGGAAGGACCCCGAGGAGCTCGGGGACCAGCCCGAGCGGCTGCTGGAAACTCCGACCTACGACGGCATCGCGGTCCGGGCGCTATACACGGCGCTGGACGAGCTGCCGGAACCGCCGTTGCCCGGCGAGTGGCCCTTCGTGCGGGGCGCCGACGCGTTGCGCGACGTCAAGTCCGGCTGGAAGGTGGCCGAGGCGTTTCCCGCCGATCGCGTCGCCGGGGTAGCGGCCGAGGACGTCAATTCGGCGGTCCTCGACGCGCTCGGCAACGGGGCCAGCGCCCTGGTGCTGCGGGTTGGCGAGTCCGGCGTGACCGTCGACCAGCTCGAGGCTGCCCTGCAGGGCGTGCACCTGAGCATGGCGCCGGTCATCGTCGACGCGGGCGCGGGCTATGCCGCCGCCGCCGACGTCATGTTGGCGTTGGCGGCCGGCGTCGAACCTGACCAGCGCGAGATACTTTCGATCGACCTGGGCGGCGACCCCCTCACCGCGACGCTGAGCGATCGTCCCGGGCCCGCGCTCGACGAGGTTGTCGCGGTCGCCAAGCGGGCGGCCCGAGAGCGCGGCGTGCGTGCGATCACCGTCGACGGGCCCGCCTTCCACAACCGGGGCGGCAGCGCGACGTGGGAGCTGGCCGGCACCGTGGCCGCCGGGGTGGCCTATCTTCGCGGGCTCACCGAGTCGGGCATGTCGGTCGGCGAGGCGTTGCGGCAGATCAGTTTCCGGCTGGCCGCCGACGACGACCAGTTCGGGACGCTCGCCAAGATGCGCGCGGTGCGTCGCCTGTGGGCGCGGGTCGCGGAGGTCGTCGGCGACCCGGACGGCGGCGCAGTCACCGTGCACGCCGAAACGTCGCTGCCCATGATGACCCAACGCGACCCGTGGGTGAACATGCTGCGCTGCACCCTGGCCGCCTTCGGCGCGGGCGTCGGCGGGGCCGACACGGTGCTGGTGCTGCCGTTCGACGTGGCGATCCCGGGCGGCTTCCCCGGCACGGCGAGAAGCTTCGCGCGCCGGATCGCCCGCAACACCCAGCTGCTGCTCCTGGAGGAATCGCACGTCGGCCGGGTGCTGGATCCGGCCGGCGGCTCGTGGTTCGTCGAGGATCTGACCGCCCGGCTCGCGGAACGGGCCTGGGAGCACTTCCAGGCCATCGAGGCGCGCGGCGGGTTCGTCGAGGCGCGCGACTACGTCGCCGGCCAGATCGCCGAGGTGGCCGCGCGACGGGCCGACGACATCGCGCACCGTCGCACCGCGATCACCGGTGTCAGCGAATTCCCGAATCTCACCGAACCGGCTCTGCCGCATGATGATTCGCCGAGCTCGCCGCTGGCCGCCGGCAACCTGCAGCGTTATGCCGCCGCTTTCGAGGCGTTGCGTGATCGCTCCGATGCCTTCCTGGCCCGCACCGGCGCCCGTCCGCAGGCGCTGTTGCTGCCATTGGGCCCGCTGGCCGAGCACAACATTCGCGCCACGTTCGCCGCCAACCTGCTGGCGTCGGGCGGCATCGAAGCCGTCAACCCGGGCACGGTCGACGCCGCCGGTGTCGCCAAGGCCGTCGCCGACGCGGGGTCACCTGGCGCGGCGGTCATCTGCGGCACCGACAAGCGCTACGGGGAGGAGGCCGCTGCGATCGTCGAGGCGGCCCGGGCCGCCGGGGTATCGCGGGTCTACCTGGCCGGACCGGAGAAGGCCGTGGGTGATGCCGAGCACCGGCCCGACGAATTCCTGACCGCGAAAATCGATGCGGTCGAGGCCCTTTCGAACCTGCTCACTCGACTGGGAGCGTAACCGCAATGACCACAACCGCACCCGTGATCGGTAACTTCGCCGACGTCCCGCTGAATGGCGACCGCCCGCTGCCGCCGCCCACCGAAGCCGCCGTCGAAAAGCACGTCGCGGCCGCCGCGGCGGCGCACTGGTACACGCCCGATCAGCTCGAGTGGCACACGCCGGAGGACATCGCCGTCAAACCGGTGTACATCGGCGCCGACCGGGCCGCCGCGGTGGCCGGCGGTTACCCGCTGAACAGTTTCCCCGGCGAACCGCCCTTCCTCCGCGGCCCGTACCCCACGATGTACGTCAACCAGCCGTGGACCATCCGCCAGTACGCGGGGTTCTCCACCGCGGCGGAGTCGAATGCGTTCTACCGCCGCAACCTGGCGGCCGGCCAGAAGGGCCTGTCGGTGGCCTTCGACCTGGCCACCCACCGCGGCTACGACTCCGACCATCCCCGCGTCCAGGGTGACGTTGGAATGGCCGGCGTGGCAATCGATTCCATCCTCGACATGCGTCAGCTGTTCGACGGCATCGATCTGTCGACCGTAAGCGTGTCGATGACGATGAACGGCGCCGTGCTGCCGATCCTGGCGCTGTACGTGGTGGCCGCCGAGGAGCAGGGCGTGCCGCCGGAGAAGCTGGCGGGCACCATCCAGAACGACATCCTCAAAGAATTCATGGTGCGCAACACCTACATCTATCCGCCCAAGCCGTCGATGCGCATCATCTCCGACATCTTCGGCTACACCAGCACGAAGATGCCGAAGTTCAACTCCATCTCGATCTCCGGCTATCACATCCAAGAGGCCGGGGCCACAGCCGATTTGGAGCTGGCCTACACGCTGGCCGACGGCGTCGACTACATCAAGGCGGGCCTGGACGCCGACCTGGACATCGACAAGTTCGCGCCGCGGCTGTCCTTCTTCTGGGGCATCGGGATGAACTTCTTCATGGAGGTCGCCAAGCTGCGTGCGGGCCGGCTGCTGTGGAGCGAGCTGGTCGCCCAGTTCAATCCGAAAAACCCCAAATCGCTGTCGCTGCGCACACATTCGCAGACCTCCGGCTGGTCGCTGACCGCCCAGGACGCCTTCAACAACGTCGCGCGCACCTGTATCGAGGCGATGGCCGCGACCCAGGGGCACACCCAGTCGCTGCACACCAACGCCCTCGACGAGGCGCTGGCGCTGCCGACGGACTTCTCCGCGCGGATCGCGCGGAACACGCAGTTGCTGCTGCAGCAGGAGTCGGGCACCACGCGGCCCATCGACCCGTGGGGCGGCTCGTATTACGTGGAGTGGCTGACCCACCAGCTCGCGCAGCGGGCCCGGGCGCACATCGCCGAGGTGGCCGAGCACGGCGGCATGGCCCAGGCCATCAACGAGGGCATCCCGAAGCTGCGCATCGAAGAGGCCGCCGCGCGGACCCAGGCGCGCATCGACTCCGGAATCCAGCCGGTGATCGGCGTCAACAAGTACCAGGTCGAAGAGGACCAAGAGGTCGAGGTCCTCAAGGTCGAGAACAGCCGGGTGCGCGCCGAGCAGCTGGCCAAACTCGAAGAGCTGCGGGCCGGCCGCGACCAGGCCGCGGTCGACGCCGCGCTCGCCGAACTGTCGCGGGCCGCGGCCGCGCATGGTCGCGCCGGCGAAGACGGGTTGGGTAATAATCTGCTGGCGCTGGCGATCAACGCCGCCCGGGCCAGGGCCACGGTCGGGGAGATCTCCGACGCGCTGGAAAAGGTATACGGCCGGCACCAGGCGGAGATTCGCACCATCGCCGGCGTCTACCGCGACGAAGCCGGAAAGGCCCAGAACATCGCAACCGCCACCGAACTAGTCGAGAAGTTCGCCGAGGCCGACGGCCGCCGGCCCAGGATTCTGGTGGCGAAGATGGGCCAGGACGGTCACGACCGCGGCCAGAAGGTGATCGCGACGGCCTTCGCCGACCTCGGTTTCGACGTCGACGTCGGCTCGCTGTTCTCCACGCCCGAGGAGGTGGCCCGGCAGGCCGCCGACAACGACGTGCACGTCGTCGGCGTTTCGTCGCTGGCGGCCGGCCACCTGACACTGGTACCGGCACTGCGCGACGCGCTCGCCGAGGTGGGACGGCCCGACATCATGATCGTGGTCGGCGGGGTTATCCCGCCCGGCGACTTCGACGAGCTCTATGCGGCCGGGGCCGCCGCCATCTTCCCGCCCGGGACGGTGATCGCCGAGGCCGCGATCGGCTTGCTGCACAAGCTCGCCGAGCGGCTGGGTTACACGCTCGACTAGATGGCTGCCCGTAAGAGCGACACCGTCGACGAGCTGGCCGCCGCCGTTCGCGGCGGCGACCGCGCGGCGCTGCCGCGGGCCATCACGTTGCTCGAGTCCACCCGCGCCGACCACCACGAGAAGGCGCAGCAGCTGCTGCTCGCGCTGACGCCGGACTCGGGCAACGCGCACCGCATCGGCATCACCGGGACCCCCGGGGTGGGTAAGTCCACCGCCATCGAGGCCCTCGGCATGCATCTGATCGAGCAGGGCCACCGGGTGGCGGTGCTGGCCGTCGACCCGTCGTCGACGCGTAGCGGTGGATCGATCCTCGGCGACAAGACCCGGATGGCTCGCCTGGCGGTGCACCCGGACGCGTACATCCGCCCGTCGCCGACGTCGGGAACCCTGGGTGGCGTAGCAAAGGCCACCCGCGAGACGGTCGTGTTGTTGGAGGCCGCCGGTTTCGACGTGATCATCATCGAGACCGTCGGCGTCGGTCAGTCCGAGGTGACCGTGGCCAACATGGTCGACACGTTCGTCCTGCTGACCCTGGCGCGCAGCGGCGATCAGCTGCAGGGCATCAAGAAGGGTGCGCTGGAGCTGGCCGACATCGTGGTGGTGAACAAGGCGGACGGGGAGCACGTCGCGGAGGCGCGGATGGCCGCCCGCGAGCTGTCCTCGGCGATCAGGTTGATCCACCCTCGTGAAACACTCTGGCGGCCACCCGTTCTCACGATGAGCGCGACCGAGGGGACCGGCCTGCAGGAATTGTGGGACACCATCGAACGTCACCGCCAGGTGCTCAGCAAGACCGGTGAGTTCGAGGCGCGCCGGCGCGCCCAGCAAGTCGACTGGACGTGGCAGATGGTGCGCGACACCGTGCTGGATCGGGTCCTGTCCAACCCGAAGGTGCGCAAGATGCGCGCCGAGCTCGAACGCCAGGTCAAGGCCGGAGAGCTGACCCCCGCGCTGGCGGCGGAGCAAATATTAACGGCCGCGTCGAATAACGGATAGATAAACAATTCGATTTCGCTCCGGCGAGGTGTGAAATCCAAGTAAATTCGAAAGTGTGACGGTGGAAGCCCGAGTCGATCGCCGCGCGGTCCCTGTCCACGATGACCCTGACGCAGGTCACCGTGTGTCCGGCGCGGCGGACTCACATTTCGGATGCGTTGTTCGCAGTTTTTCGACCATGTTCCCCGCCCGCCGCTTCGGCGGCGGCGCGCTGGCTGTGTATCTCGACGGCCAACCCGTCGTCGACGTCTGGACCGGGTGGTCCGACCGGGGCGGCCATAGGCCCTGGACTGCCGACACCGCCCCGATGGTGTTCTCGGCGACCAAAGGCATGGCCGCCACCGTCATTCACCGGCTCGCCGACCGGGGGCTGATCGACTACGAGGCGCCCATGGCCGAGTACTGGCCGGAGTTCGCAGCCAACGGTAAGGCGAAACTCACCGTGCGCGAAGTGATGAGGCACGCCGCCGGCCTGTCCGGCCTGCGGGGCGCCAGCTCCAAAGACCTGCTGGACCACGTCGTGATGGAAGAACGGCTGGCCGCGGCGGCGCCGGGGCGGCTGCTGGGCAAATCGGCCTATCACGCGCTGACCTTCGGCTGGCTGATGTCCGGTCTTGCCCGGGGCGTGACCGGAAAAGGCATGCGCGTGCTGATCCGGGAAGAGCTCGCCGAGCCGCTGGGCACCGACGGGTTGTATCTGGGTCGCCCGCCGGCCGGGGCGCCCACGCGCGTCGCGCAGATTGTCACGCCGCAGACCCTGGTGAGAAACCCGGTCCTCAGCTTCGTGACGCGCAAGGTGGCCAACGAGCTGTCCGGAGGGTTCCGGTCCATGTACTTCCCGGGCATGGTCGCCGCGGTCCAGGGCGATACCCCTCTGCTGGATGGGGAGATGCCGGCGGCCAACGGAGTGGTGACGGCCCGCGGGCTGGCGCGGATGTACGGGGCCATCGCCAACGGCGGTGAGGTCGACGGCATCCGGTTCCTGTCCCGCGAGCTGGTGGCCGGCCTGAATGGCCGACGGAGCCTGCGCCCGGACCGAAACCTGTTCATGCCGTTGGCGTTCCACCTCGGCTACCACAGCTTGCCCATCGGGAACGTGATGCCCGGCTTCGGTCACGTCGGGCTGGGCGGGTCGCTCGGCTGGACCGACCCGGCGAGCGGTGTGGCCTTCTCGCTGGTGCACAACCGGCTGCTGACGCCCTTCGTGATGACCGATCACGCGGCGTTCGTCGGCATCTACGCGCTGATTCGCAAGGCCGCTGAAAAGGCGCGCAAACGCGGCTTCCAGCCGGTGACCGAATACGGGGCGCCGTTCTTCGAGCCCGGAGCCGTCGCCGGCTAAACAATTCGGGCCAACCGGCTCAATATCGCAAAACCCCCTTGCGTCGGCTTTCGCATATGACGGAAAGTTAGATGTTGGCTGCCCGTATGGCCGAACCCAGGGGAGGGTGTTATGCGCTGTGGCACAGGTAATGGCGACAACCGCACGGCTTTGATGCCGCTCAGACGCCAAACCGATGGTGCCGCACATGAGTGAGGTCGCGGCGCCCGCACCGCCACAAGTCGGTGGCGATGTCCGAATGAGGTTGGTGCTGGCGAGCTATGGGAGTCGCGGCGATATCGAGCCTTCCGTTGCTCTCGGTAGCGAACTACTGCGCCGAGGGCATGACGTTTGTATGGCCGTGCCGCCCAACTTCGTTGATTTCGCCAAAGAGGTCGGCCTTGCGGCCCATGCTTATGGTCCCGAGTTGCAGGCTTTTTGGGACGAGGAATTTCTCCGCGGCTTCTGGCCGAACATGCTCCGCAGTCTCTGGACGATCCGGGAGCCGATCAGGCTCGTGCGCGAGCTTTGGGAGCCCTGCCTTCGAGCCTGGAGGGAAATGAGCGAGACGCTGGCTTCGCTGGCCGACGGGGCTGACCTGCTGTGCACCGGTTTGCTTTATCAGGATCTCGCTATCAGCGTCGCGGAGGCGTACGACCTCCCGTTTGCCACCCTCCATTACTTCCCGATCCGGCCCAATGGGCAGTTTTTGGCCGGTGTGCCATCGCCCTTAGTGCGTCCGGCGCTGACATTCCACGACTGGTTTTGTTGGCGCATGAACAAGAGGGCCGAGGATGCGCAGCGCCGTGAACTGGGCTTACCTGAGGCGAAGCGTTTTGCGGCGAGACGGATCGCGGAAAGGGGATCGCTGGAAATCCAGGCCTACGACAAGGCATTCTTTCCAGACTTGGAGGCCGAATGGACAAAATGGGGCCCTCGGCGTCCCTTTGTCGGTTCTCTGACGATGGGGCTGACCACGGAGGATGACGATGAGGTCGCATCATGGATTGCTTCCGGAAGACCGCCGATCTGTTTCGCCCTGGGGACCATCGCGGCCGAATCACCGGCCGCCACCCTGGAAATGATCGGCGTCGCGTGCGCGCAGCTGGGCGAGCGAGCGCTGGTTTGTACCGGCGGGCGTGACTTCACCAGCGGCGCACCGCAATTCGAACACGTCAAAGTGGTAGGCATGGCAAATTACGGCAGGATCTTCCCTGCCTGCCGTGCCGTCGTTCATCACGGCGGCTCGGGTACCACACACGCCGGCCTCCGTGCCGGACTCCCGACGTTGATTTGGTGGACGTCGGGCGATCAGCCTTTTTGGGCAATGGCGGTGAGACGATTGAAGGTCGGGACCGCACGGCGGTTCGCGGCCACTACCCGTGAGTCGTTGATCCAGGACCTGCGCCGGATCCTGGCACCCGAATATGCCGCTCGCGCTCGTGCTTTCGCCCACCACTTGACTGAACCCGCCGAAAGCGCCACCCGAGCCGCCGATCTTGTGGAAGAGTTCGCCCGTGTGAGGCATCCAGCCTGAAGGCGGCGGTCCGCTACCGGACGAGCGTTCGTGCAGTAACGCATCGGGGACATCGGGTCAAAGTCGTTGGTGCCAGACCGCCCGTCAAGCCATGGAGAGCGAGGCAGCCGTTATATTGCCCTTCGAGCATGAAAGTGGGCGCCGCGATTCCGCCTGTCGGCCACCGAAATATCTGATCGCTGCTCGTCTCGACGAGATATGAACGTGGGCAGGTTGCGGGCATGATTGAAGCCCTGGGCATAGCGATGGTGAAAAACGAGGCCGATGTCATAGAAGCGTTTGTTCGACACAATCTGAACTTCATGGACGCTATGGTCATCATCGACAACGATTCGGTCGACGACACCCGTGAAATCCTGGTGTGCTTGCAGCGTGACGGGTTACCAATCATCATTTTCGACGATCCCGTCGTGGGCCACTTTCAAGCGGAAATAGTAACTGCGGTGTACCGGAAGGTGGTTCCGCAGTTCAAGCCGCGTTTCGTGTTCTTACTGGATGCCGATGAATTTATCGTCACTCCCTCGCGGGAAACTCTATATAGCCAATTGCGGGCTCTGCGCCCCGGCACTCAGGCGCAGTACGCTTGGCGCACCTACATTCCGGCGCCGACGGGCCCGGAAGGCGATTCGTCGGATCCCTTACGGAGCATCACTCACCGCAGGGCCGTTGAGCAGCCGTGGTATAAGCCGGTAATAGTGACTAACCCTAAGATCGATACGAAGGTAAGCATCAAGCAGGGAAACCACGGGGCCAGCTACGCGCGTTTGCCATTGCGCAAAGTGAAGCTGCACGATGTGACGATAGCTCACTTTCCTGTGCGAAGCGTCGAACAGTTCACCAGCAAGATATTGGTCGGATGGATCGCCAATTTAGAGCGGAATCGGTATCGGCTGGACATGGCACACGGGATCCATTGGAAGGTGGTCTATGACCGCATTGTTCGTGGTCCTGCGTTCACGACTGAAGACTTGACGCTGGAAGCGCTCAGGTATGCACAACTATCGAAGTCGGACTTCGAGTGGCCGCGCGACGTCGTTCGCGACCCCGTTGCGCCGGGTTATACGAAGTTGACTGCGCGACCGGCGAGTACTACCACCTCACTGCAAAAAGTTGTCAGGTCGATCGACAGAATCTTCAACCCCGAGGCCGATCTTTCTAGTCTCGATTCGGACATTCGATTCTTGCTTGCTTCTGATCGAAAGAAGAAGTCCCGGCCACTCTTGAGGCCCCCATCCACGAATGATCGCAGCGGTAACTTCGAATCGTGTATCGATCTGCCGCCCTTTCGCTATCTCGCGGAGCGTTATTGCCCCGACTCCGTACTGGAATTCGGCTGTGAATCGGGCGTCTACCTGCGGTATTTCGCTTCTCATGGAGCTGGCCTGGTGAAAGGAGTCGACTGCGGCGAGAGAAAGCCGAAGTACCTCGAAGCCGACGAATTCGCACGGGGCGATTTAGGCAACCCACTGAACCTGGGCCGGACTTTTGATCTCGTGATTTGCGCAGGACTAGCCAATGTTGACGGAAAGTTAGATCAAACGCGAGTCGCAAACATCACGCGACATGCTCGGGAGCGGATAGTGCTCTTCGGTCAGCGGAACGCACCTGCCGGGGTCCGTGGGGCGTTTTCAGCCACTCTCGATTCATTTGCCTCAGCGGGCTGGAACCCTTGCCTTTTCGACTCTTTGACGCTGCGGTCTCTTTCCACTGTGCCCTGGTTTCGCCAGGGCACAGTTGTGCTGACGCGAGACAGCGGAGACGCCACCGTCACGGACCGCCTCATAGAGCTGGACGAGCGATCGATGAAATGGAGGAAGAGGTGGCCGGCTCTCATCACCCACCCATTCACCGAGACAGAAGCGAGGTTGTCGGTTCGCCGAGACTCCCGCGCCGTGGCGATGGCAAACAAAGTCATGCGAGCAATCATTGCGCGAGCTTTCCATTGATCAACGCCCGTAGTTGACGGTCAGCTGATCGGTGTTGGCCGAAATACCCTGAGGCACAATAAATCTTGTAGAGCGAAGGAATGAAGCGCACCTTTGGGCGCTCAGCTCCGAGGTTGACGACACACACGAAGGCGTCCCCGTCCGCGACAGGTCGTCAACTGGCCATACGTCAACATCCGGACAGACGCCATGAAATACTCAGCTGGTGAGCTCACTGGCGATCGAGGTTGTCGGCCTCACGAAGACATTTGGGGGAAACACACCTGCGCTCAACGGCGTGAGCTTTTCAGTTCCCGCCGGGACGGTGTGTGGGCTGCTCGGCCACAACGGCGCAGGGAAGACGACTACTATCAATATCCTGTCCACGTTGATCCGCCCGACCTCGGGCCGTGCGCTGGTCAGCGGATATGACGTCGTTCGCCAGTCCGACCGAGTGCGTGCCAGCATCGGGATTGCTGGGCAGTTCACGGGGATGGACCCATTGCTCACCGGGCGGGAGAACCTGGTGTTGTTCGGCCGGCTGCGCGGCCTGCGACGGCAGCAGGCGAAAGCTCGCGCAGAGGAGCTACTTGAACAGTTCAGCCTCGTCGAGGCGGCCAATCGGCGGGTGTCCACCTACTCCGGCGGCATGCGGCGGCGCGTTGACCTGGCCAGCGCCTTGGTGGTGCTGCCCAAAGTGCTTTTCCTCGACGAGCCGACCACCGGGCTGGACCCACGTAGCCGCCGTGCCATGTGGTCGTTGGTGAGCTCATTGGCCCTACAGGGTGTCACCGTGTTGCTGACCACGCAGTACCTAGAGGAGGCCGATGTGCTGAGCGACTCGATTGTGGTCATCGACCACGGGCGGGTGATTGCCAGCGGAACGGCCGAATCCCTTAAGCGCCGAGTGGGCGCCAGCTACTGCCAGGTGACCCCGGCCAATCCCGCCGACCTGCCTAAGGTCGCGGCGGCGCTGGCCGGGCTCGAAGGGATCGACATCGACGCCGACATGAACTTTGTGTCGGTGCCCGCCCCAGACGGGGTGGCCTCCCTGGGTGAGGTGTTTCGGCGGGTCGATGCGCTCGGCATCGAACTCGTCGACATCTCACTCCGCAAACCGTCGCTCGATGAGGCATTTCTGCACCTCACCGAGCAGCCTGTTGCGCAACCATGACCGCCCTAGCTGCCCTCACCGAACGTTCCCTGCTCGCCGCTGCGCGAGACGGCGGGCTGATGTTCGAAATCTTCTCACCCGTCGGATACCTCGTCGGGTTTTCCCTGGCGCTGCACGGCCTGGTCGACACCGGACATATCAGCTATCCGCAGTACCTGGTCCCCGCGGTCGCCATTCAGGCAGTGGTCCTGGTGGCGATGCTCACCGCGGATCGCGCGGCACGCGACCACTTGCATGGGATGGGGGAGCGGTTGCGGACGCTACCGATCGCCGCGGCAGTGCCGGTGACCGCCCGAATAGTGGCGACCCTGCTCCGTGCCGCGCTCGCCCTGGCGGTGGCGATCGCCGCCGGTTACGCCTTCGGATTCCGGATCACCGGCGGACTGGTGTACGCGCTGGGCTTTGTCGCCATCGCGTTGCTGTTGGGCCTAGCCGTCGCGCTGGCCGCCGACGCACTCGGCTCCAGCACCAGCAGCCCCCAGGGCACCAGCCACGTGCTGTTTGTCCCCCAGCTGCTGCTGTTCATGCTGTCCACGGGGATCGCACCCGAGAGCACCTTCCCCGCGTGGTTGCGCCCGTACGTACGCAACCAGCCGCTGTCTGTGGTCGCTGAAACACTGCGGGGCTTGGGCTCCGGCCATGTGGCGCTCGGTGATCTGGCGGCCACCCTGGCCTGGTGTGTCGGGATGGTGCTGGTCTTCGGTGCGATCACGCTGCGGCTGCAGAGGCGGACCTAATAGATGCCGCGGCACCGAATACAGGGCTCGCTGATCGTCGAAAGCTGGGTCCAAGCCGGTCGACTCCTCACCGAGTGGCGGCGTGAGCGGGCCGTGCTGGTGGGATCTTTGATCATCCCTGTCAGCCTTCTACTCGTGTACGTCGTGGTGCTGGATGAGCGGGTGCACAAGATCACCGGCGTCCAGAGCGTTTACAGCCTCGTTCCAGTGTGTGCGGTGCTTGCGGGCTTGTTTGGGGCCCTCAGCACTTCGCTTGGCATCGCGATGGACCGCGATTCGGGGCTGCTGAGCCGGATGTGGGTACTGCCAGTGCACCGGGCGAGCGCGCTCACCGGACGGTTGACCGCCGAGGCGGTGCGAGCTCTCATCGGAACGATCCTAATCACCGGCATCGGGGTCGCGATGGGACTGCGATTCAGTCACGGCTGGGCCACCGTACTGGTGTATGTCTTGATCCCGCCGATCGTGGTGGTCGGGTTCGCAGCGCTGATCATGGCATTTGCCATCCGCACCAATGGTGTCGCCCTCATGACCTGGTTGGCGGCCGGGACCGTTGCGCTGGCGTTCCTCAATCCCGGTACCACGCCGATCATGCTCTACCCTGACTGGCTCCGGCCGTTCGTTCGCATCCAACCGATGTCGCCACCCATCGAGGCGATGTTGGGACTTGCCCACGGCGGTCCGCTATTGTGGCCCCTCGCGCTAACTTTTGCCTGGGCGCTCGTGCTGTTCGCGATTTTCATCCCGGTCGCGGTCCGCGGCTACCGGAGCGCCGCCGAGTCCAGTGCTTAGGGCGCCATTCATCGACGATGTCGGCCGCCTCGGCTGGCAGGTTGGGTCGGGCCGAATCGCCGTGAAATTTTCGGCATGCGATCCCGAAAGTGACTGCGAAGCCTGCAAGTAACGTACTATCGCCCTACTACTCGTCGTGGAGATGATCGTGATTCCATGGACGAACACCACGTAATCGGTAGTGATCTGCACACGAGGCAAAGGGGAGCCTGTTTATGCCTGCACCGCCAGCTGCGACGATGGAATGTCGATTGTGCGGCGAACCCGCCGCGACCGAATTCCTCAATCTGGGTCAGCAACCGCTCGCGAACAAATACCCTACCGAGGCTGAATTTGCCGCAGAAGACTTTTTTCCTTTGCAGGTCTTCTTCTGTCCCGCGTGCAAGAATGTGCAGCTCGGTACTATCGTATCGCGGGAGAGGATGTTCGAAGATTACTACTATCTGTCTTCCGTAAATCGTGGCCTAGTGGAGCATTTCGAGGATCTTGCCCGGCAGCTGGCGTCGGCACATTTTGTCGTCGATGTTGGATCCAACGACGGGATTCTCCTCAGGCCGCTCCAGAAGCTGGGTGTGAAAGCGCTCGGTGTCGAGCCATCAATCAACGTATCAAAGATCGCCAACGATCAAGGCTTCGAAACGCTGACAACTTTTTTCGACCTTCCAGCCGCCGAAAGGATCGAGGAGTCCTACGGAAGAGCGGATGCGATCGTTGCCAGCAGTGTCTTCACCCATCTCGAGAACCCGAGCGGTTTCATCGAGGCCGTGAAACGGCTGCTGACGGACGACGGCACATTCATCGTAGAGGTCGAATATATTGGAGCCATACTTGAGACGACGCAATTCGAGCGTTTCTATTTAGACCGTATCTTCTATTATTCGCTGACATCGCTCGCAAGACTATTTGCCGCGCACGGCATGTCCATCGCTGACGTGCGAGAGATTACACCGCATGGCGGCTCCTTGCAGGTATTCGTGCAACGAGCGGGGCAGCACCCTGCCTCGGACGCGACGCGCCAGCTCCTCGCGCGCGAAGAAAAGAGTTTGACCGAGGAAACCTTGCACGAGTTTCGGCGCAACGTCGATCTTCAAGTGTCCGCCTTTAGAGATCAGCTGGCTGAGTACCAGCAAGCCGGATTGCGGGTTGCTGGATACGGTTCGCCCGCGCGTGTGGCAACGATATGTAATTATGGTGGAATCGGACCCAGCGAAATTTCGTTCACCGTCGATGACAGCCCCTTGAAGCAGAACAAATTCACCCCCGGCACACACATCCCGATAGTGCCCAAAAGCTACTTGGACGAAAACAAGTCTGACGTGCTGGTCGTCTTTGCGTACGAGTATTTCGACGATATCAAGAAGAAGACCGACGGAGCGTACCGCTATCTGAAGCCCATTCCACCCACCGAGTTGACGTAACAGAAGGATATTCCACATGGCTGAACACTTCATTCTTCGCCGCGATACCGAGGCAATCGTCCAGGGGCTCGGGGAAGATGCGGACTTGCTTTCAGGAAAAACCGTACTGTTGAGTGGAGGCGCGGGTTTCCTCGGCAAGCACTTTCTTCGAGTATTCAAACGGCTCAACGATACGATCCTCGAGCGCCCTGTTCGCGTCCTCTCGGTCGATAACTTTATTACCGGCGATCCAAGCACCGCCGAGCGTGACGAGAATATTGCCGAAGTGTGGGCCGACGTCACCTATCCGCTGCCCGTGCGCGAAGACATTCACTACATCATGCATGCGGCCGGCTTGGCTTCGCCGGTCTACTATATGAAGTATCCGCTCGAAACCATCGAAAGCGCGGTATCGGGCATCAAGAATCTGCTGGAGTTGGGGCGCCAGAACCCGTCGCTGGAAGGTTTTTTGTTCTTCAGTTCGAGCGAAATCTACGGTGACCCCGATCCGCGCTTTGTACCCACTCCCGAGACCTACCATGGTCACGTCTCCAGCGTCGGCCCTCGGGCTTGCTATGACGAATCGAAGCGGCTGGCGGAAACGATCGCGACGGTCTATCACCAGAAGTACGGCTTGCCGGTCACGATCGTGAGGCCCTTCAATGTGTTCGGGCCTGGAATGAAGCACAATGATCGGCGCGTCATTCCGATGTTCACCTATCAAGCGCTGACCGGCGAGCCGATTCCGGTACATGGAGACGGATTGCAAACCCGAACGTTCTGTTACACGACGGACGCAATCACCGGATTTTTGAAGGTGCTTCTCAGGGGACGTCCCGGCGAGCCCTACAATATCGGCAATTCCGCCAACGAAATCTCGATGATCGATCTTGCCGAGTTGTACGCAAAGCTAGTTCCGGGCACGACATTTCAGCAAATCGATTATCCGGACACCTACCCGGCGGGGGAGCCCCAGCGACGCTGTCCGGATCTATCCAAAGCCAGTGAAGAGCTTAACTATCAACCACGGGTCGATGTCCGAGACGGACTCGGACGATTCATTGACTGGGCCAAAGACCAGGATTCTTACCGGAAGGGTGTATGCGACTCGCTGTAATCGGCCGGGGAAAGTGGGGTGCGAACATCGTCCGCACGCTGGCGGCGATGCATGATGTAGAGCTGATTGGCGAGTCGAAGAAATTCGCTGTCATTGCTCGCCAACGACCCGACGGTGTTCTGATCGCGACGCCCTCCGCGACGCATGCCGAAGTCGCCATCCCGTTTATCGATGCAGCCATTCCCACTTTTATTGAAAAACCAATGGCTACAAAGGTGGACGATGCGGTCCGCATTCGCGAGGCGGCGCTAAGTTCTGGCGCACCCGTTGTCGTCGGCCACGTACATTTACACAACCCGGCGTTCCAGGCTGCAAAAAACCTTTTATCTCAAGTTGAACCCGTACAGGCGGTGTTCTGGGAGGGAATGAATCAGTATCCACGAAAGGACTCGTCGGTGTCATGGGACTGGCTTCCGCACGGTCTCTCCATGGCGCAGGCTCTCCTCGACGCTAACCCGTGCTCCGTCCAGGCCCGCGGCGTCGGCGAAATATCAGGGTTCCAGGCGGCAATCGCGAGATTCGTGATCGCTGGCGTTCCGTTGATTGCTAGCGTCAGCTGGATGTCGCCGCTGAAGCGTCATCGCATGACAATTCTGGGAGAAGAGAATTCGCTCACCTTCGACGACACCGCACAGAGGAAGCTTTCGCTGAGCATCTCCGGGTATACATCGTTCCCCACATATGGCGGAGAACCTCCGCTGACGCGCGAACTTCGGTCGTTCATCGACGTTCTGCGGGCTGGGAAACCGGATACGACCCGGCTAAAGGACGAAGTTGCAATCGTGCGAGCGATCGCCGCCACTGAAGAATCCGCTCGGAATGCTGGTCAGTTGGTGGTAATCGACAGCTGTCGACCGTGACTGCTGATGAGATGCGTTCGTGGATGGTGTGCGGTGGGCTCGGACCCTCGATGGTGTATGAGCTTGCATCCTCACACACCGAGGCCCCACCCTCATCGAAACGACACCAACCCGCTTCCCGCGATATCGCCGGTCTCAGGTGCACTCTCGATTACACAGAGCCACTAACCTGACCTAAGTCGACGAAGAAAAGCTTTTAACATGGAGCATGAAACGGCTACATTACGGAAGAACGAAGCACGTTTTAAGGACGGCCCTCCGCCTCTGAAGGAAGGGCCGCTAAACTCTGCTTTGTTCCAGCAGCATAGATACTTTCCCAATCATGCATTTCTAAATCTAGATCAGGATCGAATTCTCTTTGCGTGACATTTTGGAATCCAGCCTTTGAAAGTATATTCAATAAGCCTTCTACATCAAACATATGCTTGTGATCCCCATTCATATAAGCGGTATAGTTCAGAATATCCATTCGGCTGTTATTATGTAGTGCGGGCTGGTAAAAGTCAGCAGAGGGCCTGTCGGGGTATTTGCCGTTCAAATAGGCGTCCACCCAAAATGCACCATTCGGGACACATATAGAGAAAGTTCCACCGTCTTTCAAGACGCGGTGGCATTCCTTCAAAATAGAGAGCATTGGTTCAGGATACGAAAAATGTTCAAACACATGTGACGCATAGAAGCAGTCTACAGAATTGTCAGGAAAGGGAAGGGGGTGCCTAGTTACATCGAGATTAATGTCACCGCCCCACGCGTCGATTCCTATCCAACCGGGCCGATTATTCCCGGCAGTACCTAATTCAACGCAGATTTTATCACTGGCTAGCAACTTCTTCAAAACGATCTTGTTTCTGAATCGGTTAATCAAAGAAAGGATCAAGAGAATTGGAGGAACGGTGAAGCGCGGCAAAGCTATTTGTCTTTCACGGAACTGCATAACCATTATTATTTTCCTTCGGCGGGAGCACCAAGGCGTAGGGGCACTGACGCATCGTAGCCCTTTCGGGTCGGCCATACAAGATTGACTTGCTGGCTTTGCGCGGCAACAATGACACCAGCGCGATCCCGCAACTTGAGGTCGGCGTGTTTGGACCAAGTCGCGACAATGGGTATAAGATGTAGCGCTCCGGCGATCGCAAACGACAACACCAACAAAGCACCAACAGTTATCAATTTGATCACATTCCAACCGGTGGGCGCTTTGCTCGTTAATTACCAAAGCGGTCGGGCTGACGTCAAGTACTATGCGGACGCCTTGGCGCCGCGATGTAGACGCCGGGATGCGGGCGAATTAGAACAGACGCAGAGAAAACCACTTGGGATTGTTTACGAGGCTCGAGCGAATCGCACGTGGACCGCGGGCGCTTACGGCAATATGGGGGTGACCGTTCAGCACCTGAAGGAGGCGATCGTGAAGATCTCGGTAATCGGGTCGGGCTACGTCGGCCTCGTCACGGGCGCCTGCCTCGCCGACAGTGGCAACGACGTCCTCTGCGTCGATATCGACAAGGCCAAGATTGACCTCCTTCTCGCAGGAGGAGTCCCGATCTTCGAGCCTGGCTTAGAGGAGCTCATCGCCAGGAACCGGGAGAATGGCCTCATCGACTTCACCACAGACAAGCGACGCGGAATCGAGCACGGAGACGTCATCTTCATCGCCGTCCCCACTCCAATGTCCGAAAGCGGGGCGGCCGACCTCACGCATGTCTACTCCGCGGCCGAAGACATCGGGTCGCACATGGATCGCTACAAGGTCGTCGTCGACAAGTCGACGGTCCCCGTCGGCACCGCCGACGAGGTTCGGGCGATCATCAGTAAGAAGACCAAGCACGATTTCGACGTCGTCTCCAACCCGGAATTCTTGAAGCAGGGCAAGGCGATTGCCGACTTCACGTACCCCGACCGCATCGTGGTAGGGAGCGACTCGCAGCGCGCGCTCAACCTCATGCGCGAGCTCTATGAGCCGTTCCTGCGCACCTTCCATCCGCTGATCGCCATCGACATCAGAAGCGCCGAGCTGGCGAAATACGCGGCGAACTGCTTCCTCGCCACCAAAATCTCTTTCATCAATGAGATCTCGAACCTGTGTGAGAAGGCAGGCGCGGATATCTCGGCGGTGCGGGAGGCCATCGGGGCGGACAACCGTATCGGCTATGAATTCTTGTTCCCCGGGATAGGTTACGGTGGCTCCTGCTTGCCGAAAGATGTTCAGGCCCTGCTACATACCGCCGACCGCCTGGGCTCGGACATGCACCTCTTGAACGCCGTCGAGCACGTCAACAGCGAACAGAAGTCTGTCCTCGTATCCAAAATCGTCACCCGTTTCGCGGCCGAGTCGCCTACGAGAGATCTGAATGGCCTGCGAATCGGGCTGTGGGGGCTCAGCTTCAAACCACAGACGGACGATGTGCGTGCCGCGCCCTCCCTCGTTGTCGCGCAAAGGCTTGTCGAATTGGGGGCGACCGTGCGGGCTTTCGATCCGGAGGCAACCAAGCAGGCGAAAATGGTGCTCGGAACTTCGATCGAGTACGCCGGCAACATGTACGACGCCATCGAGGACGCCGATGCGCTGGTACTCCTCACGGAGTGGAAACAATTTCAACGGCCATCATGGAAGCGCGCCAAGTCGGCCATGCGACAGCACGTCGTGTTCGATGGCCGAAACATCTACGATCCCGAGCGGCTGCGCGCCGAGGGCTTCGAGTACTACGGCATGGGTAGGAACTATCGAGAATGAATACAAAGGAGACGAATAAGTGAGAGCCAACCGCATTCCGCTGACTCTTCTTAGCGCGCTCGCAAGGACGGGACGTTGACTTCGACGCCCCCGATTATCTTCGTCATCTTCAACCGGCCGGACTGTACCAGGCAGGTCTTCGAGACGATCAGGGCCGCTAGACCGAGCAAGCTCCTGGTAGTCGCGGACGGTCCCCGCGCCAATAGGCCGGAAGAGCCCGAGAAGTGCGCAGCGGCGCGCGCGATCATCGAGGAGGTTGACTGGGAATGTGAAGTCCAGAGGAATTACTCCCAGACTAATCTGGGCTGTCGGCTCCGAGTCTCCTCGGGTCTAACCTGGGCCTTCGGTCTCGTCGAGAAGGCCATAATCATCGAGGACGACTGCATACCCTCCGCCTCGTTCTTCCCCTACTGCACCGAGCTCCTCGATCGATATGAAAGCGACGAGCGCATCATGATGATTACCGGAGATAATCATCTCTTCGGGCGTGCCGAGACGGTGGATAGTTACTACTTCTCGAGATATCCGCACCTGTGGGGTTGGGCGACTTGGCGACGAGCATGGGCGAAATACGACATCAACATGACGCACTGGCCGGAGATCAAGGAGAGGAAACTTTTCGATCAGTACTCGCGGAAAAGGAGCGAGCGCTTCTTCTGGGAATCGGTCATCCAATGCGCGTATGACGGCAACGTCGATACGTGGGACTTCCAATGGGTCTATAGCATATGGGCGAATTCGGGCCTTTGCATCACTCCCGCTCGAAACTTGGTCCGCAACATCGGATATCACTCGGAGGCGACGCACACAGTGAAAGACGCTGTCTACTCTTCGCTACGTGCGGAAGAGATCGACCTGCCCTTAACACACCCGGCGACGGTCCTGGCGAGTTCGGACAAAGATGAGCTCGAGGCGAGGCTCCGATTTGCGCATGACCAGGTCTTACCTTACCCCTTGAATCGGTACGCGGCCTCCGCCTTCGGCAGGCTCGCGCGACTGCAGAAAGCTTTGGTCGCGCGGGACTAGTGCTCGATTTAAGCCGCGCTCGCCCAAGCTTCGCTGCCGGATACCGCTTGTTCTGAGGCCTAATGCCGTAATTTCAAAGTGGACGTTACGCTGACGGCGACGCCACGCACGCGTACTGCAGGTACAGGCCATCGCTGAAATACCCGAGGCTTATGAGAGTCAGCAAGAGGCCGAGGGGCCCATAGTAAGCGTTGATACCCTTCATGCGACGCATGGTGAAGCCCGCCGTTTCGAACATTCGCACCATGCTTTTGCGTGTGAAGAAGCGCAGGTGCGTGCGATCGAAAATGCCTTGGTCGTCTTGGGGGAAGTCCTTCCGGAAAACGATCTTGCTCAGGGCGGGTGCATAGCGGATGTTAGGGATCGAGGCAACGACCGCACCACCGGACCTAAGTTTTGTTCGAAGCTGTGTAAGGGTCGCAAGTGGATCGACGAGATGCTCAAGGACGTCGTTGCAGATGACCGCATCGAAGTAGTTATCGGGCAGCTCGGCAATCTGCGCATCGGCATCTCCAACGAGGACGCGGTCGATGCGTTCCCTCGCGCGTTCGGCTACCTGAGCGCTGAACTCGATGCCCCATACTTCCGCGCCTGTGAGCTCTTTGACCGCAGCTGCGAAAACTCCCTCCGCACATCCGAGTTCTAATACTCGTTGTGCATTGGTCGGCACGAAAGGCAGCATCTCTTGCCGCGTGTAGCGGTAGTACATGCCGGCGCTTGTCGCGTCTGTCGCGTTCTGCATAGGTTTCCCGTCCTGTGTAGCCAACCGCCTTAGGATAGCGCCCGTAGCAACGGGTCTGCGCAGATTACAAGGGAATACGTAACCAACCCGGGAACATCAGCGGGTGCTTCGTTCTGTGCCGACGCCCGAGCAAGAGCACCTGACAAGATGCCCCGCGCCGACTGCACGCGGATAGGGACAACTCGCGGTATGCGGGCTGCCTTCGCCCTGCTCTCAGGTTGCTAGCGCCCTCCAATAGCGTCGACCGCCCGTGCGCAGCCTAACGACGGTGGTAGGTGCGCTCCATCCAGCTGACGACCGCGACCAGCCACTCCGCGGGCCGGATTCGGCACCCATACAGACGTTGTGAAATCGATTCCTTGGATGTGAACACAAGTGCTGACAAGGCTATGCGTAGACGAAGAGAAGAGTTGCCGATGTGCACCGGCGTTGTGCCGCCTCGGACGCGGCTTACGGAAACTATCGTCGGTGTACGGTTGGCTCGTGTCTCTGCTGATTACAGTCCCGGTGTTCGGAGCACATGAGTACACCCATGCGCTCGTAGGGGACTTGGTGCGCGAGGGCGCCGACTATCTCATTGTGGACAATAAGGGCGACTATCCCAAAATCGGAAACGAACGGGTCACGACGCCCGGCGAAAACCTTGGATGGGCTGGCGGCAGCCAGCTTGGATTCGAAATTGCGTTTTCCGAGGGCTACTCCCACGCAATGACGCTCAACAACGACACCCGCATCTCGAAGGGATTCGTGGCCGGCCTTCTCGACCCGCGCTTGCCCCGGGACGCGGGAATCGTTGGGCCGATGGCCGACCTAGGGCTGCCATGGGCACTAGCCGATCAACAGCCAGACGCTGCAGACTATATTCCCCGGCCGCGGTATCGGGTAGTGCCCGCTGTGGAGGGAACAGCGCTCATGCTGTCCCGCGAATGCTGGCAGGCCACGGGCGGAATGAACCTTGAATACTTCAAGCGTTACGGGTGGGGAATCGACCTCGATCTTGCGTTGCGTGCGCGCAAGCGTGGATACGGCGTGTACGTAACCGAGATGGCCTACATCAACCACTTCGGACGCAAGACCGCCAACATGCACTTCGGCCGCTGGCGGTATGACCTGGGCGGACGCCTGGCAATGGTGCAGGGATTGCGGCGAATCCATGGCTGGGGCCCGGCGATGGGAATATTGGGCAGGATGTCGATAATCCTTCACCGGGAGTGGCCCCAGCAATTCCCGCTAGACCCCGCCTAAAGTCCCCCGTTTGCCTGGAAATGTTGTTTCTGAGAACGATGCGCTGAAGACTATTCTGCTTGGCAGCGTCTCGCTCGAAGCGCCAGCGCCGACCGACCGGGGTTGGAACCAGCGTCGTTTTTGCAGTCCGCGGTGTTTGGTGCAAAACTGCCTGTGCTTGCTCCGTAGCGGAACTAGTTGGGGTCCAATTGATCACCCCGAGTTCGAGCGAGGCCGTCGAACGAATCGTCCGCAAGTCCGGTCCAGGGGGCACGGCTGGCCAAACGGCCATATCCATCTCGAGCAACCCTGCGGGGGCGGCGGTTGAACGGGGAGGCACCAGTTGGCGGATTGCCATGTTGATCATGTGGGGCTGCCGGCGGCGCTGCGTGGGCGATTTGGCGGTATGGAGGGGGTCAGTCCAGCGTGGGGTTTGCCAAAGGGCTCATTGTGTAGGAATCCGCGCAAAGCGCGCGAAGTCATGACGATCCTGGGATACCATCGCGGCCTACGCAGAGGAGACTGGAAGGTTTCGATTCGTTATGAGATCCGACGGGCGGGCCAGACCCATCGAAAGCATTGGCGATAGCCACGAAAGCGTCAGCAACGTCGATGTCCCTGGGACTGGGGGCCGCCCGGTGGTTCTGTTTGTGTTGGGCACACAACGGTCGGGAACCTCGGCAATCACGCGCGTCCTCTCGCTGTGCGGTGGCACGCTCCCGGCCGGAATGCTGGGCGCCGACTCCGGCAATCCGCGTGGCAACTGGGAGCCGCGCAAAGTCATCGCCATCAACGAGGCGATCCTGCACCGCTATGGCAGCGCCTGGTTCGACCCGTCACTGCGGTTACTTGAAGACGGCGCCTTGACCCCAAAACAGAAGGCCGCCTGCGTCGCCGAGATTGCGGCTTATCTCAACACGCTGCCGGCAGCGCCGCTCCTGGTTATCAAGGACCCCAGGATTACAACGCTCTCGGACTTGTGGTTTGAGGCCTCGCGTCTGGCGGGCTTTGACACAGCGGCGGTAATTGCCGTGCGCCACCCGGAAGAAGTGATCTCCTCGGTCGCGGCTTCGTGGGGCCTCGCGCCGGAGCTGTCAAGTGCCTTATGGCTGAAATACAACCTGCTGGCCGAGCGGCACACGCGTGGCATCCCACGTGTCTTCGTCGAGTACCCCAACCTCCTCGACGACTGGCGCCGCGAGATTAAGCGGATTTCCATGGCGCTGCCAATCGATCTCGCTACCCAAGATGCCAACGCGATCGAAGAGTTTCTCACACCGGATCTTCGCCGCCAGAAGAATCGCGGGCCGGTGACAAACCGTTTCGGCACAGACTGGATATCTGCGCTTTATGACGCGCAGTGCATGGCCGCGCGAGACGAGCGTCCAGACGAGGACATGCTGGACCGCATTTTCGAGTCCTATCGGTCGAGCGAGCACGACTTTCGCTCTGCCTTCGAGGGTTATCGCAAACTTTCCGGTGGTGTGCGTTCCCGGATCTTCGGGCCGGCCGTCGTGAAACCGATGATCGAGATTGTGGCGATGGCTCACCGGCGAAAAGGCACCTGGGCCTAGCCAATTACTTTGACGTTGCGCTGCAACTTCTTTCGTTCCTGAGCCGACTTCGGTCTCGCGCCGGCGCCACTCCATGTGGACGAAGGGCGGTTCGTATCCCGGCCGTTAATTCCGATGCGCGAACTCGGGCGAGCTCTCGGGTCTTGTTACTTCCGTGACCGTCGCGGCATCAGTCCGCGCGCCTCGAGCGGGCGAGTTTCTCGACCAAATCGGCAGTGATAGAAACGCTTTCGGCGGGTTTGGTCACCCGGGCGGCGAGTTCGCGTGCGCGGACGGCGTAATCGGGCGCGAGAATTTCGCGCAGGTCCTTCACCAGCGTTTCACGGGTGGTGGTCGAAAACCGCCGAGAGGCACCAATTTTCAAGCGTTTGAACTGGGCTCCCCAGATCGGCTGGTCGGGCATCGTCCAGAGAATCAGGGTGGGCACCCCGGCTCGCAGGCTTGCGGCTGTGGTGCCGGCCCCTCCGTGATGAACCACCGCGCGGCAAGCCGGAAAGGTCGCCGCATAGTTAACTGCGCCGACCACCTTGACGTGGTCGAAATGGGGGACATCGCTGAAATCGGTCCAGCCCGAGCAAATCAATGCCCGTTCTCCCAGTTCGGCGCAGGCGCCGCTGATCATCTCGACGGTGGCGGCGGGAGATTCGACTGCGAAACTGCCAAAGCCGAAGCATATCGGCGGCGTTCCCGCGGCGATCCAAGACGCGACCTCATCATCGGCGTCCGTGGTCAGCTCCATCGTCAGCGGGCCGACAAACGGCCGGCGGCCATTCCATTTCGCCCACTCGGCCGCCAGGCCCGGGAAACAGACCTCGTCGTAGGCCTGGATTTCCAGAGAGCCGCGGCTGGCAATCTGTCGCCACGAGGTGCCTCTTGCCTTCGGCAGGGCCAATTCGCGGCGCTGCAGATCGTCGAGCTTCTTCGTCAGGAGGTGCCAAGACAACAAGCCCATCGCCGTCATGCCGAACTTGACCAACGGCGCCGGCAGGGGCCCAATGAGTTGCCCATTCGGCCGAATCGGGAAGAAGTGCAGGGTGGCGAACGGAATGTCGTAATACTCCGCGACGTTGAAGGCGGCCTGCTCGAAATTGAGGCCGGTCAGCAGCAGGTCAGCCCCGTTTGCCAGTGACACCAAAGTCTTGTTCATGTGCGCCCACATGTCGGCGACCGGATCCCAAAGTCCGTGCCAAGCGTCGCGCAGATCGTTGACCTTCCAAAAATTATGGAATAGCAACGTCCAAAATTCGCGGTTGGCGTCGAGCCCCTCTTGGAGCCCGTCCACCGTGTCGATCCCGTACGCGACGGTCGTAAGACCAGTCGATTCTACGAAGTCAACCAGGTTGGCCGGCACGGCAATGCATACATCGTGGCCCCTGCGCAGGAGCTCGCGACCGACAGCGACCGAGGGCTCGATGTCGCCGCGAGTTCCAAAGCTCGCCAAGGCAAACTTCATTCGGTCCCCGCCTTTTCACTTCCGTGTGCTCGAAGTCTGCGCCATCATGACATCCGCAGCCTCTCGGGCGCAGCTTATTGACCGGTGTGGGTAGCTCTTTTGGCGGAGGGTTCTCGGAAGCGGCCGGTCTTGCATCGCGGGTCGCGAGACGGTGTTCAGAACCCTCGAGCCGTTTGGATCTTGTAGCTGTCCTGATTGGGATACGTTACTGATATGAATCCGCCCGATGGGGAGAAGGTTACGCGCCGTGGCACGTCCGGGGTCAAGGTTGGGCCTCAGACGTCGGCACGGGACGCTTTTGACCAGGCGCAGCTGACACGGTGCTTCTACGTTCAGGCGTGTTCTATGTTGGGTGCACGCGTTTAGGGGAGGGGTGTCGTTATGGACCGGATCAAGGCCGTGCAGCGAGCGCTCGATGGGCGGTCGACCCGCGTCTACCTCGAGATCGGTGTCTCACGCGGGACGGCGTTTCGCCGCATCACCGCCCAGGAGAAGATCGCCGTCGACCCCGAGTTCCGACTCTCGCCGCGTACGCGGCGGCGCGCCGACGCGAAGGCGACGGCAACCCACTATTTCGAGACAACCAGCGACGGCTTTTTCGCCAACCAGGCAGCGTTCCTCAAGCAGCGTCGCATCGACGTCGCCCTGATAGACGGCCTACATACCTACGGTCAGGTGGTCCAGGACGTCGAAAATACTCTGCGCTACCTGCGCGACGATGGGGTCATCTTCCTGCACGATTGCAACCCGACGCGGGCGTCGGTCGCCTGCCCTGCGGACTCGTACGCCGATTTCCGGAGGCAGAACCGCTGGTGGGAGATCGACTGGAGTGGCGACGTCTGGAAGGCGATCGTCTACCTGCGAAGCACCCGGCAAGATTTACGCATCGCCGTGCTGGATTGCGACTGGGGGGTGGGGATAGTGCGTAAGGGAGCCCCCGAGTCAAAGTTGTCCTATTCGCCGGAACAGATCGAGGCATTAAATTACGCGGATCTCGCCGCCGACCGTCAGCGGTTGCTGAATCTGAAGCCACCGGCATATCTCGACGAATTTCTTTCTCCGGAGCGCCGGATTTCTTCCAACTCCTGAATAATGGCGTGATCCCTCGACGGGGTTCGTCGCCCCGGGGGGCCTGAGCCAGTGCTAGCATCCGGTCCGTGTCTGAACGTGGGACCGCGGTGCGGATCGGCATCCTGGGAGCAGCCCGTATCGCACCGTTGGCGCTCATCAACCCGGCGCAGGAGAACGCCGAAGTAGAGGTCTCCGCGGTCGCGGCCCGGGACGCGTCGCGCGCCCAGGCGTTTGCGGACAAACATGGCATCGACCGGGTGCACAGCAGCTACGAGGCGCTCACCGACGATCCAGAAGTGGACGCCATCTACAACCCGTTGCCAAACGGGTTGCACGGCAAGTGGACCCGAGCTGCTCTTGCCGCGGGGAAGCACGTAATTTGCGAAAAGCCGTTCACTGCCAATGCCGCCGAGGCCCGCGAGATCGCCGACCTGGCCGCGAAGTCCGATCGGGTTGTAATGGAGGCATTTCATTACCGCTACCACCCGCTGTGTCTGCGCGTCGAGGAGATCATCGCCTCGGGGGAGTTGGGCAAGCTGCAGCACGTGGAAGCGGCCCTGTGCTTTCCCCTCCCGAAGTTCTCCGACATCCGCTACAACTACTCCCTTGCCGGTGGAGCGACCATGGATGCCGGATGCTACGCCGTCGACATGGTTCGAACCTTCGGCGGTTCCACTCCGGAAGTCGTTTCGGCACAAGCCAAACTGCGTGACCCCCAGGTAGACAGGGCCATGGCGGCCGAATTGCGGTTCGGAGGCGGCCATACGGGGCGGGTGCGCTGCTCGATGTGGTCATCCAATCTGCTGCAGTTGAGCGCCAAGGTGATTGGCGATCGCGGAGAGTTGCGGGTGCTCAACCCGGTGATGCCCCATTCTTTCCATCGGCTTTCCGTCCGATCAGCCGAAGGCAAACGGGCCGAGCGCTTTCCGCGCCGCCCGTCGTACGCGTATCAACTCGATGCCTTCGCCGCTGCCGTGCTACGGGGGAAGCCGGTGAAGACGACGCCGGAAGCCGCTGTCGAGAATATGACCGTCATCGACGCGATCTATCGCGCTGCCGGACTTCCGCTGCGGCAACCCACCAAATAATCCGGAGGACTTGAGGCCCCGCGGTGGTTCCGGGGTGATCAGGTGGCGAAGTGCGCCTGGTTGACGTGGGCCGCCACCCGTAAGGCGTTGGCCGCGATCGTCAGACTGGGATTTAGCCCGGCGCTGGAAGGGAAGAACGAGCTGTCCACCACATACAGGTTCTCGACTTCATGCGCCCTGTTGTGCGGGTCCAGCACGCTGGATGCGGGATCGCTACCGAATCGGCATGTGCCGCAGACATGGGCCACGGCCTTATTGTCTTCGGCGCCCCGCAGGGTGATTTTGCGGAACGGCTCCAGAACTTCCTTCATCTGCCTCAAAAAGACTGCACGGCGCTCGATCTCATTTGGGTGGAGGCGATACTGAAGTCGCAAACGCTGGCGACCATCCCCATTCGGCTGATCGGACTGTAAGACGCGGTTGTCTAGATAGGGCAGGTCTTCCATGATCGTCGCAAGCACCAGTCCACCGTTGAAGAACCGCTCATAAACCCGACGCACCGCCGGACTCATCAGACGCAATGCCCTTGCCCGCCACCCGGGAGGGCTGGTCAGGATTTCCATAGGCGCCATCGCGCCGAATGACTGTACGGTGCCGTACTTTTGGCCCTCCCAGAAATAGAAATCGTTCAGTCCGATCTCTTTGTTGGCACCCGTCATCCTGACGCCGGACTTCGGCCAGATTTCGATCATGTCGACAAGATGACGCATCAAGTTGCGGCCCACCAAATCTGATCCGTTGGCCAAGCCGCGCGGCCAATCGGCCGATCGGGAGTTGAGCAGCAGCACCGGCGTCACCAGTGCCCCGGCGGCCAGCACCACCACCTTTGCCTTCAGGCCCAATGTTCCCGAAGGAGTTTCGCAAATCACTTGATTGACCTTGGTGCGGTCCGCTTCTAGACGCACGACCCGACATTCAGGAAGCAAATGGGCGCCATGCTCTGCGATGGCCGGCAGCAGGCAATTGCGGGCCGCGTCGTTTTTACACGACTTATTGCATAGGTAGCTCTGGCACGTAGAGCAACCTTCGGTGTAATCACAGGCCATCGGCAGGTGGTAGGGATGTAGACCGCGACCTGTCAGGTAGTCAACCAACGGCTGGTTTTCTGCCGAAAATTGGGGTGCCGCAGGCAGACTCGCCTCGGTGGCCTCCGGGCGCAGTGGGTCCGCCTGGCCCCGGACTCCTAACAGCTTCTCGGCCGCGGCATACCAAGGCCGCATCTCGTCATAGGTGACCGGCCAGGCCTCAGGCACGGTTGAATCGCCTGGGTTGCGGAAGTGCTGGCGGGGAGTGAAATCCTGGGCGAAGAACCGCTCGCAGACCATGCCGTAGAGGGACGATGACCCGCCCGTTCCACTGCCCAAGAACGGCACGAATCGCCGTGGGGAGCGGCCGCTGATGTCTTCGACCTCGTCGATCGAGCGGCCGGACCGGGATAAGACGTCGTAGTAAGTCTTTACGGAACGGCACGACAGCGGCTCGGCGACTTCGGGCATCGAAGCGCGAATCGTCCCCGGTGCCCCCGGAAGGGTCGAACGTCCCTTCTCGACGAACAACACCCTTCGCCCCGACCGGGCCAGCGAGTAGCCCAAAGTCCCGCCGCCCATACCCGTGCCGACGACGATGACGTCCCAGACGCCGCCTTCCGCGCCGCGCGCGGTCAGCTCCCCGTCAGCCAAATCGAGTTCCTCAGCGGATGATTGCTTGATGTTTGCCCCGTTTGGGCGACAGTATCATGTGCCCGGACGAGCAGGCTGAAGTTTCCCGTCCCGCAGGTTTCGTGACCACCGCGGCAGGGCCGGCGGAGTGTTACCGTGATGGCCGCCACGCCAGTCGCGGATCTTTTGCAAACCTCCATGCGACGCCCGCGAAACTGCGCAACACTGGACGGTCAACCGGGATAGGTGGAGACGCATGAAACTGAGCCAGGTGTTCGATCCGCGCATGAACGCCCTCAATGTGTGGCGACTTGTGATGGCCAGTGCCGTCGTACTACAGCACTCGTGGCCTCTGACCGGCCACACGGCTCCCGGATTGCACGGCCTCTATGACGTAGCGGTCGACGGCTTCTTCGTCCTCTCGGGCTTCCTCATCACCGCGAGTTGGCACCGCAACCCGCGCTGGCGCGAGTACTTCGTCGCGCGCGGTCTGCGTATCTTTCCCGGATTGTGGGTCTGCCTGATCGTGATCGCGTTTGTCATCGCCCCGATCGGAGTGGCCGTTCAGGGTGGGTCGCCGAAGAAACTGCTGATGTCCACTGCGCCAATCGAATACGTCCTGAACAATGCCGTACTGAACGTGTACCACGGCAGTATCGCGGGGACACCGAACGGAGTTCCGTGGCCCCACGTGTGGGACGGCACCCTCTGGACTCTCATATTCGAGCTGTTCTGCTACATCGGAGTCGCCGCTGCCGGCGTTGTCGGGCTACTGCGCCGCCGATGGGCGGTTCCTCTCGCGTTCGCACTGGCGGTGTGGTTGGCCGCGGTGGTGTCCTACCCGGGCTTTGCAGTGCAAACCATCCCGCAGATGATCGGGCGCTTCGCCGTTGTGTTCCTGGCCGGAATGCTGATCCACCAGTTCCGCGACGTCTTGCCCGCTCGATGGTCGCTCGTAATAGTTTGCATGGCTATCGCCATTGGTTCCGCCTTGCTGGTAACCAACTATCGGGTGGTCGGCGCCATTCCGTTGGCGTACGCGATCATCGTCTCGGGCGCCCTGATCCGTCACCCGCGTCTCAGGCTGCGGACGGATCTTTCGTATGGCATCTACATTTACGGGTGGCCGGTGCAGCAATTTCTTGTCATGTGCGGGCTGAGCTTTTTGAATCCGTTTGCTTTCGCAGCTGTCGCCGGCACCGCCACCGTGCCCCTGGCCGCTCTGAGCTGGTTCGGGGTCGAGAAGCGCGCGATGGCGTTGAAGTCGCGATTGGCCCGGAAGAGGCTAGGTCTGCCGGCGCCCGCCGTCACCGTCCAACAAGAGGCGACCTCGGGGTAGCGAAGTGCGCGGAATCCACGCACGCCCCCGTTTGGGGTCATTAGCCACCGCTGCGCCAATGACCCAGGGAGGTCATCGGGACGGGCCCCGATGACGACGGCAGCAACAGGGGCGTCGAACTGGGCGGGTTACCACGGGGTCAGCGTGGGCTTGACTAGGGTATGAATCACCTTGCGTCTAACCCAACACCTGCTGGCGGGTTTGCTGTGGCTGACGACCGTTGTTCGACGGATCCGAAATTGCAGCGGGGGCAGCTGGCCTGCCGACCCAGTCTGCTATCTCGTCGACGAATGCCTTCTTCTTCTGCAGAATGATCTGATACTGGGCGTGCAGAACTTTGTATTCGCCTGGGTGGTATTTCAGAAATTGGTGGATTGCCCATGCGGTATTGGCCCGCGCGCGAGGGTAAGCGGGCCACATAACGTCGTCGAATATCATCATTCCGCCCTGCTTGAGCAAACGCCAAGAATTAAGGCTGTCGACTATGGCGTCATCTGAGAAGTGAGATCCGTCCACATAGACCACGTCGAACTCTTGCCGTTCGGCGATCAATTGTGGCAACACGTTCAGCGACGATCCTTTGCGCTTCGTTACCCGCCCCGCACCCGAGGAAACATTGCTGTCAAACCGGGCTTCCAGGTCCCGCAGGTCCGGGGTGGCGTTGTAGTGCCACTCATCGCTACCCGCCCAGGTATCGACCGCAGTCAATTCCGATCGCGAGAAGTAGGTCAGGAAAAACAGACTCGAGCGTCCTTCCCATGACCCGATCTCAAGAATCCGCACCGGGTCGGTACGATCGAAGACTTTCGGAAAGGTGACGGTCCAAGGCACGATATTCATGTCGAACCAGCGCTCTTGAAATTGTCCCTGCGCTGCTTTCGCCTCAAACTCCGCGCTAACCTCAGCGAGGTGCTTTGCCGTCCGCGATGGAATCCCACGCTTAACCAGGCGATAGCGCAAAGCGTCGGTAAGGTAATGCCACACCACAGACGGACGCATGCCCCCGATCCACCAAAAAAATAGGATCGTAAGGCTCCGGGGCGTCCAAGGAACTTTGGGCTTGGTCGTCAGGCTGGTCATGTTTTCCTTGGTCTTTGTCTGAAAAGGTCGGTGCAGTCGAGTCCCGCAGCTCGAATTGGCGATTCAATCGTACCGTTTCGGCGAGAACCTTGAGCGGCGTCGTTGGATCCTAACAGGCAGCCACCTCGCAGCGCGGCGCTTTGGGTCCCTCCACCAGTCAGGCAAGACGCCTCGACCGGGCGTACGCCTCGACGGCGTCGGCGGCGCTTGCGACGCTCTCGGCCGGTGTGGTCATCCGGGTCGCGAGTTCTCGCGCCCGCGTCGTGTATTCCGGGGCCAGGATCCGGCGCAGGTCAGCAACCAACGATTTGCGCGTAGTACTCGAGAAGCGCCGGGAGCTTCCCACTTTCAACCGTTTGACGCAGGCGCCCCACAACATCTGGTTGACGTCCATCGCCAGGATCAGGGTCGGGACCCCGGCGCGCAGGCTTGCGGCCGTGGTGCCCGAGCCGCCGTGATGGACCACCGCCCGACAGGCGGGGAAGATCGCGGCGTAGTTCACGCCGCCGACCACCTTGACGTGCTCGCCGTGCCGGATGTCGCTGAAGTCACTCCAACCGGCGCAGATCAACGCACGCTCGCCCAACTCCGCGCATGCGGAACTGATCATCTCTATCGCCTCGGCCGGCGATTCCACCGGCATGCTGCCGAACCCAAAGCAGATTGGGGGAGTACCCGCGGCAATCCACGACACGACGTCGTCGTCGGCGCCGGTGGTCAACCCCATGGTCAGCGCACCGACGAACGGACGTTGGCCGTCCCATTTGGCCCACTCCGCGGCCAGCCCGGGAAAGCAAGCCTCGTCGTAGCCTTGAATTTCCAGCGCACCGCTTTGGGCGATCCGGCGCGCCGCCGGGCCTTTCGCCTTCGGTAGTCCGAGGTCGCTGCGCTGCGCTCGCTCGACCTTCCAATTCAGAAGCCAACCCAGCCAGTCGAACGCCGTCATCGCCAAACGAGCCAGCGGCGGCGGCAGAATCGGCAACAGCTCGCCGTTGGCCCGGACCGGAACGTGATGCAGCGTGGCCAACGGAATGTTCAGGTATTCCGCGACGTTGACCGCGGCCTCCTGATAGCTAAGGCCAACGAACAGCAGGTCAGCTCCGTCCGCAACCGATGCCAGCGTCTTGCTCATCTGGGTCCAGGATTCGTCGCTCAGCTCCCACATCTCGTGCCAGAGCTTTCGAAGGTTTCCGACTTTCCAGAAGGCCCCGAAAAAAGCTGTCCAGAAGTTCCGATACACGTCCAACCAGGTCCGCGTGTCCAGCCCGTAGGCGACCGCCGAAACCCCCGCCGCCTCAACGAAACTGACCGAGTCGGGCGGCACAGCCATGCGGACATCATGCCCCCTGCGCACCAGTTCACGACCGACAACCAGGGAAGGCTCGATATCGCCTCGAGTTCCGTAACTCGCCAGCACAAACCTCATCGTCTAGTCCCCAAGTCTCAATGTTCCGCCCATGTCGGCGTCACCCGCGCGTCCAGATGAAACCTGTACTCCGATGGCACTTTCAGCATGGGCATATTTCGGGCGCCCGCGTCTCGAGCGCGACGACCGCGCCTGACCCGTTACTTACGCCAGAAGACACCACATTGGTCGATCGTGACGATCTCCGAGGAGATCCCGTGCTTGGTCCGGTAGTCCGCGACGGCTTGGCGGCATCCGGCAAGGTTGTAGTCGTCAATGATGCAGAAACCGCCCGGCGACAATCGCGGGTACAGCGCGTCGAGCGCCTGAATTGTCGACTCATAGAGGTCGCCATCAAGCCGCAGGACGGCGATCTGTTCAATCGGCGCATCCTGCAGCGTGTCCTTGAACCAGCCCGGAAGAAAGCGGACCTGATCATCCAGCAGGTTGTAGCGTTCGAAATTCGCTTTGACTTCGTCCTGCGACACGGCCAGGACCGGCGCAGCGTGATGCAGCCCGAGCGCAAAGCGCGGCAGCTTGTCCGCTTCGTAGTTTGCGCTGTCCGGGGGTGGCACACCCTCGAAGGAATCGGCTAGCCACACGTGCCGCGTCTTGTCCCCGTAGGCCGCGAGGACGGCGCGCATGAGAATCGATGCCCCGCCCCGCCACACTCCACACTCGACCAGATCTCCGGGAACGTCTTCGGTCAGCACGGTCTCGACGCATTGCTGCAGACTGGTGAGTCGCCGCATTCCGATCATGGTCTCGGCATCGGCCGGCCAATCCATGCCCAAGTCGCGTGCATGCTTGTCGAACGGGCGCTTACGCACCAGCATCAGGCTGCGGTTCTTGAGAAAGGGAAGCCACGTCAACCACCCGACGCTGGCGCGCATCCGCAGTGGCCACCCCACCGGCACGAGTTGGTCCATGCCATACCTGGTGAGGTCGCGCCGGATCTGATCGAGGTAGAGAGATCGGACGTCGCTATCGGTCACGGTCAAAACCGCCCCCTGTCTCGCATGCCAGTAAGTGCCGGTGGTGAGCCTAGACGCCCGTCGACACCGTCAACGCGCGTTTTGAGTTTTCTGACCCGGGTAACCAGGGTTCGCTTGGTCACACTAGCGGGTTCTTGCCGTCGGCAGACATTTCCATCCGTAGCCGCGTTCCGTCTGCGATAGCCCCACCATGAGTCAGGCGCGTGCGTAGGTTACCTCAGGCCTCGCGTTGGCCTCGTCATGGAGTCGTCGCCCCGCGGCGAGTTTGCGGGCGGCCACACATTCGAATAGCCGTCTCCGGGGCATGCGCGGCAAATGGACGGGCTTAGTGCTGCGACGAGACGCCCGATCCGGCGCGATCGCCTGCCGCAGAAGGAACGTCGGCTTGTTCGTCGATCCAGTCGAGCAGGGAGCGGAGCCCGTCGTCAAGCGACCACTTCGGGCGCCACTGGAGCTCGCTGCTCGCCGGTTCGACGTCGCAGCTCGCGGCGCGAATATCGCCGTCGCGGAATTTGGGCACCACGACGGGTTCGGGGGCATCGAAGATCGCGGCAATCTTCCGGGCCAGTTGATGGATGGTTATGCCGTTGCCCGAACCGATGTCGAGACAACGAGATTCAGCAGGAGGTTGCTGAACGGCCGCGAACAGCGCGTCGACGACATCATCGATATAGACGAGATCGCGCACGATCCGGCCGTCTTCGTACACCTCCGACGGGAGTTTCTCGCGCGACAAACGCGCAAAGAACGGG
Source organism: Mycobacterium sp. E2733 (assembly GCF_001667585.1). Lineage (GTDB taxonomy): Bacteria > Actinomycetota > Actinomycetes > Mycobacteriales > Mycobacteriaceae > Mycobacterium. Next base: position 38,707 of record NZ_LZJZ01000027.1, read on the forward strand.
ACGACCCCCGTGTATGGGTTGGTCAGTGACTGGCCCGGTCCGTAGGCATTCTGCAGCCGGAGGACGCTGAGCTTCGTGTCATGCGCGGCGGTCCAGGCTGCCAGCAGGTGTTCTTGGGCCAGCTTGGTGGCGCCGTAAATGTTGGTTGGCCGGGGCTCGGTTTCGCCCGCGCGGTGGGGAATCGGCACCGCAGGTTCGCCCGAAGGTCCGACGGGATCCCAGATACCGGCCGACAGCTGTGCGTGGCTCCGTGGCCGCGGATAGAAAACGTGACTGCCGGACTGCCAAGCGCCTTCGCCGTAAACGGCTCTCGACGACGCCAATACGAGTTGGTCGGGCACCCACTCCGCGCGGCTCAGGGCGTCAAGAAGCTGGGTGGTGCCCACGACGTTGACCGAGCCGTGGCGGGTCGCCTCGGACAGCGACTGCGCCGTGCCCGTCTCAGCCGCCAAATGGACGACCTGGGTGGGGCGGAACAATCGCAGGACGGCATCCCAGTCGGGCGCATGGGTGACGTCGCCGGTGAATAATCGCACAGATGGCTCGAGCTTGAGGGTAGGACGATGACCGTGCACCTGGGGGAGCAAGACATCCATGACAGCGACGTCGTAGCCAGCCTCGACGAGACGGCGCGAAAGCAGGGTGCCGATGAATCCCGCCCCGCCGGTGATGAGCACAGACGCTGACAAGGGCCGACGCCTCCTGTTCGAGTGCAGTGAAAGTTAGTGAGCGGACCGCGGTGCCGAGGATGAAACCGGCTCGATCATATCGGTGAGTTCTGTAACGTCAGCCGAGTTAGCGATCCAGCCCGCGGTAGGCCCGGGCCAACCGCCATCACACCAGATGGACCTTCGGTGCGTACAAGATCCACCGACCACCGTTCTCATGGAAACGGCGTTCCTTGGCCATGATTTCCTCGGCATGGTTCCAGGCGAACAGCAACGCGTAGTCAGGGTAGGGATTGCAGAAGTATTCGGGCGGGCATACCGGGATCTTCGTACCCGGTGTGACGCGGCCCTGCTTCGCCGGGGTCGAGTCACACACCATAGAAAGCAAGTCGGGGCCAATACCGCAATAGTTCATTACGGTGGCGCTCCTCGACGTCGCCCCGTAGCCGACGACCCGTCGGCCGTCGAAGCGCAAATCCTGGAGGAGGGTGACGAGGTCTCTACGGATTTGCTCGACGGCGGAGGAGAACTCGAGGAAGGTCGCTTCCTCGGCAAGTCCCTTGGCTTCCTCGCGCGCCAAGAATTCGGCGACGGCCGCGGACGGCTTCGAGATGCCCGGGCGGGCCACGGTGTAGCGAATGGAACCCCCATGTAGTGGAAGGTGCTCGGCATCGATCAGCTCGAAGCCGAATCGAGCCGCCATCGCCTGCACTGAGCGAATCGAGAACAGGTAGACGTGCTCGTCGTATATTTGGTCGAAGTAGACGCACTCGACGATGTCGCCCAGATAGCGATCCTCGAACACGAACAACCCGTCCGGCGCCAGCAAGATGTCGACCCCGAAGAATATCTCGTCGAGGTAAGAGATGTGACTGATCGCGTTCGCCGAATAAATCAGTTGTGCCGACCCGTGCTTGTCGCGGATCTTGGTCGCCGTCGACGCGTTGAAGAAATCCTTCCATACATTGACGCCGTTGGTCTGCGCGACGTCGGCCGCCACGGCAGCCGGATCCACTCCCAGATGCCGAATCCCGGCCTGGCTAAGCGTCTTCAGCATCACGCCATCGTTGCTGCCGATTTCGACGACGAAGCCGTCGCGACCGCCCGGGCAGGTCTGGATGATCCGCCCGGCCACCTCCTCGCCGTGTTTGCGGATCAATGATGATCCGGATGCGCGGTACGGATACTCCGCATGGAACATTTGGTGCGGTGGAACCTCGTTGACCTGCTGCACCATCGTGCAGGAAGTACATAATCCAACCGCAAGCCGAAAAAACGGCACCTCGTGTGCCTTCTGGGGCAGCACAAAAGCATTCGAGACGGGCTGTGGGCCAAGGTCAAGCACTTCCCGAACAACGCCTTCGCATATGCGACAACTTTGCTCAGTCAAGCCCGACCCCTATCGCGCATGTCAGTACCAGCAGTGGCGGCGTAGTCCCGAACCGACGTCGTTAGTGCCGTCTGAGTTTGCCCAGCATGGTCGTCACTGTACCGGTCATGACACTTTATGTGCGATCTGGGTCACATGGTCCGCGGGCGCCACGGCGTCGCCATAGCGGGCACCGCCGTTGACCACCCGATGGCAGCAATCCACATCACTCAACGCGTTTCCGCGACGCCGCATGTTCCAACAAGTCGGCGGCTTTGGCGACACTCTCGGCGGGTGTGGTCATCCGCTTGGCGAGTTCGCGGGCGCGGACGGCGCATTCGGGGGAGAGGGTCCGACGCAGGTCGGCGACTAGGGAGTCTTGCGTGGTCGCGGCAAAACGGCGGGCGGTGCCGAGGTGGAGGCGTTTGACCTGATTTCCCCAATATGGCTGATCGGCCGAACTCCACAGGATCAAGGTAGGCGCTCCGGCGCGGAGGCTCGCGGCGGTGGTGCCCGAGCCGCCGTGGTGGACTACCGCACGGCAGGCGGGAAAGACCGCAGCGTAGTTCACGACTCCCACCACTTTGACGTGGTCGTACTGCGGTACGTCGGTGTAATCGTTCCCGCCGAAGCAAACCAGGGCCCGCTCACCCAATTCTGCACATGCTGCGCTGATCATCGCGACCGTTTCGGCGGGTGACTCCACCGGTATGCTGCCGAATCCGAAGCACACCGGCGGTGTCCCTTCGGCGATCCACGATGCGATTTCCTCGTCGGCTTCGGTGGTCAACTCCATCGCCAGCGCACCAACGAAGGGGCGTCGGCTACCCCATTTCGCCCATTCGGCTGCCAATCCGGGGAAGCACACCTGGTCGTACGCCTGGATCTCGAGCGATCCCCGCTCGGCGACCCGTCGCGAAGAGCGATGTTTTGCCTCCGGCAGGCCGAGCGTACGGCGCTGTGTGTTCTCGACCTTTTTCGTCGAGCGCCAAAACAGCCATTCGGTCGCCGTCATCGTGGACCGAACCACCGCCGGCGGCGCGCTCGGAACCAGCTGGCCGTTGGCCCGCATCGGGAAGTGATGCAACGTGGCCAGCGGGATGTCGTAACACTCGGCGACGTTGGCGGCGGGCTGTTCGAAATTGATGCCGGTGGACAGTAGGTCGGCCCCCTCGGCCAGCGACATCAGAGTGGTACTGACGTCGCCCCAATACCGGATGATCGGCTCCCAGACCCTCCGCACCACGCGCAGCGGTCCGTGGATCGTCCAGGCACTTCGGAAGAAGTCCCTCCACATGTTTCGCAAGAACTCTTCATCGAGAAAGTCTTCTAGTTTTGGCCCGTAGGAGACGGCCGCAAGCCCCGCCGACTCGACGAAGCCGACGAGGTCGGGCGGGACGGCCATCCGGACTTCGTGGCCTCTGCGCAGCAGTTCGCGGCCGACGGCGGCTGACGGCTCGACATCACCGCGAGTTCCGTAGCATGCCAGGGCGAATTTCATGATGAATCCTCAGCGTATCCGCCACGAGCCCTGCCACGCGCCGCCGCAGAAGGAAGCCCTATCGAACCAGCCGCGGGATCTCGGCCGTTGGGGCGTCGTCTTCTTCCATGTCGCGCGATAGCAACGCCCGCACCACGGGACGGGGCCCTTCGGAACGAAGCATGTAACTGGCCGGGCGGGGACGAACCACCTGCGGCCACCAGAACCAACGTCCGAGCAGCGCCGCGATCGACGGTGTCATGAACGACCGAACGATCAAGGTGTCGAAAATCAGGCCCAGGCCGATGGTGGTTCCGACCTGTCCGATGATGCGCAAGTCGCTGGCAGCCATCGCGGCCATGGTGAAAGCGAATACCAGGCCCGCGTTGGTCACGACTTTACCGGTACCGCCCATCGCCCGGATGATGCCGGTTTTGATGCCCGCCGCTATTTCCTCTTTCATACGGGAAACCAGCAGCAGGTTGTAGTCAGAGCCGACCGCCAGAAGGATGATCACGGCCATCGGAAGCACCATCCAGTGCAATTTGAAGCCCAAAAGGTACTGCCAGATCAGAACCGACAATCCGAACGAGGCGCCCAGCGACAGCGCCACAGTGCCAACAATGACGAGCGCCGCCACGAAGCTGCGCGTGATGACGAGCATGATGATGAAGATGAGGCAGAGCGCACCGACGCCGGCAATGAAGAGGTCGTATTCGGAACCTATCTTGAAGTCCCTGAAGGTCGACGCCGTGCCGGCGATGTAGATTTTCGAGTTTTCCAGCGGTGTCGACTTGAGTGCCTCTTCGGCGGCCGTTCTTATTTGTGAGATCCGTGATACGCCTTCGGGCGTCGCGGGGTCGCCGCGATGCGAAATGATGAATCGAGCCGCCTTCCCGTCGGGGGACAGGAAGTTGCTCATCGCGCGTTTGAAGTCGGCGTTTTCGAAAATGTCGGGGGGGAGATAGAAAGAGTCGTCGTTCTTGGAGGCATCGAACGCCTCGCCCATGGCGACCGCGTCTTTGTCGTTGCTGGTCATCTGTCCGAGGGTGCCGGCCATGGTGCTGTGCATCGTCAACAGCATCGACCGCATATCCTCTGCTATCGCGATCATCGTCGGGTATTGCTCAAGCAGCTGCGGCATGAGCGCGTCCATCTTGTCGAGGTCAGGAATGAGGTCCTGCTCCATCTTATCTGCCAGGATATCGACGCCGTCGAATGTCTCGAATATGTTCCTCAGCGACCAGCAAATCGGAATGTCGTAGCAGTGTCTTTCCCAGTAGAAATAGCTGCGCAGCGGCCGAAAGAAATCTTCGAAATCCGACAAATGTTGTCGAACTTCATCGATAACCACAGTCATTTCCTTGGTCTTCAAGATCGTGTCATGGGTGATCTCGGTCATCCGCTTTTGCAACTCGTACAAACGCTTCATCGTCGCGATCTGTGTAGCGATCAAGTCGGCTTGCTTGAGCATGTCGTCTGTTCGCGCCTGCATATACTTCATATCTTGCGACATCATCGCTTGCTGCATGCTGAGCAAGAACGGTATCGACGTATGTTGAATCGGCGTTCCCTCCGGTCGGGTTATGCCCTGAACCCGGGAAATGCCCTTCACCTGGAAGATCCCTTTGGCCAGTCTGTGCAGCACTAGAAAGTCGGCCGGATTCCGCATATCGTGATCTGATTCGATCATCAGGATTTCCGGCATCATCCGGGACTGGGTGAAGTGACGATCGGCGGCCGCATATCCCACATTGGCTGGAACGTCTTTGGGGATGTAGGCGCGGTCGTTATAGCTGGTTTTATAGCCCGGCAAGGTCACCAGACCGACGAGAGCGATGGCGATCGTCGCGGCGAGAATGGGTGCGGGCCAGCGAACGATCGCCGTGCCGACCCGGCGCCAGCGCTGAAACCCGATCGTGCGCCGGGGGTCTAATAGCCCGAAGCCGCTTCCGGCGGTAATGACCGCCGGAACCAGGGTCAAGGCGATCGCGACCGAAGCGAGCAGGCCCACCGCGCACGGCACGCCGATGGTCTGGAAGATGGGCATCCGCGTGAAACTCAGGCACAGCATTGCTCCGGCGATCGTCAAGCCGGAGCCCAGGACGACGGGAGCGACCCCGCGGTAGGTGGTGTAGTAGGCGGTTTCGCGGTCCTCACCGGCCTGACGGGCCTCTTGATATCGGCCGAAGAAGAAGATTCCGTAGTCGGTTCCGGCGGCCATCGCGAGGGCCACCAGCAGGTTGATTGCGAACGTCGAGAGTTGAACCAGACCGTGGTCGCCGAGGAACGCGATGATGCCGCGTGCCGCAAATACTTCGATGCCGACCGTGAGCAACAGCAAAATTACGGTGATGATGGACCGGTAAACGAATAGCAGGACCGTGAAGATGATCACGGCGCCTATCAACGTCATCTTCAGAATGGATGAATCGCCGGCATGCTGCATATCGGCAATGAGCGCTGCCGGACCGGTGACATAGGCGGTGAGGCCGGGGGGCGGCGGCGTCTGGGCGATGATGTGCCGAACCGCGGCAATGGAGTCCTGGCCCAGGGTGGTGCCCTGATTGCCGGCCAGGTTCAACTGGACGTAGACGGCTTTGCTGTCCGGGCTTTGCGCGCCGGCCGCCGTTAGCCGATCCGACCATAGGTCCTGCACGTGTTCGACATGCTTGGTGTCGGCCTTCAGCTTGCGAACTAGTTGGTCGTAGTAGTTGTGAGCGTCGTCGCCGAGTGGCTGTTGGCTCTCCAGCACGAGCATCGCGAAGCTGTCCGAATCGGATTCTTTGAAGTCCCTTCCCATGCGCTGCATGGCCTGCACCGCCGGCGCGTCCTGGGGAGCCATCGGTACGGAATGCTCCCGGCCAACCGTCTCCAGCCACGGAACGCCGAAACTGACCAGGAGCGTGAACGCCACCCACGCCAGGATGACGAGCATCGCGAGTTTGCGGACGGACCGCGCGAAGAAGGGCGGCCGCCGCCGTTCGACGCTCATGCGGCCCGTCCCTGTGCCACGATGCTCCCCACGCTTGTCGTCCCCATGCCGAAGTGGATGCCCCCCACTTATCGCGGCTGCTTCAGCAGCAGCGAACGCACCAGCGGCCGAGGCCCTGTTGGTCGCAGCATCGTGCTGGCGGGGCGGGGACGAACCGTCTGCGGCCACCAGAACCAGCGCCCAAGCAGCGCGGCGACCGACGGTGTCATGAATGCCCGCACGATCAGCGTGTCGAACAGCAAGCCGATGCCGATCGTGGTGCCGACCTGGCCGATGCTGCGCAGGTCGCTGACGGCCATGGACGCCATGGTGAACGCGAACACGAGGCCGGCGTTGGTCACCACCTTCCCGGTGCCGGCCATCGCACGAACGATGCCGGTGTTGATACCCGCGGCAAGTTCCTCCTTCATCCGGGAGACCAGCAGCAGGTTGTAGTCCGACCCCACCGCTAAGAGGACGATCACCGACGTCGAAAGCACCGTCCAGTGCAGCTGAATTCCGAGCATGTATTGCCAAACCAGCACCGAAAGTCCGAACGACGCGCCCAACGAAAGCAACACCGTGCCGACGATCACCAATGCGGCGATGAAACTCCGCGTCATGATCAGCATGATGATGAAGATGAGGCAGAGAGCCGACACTCCGGCGATCAATAGGTCGAATTTCGACCCGTCAACCAAGTCCTTGGTGATCGCCGCGGTACCGGTCAAATAGATCTTCGAATTCTCCAGCGGAGTGCCCTTGAGCGACTCTTCGGCCGCCGTTTTGATCGCTTCGACCCGGGAGAGCCCTTCGGGCGTCGCGGGATCGCCCCGTTGCGAAATGAGCAGCCGGACGTCCTTGCCGTCCGGGGACATGAACACCTTCTCGACTCGCTTGAAGGCCTCCGAGCCGTTGATGATCCCCGGCGGAAGGTAGAAGGAGTCGTCATTCCTGGACGCGTCGAAAGCCTGTCCCATCGCGGCCGGATCCTTGGCGTTGGAATCCATCTGGCCCATGACGCCCGACATGGTGCTGTGCATGGTCAGCATCATGGTGCGCATGCTCTGCATGGTTTCGATCATCGGCGGGATCTGCATGACCAGCTGCGGCAATATGATGTCCAGCTGATCGAGGTTTTGTACGAGCTCTTTCAGCTTGTCGTTGATCTCGTCGACGCCGTCGATGCCATCGAAGATGGATCTCAGCGAGAAACAGATGGGAATGTCGTAGCAGTGCCTTTCCCAGTAGAAGTAGCTGCGTAGTGGCCGCCAAAAGTCCTCGAAATCCGCAAGGCGGTCACGCAGTTCAGAAGTAATGTCCTGCATCTGATGCGTCACGCCGACCATGTGATGGGTGGTGGCGACGAGCTCTTTCATCAAGTCCACCATGTGCTGCATGATGGCGATCATTTTGCCCATCTCTTCGGCCTGCACGAGCATGTCGTCCATGCGGTCTTTTTGGAACGCCATGTTCTGCATCTGGCTCGCTTGCCCCATGCTCACGATCCACGGGATCGTGGTGTGCTGAAGCGGTACTCCCTCGGGCCTGGTGACGGTCTGCACCGTCGAAATTCCCGGAACCGCCAGCACGCCCTTGGCAAGCTTGTTGATCACCAGCATGTCGGTCGGGTTACGCAAGTCGTGGTCGGTCTCGACCAACAGGATCTCCGGCATCATCATTCGTGATCCGGGGAAATGCCGCTCCGCGGCCGCATACCCGACGTTGGCGGGAATGCTCGCCGGAATGAATTTCTGGTCGTCGTAGCTCGGCCGGTAATTCGGCAACGTCAAGAGCCCGATCAGCGCCACCGCAAGGGTCGCGATGAGAATGGGCGCGGGCCACCGCACAATGGCGGTGCCGATGCGGCGCCATCGATGGACCGTGATCGCCCGTTTCGGGTCGAATAGCCCGAACCGGGCGCCGGCCGCGAGAAGTGCGGGGCCCAGTGTGAGCGCCACCAGGACCGCGATGGAAATGCCCACGGCACAGGGAATGCCGAGCGGCTGGAAATACGGCAGCCGGGTGAAGCTGAGGCAGAGCACCGCACCGGCGATCGTCAAACCGGAAGCCAATACAACTTTGGCGACGCTGTTGAATGTGGTGTAGAAAGCAGCTTCTTTGCTCGCGCCGTTGTAGCGCGCCTCTTGATATCGACCAACGAAGAAGATTCCGTAGTCGGTTCCGGTCGCGATCACCGCGGCTACCAACAGGTTGACGGCGAAGGTAGTCAGACCGACGACCCCGAGATGGCCGAGCAACGCGACCATACCCCGTGCGATTTGCAATTCCAGCCCGACGATCAGCAGCAACAAGATCACGGTGACGATGGAACGGTAGACGAGGAGCAGGGTAATGAAGATGACGGCGAGGCTCACCGCCGTCACCAATAGAACGGTCTTTTGGCCGGCCGTGTTCATATCCGCGACGATCGGGGCAGGTCCGGTGACGTAGACCTTGAGCCCGGCGGGCGGGTTCGCGGTCTGCACGATCTTCCGAACCGCGGCTACCGATTCGTCGCCCGAGCTACTGCCTGCGGTCCCGTTCAGATTGATCTGTACGTATGCGGCCTTGCCGTCCTGGCTTTGCGCGGCCCCCCGAGTGAGCGGGTCGCCCCAGAAATTCTGTACGTGCTGCACATGTTTGTGGTCGTTTTCCAGGTCATGAACCAAACGGTCGTAATAGGAGTGCGCGTCGTCGCCCAGTGGCTGCTGGCTCTCCAGCAAAATCATGGCCAAAGCGCCGGTATTGGTTTCCTTGAAGTCCGTACCTAGACGCTCCATCGCCTGGAACGACGGCGCACCTATGGGACTCAGCGAAACCGCGTGCTCGGCCTCGACCTGCTCGAGCGATGGGACGCCGATGCTCATCAGGACCGCAATGCCCAGCCACCCCAAGATAATGGGCACGGAGAACCGATGGATCATCCGTGCGAAGAATGGCTGCGTGGCGCGCTCTTCAACCACTGGTTGGGTGCTCATGTGGCCGTCAGCACACAGTAGGTGAACGCGTTCAACTCGTGTGAGATCCTCTCGGCTTTGACCACACCGTCGACCAATATACGGCAGCCGAGAGTATCGCTATTCCCTTGTGCGACAACGTTTGCCACGATCGACGGCAGGGTGGTCGCGATGTCGTAAGTCCATGGCAGTGGAATGCCGTTGATGTGCTGCGGCTCGCCATTGACGTCGAAATAGCTGATGTCGGCGGTGGTTCCCGGCGGTCCGAAGATCTGGTACTGCACGTGCTTGGGGTTGAAGGGTTTGGTGTCTTGCTGCCTGGTGTCGGCATACGACGGCCGCTTCTCGGACCCGAATATGCCGTGCAACCGCGTGACGGTAATGCCACCGGCGATAACGACCGCCAGGATGACCAGCGGGATCCAAGCATGCTTCAGCGCTCTGAGAATCCCGATTCCCTGACTTCGGCGGTATTCCCGCGGCGCGCGCTGCCCCTGCGGCTCAGCGAAAGATCGGCGACCAAATGGCAAAAAACGACGTCGTCGACTCGGCGGCTGGCTAATGTCGCTGCCTCCCGTGCTGGCGATATCGGGCCGGGCCCGCAGGTCGGGTTCGGTCACCGCACCCCCTCCTACCCGTTTCCACGTCTCTTGTTAATCCGCCGGCCCGATCAAGCTGTTACATCTTTGGCCGCGCCACCAAGTGAGGGCACTCCAATGCGGTGCACGTCGCAGACTAGTCGTGCTTCGGCACCCCATACGAGCCCCGCCCCCGGGAGCGCGACCAGGTCTTGATGAGTAAACCACGCCAATGGTCTCCGTATCAGCCCCTTTGGCATTGAGATACGGGATCGTAAACATACCGCATGCGTAACGGCATTTTTTAGATCGCCCGCCCGGATGGTTCACCCCATCGGCACCGGATGCCCCACTCGGTCCGAACGGGGCCCGCCCACCCGCGGTCCGCCCTGCGGCCGAGGCTGCTGAGTGATCAGCAGCCGTAGTCAGCTAACGACGATCACCGCCGGGAGTCAATGGGTTTGACGGCGGCACTTCGACGGCGAGCCGATCGACCCCGCAACGGCCAGGTCGGCGTCCCTGCGGGACGGTACCGTCGTCGCCCGCTGGTGGTTCGCCTCGTGGTGATTTTCGCGGTGCAGTTTTGGTCGGTACCCTAGGCGGAGGCAAGCACCCAAAATTTCATCGTCCTAGCAGGCCGACCCCGCCCGACCGCAAACCGCACCGGTGAGCCATTGTGGCAGGTCACAGCAGCCAACGGCGGCAGCTGCGCAGCCCCGCACCAGCCCAATTCTTAGGCTGCGTTAAGAGCCTGACAGGTCACACCGGGAACTTTGTCCAAACCTCGGACGCATCATGGTGCCTCCAGTAGGGTTTGGAACCGTTCCACTCATGTCAACTAGGCGTCCTGGAGAATTGTGAGCATCAACCCATTCGACGACGACAACGGCAGTTTTTTCGTCTTGGTGAACGACGAAGAGCAGCACAGCCTGTGGCCGGCCTTCGCCGATGTTCCAGCTGGCTGGCGAGTGGTGTACGGCGAGGCGGACCGCGCTGCGTGCTTGGAGTACATCGAACAGAATTGGCCCGACATTCGGCCAAAGAGTCTGCGCGACAAGCTCGCAACGGGTCGGGGTTTTGACCAGTAACGAGTCGGGGTATGGGGCGGATGGAGCTTTGGGGGACTCGATGGGAGTTGGTGATCGCGCACTTCCGCTGACGCGCGGGCAGCTGGACATCTGGCTTTCGCAGGAAACGGGCTACGTCGGCACGGAGTGGCAGCTCGGGCTTTTGATCAAAATCGAGGGTTCACTTGATCGCGATGCCCTCGAGCGCGCCATCCGTCAAACGGTCGCCGAGGCCGAAGCCGGCCGAGTGTCGTTCTTCGAGGTCGACGGGCAGGTGGTCCAAACACCGATCGACTACCCGGACGTCGAAGTGGGCTTCCATGACCTGACCTCCTCGCCCGACCCGGCGGGCGAAGCCCGTGCGATGGCATCGACGATCCAGCGCACGCCGATGGCGTTGAACGGCCAGCTGTTCCAATTCGTGTTATTCCAGACACAGGCCGCCGAGTTCTATTTGTTCGGTTGCTGCCACCACATAGCAATCGACGGATTGGGTATGGCGCTGGTATGCCGTCGGGTTTCGACGATCTATTCAGCGATGGTCGCCGGAAAACCCATTCCTGATGCGTATTTCGGCTCCGCGCAGGATCTGGTCGACATCGAGTCGGAATACGAAGCGTCGCCGGACTACCTGGAAGACCAGGCGTATTGGAGCAACAACCTTCCGCCGGAGACCGCATGGGTTGACCGGCCCGCCGAGGCCACGAGCGGTAAGGACCACTACTCTCCGTCCGGGTCCGTCCAGTTGGACCCGTCCGTCACCACCCGGATCAAGGAGCTGTCCAAGAAGCTCGGCATCCGTCGTTTCTCCGTCACCACCGCGGCGTGCGCGCTCCTGGTGCGGTCGTGGTCGGGGAGCGGTTCGGAGGTGGCGCTCGACTTCCCGGTGAGCCGGCGCGTGCGCCCGGAGTCGAAGACGCTTCCCGGGATGTTCGCCGGAGTGGTGCCGCTCGTGCTGAACACATCGCCCACGGCTACGGTCGCCGATTTCTGCAAACACGTCGACGTTCGGATCCGGGAGTTGTTGCAGCACCAGCGATTTCCGGTGCACACCCTCGAGAGCGACGGTCTGCGGCAGGCGGCGAGTCGGGTCGGGATCAATTTCCTTCCGATGCGACTGACCCTGGACCTCGCCGGGTCCCCGGCCACGGCGACGTACACGAATCACGGACCCGTGGGGCACTTCAGCCTGTTCTTCCTGGGCGCCGGCGACCAGCTTTTCCTCAGCACCGCGGGACCGGGGCAACCGTTCGCGGACTTCGGCGTCGCCGACTTGGCGGCGCGCATGCAGCAGGTGCTGGAAGAGATGACCGCCGACCCGGAGCGGTGGCTGTCCTCGATCGATCTGCTGGCCGCCGACGAGCCGCCCCAGCTCGACCAGTGGAGCAACCGGGCGGCCCTGGCCGAACCGGTGCCCGCACCGGTGTCGATCCCGGTGGCGTTCGCCGAACACGTGCAGCGCTCGCCCGAGGCGCTGGCGGTGACGTGCGCCGCCAAGTCGTTGACCTACCGCGAACTCGACGCGGCTTCCAACCGGCTGGCTCACCTGCTTGCGGGCCATGGCGTGGGTCCGGGCGACTGCGTGGCCGTCATGTTCCCCCGGTGTACCGACGCGATCGTGGCGATGCTCGCGGTCCTGAAGACCGGCGCGGCCTACGTGCCGATCGACCCGGCGCACTCCGCGGCGCGCATGGAGTTCGTGCTCGCCGACGCGGGGCCGAGCGCGGTGATCACCACCGCGGACCTGCGCTCCCGGCTGGACGGGCATGACCTGTTGGTCGTCGATGTGCACGACCCGGCCGTCGAGGCACAGCCCAGCACCGCGCTGCCCGCGCCCGCCCCGGACAACGTCGCCTACATCATCTACACCTCCGGAACCACCGGTACGCCGAAAGGCGTTGCGATTCCTCATCTCAACGTCACCTGGCTGATCGAGTCGCTCGACGCGGGGCTGCCCAAGGGGCAGGTGTGGACGCAATGCCACTCCTCGGCCTTCGACTTCTCGGTGTGGGAGATCTTCGGCGCCCTGCTGCGGGGCAGGCGCCTGCTGGTGGTGCCCGAGTCGGTGGCGAGCTCGCCCGAGGACCTCCATGACCTGCTGGTCACGGAAAAGGTCAGCGTGCTGACCCAGACCCCGTCCTCGGTCGCGATGCTGCCGGCGGAGGGGCTGGAGTCCACGGCGCTGGTGGTGGCGGGCGAGGCCTGCCCGGCCGACGTGGTGGACCGGTGGGCGGCGCCCGGGCGGGTGATGCTCGACGCCTACGGCCCGACGGAAACCACGGTGTGCGCGTCCATCAGCAAGCCGCTGACCCCCGGGTCCGGTGTGGTGCCGATCGGTTCGCCGATCGCCGGCGCGGCGATGTTCGTCCTCGACAAGTGGTTGCAGCCGGTGCCGGTCGGCGTGGTCGGTGAGCTGTATCTGGCGGGCCGCGGTGTCGGGATCGGATACGTGCGCCGCGCCGGTTTGACGGCGTCCCGGTTCGTGGCCAATCCCTTCGCCGGGGAGGGCGGCCCCGGCGCGCGGATGTACCGCACCGGCGACTTGGTCTGCTGGGGCGAGGACGGGCAGCTGCAATACTTCGGCCGCTCCGACGAGCAGGTCAAGATCCGCGGATACCGCATCGAGCTCGGTGAAATCCAATCGGTGCTCAAGGGCCTCGACGGGGTGGAAACCGCGGCCGTGATCGCGCGCGAGGACCGCCCTGGCGACAAGCGCCTGGTCGGTTACGTCACCGGGACGGCCGATCCGGCCGCGATCCGGGCCGCGCTGGCCGATCGCCTCCCGCCGTACATGGTGCCCGCCGCGGTGGTGGTGCTCGAGGCCCTGCCGCTGACCGGCAACGGCAAACTCGACAAGCGGGCCCTGCCGGCGCCCGAATACGCCACCGCCGAATACCGCGCCCCGGGCGACCCGGTCGAGGAGGTCCTCGCCGACATCTACGCCCAGGTGCTGGGGCTGGAGCGGGTCGGGGTCGATGCCTCCTTCTTCGACCTCGGCGGCGACAGCATCCTGTCGATGCAGGTGGTATCCCGGGCCCGTGCGGCCGGGATCCTGTTCCGGCCCCGCGACGTGTTCGTCGAACAGTCGGTGGCCCGGCTGGCCCGGGTGGCCGAGGTGGCGACCGACGGCGCGGGCGGTCTCGTCGACGACGGCGTCGGCCCGGTGGTGGCCACCCCGATCATGCGCTGGTTGCAGAGCATCGAGGGGCCCATCGAACAGTTCAACCAGACGATGGTGGTGCAGGCCCCGGCGGGGGCGAACGAGGCCGACGTGGTGGCGGTGCTGCAGGCCCTGCTGGATCGTCATGCCGCGCTGCGGCTGCGCGCCGACGACGACGGTGCCGGCGGCTGGTCGCTGCAGGTGCCCGAGGTCGGTGCGGTGGACGCGCGCGGCTGCGTGCATGCCGTCGAGACATTGTCCGAAGAGACGTTGGCGGAGGCTCGTTCGCGGTTGAACCCGGCCGCCGGGGTGATGGTCAGCGCGGCGTGGGCGGAGTCCACGGGCCAGCTGGCATTGATCCTTCACCACCTGGCCGTCGACGGTGTGTCATGGCGAATCCTGTTGGAAGACTTCAACATCGCCTGGGCCCAGCATCACAGCGGGCAGCCGATTGCCCTGCTGGCGCCGGGCACGTCGTTCGCGCGGTGGTCGTCGCTGCTTCAGGAGTACGCCCAGCGCCCCGACGTGGTGACCCGGGCGGACGAGTGGCGACAGGTGGCGGCGACCCCCGCGGCGTTGCCGGCGGTGCAACCCGACGTCGACACCTATGCGACCGCCGGCCAACTCTCCGTCTCGCTGGACGTCGAGACGACCCGACTGCTGCTCGGTGAGGTGCCGGCCGCGTTCCACGCCGGCGTCGGCGACATCTTGTTGATCGCATTCGGGCTGGCGTTCGCGGAATTCCTGGGCACCGGTGCGGCGCCGATCTCCATCGATGTCGAGGGCCACGGGCGCCAGGAGGAGCTGGCTCCCCGGGTGGACCTGTCGCGCACCGTCGGCTGGTTCACCACCAAATACCCGGTGGCGCTGAAGGGCCGCCGGCTGAACTGGTCGCAGGTGGTGGCCGGCGAGGCCGCGCTGGGCGCGGTGATCAAGGACTTCAAGGAGCAGCTGCGCGCGCTGCCCGACGGCCTGACCTACGGCTTGCTGCGGTACCTGAACGCCGACGTCGACCTGGACGGGGCGGACCCGGTGATCGGGTTCAACTATCTGGGGCGGCTCGGCGCGGGCGCCGACCTCTCCGACGACTTGTGGCGGGTCAGCCACGACAGCTTGGCTGTTGCGGCTATGGCCACCGCGGTGTCGATGCCGCTGGCGCACACGGTGGAAGTCAACGCCGGCACCATGGACACCGCGGCGGGCCCGCACCTTCAGGCCAACTGGACGTGGGCCCCGTCGGCGCTGGACCACGAGCGCGTTAACCGGTTGAGCCAGTTGTGGTTTGAGGCCCTGGCCGGGATCTGCGCGCACGTCAGGGCCGGTGGCGGCGGGCTGACCCCGTCGGACATCGCGCCCGCGCACCTCAGCCAGCAACAAATCGACGAACTCTGCCGGCGGGGCAGCGTCGCCGACGTGCTGCCACTGACCCCGGTGCAGCAGGGGCTGCTCTTCCACACCGCGTTCGCGCAGGACATGGACGACCTGTACGCGGTCCAACTCGGGATCACCGTCAGCGGCGCCCTCGACCCGGCGCGCCTGCGCGAGGCGGTGCACACCGTCGTCAAGCGACATCCCAATCTGGTCGCCCGTTTCTCCGAAGACTTCGGCGAGCCGGTACAGGTCATCCCGGCCGATCCCCAGATGGCATGGCGCTACGTCGAACTCGACGCCGGCGATGTCGACGGGCACGTCGAGCGGGTGGCCGCCGACGAACGCGCCGCGGTGTGCGACCTCGCCGAGAAGCCGTCGTTCCGGGCCGCGCTGATCCGCACCGCACCCGACCGGCATCGCTTCTTGCTGACCATTCACCACATCGTGGTGGACGGCTGGTCGCTGCCGGTCCTGCTGCAGGAAGTCTTCGCGAGCTACTACGGGGGGCGGCTGCCCGCCCCACCGTCGTACCGCAGCTTCGTCACCTGGCTGACCAGTCAAAACCGCGCCGCCGCCCAGGCGGCATGGGCGCAGGCGCTGGCCGGCTTCGAGACCCCCACCCTCGTCGGTCCGCTCGGACAGATCGGGCGTCGCGGCGTCGCCGCTTTCCATGTGCCCGCCGAGACCACCAAGGCGCTGGGCGAGCTGGCACGGTCGTGCCGCACCACTATCAGCACCGTGCTGCAGGGCGCATGGACGCAGCTGCTGACGTGGCTGACCGGGCAGCACGATGTGGCCTTCGGCACCGCGGTCTCGGGCCGGCCCCACGAATTGGCCGACGCGGACGCGATGGTCGGCCTGCTGATCAACACGGTTCCGGTGCGCGCGACCATCACCGCGACAACCACGGTCGCCGAGCTGCTCGACCAACTGCAACGCCTGCACAACGACACCGTCGACTACGAGCACCTGGCGCTGCCCGAGATCCACCGCGTCACCGGTCACGACCAGTTGTTCGACACCCTTTTCCTCTACGAGAACTATCCGATCGACGCGGGCGCGCTGTTGGGCGTCCACGAATTGGCCATCACCGACTTCAGCAGCCGGGAGTACAACCACTACCCGCTGTCCGTGGTCGCTTCACCGGGTCACGAACTGAGCCTTCGCGTCGAATTCGACACCGAGGTGTTCACCGCCGCCGCCATCAACACGCTGATCGAGCGGTTGCAGCAGGTGATGGTGGCCATGACCGCCGATCCCGCCCGCCGCCTGTCCTCGATCGATTTGCTCGAGGCGGCCGAGCGCGCCCGGCTTGATGAGTGGGGTAACCGGGCGGTGCTGGTCGAGTCGGGGCCGAAGCTGGCCTCGATTCCTGAGTTGTTCGCCGCGCAGGCGGCTCGGGCGTCAGAGGCGGTGGCCATCACTGATGGTGACCGTTGCTGGACGTATGGCGAGGTGGAGGAGGCCGCGAATCGGTTGGCGCGCTTGTTGGTGACTCGCGGCGCGGGTCCGGGGGAGCGTGTTGGGGTGTTGTTGCCTCGGCGGGCTGAGGCGGTGGTGGCGATTTTGGCGGTGCTCAAGACGGGGGCGGCTTATCTGCCGGTTGATCCGATGGTGCCGGCGGCGCGTATCGAGTTCGTGTTGGGCGATGCCGCGCCGGTTGCGGTGGTGACCGCTGCGGAGGTGCGTTCGCGGCTGGAGGGATTGGAGCTGGCGGTCATCGATTTCGACGATCCGGCGGTGGGGTCTCAACCCGCTGTGGGGTTGGCGGCGCCGTCGCCGGAGGACGTTGCGTACATCATCTATACGTCGGGCACGACGGGGACGCCCAAGGGTGTGGCGATTCCGCATCGCAATGTGACTCAGTTGTTGGAGTCGTTGGATGCGCAGCTGTCGTTGGGGCAGGTGTGGACGCAGTGCCATTCGTTGGCGTTTGACTTTTCGGTGTGGGAGATCTTCGGGTCGTTGTTGTATGGCGGCCGGTTGGTGATGGTGCCGGACAGTGTGGTGCGGTCGCCCGAAGAGTTGCATGCGTTGTTGGTGCGTGAGCAGGTCAGTGTGTTGAGTCAGACGCCGTCGGCGTTTTATGCGTTGCAGACCGCCGATTCGTTGGCTCCGGAGTTGGGTCAGCAGCTGAAGTTGCAGACGGTGGTGTTTGGTGGGGAGGCGCTTGAGCCGCATCGGTTGGGTAAGTGGTTGCACAATCATCCGGGGTTGCCGCGGCTGATCAATATGTATGGCATCACCGAGACCACGGTGCATGCGTCGTTTCGCGACATCGTCGATGGTGATGTGGGCGCCAATGCCAGTCCGATTGGTGTGCCGTTGGCGCATCTGGGCTTTTTTGTGCTCGATGGCTGGTTGCGGCCGGTGCCGCAGGGTGTGGTCGGTGAGTTGTATGTGGCCGGGCGTGGTTTGGCGTATGGGTATGTGGGCCGGTCGGGGCTCTCGGCGACGCGGTTTGTGGCGTGTCCGTTCGGTGGGGCCGGGGCGCCTGGACAACGGATGTATCGGACCGGGGACTTGGTGCGCTGGGGTGCTGATGGGCAGCTGCAGTACCTGGGCCGGGCCGACGAGCAGGTCAAGATCCGCGGGTATCGCATCGAACTCGGTGAGGTGCATGCGGCGCTGGCCGGGCTGGACGGGGTCAACGAGGCGGCGGTGATCGCCCGTGAGGACCGTCCCGGCGACAAGCGGCTGGTGGGCTATGTGACCGGGACCGCCGACCCCGCCGAGATCCGCAACCAGCTCGGCGAGCGGCTGCCGACCTACATGGTGCCCACCGCGGTCGTGGTCCTCGAGGCGCTGCCGCTGACGGTCAACGGCAAACTCGACACCCGCGCCCTACCGGCACCGGAATACTCCGACGCCGATCACTACCGCGCGCCGAGCACGGCCATCGAGGAGATCTTGGCCGGCATCTACGCCCAGGTACTGGGCGTCGAGCGCGTCGGGGTCGACGACTCCTTCTTCGACCTCGGCGGCGACAGCATCCTGTCGATGCAGGTCGTCGCCCGCGCCAGGGCGGCCGGCGTGGTCTGCCGTCCGCGAGATATCTTCGTCGAACAGACGGTGGCCCGGCTGGCCCGGGTCGCCGGACTGGCCACCGGCGACGACGTCGTCGACGAGGGCATCGGCGAAGTGGTCGCGACCCCGATCATGCGCTGGCTGGAGAGCGTCGACGGTCCGATCGAGCAGTTCAACCAGACCATGGTGGTGCAGGCCCCGGCCGGCGTGACCGAAGCCGACGTCGTTCTGGTCCTGCAGGCTTTGCTGGACCGGCACGCCATGCTGCGGCTGCGCGTCGACGACGACGGCGCGGGGGACTGGTCGCTGCGCGTGCCCGAAGTCGGCGTGGTGGATGCCGCCGGGTGCGTGCACACCGTGGAGACGCTGTCCGACGCGGCGCTGTCGACGGCGGTCTCGCAGCTGAACCCGGCCAGCGGCGCGATGCTGCGCGCGGTGTGGGTGCCCTCCACGGGCCAGCTGGCGTTGATCATTCACCACCTGGCCGTCGACGGGGTGTCGTGGCGAATCCTATTGGAAGACTTGAACATTGCGTGGGCGCAGCACCACAGCGGCCAGCAGGTGACGTTGCCGGTGGGCGGGATGTCGTTCGCCCGATGGTCGTCGCTGCTGGCGGAGCACGCGCTCCGACCGGAGGTCGTCGACCAGGCGGAGGCGTGGCGGCAGATCGGGTCGACGCCGGCGCCGTTACCCGCCGTGCGGCCGGACATCGACACCTACGTCAGCGCGGGTCAGCTCTCGGTGTCGCTCGACGCCGACACCACCCGCTTGTTGCTGGGCGAGGTGCCCGCGGCGTTCCACGCCGGCGTGCAGGACATCCTGTTGATCGCATTCGGGCTGGCCTGGGCTCAGTTTGTCGGCACCGGCGCGCCGATCGGCATCGACGTCGAGGGCCACGGCCGCCACGAGGAACTGGGCCCGCACGTGGACCTGTCCCGCACGGTCGGCTGGTTCACCACCAAGTACCCGGTCGCGCTGACAGTCGGCGGCCTGTCCTGGGGGCAGGTCATCGCCGGGGAGGCCGAGCTGGGGGCGCTGGTCAAGGACGCCAAGGAACAGCTGCGGACCCTGCCGGACACGCTGACCTACGGGCTGCTGCGCTACCTGAACCCCGACGTCGAAATGGACGGGTCGGACCCGGTGATCGGGTTCAACTACCTCGGGCGGCTGGGCGGCGCGGGCGACCTGTCCAGCGAGTTGTGGCGGCTCGACCAGGACAGCCTGGCGACGGCCGGGGCGGCGACGGCGGTGCCCATGCCCTTGCCGCACACCGTCGAGCTCAACGCCGGCACCCTCGACACCGCCGCGGGTCCGCTGCTGCAGGCCAATTGGACCTGGGCGCGCTCGGCGCTCGACGAGGGACAGGTCGGCCGGCTGAGCGAGTTGTGGTTCGACGCCCTGAGCGGCATCTGCAGCCACGTCCGCAACGGTGGGGGCGGTTTGACGCCGTCGGACCTCGCGCCCGCGCGGCTGACCCAGCCGGACATCGACGAACTGTGCCGGCGCTACCCGGTCGCCGATGTGTTGCCGTTGACCCCGCTGCAGCAGGGACTCCTGTTCCACACCGGCAGCGCGCACGGCAGCGACGACCTGTACGCGGTGCAGCTCGACATCAGCGTGAGCGGTGCGCTCGACCCGCACCGGTTGCGCGATGCGGTGCACACCATGATCAAGCGGCATCCCAACGTGGTGGCGCACTTCCTGGAAGACTTCGGCGAGCCGGTGCAGGTCCTCTCGGCCGACCCCGCGCTAGCGTGGCATTACGTCGAACTCGACGCGGAAGACGTCGAGCCGGAGGAGCAGATCCAGCAGGTCTGCGCCGCCGAACGCGCCGCGGTGTGCGACCTGGCGGACCGGCCGCCATTCCGGGCCGCGCTGATCCGCACCGCCGACAACCGGCACCGGTTCGTGCTGACCAACCACCACATCGTGCTGGACGGCTGGTCGAAGCCGATCCTGCTGCAGGAGATCTTCGCCGCCTACTACGGGGTGCAGCTGCCCGCTCCCGTGCCGTACCGCAAGTTCGTCGACTGGCTGGCCGCGCAGGACCGCGGCGCGGCCCAGGCGGCGTGGCGGCGGGTGCTGGCCGGGTTCGACACCCCCACCTTGGTCGGTCCGGCGGGCCGGATGAGCCTCGGGCCGCGGGGCGTCTCCTCGTTCCAGGTTTCGGCGGAGACCACGCGCGCGCTGGGCGAGCTGGCCCGCTCGTGCCGCACCACCGTCAGCACCGTGCTGCAGGCCGCCTGGGCGCAACTGCTGATGTGGCTGACGGGTCAGCACGACGTGACGTTCGGGACCGCGGTATCGGGACGGCCGACCGAGCTGGCGGGCGCCGACCAGATGGTGGGCCTGCTCATCAACACGGTGCCGGTGCGGGCCACGATCGGCGCCGAAACCACCATCGCCGACCTGCTAAATCAGCTGCAGACCGCCTACAACGACACACTCGAGCACCAGCACTTGGCGCTCAATGAGATTCATCGTGTAACGGGACACGACCAATTATTCGACACCATGTTCGTGTACGAGAACTACCCGATCGACACCGCCGCGCTGTCGGCCGTCGACGAGCTGGCCATTGATGGCTTTACCAACCGCGAATACAACCACTACCCGCTCTCGGTGCAAGCCGTGCCGGGTCACGAACTGGCTCTTCGCGTCGAATTCGATACAGAAGTCTTCGACACAGGCAGAATCGAGAGGTTGATCGAGCGGTTCCGGCGCGTGCTGGAAGCCATGACCGCAGATGTGGAGGAGCAGTCATGACCGTCGGTGCAGGGCGGCGATTGTTGTCGATCGACTTGCTGGATGGCGGCGAGCACGACCGCCTCGACGAGTGGGGCAACCGGGCGGTGTTGACCGCGCCGGTGACGGAGGCTGCATCCATTCCGGCGCTGTTCGACAAGCAGGTCGCGCGTGTACCGGAGGCTCCGGCGCTGACGTTCGAGGGCCGCACGCTCACGTATCTCGAGCTCGACGAGGCCGCGAACCGGCTCGCGCACCTGCTGGCCGAGCACGGCGCGCGTCCCGGGGCCTGCGTGGCGCTGCTCCTGCCGCGGTCGGCTGAGGCGATCGTGTCGATCCTGGCGGTCCTCAAGACCGGCGCGGCCTATCTGCCGATCGACCCGGCGGTCCCGGCGGCGCGGATGGAGTTCATGCTCGGCGATGCGACGCCAGTCGCCGCGGTCACGACGGCCGAGTTGCGGGCGCGGCTGGACGGGTTCGACCTGCTGGTCGTCGATGTCGACGATCCCGCCGTGGCCGAACAGCCCAGCTCGGGGCTGCAGGGGCCGGCCCCCGAGGACATCGCGTACATGATCTACACCTCGGGCACGACCGGAACCCCCAAGGGGGTGGCGGTCACCCACCGAAACGTCACCCAGTTGCTGAAGTCGCTGCCCGCCGACCTGCCGCAGGCGGGCGTCTGGTCGCAGTGGCACTCGCTCGTCTTCGACGTGTCGGTGTGGGAGATCTGGGGTCCGCTGCTGCACGGCGGACGCCTGGTGGTGGTGCCCGAGTCGGTGGCCGGCTCCCCGGACGACCTGCACTCGTTGCTGGTCGCGGAGAAGGTCACGGTGTTGTGCCAGACGCCGTCGGCGGTCGGCATGCTCTCGCCCGACGGGCTGGACTCGACTGCGTTGATCGTGGCGGGCGAGGCCTGCCCGGCCGAAGTGGTGGACCGGTGGGCGCCGGGACGCGTGATGATCAACGCCTACGGCCCGACGGAAGGCACCGTTTACGCCTCGATGAGCGCGCCGCTGAGCGCCGAATCGGGGGCGCCGACGATCGGCTCGCCCGTGCCGGGCGCCGCGCTGTTCGTGCTCGACAAGTGGCTGCGCCCGGCGCCCGAGGGCGTCGTCGGCGAGCTCTACATCGCCGGTCGCGGTGTGGCCTCCGGCTACGTGCGCCGGGCGGGTCTGACGTCCTCTCGGTTCGTGGCGTGCCCGTTCGTTGGCGCGGGAGCGCCTGGACAACGTATGTACCGCACCGGGGACCTGGTGCGCTGGGGCATCGACGGCCAGCTGCAATACCTGGGCCGCGCCGACGAACAGGTCAAGATCCGCGGCTACCGCATCGAGCTCGGCGAAATCCAGACGGCCCTCGCGGGGCTGGACGGCGTGGAGCAGGCGGCGGTGATCGCCCGCGAAGACCGCCCCGGCGACAAGCGCCTGGTCGGTTACATCACCGGGACCGCCGACCCGGCCGAGATCCGCACCCGGCTCGGCGAGCGGCTGCCCAGCTACATGGTGCCCGCGGCCGTCGTGGTGTTGGAGGCGCTGCCGTTGACCGTCAACGGCAAACTCGACAAGCGGGCCCTGCCCGCCCCGGAGTACCAGAAGACCAGCGGCGAATACCGCGCGCCGACCACGGCCGTCGAGGAGACGCTGGCCACCATCTACGCCCAGGTCCTCGGCCTGGAGCGGGTGGGCGTCGACGACTCCTTCTTCGACCTCGGCGGCGACAGCATTCTGTCGATGCAGGTGGTGGCCCGCGCCCGCGCGGCCGGCGTGGTGTGCCGTCCGCGCGACGTCTTCGTCGAGCAGACGGTGGCCCGCCTGGCGCGGGTGGCCGGGGTGGCGACCGACGACGACGTCGTCGACGAGGGCATCGGACCGGTGGTCGGCACCCCGATCATGCGCTGGCTGCAGCAAGTCGACGGCCCGACCGACCAGTTCAACCAGACCATGGTGGTGCAGGCCCCGGCCGGCGTCACCGGCGAAGACGTCCAGGTGGTGCTGCAGTCGCTGCTGGACCGGCACGCCACGCTGCGGATGCGCGTCGACGACGACGGCGCCGGCGGCTGGTCGATGGAGGTGCCCGAGGTCGGCGCGGTCGATGCCGGCGCCTGCATGGACACCGTCGACACGCTGTCCGACGCGACCCTGGTGGCGGCGCGCTCGCAGCTCAACCCCGCGGCGGGCACCATGCTCCGCGCGGTGTGGGCGGAATCCACCGCCCAGTTGGCGTTGATCATTCACCACCTGGCCGTCGACGGGGTGTCGTGGCGAATCCTGTTGGAAGACTTGAACATTGCTTGGGCGCAGCACCACAGCGGCCAGCCGGTCGCACTGCCGGCGGGCGGGACGTCTTTCGCCCGGTGGACCGCGATGCTGGAAGAGCACGCCCAGCGGCCCGAGGTGATCGAACAGGCCGACGCGTGGCGGCAGGTCGCGGCGACCCCGGCGCTGTTGCCGGCGGTGCGCCCCGACGTCGACACCTACGAGACGGCCAAGCAGCTGTCGGTATCGCTGGATGTCGAGACCACCCGGCAGTTGCTGGGTGAGGTGCCCGCGGCGTTCCACGCCGGTGTGCAGGACATCCTGTTGATCGCATTCGGGCTGGCCTGGGCGCGGTTCGTGGGCACCGGCGCGGCGATCGGGATCGACGTCGAGGGCCACGGCCGTCACGAGGAACTGGGTCAGCACGTGGACCTGTCCCGCACGGTGGGCTGGTTCACCACCAAGTACCCGGTCGCGCTGACCGTCGGCGATCTGGACTGGGAACAGGTCATGGCGGGCGATCCCGCGCTCGGAGTGCTGGTCAAGAAGGCCAAGGAACAGCTGCGCGCGCTCCCGGACCCGCTGACCTACGGGCTGCTGCGGTACATGAACGCCGACGTCGACCTGGACGGTTCCGACCCGGTGATCGGGTTCAACTACTTGGGCCGACTCGGCGCGGCGGCGGACCTGCCCGGCGAGATGTGGCGGATCAGCCAGGACAGCCTGTCGTTCACCGGCGCCGCCAGCGCGGCGCTGCCCATGCCGTTGATGCACACCGTCGACCTCAATGCCGGGACCATGGACACCGAGGCCGGTCCGCACCTGCAGGCCAACTGGACGTGGGCGCCCTCGGCGCTGGATCACGAGCAGGTCAGCCGGTTGAGCCAGTTGTGGTTCGAGGCCCTGGCCGGCATCTGCGCGCACGTGCGCAGCGGTGGTGGCGGCCTGACCCCGTCGGACATCGCCCCCGCCCGGCTGAACCAGGAGCAGCTCGACGACCTCTGCCAGCAATACGCGGTCGCCGACGTCTTGCCGTTGACCCCGCTGCAGCAGGGGCTGCTTTTCCACGCCAGCTTCGCGCACGACATCGGCGACGACGTGTACGCGGTGCAGCTCGGCATCACCGTCACCGGTGACCTCGACCCGCGCCGCCTGCGCGAGGCCGTCCACGCCGTCGTCAACCGGCACCCCAACCTGGCGGCCCGGTTCTGCCCCCAATTCGGCGAGCCGGTGCAGGTCCTCCCGGCCGCCCCGGCGATGGCGTGGCGGTACATCCAGCTCGGCGCCGAAGACCTCGACCCCGACGACAAGATCGAACAGCTCTGCGCCGCCGAGCGCGCCGCGGTCAGCGACCTCGCCAACCGGCCCGCCTTCCGGGCGGCGTTGATCCGCACGGCCGACAACCGGCACCGGTTCGTGCTCACCAACCACCACATCGTGATGGACGGGTGGTCGCTGCCGATCCTGCTGCGTGAGATTCTCACCAGCTACTACGGGGATCGCCTGCCCGCGCCCGCGTCCTACCGCAGCTACCTGACCTGGCTCGCGGCCCAGGACCGAGAGGCCGCCCGCGCGGCCTGGGGCGAGGTGATGGCCGGGTTCGAAAGCCCCACGCTGGTGGGCCCCCCGGCCCGGTTGAGCCTCGGGCGGCGGGGCGTCGAGTCGTATCGGCTGCCTGCCGAGATCACGCGCGCGCTGGGCGAGCTCGCCCGTTCCTGCCACACCACGATCAACACCGTGCTGCAGGCGGCCTGGGCGCAACTGCTTATGCGATTGACCGGCCAGTACGACGTGGCCTTCGGCACCGCGGTCTCCGGTCGCCCGGCCGATCTGGCCGGCGCCGAATCGATGGTGGGCCTGTTGATCAACACGGTGCCGGTGCGCGCCCACATCACCGCGGCGACCACCGTGGCCGAGCTACTGCAACAGCTGCAAAACGCCCACAACAACACGATCGAGCACGAGCACCTGGCGCTGAACGAGATTCACCGGGTCACCGGCCACGACCAGCTGTTCGACACGCTGTTCCTGTACGAGAACTACCCGATC
Organism: Mycobacterium sp. E2733; assembly: GCF_001667585.1. GTDB lineage: Bacteria > Actinomycetota > Actinomycetes > Mycobacteriales > Mycobacteriaceae > Mycobacterium. The sequence continues at coordinate 64,410 of NZ_LZJZ01000027.1, forward strand.
GACACCAGCGTCCCGTTGGGTTTCCACGAGCTGGCGATCACCGACGTCACCAACCGCGAGTACAACCACTATCCGCTCGCGGTGATGGCGCTTCCGGGACGTGAGCTGGGACTGCGCGTCGAGTTCGACACCAGCGTCTTCGACACGGCGGCGATCGAGTCGATGATTGAGCGGTTCGAGCGGGTGCTGGGGGCGATGACCGCCGATGCGAGCCAGCGGCTGTCGTCGATGGACGTGTTGGACGTCGGCGAGCGCGCCCGCCTCGACGAGTGGGGCAACCGGGCGGTGTTGACCGCGCGGTTGGGCGCGACGACGTCCATCCCGGCGTTGTTCGCCAAGCAGGTGGCCCGTGTTCCGGAGGCTCCGGCGCTGACGTTCGAGGGCCAGTCGATGACCTACCGGGAACTCGACGAGGCCGCCAACCGGCTCGCACACCTGCTCGCCGAGCACGGCGCGCGCCCGGGCGAAAGCGTGGCGCTGCTGTTCCCCCGGTCGGCCGACGCGATCGTGTCGATACTGGCGGTGCTGAAGACCGGGGCGGCATACCTGCCGATCGACCCGGCCGTCCCGGCGTCGCGGATCGAGTTCGTGCTTGCCGACGCCACCCCGGTCGCCGTGGTCACGACCGCGGAATTGCGGTCGCGGGTGGACGGCTCCGGGCTGATGGTCATCGATGTCGACGACGCGCCGGTGGACACCCAGCCCGCCACCGCGTTGCCGGGCCCCTCGCCGGAGGACATCGCCTACCTGATCTACACGTCCGGCACCACGGGCGTCCCGAAGGGCGTGGCGGTCACCCACCACAACGCCACCCAGCTGCTGGAGAAGCTGCACGCGCACCTGCCGGACCCGGGCGTGTGGGCGCAGTGGCACTCGCTGGTGTTCGACGTGTCGGTGCACGAGATCTTCGGCGCGCTGTTGCACGGCGGCCGGCTGGTCGTGGTGCCCGAGTCGGTGGCCGGTTCGCCGAAGGACCTGCACGCGTTGCTGGTCGCGGAGAACGTCACCGTGCTCAGCCAGACCCCGTCGGCGGTGGGCATGCTGTCGCCCGAGGGGCTGGAGTCGACGGCCCTGGTTGTCGCCGGTGAGGCCTGCCCGCCCGAGGTGGTGGACCGGTGGGCGCCGGGCCGCGTGATGATCAACGCCTACGGCCCCACCGAAGGCACGGTGTACGCGGCGATGAGCGCCCCGTTGAACCCCGACACGGGGGCGCCGATCGGTTCCCCGGTTCCCGGGGCGGCGCTGTTCGTTCTGGACAAGTGGCTGCGGCCGGCGCCGGAGGGCGTCGTCGGTGAGCTCTACATCGCCGGTCGCGGCGTGGCCTGTGGCTATGCGCGTCGCTCGGGTCTGACGGCCTCGCGGTTCGTGGCGTGCCCGTTCGGGGCGCCGGGCGCGCGCATGTATCGCACCGGCGACCTGGTGCGGTGGGGCGCCGACGGTCAGCTGCAATACCTGGGCCGCGTCGACGAGCAGGTCAAGATCCGCGGTTACCGCATCGAGCTCGGCGAAATCCAGGCGGCCCTGGCCGGTCTGGACCGGGTCGAGCAGGCGGCGGTGATCGCCCGTGAAGACCGCCCCGGCGACAAGCGGCTGGTCGGTTACATCACCGGGTCCGCGGATCCGGCCGAGGTCCGTGCCCAGTTGGGCGAGCGGCTGCCGGCCTACATGGTGCCGGTCGCGGTGGTGGTGCTGGACGCGCTGCCGTTGACGGTCAACGGCAAACTCGACAAGCGGGCCCTGCCCGCCCCGGAGTACCAGAAGACCGGTGGTGAATACCGGGCGCCGGCCACCCCCATCGAAGAGACCTTGGCCGAAATCTACGCCGGAGTCCTTGGGCTGCAGCGGGTTTCGGTCGAGGACTCGTTCTTCGACCTCGGTGGCGATTCCCTTTCCGCGATGCGGGTGATCGCCGAGATCAACACTGCCCTCGACTCCAACCTCTCCGTGCGCACCCTGTTCGAGGCGCCGTCGGTGCGACGCCTCGGCCAGCGGGCGGAACACGATGCCAGCGGTGTGGACGACGTCGACGGCGGCGGCCCCAGCTTTGGGTCCGTGCACGGCCGTGACGCCACCCAGGTCTACGCCAGCGATCTGACACTGGACAAGTTCATCGATGCCGCGACGCTGAGCAACGCGCCGTCGCTGCCCGGCCCGAGCTCGGAGGTGCGGACGGTCCTGTTGACCGGCGCGACCGGCTTCCTGGGTCGGTACCTGGCGCTGCAGTGGCTCGAGCAGCTGGAGCTGGTCGACGGCAAGCTGATCTGCCTGGTGCGCGCCGGCTCCGACGAGGAGGCGCGGCAGCGGCTGGAGAAGACGTTCGACAGCGGCGACCCGCAGTTGTTGCGGTATTTCCAGGAACTGGCGGCCGACCACCTGGAGGTCATCGCCGGCGACAAGGGCGCGGCGAACCTGGGCCTCGACGAGCAGACCTGGCAGCGGCTGGCCGACAGCGTCGACCTGATCGTCGACTCGGCGGCACTGGTCAACGGGGTCCTGCCCTACAGCGAGCTGTTCGGCCCCAACGTGGCGGGCACCGCGGAGCTGATCCGGGTGGCGCTGACCACGAAGCTGAAGCCGTATGCGTACGTGTCGACCTCCGATGTGGGCCGCCAGATCGACCCGGCGGTGTTCACCGAGGACGCCGACATCCGGGTCATCAGCCCGATCCGCAAGATCGACGGCAGCTACGCCAACGGTTACGGCAACAGCAAGTGGGCGGGTGAGGTGTTGCTGCGCGAGGCCCACGACCTGTGCGGGTTGCCGGTCTCGGTGTTCCGATCCGACATGATCCTGTCCGACACCAGCTACGCCGGTCAGTTCAACCTGTCGGACATGTTCACCCGGATGGTGTTGAGCCTGGTGGCCACCGGCATCGCGCCGCGCTCGTTCTACCAGCTGGATGCCGAGGGCAACCGGCAACGCGCGCACTTCGATGCGCTGCCGGTGGAGTTCGTCGCCGAGGCGGTCACCACGCTGGGCAGCCAGGTGGTCGAAGGGTTCGAGACGTATCACGTGATGAACCCGCACGACGACGGCATCGGCATCGACGAGTATGTCGACTGGCTGATCGAGGCCGGCTACCCGATCGAGCGGATCGACGACTTCGGGGTGTGGCTCGAGCGGTTTGAGGCGGCGCTGCGTGACCTGCCGGAGTGGCAGCGCAAGCACTCGGTGCTGCAGATGTTGCAGGTGCCGGGCTACAACCAGCTGCAGGCCCCGGAGCCGGCCAGCGGCTCCTTCGCCCCGACCGACCGTTTCCGCGGCGCGGTGCAGGAAGCCAAGATCGGCGCCGACAACGACATCCCGCACATCTCGCCGCCGGTGATCGTCAAATACGTCACCGACCTGCAACTCTTCGGTTTGCTCTAAGCGCTGCTTCGAAAACACCTCGGCGCCAACGGCTTTCGCTAGCCGATGACAACGTCTCGGTGTCCGGGGCATGGCGCGGCGATCCGTGACTGACATGGCCGATGATCGTGACGGTGTCCCGCCAGTACACTCAGATGCTCACCATGACAACAGCCCGCGTGCCCAAATTGCCGCTCGACGAGGCCACGGCCGCCGCCGACGAAGCGGCCGTGCCGAACTACATGGCCGAACTGAGCATCTTCCAGGTGCTGCTCAACCACCCGCCGCTGGCACGCGCCATCAACGACCTCCTCGCCACCATGCTCTGGCACGGTGCGCTCGACCCGCGCTTACGCGAACTGGTGATCATGCGGATCGGCTGGCTCACCGCATGCGACTACGAATGGACGCAGCACTGGCGCGTCGCGTCGAGGCTGGGCGTGGCCCCCGCCGACCTGCTCGGCGTGCGCGACTGGCGGGCGCACGACGGGTTCGGCGCAGGCGAACGCGCCGTGCTGGCGGCTACCGACGACGTGGTCCGCGACGGCGCGGTGAGCGCCGCGAGCTGGGCCGCCTGCGAGCGCGAATTAGGCGGCGACACAACGGTTCTCATCGAACTCGTCACCGCGATCGGCGCGTGGCGGATGGTCGCGTCGCTGCTGCAGAGCCTCCAGGTCCCGCTGGAGGAGGGCGTGGCCAGCTGGCCGCCGGACGGCCGGTCACCCGCGGACGCCGTCATCGATTGACATATCGATCGGTTGCTCTTTAGCGTCGGGCAATGCGTACCAGAGTCGCCGAAATGCTCGGCGTCGAGTTCCCCATCTGCGCCTTCAGCCATTGCCGCGATGTGGTGGCCGCGGTGACCAATGCGGGCGGATTCGGCATCCTCGGCGCGGTGGCGCACAGCCCGCAGCGGTTGCAGAACGAACTCACTTGGATCGAGGAGCAGACGGGCGGCAAGCCCTTCGGGGTGGACCTGCTGCTGCCGCCCAAGTACGTCGGCGCGGACGAAGGCGGCATCGACGCCAAACAGGTGCGGGCACTGCTGCCCGAGGAGCACCGCGCGTTCGTCGACGACATCCTCGCGCGCTACGGGATCACGGCGCCGGCCCAGGAGACACGTGCCTCCGCCGGCGGCCTCAACATCTCGCCCAAGGGCTACGAGCCGCTGCTGGACGTGGCGTTCGCCCACGACATTCGGCTGATCGCCAGCGCGCTCGGCCCGCCCCCGGCGGACCTCGTCGCACGCGCCCACGACCGCGAGGTCTTGGTGGCCGCGCTGGCCGGCACCACGCGCCACGCGCAACGGCACGCCGACGCCGGAGTCGACCTGATCGTCGCGCAGGGCACCGAGGCCGGGGGGCACACCGGCGAGGTCGCCACCATGGTCCTGGTTCCCGAGGTCGTAGATGCCGTGTCGCCGGTTCCCGTTCTCGCCGCGGGCGGCATCGCCCGCGGCCGCCAGATCGCGGCGGCGCTGGCCCTCGGCGCCGAAGGCGTGTGGTGCGGCTCGGTGTGGCTGACCACCGAAGAAGCCGAGACCCCACCGGTGGTCAAGGACAAGTTCCTGGCGGCCACCTCCTCGGACACGGTGCGGTCGCGGTCGATGACGGGCAAGCCGGCGCGGATGCTGCGTACGGCCTGGACCGACGAGTGGGAGCGGCCGGAGAAACCCGAGCCCCTCGGCATGCCGTTGCAGACCGCGCTGGTCACCGAACCGCAGGTGCGCATCAATCAGGCGGCCGCGCACCCGGGCGCCAAGGCCCGCGAGCTGGCCACCTACTTCGTCGGCCAGGTGGTCGGCTCGCTTGACCGGGTCCGCCCTGCGCGGGCGGTGGTGCTCGACATGGTCGAGGAGTTCATCGACACCATCGGGCGGCTCGAGGGCCTCGTCGAGAAGTGACAGGGCTTTCCCCGCAAGGGTTTTGACACCCTTTTCGGCCCGGCCGGGCGAACAAAAGATGAACAATCGGTGCCGGCCGGGCGCGCATACCCACAGGTCAAAGCCGCGAACCTGGCCGATTCCTGTGCAGCCGCCCCGGAAAACCGTAAAGATCGCGAAACGTGGAGCCGAGGAGTTTGACCCGGTCGGACCCGTCGTGCATTATCGGTCGGGTAAGCACCTCGTTAGGTGAGGCGTCTACACGAATACAGGCCACTGACCCCGAACGTCGAAAGACGCCCCGGGTCAGGACAGCTCCTCCCGGCTTAAGGGTTGAGCCCAGGTGGCTTCCGGGATACCGGACACGTCGTGTGGTGCCGAAGCTCTGACGAGAGGGGTGCGGATCTCCGACGTCGTCGGGTTTTCGCTCCTCATGCTGCGCGCAAATCGCGTGCGGATAACCACGCGCGTTCGTGACCGCGAGGAGGTGAGGGACACATGAGTTCCAGCGACAGTCCGGACCGAAGTCCGAACTCCGTCTCGTCCCGATCCGGTCTCCGGCACGACGTTCTCAGCTGAGCGCCGGAACTTTCGAGCAACGCTAAGTGGCTTATCGGCCAAGCGTTCTGGGATCGGAACCGCGACGGACTTCGACACGTCAGTCCAGTCAGTTCCCGTGAAATCCCCTCCAGGAGGCGACCATGACCGCAGCTCTGCACGACGAAGTGGTAACCGAAGCGCCCGCCCGCACACTGACGGTGGTGCGCGACTCCGACACGGCCGCGACCACGGCTCAGGCCGCGATCCAGGCCCCGGCCAAGAAGGCCACCCGCCAGGTCAACAAGCAGCCCCTTCTCGCCGGCGACCCGCTGGTGGAGGGCGCCACCCGCCTGTTGAGCGTCCCGCTGCGCCACGTGTACGCGGCACTGTGGCGCGTCGGTGTGCTCGAAATCCAGGCCTGATGCGATGAACAGTGATCAACCAAGGCTCCAAGGGGCTACCCGGCCGCAGGTGTTTCCTGAGGCCAGGTAGCCCCTTGGAGTGCTCCGCCTGAGTAGAATCGACCCACTGGCGTTGATCCGGCATCACCGGGGAGCCTTCGGAAGAACAGCCGGCTTCTTTCTCTGGCCAGCTCAGTAGAACCGAACGGGTGGGCCCGTCACAGCCTCCAACGAGCGGCCACGCGACGGCGTGGCAAGCGGGGTGGTACCGCGGCGCTCGCGCAGGCAGCGCGTCGTCGTCCCCAACAGGCGCTACCAGTGCCCAACGGCACTGAGGCACAGGAGACGACGCACAAAGTGATTTCAAGTGACCGAGAACACTGACGTCAAGGCCTATCCGAAGCTGGCCGGCGGCGCGCCCGACTTCCCGGCCCTCGAACTCGAGGTCCTCGACTACTGGGCCCGCGACGACACCTTCCGGGCCAGCATCGCCCGCCGCGACGGCGCCCCGGAATACGTCTTCTACGACGGCCCGCCCTTCGCCAACGGGCTCCCGCACTATGGGCACCTGCTCACCGGCTACGTGAAGGACATCGTCCCGCGGTACCGCACCATGCGCGGCTACAAGGTGGAGCGCCGGTTCGGCTGGGACACGCACGGGTTGCCCGCCGAACTCGAGGTCGAGCGTCAGCTGGGCATCAACGACAAATCGCAGATCGACGACATGGGGATTGCCGCGTTCAACGACGCGTGCCGCGAATCGGTGCTGCGCTACACCGACGAGTGGCAGGCCTATGTGACCCGTCAGGCCCGCTGGGTCGATTTCGACAACGACTACAAGACGCTCGACCTGTCCTACATGGAGTCGGTGATCTGGGCGTTCAAGCAACTGTGGGACAAGGGCCTGGCCTACGAGGGCTACCGCGTCCTGCCCTACTGCTGGCGTGACGAAACCCCGCTGTCCAACCACGAATTGCGCATGGACGACGACGTCTACCAGAGCCGCCAAGACCCCGCGCTCACCGTCGGGTTCAAAGTGATCGGCGGCGCTCTGGACGGCGCGCACCTGCTGGTGTGGACGACGACGCCGTGGACGCTGCCGTCGAACCTGGCGGTCGCCGTCAATCCCGAGGTCACCTATGTCGAGGTCCGGTCCGGCGACCATCGTTTCGTGCTGGCCCAGCCGAGGCTGGCCGCCTACGCGCGCGAGCTGGGGGACGAACCCGAGGTGCTGGGCACATATCGCGGGGCCGACCTGCTCGGCACGCGCTATTTGCCGCCGTTCCCGTATTTCATGGACAGCCCCAAGGCTTTTCAGGTACTGCCCGGGGAGTTCGTCACCACCGAGGACGGCACCGGCATCGTCCACATGGCACCGGCCTACGGCGAGGATGACATGGCGACCACCGAAAAGGTCGGCATCGTGCCCGTCACCCCGGTCGATTCCAAGGGCCGTTTCGACGCACGAGTTCCGGATTACCAGGGGCAGCACGTCTTTGACGCCAACCCGCACATCATCCGCGACCTGAAGAACGGCACCGGCCCGGCGGCGGCCAACGGCGCGGTGCTCCTGCGCCACGAGACCTACGAGCACCCGTACCCGCACTGCTGGAGGTGCCGCAATCCGCTGATCTACCGCGCCGTCTCGTCCTGGTTCGTCACGGTCACCGCGTTCCGCGACCGGATGGTCGAACTCAACCAGCAGATCACCTGGTACCCCGAACACGTCAAGGACGGCCAGTTCGGCAAGTGGCTGCAGGGCGCCCGCGACTGGTCGATCTCGCGAAACCGCTACTGGGGCAGTCCCATCCCGGTGTGGAAGTCCGACGACCCGGCCTATCCCCGCATCGACGTCTACGGCAGCCTCGACGAGCTGGAGCGCGACTTCGGGGTGCGGCCCACCAACCTGCACCGGCCCTACATCGATGAGCTGACTCGCCCCAATCCCGACGACCCGACCGGCCGCAGCACCATGCGGCGCATCCCCGATGTGCTCGACGTGTGGTTCGACTCGGGCTCCATGCCGTATGCCCAGGTGCACTATCCGTTCGAGAACGGGGAGTGGTTCGACAGCCACTATCCCGGCGATTTCATCGTCGAATACATCGGGCAGACCCGCGGCTGGTTCTACACGTTGCACGTGCTGGCCACCGCGCTGTTCGACCGGCCGGCCTTCAAGACCTGTGTCGCGCACGGGATCGTGCTGGGCTCCGACGGGCAGAAGATGAGCAAGTCGCTGCGCAACTACCCGGACGTGTCGGAGGTGTTCGACCGCGACGGTTCCGACGCCATGCGGTGGTTCCTGATGGCCTCGCCGATCCTGCGCGGCGGCAACCTGATCGTCACCGAGCAGGGCATCCGCGAGGGCGCGCGCCAGGTCCTGCTGCCGCTCTGGAACGCCTACAGCTTCCTGGCCCTGTACGCGCCCAAAGTCGGCACCTGGCGCACCGATTCGCGGCAGATCCTGGACCGCTACATCCTGGCCAAGCTCGCCGAGTTGCGCGACAACCTCACCCGCGAGATGGACACCTGCGACATCTCCCGGGCCTGCGAGCACCTGCGCCAGTTCACCGAGGCGTTGACGAATTGGTATGTGCGCCGGTCGCGTTCGCGGTTCTGGGAGGAAGACGCCGACGCCATCGACACCCTGCACACCGTGCTCGAGGTGACCTCGCGACTGGCCGCGCCGCTGCTTCCGTCGGCGACCGAGATCATCTGGCGTGGTCTCACCGGGGGGCGGTCGGTGCATCTGACCGATTGGCCGGATGCGGAAGCGCTGCCCGCGGACCCCGGCCTGGTCGCCGCGATGGATCAGGTCCGCGAGGTGTGCTCGGCCGCGTCGTCGCTGCGCAAGGCGAAGAAGCTGCGGGTGCGCCTGCCGCTGCCGAAACTGACTGTCGCCGTGGACAATCCACAACGGTTGGAGCCGTTCGTCGACCTGATCGCCGACGAGCTCAACGTCAAGAGCGTCGAGCTGACCGACGCGATCGACACCTACGGCTCCTTCGAGCTCACGGTCAACGCCCGGGTTGCCGGGCCGCGGCTGGGCAAGGACGTGCAGGCCGCGATCAAGGCGGTGAAGGCGGGGGAGGGCGTCGTCAACCCCGACGGCACGCTGACCGCGGGTCCCGCCGTGCTGCAACCCGAGGAGTACAGCTCGCGGCTGGTCGCCGCCGACCCGGAGTTCACCGCGGCGCTGCCCGACGGGGCCGGGCTGGTGGTGCTGGACGGGACCGTCACCCCGGAGCTGGAGGCCGAGGGTTGGGCCAAGGACCGCATCCGCGAGCTGCAGGAGCTGCGCAAGTCGACCGGCCTGGACGTGTCCGACCGGATCTCGGTGGTGATGTCGGTGCCGGCCGAGCGGGCGGACTGGGCGCGCACGCACCGCGACCTGATCGCCGGTGAGATCCTGGCCACGAGTTTCGAATTCGGCGAACCGGCCGACGGCGCAGACATCGGCGACGGCGTGCGGGTGAGCATCGCCAAGGCCTAGCAGCTGAGGACTCCGGTCGCGGGTTCTGGGAAAAAAGTTCCGAAAAAAGTGTCCGCCCGAGCCGGGTTGGCTGCTCCTACCTGTGACGGCGGCCCGCCGGGGGTCGCGACCACAGTTAAGGAACCGCCATGAGCATCATCGAAGACTTCCAGTCGACGACGTTCGCCGCCCTCCCGCACGAAGATCTGACCGTCGCCGAGGCGTGGGCGTCGAGCCCGCTGGGCGACCCCTCGATCGAGGACGGTTCCCTGGCCGAGCCCGTCGAGTTTGAGGACTCTGCGACCGCGAAGCCACGCTCGAGGTGGAAGAACGCCCTGGTGGCCGGTGCCGTGGTCGCGGCGCTCGGAGCGGTAGCCGGGCTCGGCCTGCTGTTCATCAACGGGTTGGGTTCGAAGGAGCAGAAGCCTGCCGTGGTGGTTCCGAATTCCAGCGTCGGTTCGGTGACGCCGGCCCCCAGCGCCGTTGCGCCGCCGCCCGTTGCGCCGCCCCCGCCGTCGGCGGCCACCCCACCCGACACCGGGCACGTCTCGCCCGCACCGGTGAGCGGTGGGGACGCGCCCGTCGTGATCGTGCCCGCACCGGCACCCGCGGCGCCCCCGGCCGATCCGGGCGCCCCGCCGCCCCCTCCCAATGTGACCGTCAACGTCCCGCCGGTGATAGTGCCGGTGCCCGTTCCGGTACCGGTGCCGCCCCAGCACGGTGGCAGCCAGCCGCCGCCGAGCGGTACCGGCCACCCGCCGATCCAGTGTTTCGCCTGCCACCCGCCGCAACCGGTCCAGCCGCAGCCGGTCCAGCCGCAGCCGATTCAGCCGCAGCCCATCCACCCGCGGCCGCTGCAGCATCCCTGAGGCAGCCGCCGGTGGGCCGCGAGCGTAACCACACTGCGAAATGCCGGCGAGATTTCGCAGTGTGGTTACGCTCGCGCGCGCAGCGCCCGGTGGGCGTGCGGCCAGAACGGCATGCCCGCCACCACGGTCGCGCCGGTGGCGATGAGTCCGATCGCGACGTCGACGCTCTCGCGGCCATCGCTCGCCCAGTACACGTCCTTGAGGTCCAGGAGCAGGGCGAGCTCGTCGACGATCATCGCGTTCGCGGCGCCGTACGCGACGGCCGCCGCGGGATGCCGCCGTTGCTTGTCGGTTCCGCGCAGTCCCAAGCCGCCCACCGCCGCCAGCATCCCGATCCCGATGTTGTAGTGGTGAAAGTGCTTCCCGCCCATGGACATACCACCACCCGACGGGCCATGGCCGGCGCGGATCCAGTGCGTGAGCGTCCGCAGTCCGGCGAACGTGAGGGTGAACGACGTCCAGGCCAGCACCGTGGCCTGCTCGCCGGGCTGCAGCCGCTGGTCCCATTGGTGGCGCAGCCGCTCCCACCGAGACCTCGGTGCGTCGGTGCCGTCAGCCTCCATACCAAACGACGCTAGACCAATAGCATTTTCCCTTGTGGAGTCCCGTTGGGTGCTGCACCTGGACATGGATGCGTTCTTCGCCTCGGTCGAACAACTCACCCGGCCGACGCTGCGCGGACGGCCGGTGCTGGTCGGCGGCCTGGGCGGCCGGGGCGTGGTGGCCGGGGCGAGCTACGAGGCCCGCGTGTACGGCGCCCGCTCGGCCATGCCGATGCACCAGGCCCGCCGCCTGATCGGCGTGACCGCGGTGGTGCTGCCGCCGCGCGGCGTGGTGTACGGCGTGGCCAGCCGGCGGGTCTTCGACACCGTCCGCATCGTGGTGCCGGTCGTCGAGCAGCTGTCGTTCGACGAGGGCTTCGGCGAACCGCCCGGCCTGGCGGGCGCGTCCGCCGAGGACGTCGAGGCGTTCTGCGAGGACCTGCGCCGACGGGTTCGCGACGAGACGGGCCTGATCGCCTCGGTCGGCGCCGGCTCGGGCAAGCAGATCGCCAAGATCGCGTCGGGTTTGGCCAAGCCCGACGGCATCCGGGTGGTCCGGCGCGCCGAGGAGCGGTCGCTGCTCGGCGCGTTGCCGGTGCGGCGATTGTGGGGCATCGGCCCGGTCGCCGAGGAGAAGCTGAATCGACTGGGCATCGACACGATCGGCCAGCTGGCCGCGCTGACCGACGCCGAGGCCGCCAACATCCTGGGCGCGACGATCGGGCCGGCGCTGCACCGCCTGGCGCTCGGCATCGACGACCGCCCCGTCGCCGAGCGCGCCGAGGCCAAGCAGATCAGCTCCGAGTCCACCTTCGCCGTCGACCTGACCAGCCTGGAGCAGCTGCGAGAGGCGATCGACCCGATCGCCGAGCACGCGCATCAACGCCTGCTGCGCGACGGCCGCGGCGCGCGCACGGTCACGGTGAAGCTGAAGAAATCCGACATGAGCACGCTGACCCGTTCGGCGACGTTGCCCTATGCGACGACCGAGCCAGGTGCGCTCGTCGCGGTGGCCCGGCGGCTGCTGCTCGACCCGCGTGAGATCGGGCCGATTCGCCTACTGGGCGTTGGTTTTTCGGGATTGAGCGACGTGCGCCAGGAGTCGCTGTTTCCCGACCTGGACCTGGTGGGAGAGGCGTCAGAGGGACAACAAGTCGAAACCGCGGCCGAGGCCATGTTCGCACCGGTGGCCGAAGCGGGCTCGCCGTGGCGGGTGGGCGACGACGTATCGCACCGCGAGCTCGGGCACGGCTGGGTGCAGGGAGCGGGCCACGGCGTGGTCACCGCGCGGTTCGAGACCCGCGCCTCGGGCCCGGGCCCGGCCCGGACGTTCCCCGCCGACACCGCCGAGCTGACCAAGGCCAACCCGGTCGATTCCCTGGACTGGCCGGACTACCTGGGCGCGCTGCAGGCCGTGGAAGCGGACGCGCCGTCAGCCCCAGCGGGCGATGACGTCGCCGACCGGTAGCTGCGCGGCCAGCGCGGCCATCATCAGCACCCGGGCCTGCGGCGGCCGCAGCGTGGGCACCATCACCGCGCCGGCGGCCACCATCTCGTGCCCGGGCCCGTAGCCGGCGCCCACCCGGCCGCCCGGGACGCGGGTGGACACCGCGACGGCGACCCCGGCCCGGCAGTGCCGGGCCACCGCCTCGACCACCGCGTCGCCGGCGTTGCCCGAACCCAGCGCCTCGAGCACCAGGCCCCGCGCCCCGGCGGCCACGCACGCGTCCAGGGCGACCCCGTCGCTGCCCAGGTAGGCGGCCACGATGTCCACCCGCGGCGCGTCCGCCGCGCTCAGCTCGCCGAGCTGGGGCCGCGTCTTGGTGCCGGCCAGCGTGACGCCGCCGTTCACCGTGCCGATCAGCTCACCGGCGAAGCCGCTCAGGTCGTTGGTCGCCACCTTGGTCAGGCCCAACGGCTGCAACACCCGGCCGGCGAAACACAGCAGGACGCCCAGGCCGCGGGCCGCGGGGTGGCCCGCCACGGCGAGCGCGGCGCGCAGGTTGGCCGGACCGTCGGCGTCGGGGGCGTCGGCGCTGCGCATCGCCCCGGTGAGGACCACCGGGAAGTCCCCGGCATGGGTGAGCTCGAGCCAGAGCGCGCTCTCCTCCATGGTGTCGGTGCCGTGGGTGACCACCACACCGTCGGCGCCGCCCTCGATCGCCGCCCGCACCGCGTCGCGGATCCGGTCCCAATCGGCCGGCACCAGCTGGGAGCTGTCCAGCGCCAGCACGTCGACGACGTCGACGTCCAGACCGGCCGCGAGGTCGGCCGCGCCGTACGAGGGCCGGTGCACGCCGTCGGCACCCGTGCCGGTCGATATCGTGCCTCCGGTGGCGATCACGGTGAGCCGGCCCATGATCAGATCATCGCGCACGCCGACCGCGAACTCCGGTCGGCCCGCGTCGGCATTGGGGGATGATGTGAGAGTGCCCGAGGAACCCACAGGATCCACTGAGCCCGTGACCTCAACCGATCAGGCCGAGGACGCCGCGGCCACCGACACACAGCGGCCGCCGAGGCGGCTGCGCCTCCTGCTGTCGGTCGCGGCGATCGTCTTGGCCCTGGACGTCGTCACCAAGGTGCTCGCCGTCAAGCTGCTGCCCCCCGGCCAGCCGGTGCCCATCATCGGCGACACGGTGACCTGGACGCTGGTGCGCAATTCCGGGGCCGCGTTCTCGATGGCGACCGGATACACCTGGGTGCTGACGCTGATTGCGACCGGCGTGGTGGTCGGCATCTTCTGGATGGGACGCCGGCTGGTGTCGCCCTGGTGGGCGGTCGGGCTGGGGATGATCCTGGGCGGCGCCATGGGCAACCTGGTCGATCGCTTCTTCCGGGCGCCCGGGCCGCTGCGCGGCCATGTCGTGGACTTCCTGTCGGTCGGCTGGTGGCCGGTGTTCAACGTCGCCGACCCCTCGGTGGTGGGCGGGGCCATCCTCTTGGTGGTGCTGTCGGTCTTCGGCTACGACTTCGACACCATTGGTCGGCGCAAGGCCGACAGCGACACCCCGGGTCGGCGCAAGGCCGACAGCGACACCCCGGGTCGGCGCAAGGCCGGCCAGCGTTGACCGACCGCTCGATGTCGGTCCCGGAGGGTCTGGCGGGCATGCGCGTGGATGCGGGGCTGGCCCGCTTGCTGGGGCTGTCCCGCAGCGCAGCGGCCGCCCTGGCCGAAGACGGCGGCGTGGAACTGGACGGCGTGCAGGCCGGCAAGTCCGACCGGCTGACCGGCGGCGCCTGGCTGCAGGTGCGCCTGCCCGAAGCCCCGGCGCCGGTGGAGAACACGCCCGTCGACATCGAGGGCATGACGATCCTGTATTCCGACGACGACATCGTCGCGGTCGACAAGCCGGCGGCGGTGGCCGCGCATGCGTCGGTGGGGTGGACGGGACCCACGGTGCTCGGCGGGCTGGCCGCCCTCGGCTACCGGATCACCACCTCGGGCGTGCCCGAGCGCCAGGGCATCGTGCATCGCCTCGACGTCGGAACCTCCGGCGTGATGGTGGTGGCGCTGTCCGAGCGCGCCTACACCGTGCTGAAGCGGGCGTTCAAACAACGCACGGTCGACAAGCGCTATCACGCGTTGGTGCAGGGGCATCCGGACCCGTCGAGCGGGACGATCGACGCGCCGATCGGGCGCCACCGCGGCGGCGAGTGGAAGTTCGCCGTCACCAAGGATGGCCGGCACAGCCTCACCCATTACGACACCATCGAAGCCTTTCACGCCGCCAGCCTGCTCGACGTGCACCTGGAAACCGGCCGCACGCACCAGATCCGGGTGCATTTCTCCGCGCTGCATCACCCGTGCTGCGGTGACCTCGTCTACGGAGCGGATCCGAAACTCGCGAGAAGGCTTGGGCTGGAACGGCAATGGCTGCACGCCCGGTCGCTGTCGTTCGCCCATCCGGCGGATGGCAGGCGGATGGAGATCGTCAGCCCCTACCCGGCCGATCTGCAGCACGCGCTGGACGTGCTGCGCGCCGAGGGCTGATCACCCCGACTTGCGCGCCTCGACGAGCAGCCGCACCGAGTGCGCGACGAACGGACCGTCGGCCTCGATGCGCTCGTGCAGTTCGCGCAGCCGCTCCCGGTAGGCCGCGACCGTGAAGTCCGGCACCGTCCAAATGACCTTGCGCAGGAAGTAGATAACGGCGCCGATGTCGAAGAACTCGGCCCGCATCCGTTCCATGCGCATATCGACGACGTCCATTCCGGCGGCCCGGGCCTCCGCGCTCTGGACGTCGGGGTCTAACTCGGCCCATTTTTCCGGCTGCGGCCCGATGAAGTATTCGACGAGCTCGGCCATGGTTGCCGGCCCGATCTGCTGAGCGAAGTAGGTGCCGCCCGGCCGCAGCACCCGGGCGATCTCGGCCCAGCGCACCGCGATGGGGTGGCGGCTGGTCACCAAGTCGAAAGCCGCGTCGCCGAACGGCAGCCGCGGCTCGTTCGCGGTCACCACGAGCACCACGCCGCGGGGATGCAGGCGTTGAGTGGCGAGGGCCGCGTTGGGCGGCCATGACTCGGTCGCGGCCATCGTGGGCGGGAACCTCTCGGCGCCGGCGAGCACCTCGCCGCCCCCGGTGTCGATGTCGCACGCCGCCGACACACTCGCCAGCCGTTGGCTCATCTGGCGCTGGTAACCCCACGACGGGCGTTCTTCGGTGGCCCGCCCGTCCAGCCAGGAGAAGTCCCAGCCGTCGACGGGGGCCGCGTCCGCCTCCGCCACGAGGTCGTCGAATGTGCGCCCCATGCCGAGCATGCTAGGCAGCGATCACGGCGCGCGACAGACGAATTTGGCGCCGTTCAGATCGAGCTTGACCTCGCCCTGGTGCTCCCAGTATTCGGAGCCCTGCCGGCCGTATCTGGCGCCGCTGCCCGACGGCTCGAGGAAGAGGATCTCCTGGTTGCCCTTCCAGTTGAGCACCGCCGCGGGCGGGTCGAACTCGTTGTAGAACTGCGCGGTCAGCGGCCCCGCGTCGGCGGGGCACTGGTAGGTGACGACGGGCGGGCTTAGGGTGCCGGGGTCGGCGATGCCCAACTGGACCAGCCGCGTCTGATACGCCTCGACCAGGCAGGTGTGCGCTTCGGGGTTCTGTGCGCAACCGTCGCGTGCGGTCGCCCAGCCGTTCTGCGCGGCGGTCAGCGCGCCCTGGTCCGCGTCGGGTCGCGCAATGGCTTGTTGGTACGCGGCCTGCATACGGTGGTCGAGGTCGGTCAGCTGCGGATCGCCGCACACCAGCTGCTGCGCCGGGTTGGCGGGTTTGGCGCAGTCGAGCGGCGCCGCGGTGGGCGGGGCGGTGGCGGTCGTCGTTCCAGTGGTGGTGCCGGCCGACGGCGGGGTCGTTTTCGCGCCGCAGGCACCCAGCACCAGGGCCGCGGCGATGACGGCGAGCAGTCGCATACGTGCTGACTACCGGTTGCAGGCCGCGCCTCGGGCGCGACACGCCGACATTGCCGCCAGGGTCGTGCGACCGGCCGCGGCTGCGGAAGCGCGCCAGAATTTTCATAAGCTCGATTGGAACATTTAGGCCTTGCCCGCCAGTTAGTTCGCGATCACGCGCGGATGTCCTTGCGTGACACGCGGATTGCCCATTCTTGACGGCCGTGTCGGCCGCGGCGTGAGGCGCGGGGCCCGCTTTACATGCCAGAAATGTGCATCGAGCCGGGGCGCTGATGTCCTAGGTTGGCTTAATGACTCGCGTCACATCATGCACACCGCCCCGCAAGGCGCTCATGGCCGACGGGCAGGCCGACTGCGGTCGGGGGGCCGACATCATCAGGAGCGAAAGCCGATGAACCTGGGTGACTTAACGAACCTCGTCGAAAAGCCGCTCGCGAACTTGGTGGAGAAGCCGATCGCGGCGGTGTCCCACATCGTCAACACGCCGAACTCCGCGGGCCGCTACCGCCCCTTCTATTTGCGGAATCTGGTCGACGCGGTCCAGGGCCGCACGCTCGACGAGGCCGTCAAGGGTAAGACCGTCCTGATCACCGGGGGATCGTCGGGCATAGGCGAGGCCGCCGCGAAGCGGATCGCGGAAGCGGGCGGCTCGGTGGTGCTGGTCGCGCGCACCCGGGAGAACCTCGAGAAGGTCGCCTCTGAAATCGAAGGCAACGGTGGCACCGCCCACGTCTACCCGTGCGACCTGTCCGACATGGACGCGATCGCCGCGATGGCCGATCAGGTGCTCTCCGACCTCGGGGGCGTCGACATCCTGATCAACAACGCGGGGCGGTCGATCCGGCGTTCGCTGGAGCTCTCCTACGACCGGATCCACGACTATCAGCGCACCATGCAGCTGAACTACCTGGGCGCGGTCCAGCTCATCCTCAAATTCATTCCGGGGATGCGCGAACGCGGGTTCGGGCACATCATCAACGTCTCATCGGTGGGCGTGCAGACCCGCGCGCCGCGCTTCGGCGCCTACATCGCCAGCAAGGCCGCGCTGGACAGCCTGTGCGACTCCCTGCAGGCCGAGACCGTGAACGACGGGGTGAAGTTCACCACCGTGCACATGGCCCTGGTGCGCACGCCGATGATCAGCCCGACCACGCTGTACGACAAGTTCCCGGCGCTGACGCCGGATCAGGCGGCCGGGGTGATCGCGGACGCCATCGTGCACCGGCCGCGGCGGGCCAGCTCGCCGTTCGGGCAATTCGCGGCCGTCGCAGACGCGGTGAACCCGGCGGTGATGGACCGGGTGCGCAACCGGGCGTTCGCCATGTTTGGCGACTCCCACGCCGCCAAGGGCGACGAATCACCAAGCGAATCACCGGAATTCGACAAACGCAGCGAGACGTTTGTGCGCGCGACCCGCGGGATACATTGGTGACATCATGAGCCTTCCGAAGCCTGACATTCAGACCACCGTCGTGATCACCGGCGCCTCGTCCGGCATCGGCGCCGAACTGGCTCGCGGGCTGGCCCGCCGCGGCTTCCCGCTGCTGCTGGTCGCGCGGCGCCGGGAACGCCTCGACGAACTCGCCAACGAGGTGGGCCAGGAATACTCGGTGGCGGTCGAGGTGCTGCCGCTGGATCTCGGCGATCCCAAGGGCCGCGGGAAGCTGGCGGACCGGCTGCGCGCCGAGCCGATCGCCGGGCTGTGCAACAGCGCCGGGTTCGGCACCAGCGGGGTCTTTCACGAGCTGCCGCTCGAGCGCGAAAGCGAGGAGGTCACCCTCAACGCGCTGGCGTTGATGGAACTGACCCACGCGGCCCTGCCCGGCATGGTCGAGCGCGGAGCCGGCGCGGTGATGAACATCGCGTCGATCGCCGGTTTTCAGCCGGTGCCCTACATGGCGGTCTATTCGGCCACCAAGGCCTTCGTGCAGACCTTCTCCGAAGCCGTGCACGAGGAGCTGCACGCGACGGGGGTGTCGGTCACATGTCTGTGCCCGGGGCCGGTCCCGACCGAATGGGCGGAGATCGCCAACGCCGAGCGGTACAGCATTCCCATCGCGCAGGTCTCGCCGCAGGACGTCGCCGAGGCGGCCATCGGCGGGATGCTGGCCGGCAGGCGCACCGTGGTGCCCGGCGTCGTACCCAAGGTCGTGAGCACCGGCGGCCGGTTCGTGCCGCGCAGCCTGCTGCTGCCCGGAATCCGGATCGGCAACCGCTTCCGCGGGGGACCCAACCGCTGAGCTTGCGTCGCGGTCGTCCGGTCACAGCCGTCACTTCCGTCGCTGCGCCGGGCGATCGACGATGTGCCCGCCTCACAGCGACAAAATCGGCTACCGCGCACGGCATCTTCACAGTCGCTATGAGGCGGGCACAAAGCCGCATCCCCCCGTTTCGGGGGCGGGAGTGGCGGATGTGACGAAGCCGCCGCGCTAGGCTCCGCTCATGGCCGCTGTTGACCTGACCGCCGATATGCCGATGAGCCCGCAGGAGATGTGGGACCGCGTCTCCGACCTGTCCGACCTGGGCGACTGGCTGGTGATGCACGAGGGGTGGCGCAGTGATCTGCCCGAGGAGCTCGGCGAGGGCGTCCAGGTGGTGGGCGTGGCCCGGGCGAAGGGTTTCCGCAACCGGGTGACGTGGACGGTGACCACGTGGGACCCGCCACATGAGGTCGGGCTGTCGGGGTCGGGCAAGGGCGGGGCCAAGTACGCCGTCACGCTCACCGTGCAGGCCGCCGAAGAGGGATCGACGCTGGGCCTGCGCCTTGAGCTGGGCGGCCGCGCGTTGTTCGGGCCGGTCGGTTCGGCGGCGGCCCGGGCCGTCAAGGGGGACGTGCAGAAGTCGTTGAAGAACTTCGTCGAGTTGTACGGCTGATCTCCCCACGACACACTTCGCGACACGCCCGAAAGGCGTCGGTCCTCGGTCATAGACTGGCGTCCCTATGAACCAGTCGTCCTTCGTGCACCTGCATAACCACACCGAGTACTCGATGCTGGATGGGGCCGCGAAGATCTCGCCGATGCTGGCCGAGGTGGAGCGGCTGCAGATGCCCGCGGTCGGGATGACCGACCACGGAAACATGTTCGGCGCCAGCGAGTTCTACAACGCGGCGACCAAGGCCGGCATCAAGCCGATCATCGGGGTCGAGGCGTACATCGCCCCGGGCTCGCGCTTCGACACCCGCCGGATCACGTGGGGCGACCCCGGCCAGAAGTCCGACGACGTGTCGGGCAGCGGCTCCTACACCCACCTGACGATGGTGGCCGAGAACGCCACCGGGCTGCGCAACCTGTTCAAGCTGTCGTCGTTGGCCTCCTTCGAGGGCCAGCTCGGCAAGTGGTCGCGCATGGACGCCGAGCTCATCGCCGAACACGCCGAGGGCATCATCGCCACCACGGGCTGCCCGTCGGGGGAGGTGCAGACCCGGCTGCGGCTGGGGCAGGACCGCGAGGCGCTGGAATCGGCCGCCAAGTGGCGCGAGATCTTCGGCGCGGACAACTATTTCCTCGAGCTGATGGACCACGGCCTGTCCATCGAGCAACGGGTCCGCGAGGGCCTGCTCGAGATCGGCCGCAAGCTCGGCATCCCGCCGCTGGCCACCAACGACTGCCATTACGTCACCCGCGACGCCGCCCACAACCATGAGGCGCTGCTGTGCGTGCAGACCGGCAAGACCCTCTCGGATCCGAACCGGTTCAAGTTCGACGGCGACGGCTACTACCTGAAGTCGGCCGCCGAGATGCGCCAACTCTGGGACGACCAGATTGCCGGCGCGTGCGACTCGACGCTGTTGATCGCCGAGCGGGTGCAGTCCTACGACGACGTGTGGGCACCGCGCGACCGGATGCCGATCTTCCCGGTGCCCGACGGGCACGACCAGGCGACCTGGCTGCACCACGAGGTGATGGCGGGACTGCGGCGACGTTTCCCGTCCGGCGTCGGCCAGGACTACATCGACCGGGCCGAGTACGAGATCAAGGTCATCTGCGACAAGGGCTTCCCGTCGTACTTCCTGATCGTCGCCGACCTGATCAACTACGCGCGGTCGGTCGACATCCGGGTGGGGCCCGGCCGCGGTTCGGCGGCCGGCTCGCTGGTGGCGTACGCCCTGGGCATCACCAACATCGACCCGATTCCCCACGGCCTGCTGTTCGAGCGGTTCCTCAACCCCGAGCGTCCGTCGGCACCCGACATCGACATCGACTTCGACGACCGTCGCCGCGGCGAGATGGTGCGCTACGCCGCCGACAAGTGGGGCCAGGACCGCGTCGCCCAAGTCATCACCTTCGGCACCATCAAAACCAAAGCGGCGCTGAAGGATTCGGCGCGGATCCACTACGGCCAGCCCGGCTTCGCCATCGCCGACCGGATCACCAAGGCGTTGCCGCCGCCGATCATGGCCAAGGACATCCCGCTGTCCGGCATCACCGACCCGGCGCACGAGCGGTACAAAGAGGCCGCCGAGGTGCGCGGCCTGATCGAAACCGACCCCGACGTCCGCACCATCTACCAGACCGCCCGCGGGCTGGAGGGCCTGATCCGCAACGCCGGCGTGCACGCCTGCGCCGTCATCATGAGCAGCGAGCCGCTCACCGAGGCCATCCCGCTGTGGAAGCGGCCGCAGGACGGCGCCATCATCACCGGCTGGGACTACCCGTCGTGCGAGGCCATCGGCCTGCTGAAGATGGACTTCCTTGGCCTGCGCAACCTGACGATCATCGGCGACGCGCTCGAGAACATCAAGGCCAACAGGGGAATCGACCTCGACCTGGAATCGGTGCCGCTCGACGACAAGCCCACCTACGAGCTGCTGGGCCGCGGCGACACCCTGGGCGTGTTCCAGCTCGACGGCGGCCCGATGCGCGACCTGCTGCGCCGCATGCAACCCACCGAGTTCAACGACATCGTCGCCGTGCTGGCGCTGTACCGCCCCGGCCCGATGGGCATGAACGCCCACAACGACTACGCCGACCGGAAGAACAACCGGCAGGCGATCAAGCCGATCCACCCGGAGCTCGAGGAACCGCTGCGCGAAATCCTCTCGGAGACTTATGGTCTGATCGTCTATCAAGAGCAGATCATGCTCATCGCCCAGAAGGTCGCCTCCTACACGATGGGTAAGGCCGACGCCCTGCGCAAGGCGATGGGCAAGAAGAAGCTCGAGGTGCTGGAGGCCGAGTACAAGGGCTTCTACGAAGGCATGACCGCCAACGGCTTCTCCGAAAAAGCGGTGAAGGCGTTGTGGGACACCATCCTTCCGTTCGCCGGCTATGCGTTCAACAAATCGCACGCCGCCGGCTACGGTCTGGTCTCCTACTGGACCGCCTACCTCAAGGCCAACTATCCGGCCGAATACATGGCCGGCCTGTTGACCTCGGTGGGCGACGACAAGGACAAGGCCGCGGTCTACCTGGCCGACTGCCGCAAGCTCGGCATCACGGTGCTGCCGCCGGACGTCAACGAGTCGCTGGTGAACTTCGCGTCGGTCGGTCAGGACATCCGCTTCGGGCTGGGCGCGGTGCGCAACGTCGGCGCCAACGTGGTCGGCTCGCTGATCAAGACCCGCAACGAGAAGGGCAAGTTCACCGACTTCTCCGACTACCTGAACAAGATCGACGTCTCGGCGTGCAACAAGAAGGTCACCGAGTCGCTGATCAAGGCGGGCGCGTTCGACTCGCTGAGCCATGCCCGCAAGGGCCTCTTCCTCGTGCACACCGACGCTGTCGATTCGGTGCTGGGCACCAAAAAGGCCGAGGCGATGGGGCAATTCGACCTCTTCGGCGGCTCCGATGGTGAGGCCGGCTGCACCGACTCTGTCTTCACCATCAAGGTGCCCGAAGACGAGTGGGAAGACAAGCACAAGCTGGCCCTGGAGCGGGAGATGCTCGGCCTGTACGTGTCCGGGCATCCGCTCAACGGCGTGGCGCACCTGCTGGCCGCCCAGGTGGACACCCAGATCCCGGCCATCCTGGACGGCGACGTCCCCAACGAGACACAGGTGCGGGTGGGCGGCATCCTGGCGTCGGTCAACCGGCGGGTCAACAAGAACGGGATGCCCTGGGCCTCAGCGCAATTGGAAGACCTCACCGGTGGCATCGAGGTGATGTTCTTCCCGCACGCCTACTCCACCTACGGCGCCGACATCGCCGACGACGCGGTGGTGCTGATCAACGCCAAGGTGGCCATCCGCGACGATCGCATCAGTTTGATCGCCAACGAGCTTGTGGTGCCGGACTTCTCCAACGCCCAGCCGAACCGGCCGATCGCGGTCAGCCTGCCCACCCGGCAGTGCACCATCGACAAGGTCAGCGCGCTCAAGCAGGTGCTGGCGCGCCACCCCGGCACCGCCCAGGTGCATCTGCGGCTCATCAGCGGGGACCGGATCACCACCCTCGAGCTGGACGCCTCGCTGCGGGTGACGCCCTCGCCCGCGCTGATGGGAGACCTCAAGGAGCTGCTCGGCCCGGGGTGCCTGGGCAGCTAGCGGCGATCGCAAGCGCGGCGGAGCCGGGCGCAGCGGGTCGCCGCCGGGAGCTAGCGGCGATCGCAAGCGCGGCGAGCGTGAAGTTACTCTAACGCTGGTGCCCCAACGTGAAAGTAACTTCACATTCGCGGTGCGCTAGGCGGTCAATCCCAGCGCCGCCTGATGGTCGTGGGTGGGAATGATCCTCACCGCATGCCGCGCCAGATGCAGCCGCTGCAGCGTCCGGAAGGCTTCGTCGCGATCCTCGTCCACCAAAACGCCCGGATAGCTTGACTTTTGGCGGACCTTTTCGATCTGCAGCCAGTGCCAGGCGGCGTCGCCGGCGATCAGGATCCACCCCCGCCCGGTGTGGGCGAGCACCCCGACGCTGCCCGGCGTGTGGCCGGGCAGGTCGACCAGGAGGACGGACTGGTCCCCGAACAGGTCGTGGCTTCGGGCGAAGGTCAGCACCGGCGGGCCGTCCAGCTCGTAGCCGACGACGGGCCGGCCGCGCAGCGAATCGCGGACACCGCCGACCGGCGCCACTGGGCCGGACCCGATCCAGTCCCGTTCTGTGCGGTGCAGGTGAACGGGGACGTCCGGCAGGTCGAGCAGACCGGACAAGTGGTCCCAGTGCGCGTGGGTCGGGAGGGCGAAATCCAACGCCGGTGGCTCCGCCAGCCGGGTCAGGGCCGTGATCGTAGGAACGGTGTCGGCGGGCGGACGGACCGCGACGCGCAGCACCGCCGGTAGCTGGGCGATCGCGCGGCGCTCGACGTCGCGGCACACGGCCGGGTCGACGATGAAGGTGGCGTCCGGATGGCCGACGATGAACGAGGTCATCGAGTTCCCGACGCGCCGGGGCGCGAACGTGCCCTCGACGATGGCCGCGGTCGGCACAGAGCGCGGCACCTGGGGCAGCGCGGTCACCGTGACGGTGCGTCGGGGCTCGGGCAATCCCGCGTCGGCGATGCTGCGCAGGAACCTCTGGTCGGGCCGTTTGGGGCGCACCGCGCCCCAAACCAATCCAGTTACGGCGGCGCAGCATTGGCGCAGGGTCGGGGAGCGGACGGGGTCGTGCGTCATGGCACGTCCACCCGGACGATGACACTGTCGGGCCACACGCCGCGGTCGCGCGCGCGGCTCAGCTTCTCGCGGACGCACAGGTCTTGGTGAACGTTGGTGACGCCCGGGACCTTGATCAGCGGCACGATGTTCCACTGCCAGCCATACCGCCGGTGCAGGACGCGGTTGGCCCGCTCGGCGTCGTCGCCCGACAGGATGGTGGCGCGGCCGGCCACCGTCTTTGCGCCGGGACGGACCCGGCCGCGATGGTCGCACGCGGTGAGTTCGACGTCTTGGCGCGTGGTCAGCCGCCTTGTCTTCGGCCCCACCTTGGTGCGGAACACCAGTGCGTCGCCGTCCAGCCCGAACCAGATCGGGGTGTCGACGGGCGTGCCGTCGCAGCGGAACGATCGGAGCAGCGCGTAGCGTGCCGCGCCCAGCCCATCGAGTGAATGTGTGTGCATGACACCAGTCAACGACTTAGAGTTGGCTCTAAGTCAAGCCCGAAGGAGGGCCGATGAGCACACGGCTGACGATCGGCGAGGT
This sequence comes from Mycobacterium sp. E2733, assembly GCF_001667585.1. Taxonomy (GTDB): domain Bacteria; phylum Actinomycetota; class Actinomycetes; order Mycobacteriales; family Mycobacteriaceae; genus Mycobacterium. Next base: position 88,942 of record NZ_LZJZ01000027.1, read on the forward strand.
GGCGCGCCAGGCCGGGGTCGCGGCGACCACGCTGCGGTACTACGAACAGATCGGCTTGGTGCCGCCACCGGGCCGGCTGGGCGGCCAACGCCGCTACGACGATTCGGTACTGGCCCGGCTCGAGGTGATCCGGCTCTGCAAATCGGCCGGCTTCGCGCTGGAGGAGATCCAGTTGCTGTTTGCCGACGACGCGCCGGGGCGGCCGGCCAGCCGCGCCCTGGCGGAGGCCAAACTCGCCGAAATCGATGCCCGGATGGAGTCGCTGGCCCGGGCAAGGGCGGTCATCGAGTGGGGCATGCGCTGCACGTGTCCCTCGATCGACTCGTGTACCTGTGGAATTCATACCGCGTTGCCCGCCTGAGCAAAGGAGCTCCATGAGTCAGCCGCACACCATCGCCGTGCAGAACTTCTCCCACGTCTGCATCGGCGTCTCCGACATCGAGGCGTCGCTGACGTTTTACACCGCCGTGCTGGGCATGGACGTCGTATTCGACGTCGAACTCGACGGGGCCGGCCTTGAATCGGTGACCGGCGGGGCAGCGCAACAGGGACGCATGGTCGGTGGGCTGATCGGTGCCGCCATGGTCGAGCTGCTGTCCCTGGGCCCGGTCCCCGAGTGTCCGAGCGGGCCGCACCTGGGCTACACCAACATCTCGTTCCGGGTCGACGACCTCGACGCCACCTTCGACGCCGTTCGGCGCGAACATCCCGACGTCCGGGCCGAGCCGCCCGTCGACATCGGTGGCGTCCGGATGTTCTTCATCTACGACCCCGACGGCACCCCGATCGAGCTGCTGGAGTTGCCCGCCGGCATATCAAGCACGCTGCAGCTCTGGCGCCCCGGCGGCTGAGCCCCGCTATTCCGTGCTCCGTGCTGACGGACGTACGCTCACGAGGCAGAGCTGAGAGGACGCACATGACGACAGCCGAACGCCCATCGACCTTATGCGAGGCCTTCCAGCGCAATGCGTCGATCGATCCGGATGCCGTCGCGCTCCGCACGCCCGGCGACACCCAGACCATGACGTGGCGCGAGCTCGCGGCGCAGGTGCGAAAGGTCACCGCCGGCCTGGCCGGCCTGGGTGTCCGGCGGGGCGACACGGTGTCGCTGATGATGGCCAACCGCATCGAGTTCTACCCCTTCGAGATCGGCGCCCAACACCTCGGCGCCACTTCGTTTTCGGTGTACAACACGCTGCCCGCCGAGCAGCTGACCTATCTGTTCGACAACGCCGGGACAAAGGTCGCGATCTGCGAGGAGCAGTACGTGGACCGGATCCGCGCCAGCGGCGCGACCATCGAGCACATCGTCTGCATCGACGGTTCGCCCCCCGGCACCATTTCGGTGGACGACCTATATGCCGCGGCGCAACCGGATTTCGACTTCGAGGCGACCTGGCGGGCGGTGCGGCCCGACGACGTCGTGACGCTCATCTATACCTCGGGGACCACCGGAAACCCCAAGGGCGTGGAGATGACGCACGCCCATCTGCTGTTCGAGGCGTATGCCCTCAACGCCGTCCTCCCGTCCCAGTTCGGCGACCGGGTCACGTCCTACCTGCCGACGGCCCACATCGCCGACCGGGTGATGGGTCTCTACGGATTGGAAGTATTCGGCGCCCAGGTCACGGTCGTCTCCGATATCCGCGCCATCGCCGCCGCCCTGCCCGACGTGCGGCCCACGGTGTGGGGCGGGGTGCCGCGGGTGTGGGAAAAGCTCAAGGCCGGAATCGAATTCGCCGTCAGCAACGAGACGGACGAGGTCAAGCGCCAGGCCTTGCAGTGGGCGATGTCGGTGGCGGGCAAGCGCGCCGCCGCCCTCCTGACGGGCGAGGCGACGCCGGACGAGCTGGCCGCCGAGTGGGCTCAGGCCGACGAGTTGGTGCTCTCGAAGCTGCGCGAGCGGCTTGGCTTCGGCGAACTCCGTTGGGCGGTCTCCGGTGCGGCTCCGATCCCGAAGGAGACGCTGGCGTTCTTCCTCGGCATCGGCATTCCGATCGCCGAGGTCTGGGGGATGTCGGAGCTGAGCTGCGTCGCCGCCGTCAGCCATCCTCGCGACGCGCGCCTGGGCACCGTCGGCAAGCTGCTGCCGGGGCTGGAGGGCAAGATCGCCGGCGACGGCGAATACCTGGTGCGCGGTCCGCTGGTGATGAAGGGCTACCGCAAGGAGCCCGCCAAGACCGCGGAGGCCATCGACGCCGACGGCTGGCTGCACACCGGCGACATCATCGACGTCGACGACCAGGGCTACCTGAGGATCATCGACCGCAAGAAGGAGTTGATCATCAATGCCGCCGGAAAGAACATGTCGCCGGCCAACATTGAGAACACCGTGCTGGCCGCTTGCCCGATGGTCGGCGTGATGATCACGATCGGTGACGGGCGGCCGTACAACACCGCGCTCATGGTCTTCGACGCCGAATCGGTCGGGCCGTACGCGGCCCAGCACGGCCTGGCCGACGCCTCGCCCGCGGCGCTGGCGAACCATCCCGAGGTCATCGCCCGGATAGCCGCGGGGGTGGCCGAGGGCAACGCCAAATTGTCACGGGTCGAACAGATCAAGCGCTTCCGGATAGTGCCCTCGCTCTGGGAGCCCGGGGGCGACGAGATCACGCTGACCATGAAGCTCAAGCGCAAGCCGATCATGGCGAAGTACGCGAGCGAGATCGAGGAACTGTACGCGCCCGAGTTACATCCGGACGTGCACGAGCCGGCGGCGGCAGCGACGGCGCAGTCGGCATGAGCGGGGGACCGGGGGGGACCGCGCGTGAGCTCGGGCGGCTGGGTGTGCGAAAGCTGTTGCAGCGCAGCGGTATTGTCGAGGAGTCGACCAAACCGCTGACGACCGACCCGGAGGAGGTTGTCCAGCTGCTCGCCGCCCCATGGTACGACGAGCGGCTCAGCCGGCTGGCCGACGAGCTCGGGCGGGACCTGGCGAGCGTGCGCGCCGAGGCGGCGTCTTACCTGCGGGAGATGGCGCCCTCGCTGGACGGCCGGGCGGTCAGCGCCTGGCGCAGCTTCAGTTGCTGGCTGATGCGGGCCTACGACATACTCGTCGACGAGGACCAGATCGCCCAGCTGCGCAAACTGGATCGCAAAGCGACACTGGCGTTTGCCTTTTCGCACCGCTCCTATCTGGACGGCCTGCTGCTGCCCGAGGTGATTCAGGCCAACCGGCTCTCGCCCGCGCTCACCTTCGGCGGGGCGAACCTCAACTTCTTTCCGATGGGGGCGTGGGCCAAGCGCACCGGCACGATCTTCATCCGGCGCCAGACCAAAGACATTCCCGTGTACCGGTTCGTGTTGCGCGCATTCGCCGCGCAGCTGGTCCAGAACCATGCCAACCTCACCTGGTCGATCGAAGGCGGCCGCACCCGGACCGGCAAGCTGCGGCCCCCGGTGTACGGGATCCTGCGCTACATCAGCGATGCCGTCGACGAAATCGACGGACCCGAGGTGTATTTGGTGCCGACCTCGATCGTGTACGACCAGCTGCACGAGGTCGAGGCCATGACCACGGAGGCCTACGGTGCGACGAAGCGGCCCGAGGACTTCCGTTTCCTGATCCGGCTGGCGCGACAGCAGAAAGAGCGGCTCGGCCGCGCGTACCTGGACTTCGGTGAGCCGCTGCCCCTGCGCAAGCGACTGGAGGAGCTGCGCGCCGAGGAGTCCGGAACGGGCACCGAGATCGAACGCATCGCGCTGGACGTCGAGCACCGGATCAACCGCGCGACGCCGGTCACCCCCACCGCGGTGGTGAGTCTCGCGCTGCTGGGCGCCGACCGCTCGTTGTCCATCAGCGAGGTGTTGGCCACCGTGCGGCCGCTGGCGAGCTACATCGCGGCGCGGAACTGGACGGTGGCGGGCGCCGCCGACCTGACGAATCGCTCGACCATTCGCTGGACGCTGCATCAGCTCGTCGCCTCGGGCGTTGTGAGCGTGTATGACGCCGGCACCGAACCGGTTTGGGGCATCGGGGCGGACCAGCACCTGGTCGCGGCGTTCTACCGCAACACCGCCATCCACATCGTGGTCGATCGCGCGATCGCCGAGACGGCGCTGCTGGCCGCCATCGAAGACGCCGAGGCCTCGGTGGACGGGCTGGTGCAACCGACGCGCGTCCGGGACGAGGCACTGGCCTTGCGCGAGTTGCTGAAATTCGAGTTCCTGTTCTCGGCGCGCGCGCAGTTCGAGAAGGAACTCGCGGACGAGGTGCGCCTGCTCGGGCGGGTGGAAGACACCAGCAAGGCCGCCAGCGCGGCCGACGTGCGCGGGCTACTGGAAAAGGCCGACCTGCTGTTGGCGCACCTGGTGTTGCGCCCATTCCTGGACGCCTACCACATCGTCGCCGACCGGTTGGCCGCCTTCGAGGACGAATCATTCGACGAGGACGCGTTTCTCGCCGAGTGCCTCGAGGTGGGCAAGCAGTGGGAACTGCAACGCAGGATCGCCAGCGCCGAGTCCAGGTCGATGGAGTTGTTCAAGACCGCGCTGCGGTTGGCCCGGCATCGCGAGCTGGTGGACGGTTTCGAGGATCTGGACATCGCCCATCGACGGCGCGAGTTCGCCGACGAGATCGCCACGGCGGTCCGGCGGGTCAACACCATCGCGGGCCTGGCCGGGACGCGGTAAACCGTGGTGCCCCGGTGGCCAATCAGGCTGTCCTGCTTGGTGAATGATGACGGTCGCACGCCGCGGAGTTGGTAGCCGAAACTTGTCGTACCCCCCTGCGATGATAAAGTCATGTCCCCGATCGCATCGCCTCCCGCGGCAGTGAGCCCTGGCCAGCGGCTTGAGGTGTTGTTCGATGAGCTGGCCGAGTTGGCCGGTCAGCGCAACGCGATTGATGGGCGCATTGTGGAGATCGTCGCCGAGATGGATCGCGACGAGTTGTGCGGGGCCACAGGCGCACGCTCGGTCGCGGCGCTGGTGGCCTGGAAGCTGGGCTCGTCCTCGGCGAACGCCCACACGATCACCACCATTGCGCGCCGGCTGCAGGAGTTTCCGCGCTGCGCCCAAGGCATGCGGGAGGGTCGACTCTCCCTGGATCAGGTCGGGGTCATCGCCGCGCGCGCGGGTGAGGGATCTGATGAGCACTACGCTCAGCTCGCCGGGGTCGCCACGGTCAACCAGCTGCGGACCGCGGTCAAGCTCGAACCGCGACCCCAACCCGATCCTGGGCCCCAACCGCAGCCCTCGATCACCAAGACCTGCGGCGAGGAGTTCACGTGTTGGCGGATAAAGCTTCCCCACGTGGATGCGGCGACGTTCGACGCGGCGCTGGCCTCGCATCGTGACGCGCTGATCGCCGAGTGGAAGCACGATCGCGACAATCCAGGCTCCGCATCAGAGAGCACGCCGCCGTTGCCAGGCACCCTCGAGGCGTTCATGCGCCTGGTCGAGGCCGGATGGGACGCCGAGGCGGCCCGCCGGCCGCACGGGCAGCACACCACTGTGGTGGTGCACGTCGATGTCTTGCAGCGCGCGGCCGCGCTGCATTTGGGTCCCCTGCTCACCGACGCCGAACGCCGCTACCTGACCTGTGACGCCACCTGGGAAGCCTGGTTCGAACGCGATGGCCAGCTCATCGGCGCCGGCCGAACCACCCGCCAGATCAGCCGGCGGCTTCGCCGCGCCCTCGAGCACCGCCACCGCACCTGCGCTGTTCCCGGCTGCGGCGCCACCCGCGGTCTGCACGCCCACCACATCCAGCACTGGGAAGACGGCGGTCCAACGGAGTTGGCCAACCTGGTGCTGGTATGCCCCTATCACCACCGGCTGCACCACCGCGGCGTCATCACCATCACCGGACCCGCAACCGAGCTCACCGTCACCGACAGCTGCGGCCGACCGCTCAGCGCGGGGTCGCTGGCGCGCCCACCAACTCAACCCCCGCCCGCCGTCGCACCGTGCCCGGGGCCCACCGGCGAACGCGCCGACTGGTGGTGGTACGACCCGTTTCAGCCGCAGCCACCACCGAGCAACAACTAGGTTGGTTAGCGGACCAACGGTCGGCGGCTGCCCGCCGCGACGCAGAACACCACCCCCGCCGGTCCGGCGACAAGGTGATGGGCAAGCTCTTCTCATGATCCGAATGGCAACACCGGAGGATGCGGACGCTATCGCCGACCTTTATGCGCCGTACGTGCGCGACTCCGCGATCTCCTTCGAGGCGGTACCGCCGACGGCCCAGGATATGCGGTCGAGGCTGACCGCCACGCTGACCAACCTGCCCTGGCTAGTCATTACCCATGGCGACGCCGTCAGGGGCTACGCCTACGCGAGCTCACACCGCGCGCGTGCCGCCTACCGGTGGAGTGTCGACGTGTCGTTGTACCTCGATAGGTCGATTCATCGCCAGGGCAACGGCCGGCGCATCTACACCGCGTTGCTCAACATGCTTGCCGCGCAGGGGTATATCAACGCCTACGCGGCGATTGCCCTGCCCAATCCCGCGAGCGTCGGCCTGCATGAGGCGATGGGTTTCACCCGGGTCGGAGTGTTCGAGGGTGTGGGTTTCAAGAACGGAGCGTGGTGGGACGTCGGCTGGTGGCACCGGCGGCTGGCCGACCGGCCCGCGCAGCCCAGCGACCCGCGGGCATGGTCGGCCCTACCGGCCCGCACACTTGAGCCCGTGCTCGACCGGCACACTGGGTAGTGGTCCGGACGACGTCTGCGGCAAGCAGCGGATTGAGGAGTCGATGAGTGAAAAGTCCGGCGGGCAGACCCGCCCGCTGATCGCGTTCACCGCCCAGGACAACGCGCCGCCGATAACACCGGCCCCCATCAGCCGCCCGTGGATGTCGGAGATGCGGAACGGGTGGCCGAATCGGTGCTTGCCGATGCTCATCGCCAACCAAAGTGGCTGGGAGCTGCGCAACCCGTGCGCATTCACCGCAACCTGGATGGGCGGGGACGAAAGCATGGGCGTGCTGATCGCCCCCGACCGCCGCGACCCCGGCCAGCTGCTGCCCTTCAGCCACTTCGGTCACGGCATCTTGACCTGGCATCTGCCGATGCTGTTCCGCACCCCGCCCGGCTATAACCTGTTGGTCCGTGGGCCGGCGAACTATCCGAAGGACGCCGTGTCGCCGTTGGAGGGCATCGTCGAGACGGACTGGGCCACATCGAGTTTCAGCATGAGCTGGCAGATCACCCGGAAGATGATGCCGGTGCGGTTCGAGGTCGACGAGCCGATCTGCATGATCGTGCCGCAGCGCCGGGGCGAGCTGGAGGAGTTCGCCCCGGAAATCAGGCCGATCGAATCCGACGAGGAAGTGCGTCGTAAACACGAGTTCTTCCTTCGGTCCCGTAACGAGCTGGGGCAGGCCCAGGCCGTCACCAACACCGCCCTGGGCGAGCGAGTGCCCTGGCAGGGCGACTACACGCGGGGCAGGCATGCCGACGGCGAGCCCGGGGCCCCAGATCATCAGACGCGCATCCACCTTCGCCCGTTTGTCGAGTCGCAGCGCGACGCGCAGCAGCAGTAAGGGATCACCCGGCCGCGTCAGACCGCAGTGGTGCCGCCGTCGACAACCAGCTCCACACCATTGACATAGCTCGAGTCGTCCGAGGCGAGAAATAGTGCGGCAGTTGCGATCTCCTCGGGGCTGCCGTTCTTTGCCCGAGGGATCAATGCCTCGAAATGCGCCTTCGCCTCCTCGTCCAGCTGGTCCAGCAACGGCGTAGCGACCTGGCCCGGGGTCAGCACGTTGACCCGGATCCTCCTGTCCTTTAACTCGGACAACCACACGCGGGCGTAGGCCTGCAGTACGGCCTTGCTCGCCGCGTACACACTCCAGAACGGATAGCCCCTGACCGAAGCGATTGACCCGGTCATCAAGATCGAGCCACCGTCGTTGAACAGTGGCAATGCCTTCTGCACCGTGAAGAGCGTGCCGCGCGCGTTCAGCCCAAAAGTGGCATCGAAGTGCTGCTCCGTGATCTCGCCGAGCTTGCGCTCCTCGCCCATCCCGGCACTTGTCCACAACACATCGATGGCACCCTTCTCCCGCCTGACCGCATCGAACAAACGGTCCAAATCGTCCAGGTTGGCCGAATCGCCCTGCACGCCGGTCACATTCCGGCCGATGAGCTTGACGGCTTCATCCAGAGCTTCCGGACGCCGACCCGAGATGAATACGTGAGCCCCTTCGTCAACGAACAACTTGGCACCGGCCAGCGCCAAACCACTTGATCCGCCCGTGATCACCGCCACCTTGCCGTCAAGCTTGCCCACGATCACTCCATCGGGCGATTACCTGACCGGCGAAGTCAAGCATCTGGTCAAGGCTGGGGAACATTGCGAAGGCATCCACGATTGCCTCATCAGCGCCGGATCCGGCGAGGCGCTCGAGCCTGCCGACAACCGAGTCGACGGACGTGCCCGGTTCGAGGTTGATCCGCATGGCCGTCTTCAGCGCGTCCGGATCCCGGCCGGCGTCCTGCGCCGCACGGCGCGCAATCGACCACAAGTGGTCGGTGACCTCGTCTTGCAGCCCCTCGACCCCGAGCCAGCCGGTGCCGCTGCGGCCGACCCGGCGCATCGCGGCCTCGCTGGCACCGCCGATCCAGATGGGCGGACCCCCGGCCTGGACCGGGCGAAGGTCGGCATGGACCGGCGGCAGGGAGAAGAACTCGCCGTCCCAGCACACCGGGGTGGTCGTCCACCACTCGTGCAGAAACGCCAGGAGGTCATCGAGCATCCGCCCGCGTCGGCGCCAGTCCGCGCCTCGGGCGATGTCGTGCTCGTCCTTCATCCACCCGATTCCCACGCCGACGTCAAGGCGGCCTTCGCTGAGAACGTCGAGCGTGGTCAGCAGCCGGGCCAGGTGCACCGGCTCGTAGTAGAACGTGCTGAGCGTGCTGGCGTTCAGCCGCACCCGGCTGGTCGCCGTCGCGGCGACCGTCCACAGCAGCACCGGATCGAGGTAACGGGTCATCTGCGGTGGGTACGGCTGCTCTTTGCCGGGATAGGTGCTATGCATGTCAACCGGCGTGACCAGGCGATCGCCGACCCATAGCGTGTCGTAGCCAAGGTCCTCGAGGCCGCGGCAGAACGCGCTCAAACCGGCGGCGCTGCTGACAGCGGGCCCGACGATGGGAAGTGCGAAACCGAGCTTCATCGTGAGCGTCCTCTTCTAGCGTTTAGATGATTAATCAACCAGTATTTGGGCGCACGGCGCCCTCGTTCGTTTACGGTCTGCACCGCAGCGGTGCGGCTCAGCCGGGAACGGTGGCGCCGAGGGCGAAGTCGAAGTTCCCCACGCCGTGGCGAGCGATACCCATCATGACCAGGCCCGTTCCTTCCAGCCAGTGCGCCATGTTCAAGCCGCCGACATCCAGCGGGCGCAGCCCGAGACTCTCGATGAACCTCGCCACGCTCGCCTTGGCGCGCGCGTCGTCGCCGGCGATGAACACGTCGAGCGGCAGGCCCTGGGCCAGGACGACACCGAAGACGGTGTTGAATGCCTTCACCACGCCGGCGCTGGCTGGGGCCGCCTTGGCAACCGCCTGCGCGATCGAGGTGCCCTCGGGGATGGCCAGCCCGTCGGCCGCGGAATTGAAGGGGTTGCTGATGTCGACGATGACCTTGCCCGCGAGGGCGTCTCCGTACTGGGCGACGACCGGAACGACGTTGGCGTACAACAGGGAAACGATGACGATGCCCCCGGCTGGGACGGCGCCGAACTCGCCCGTCGTGGCGCCGCCGCCGAGGGCCTTGGCCAGGTCGGCGGCCTTGGACTGATCGCGGCCGATGATCTCGACGGTGTTGCCGCCCGCCACCGCCAGCGCGCCGATGGTGCGGGCCATGTTCCCGGTGCCGATGATGCTGATGCTGCTCATGAAGTGTCCCATCCTGGATATGATCGAAAAGGTTGACTCGTCAACTCTAAGGCGAGTTTGATGACGCGTCAACCAATGCGCGATAGCATGGAGGCTGATGGAACCGAACTGGCTGAACCCTCGCGAAGACCGCGCCTGGCGGGCATTCCAGCATGCGCATCATCAGCTCGACGTGCACCTGAACCGGGGCCTGCAGGAATCGGGCCTTTCGGGGGCCGACTACGAAATCCTGGCGGTGCTGTCCGCTCACGACGGGGATCGCATGCCCGCCCGCGACCTGTGCAACACCCTGGGCTGGGAGAAGAGCCGCGTCTCCCATCAGGTGAAACGGATGCAGAAGGACGGGCTGATCTGTCGCGAGCCCAACCCCGACGACGCCCGCAGCACGATGGTCTGCATGCTGCCGGCCGGCCGCGCCGCCATCGAGAAGGCGGCGCCGGGGCACGTGGAGGACGTCCGCCGCAATTTCATCGACCTGCTCACCCCGGCTGAGCTCGACATGCTCGCCGCCCTCAACGAAAGAGTCCTCCGCCACCTCGCCAAAGACGACTCGCTTGCCGAAGGCGAGCCCTCCTAGCCTGGCCCCGCAGGTTTGCACCCCGCATAGAGTTGGTGCCATGCCACTTACAGGGGAATACGCACCGAGCCCATGGGACTGGGCCCGCGAACAGGCCGAGAAGTACGAGCAGTCGGGCGGGACCGAAGCCACCGACATGAAGGGCAAACCCATCATCGTGCTGACCACGGTCGGGGCCAAGACGGGCAAGCTGCGCAAGACCCCGCTGATGCGGGTCGAGCACGACGGCGAGTACGCGATCGTCGCCTCGCTCGGCGGGGCCCCGAAGCACCCCGTCTGGTACCACAACGTCGTCAAAAATCCCCGGGTCGAGCTGCAGGACGGCGACACCACCCGCGAATACGACGCTCGCGAGGTGTTCGGTGACGAGAAGGCGGTTTGGTGGCAGCGTGCCGTCGAGGCATGGCCGGATTACGCCGAGTACCAGAAGAAAACGGACCGCCAGATCCCGGTGTTCGTGCTGAGCCCGGCCGGCTGAATTCCGGACTTGGTCGGCTGGCGTGGCACCATTGATCAGTGTCCGCCGAATTGAGCCAGAGCCGGAGCGTCGCGCCCCTGTGCGCGGCTGACATCGACGGCGCGGCAAAGCGGATTGCCGCGGTGGTCACGCCGACCCCGTTGCAGTACAGCGACCGGTTGTCGGCGATCACCGGCGCGAACGTCTACCTCAAGCGCGAAGACCTGCAGGTGGTGCGCTCCTACAAGCTGCGCGGGGCCTACAACCTGCTGGTGCAGTTGTCCGACGAGGAGCTGGCCGCGGGCGTGGTGTGCTCGTCGGCGGGCAACCACGCGCAGGGCTTCGCCTACGCGTGCCGGACGTTGGGGGTGCACGGCCGGGTCTACGTGCCCGCCAAGACTCCCCAGCAGAAGCGGGACCGTATCCGCTACCACGGCGGTGAGTTCATCGAACTGATCGTGGGCGGAACGACCTATGACCTGGCCGCCGAGGCCGCGCTGGCGGACGTCGAACGCACCGGCGCCACACTGGTGCCGCCCTACGACGACCCGCGCACCATCGCCGGTCAGGGCACCATCGCCGTCGAGCTGCTGGATCAGCTGGGCGAGCTTGGTGTCGAGGAGCCGGACCTGGTGGTCGTTCCCGTGGGCGGTGGCGGCTGCATCGCCGGCATCACCACCTACCTGGCCGAGCGGACGGAGAACACGTCGGTGCTGGGCGTCGAACCCGCCGGGGCCGCGGCGATGATGGCCGCGCTGGCCGCCGGCGCACCGGTCACGCTGGACCACGTCGACCAGTTCGTCGACGGCGCCGCGGTGCGCCGCGCGGGCACGCTGACCTACGCCGCGCTGGCCGCCGCCGGTGACATGGTGTCGATCACCACGATCGACGAGGGAGCAGTGTGCACCGCGATGCTGGACCTCTACCAGAACGAGGGCATCATCGCCGAGCCCGCCGGCGCGCTGTCGGTCGCGGGGCTGCTGGAGGCCGACATCGATTCCGGTTCCACGGTGGTGTGCCTCATCTCGGGCGGCAACAACGACGTGTCCCGCTACGGCGAGGTGCTGGAACGCTCGCTGGTCCACCTCGGCCTCAAGCACTACTTCCTGGTGGACTTCCCGCAGGAACCCGGTGCGCTGCGCCGGTTCCTCGACGAGGTGCTCGGGCCCGACGACGACATCACGCTGTTCGAGTACATCAAGCGGAACAACCGCGAGACCGGGGAGGCGCTGGTGGGCATCCAGTTGGCGTCGTCGGCCGATCTGGACGGCCTGCTGGCGCGGATGCGGGCAACGGAGCTTCACGTCGAACGCCTCGAGCCCGGCTCGCCGGCCTACCGCTACCTGTTGTTCTAGCACCCCGGGCCGCGCTGCATGAACCAGCAGTATGGACCCGGTAATGGCGGATTCGGCCTGGTCAGCGCCAGCGTCATCGGTGCGCTCGCGTTGCTTGCGTGGGCGGCGTTCTGGGTTGCTCGGCGCGGACCCCGGTTACGGATGCTCTGGGAGACGGTGTCCAACTCAGCCGCGATCGGCAAACCGCTGACCTGGCTGCGTGACCGGATCAGCGACAGGGGGTGGTCGCTGGCCCGTCGGTGGCCCGCGGGCGAGGTCGCCGGTGTCGCGTTGTTTTCCGGGTTAGTCGTGGTGGTGGCGCTCGCGGTCGGCTTCACCGAGGTGCTCGACGATGTGCTCGAGGGCGACGGCATCGCCGGGATCGACCAACCGGTGACTCGGTGGCTTGCGACCCACCGTGACCTGTGGCTGACCGCCGCTCTGCGGGCGGTCACTGACGCGGGCGGACCCCTTTTCCTGACTGCGCTCGCCTTCCCGATTTCCCTTGTTGCCGGTTGGCGGTGCAGGTCGTGGCGGCCCATAGTGCTTGCTCTGGTCGGTGGCGGTGTCGTTCCGCTGGTGCTCTTCACCGCCAAAGCCTTGGTAGGTCGAAATCGCCCGCCCTTGCCTTTTGCCCTCGTCGACGCGGACGGGTATTCGTTTCCCTCCGGACACGCGACCGGCACCGCGGCGGTGATGGTCATCTCTGCGTGGATGCTGACCCGCTGGCTGATCCGCGGGTGGACCGGGCGCGTGATCGTATGGACCGTCGCGATCGGCTCGGCGTTCCTGATCGGCTTCTCGCGTGTCTATCTGGGGGTGCATTACGTCAGTGATGTGCTCTCCGGCTGGATGCTGGGCATGGCCTGGGCCGGCACCGTCATCCTCGTCGGAACCTGGTGGGACGACAGCCAGCGCGCACGCGGTAGGCGACAACCGGAGCTGTGAGCCTCAGGCTCGGCGCTTGCTGAGATAGGGCGGCAGCGGCAGCGCCGGATCGAGATCGTCGCCCGGCACCGGCGCGCCGGCCGTCACGCCCAGCGGCACCACCCCCGCCCAATACGGCAGCGCGCGATCCTCCGGATCGTCCGCCGGGCCGCCGGTGCACACCTTGGCCGATACCTCCACGAGGTCGAGCGCGAGTACGCCGGTGGCGGCCAGCTCCCGCGGGTTCGGGGCTCGGCAGTCGGCGGCACGCCCGGGCGCGAGGTGATCGAGAAGGCCGGCGAGCGCCCGCAGCTTCTCCGCCTCGCCGTCGACGACGCGCGCGGCGCCCAACACCACCACCGAGCGGAAGTTCACCGAGTGGTGCATGGCGGCGCGGGCCAGCACCAGCCCGTCGACCAGGGTGACGGTGACGCACACCGGCAGGCCGGACGGCGCAGCCCGGGCCGCCAGCAGGGGACCGCTGCCGGTGGAGCCGTGCAGGTAGAGCGTCTCGCCCAGGCGGGCGTGCGTGGTGGGCAGAACCACCGGCCGGCCTGCGCCGAGGTAACCCAGGTGGCAGGTCAGCGCCTCGTCCAGGATCTGGTGGACGGTTTCGCGGTCGTAGTGGGCGCGCTCCCGGTAGCGGGTGGGCGTGGTGCGCGGCGTCGGCTCGTATCCGGTGTGCATGGCGTGCGCCTTTGTTCTAGTACATAATGATTAGTGTGCCAGTACAAAGCAGCATAACCGGGACGGGCGCGGAGTCCATAGCCGCCAGCATCGAAGCGGCCATCTCGGCGGGCTCACTGTCGCCCGGTGAGGCGCTACCGCCCGTCCGCGACCTGGCCGCACAGCTGGGCGTGAACGCCAACACCGCGGCCGCCGCCTACCGCCTGCTGCGCCACCGTGGCGCCGTGGAGACCGCGGGCCGGCGCGGCACCCGGGTGCGGCACCGCCCGGCGACCACCCCGCGATCCCTCCTCGGGCTCGACGTACCCGCCGGTGTGCGCGACCTGTCGACCGGCAACCCGGACCCCGCCCTGCTGCCCCTCGCCGGCGCCACGCTGCCCGGTCGGGTGGCCGGCCGCCCGGTGCTCTACGGGGAGCCCGCCACGTCGGCGGCCCTGGCGGAGTTCGCCCGGGCGGCGCTGTCCGCCGACGGCGTCGAATCGGATCACCTCGCGGTGACGAGCGGGGCACTCGATGGAATCGAGCGCGTCCTGACCGCGCATCTGCGTCCGGGCGACCGAGTCGCGGTCGAGGACCCGGGCTGGGCCAACATGCTCGATCTGCTTGCGGCCCTGGGCCTTTCGGCCGAACCGGTGCAGGTCGACGACGACGGACCACTGCCCGGCGACCTGGCGCGGGCGCTGGACCGCGGCGTGCGGGGGCTGATCATCACCAATCGTGCCCAAAACCCCACGGGCGCAGCGGTATCGGCTGAGCGGGCCGACGCGCTGCGGCCACTGTTGGCGCGCCGGGCCGGCGATCTACTGCTGGTCGAAGACGATCACTGCGCGGGCATCTCCGGCGCGCCGCTGCACACGTTGGCCGGTGTGACCGAGCATTGGGCGTTCGTGCGATCCGCGTCCAAGGCCTACGGACCCGACCTGCGGGTGGCCGTCCTCGCGGGTGACCACCGCACCGTCGAGCGCGTGCACGGCCGCCTCCGGCTCGGGCCGGGCTGGGTGAGCCACCTGCTGCAGGACCTGGCCGTCAGCCTGTGGTCTGACCCGGCGGCGACGCGCCTGGTCGGCACGGCCGAGCGGCGATACGCCGACACCCGCCGGCGGCTTTCCGCCGCCCTGGCCGCGCGCGACATCGCCGCGCACGCGCGCTCCGGCCTCAACGTATGGATCCCCGTGCCCGACGAGACGGTCGCGATCACCCGGCTGCTCCGCGCGGGGTGGGCCGCGGCGCCGGGCACCCGGTTCCGGATCCGCACGGCGGCGGGCATCCGGGTCACCATCGCGGACCTGAACGCCGACGAGATCGACCCCGTGGCGGACGCGATCGCCGAGGCGGTGCACGGCGCGGGCCGCCCCAGCGTCTAGCGGAGCGTCAAAACCCCTCGCCGTCACCGCTTCCCAGGCCGGGACCCGTCCACAACAGCGCCACGCTGCGCTCCGGCGGCGCATCGTTGGCCGCGACGGGGGGAGCCGGCACCGGCTCCTTCTTCCTCAGCAAGCCGATCCACCGGCTCAGCGATTGATTCATGGGCGAATCATCGGCGGTCGCGCGCCCGGCCGCGCACCGTTATCCACAGCCGCGGAGTTATGTCCGCCCGCGCACCGCCAGGATGGCGAACGAATGGCCTTCCAGCGTCGTGCTGTCGGCATCGACCGCCGGATCACCCCACGCCAGCACCACGTCCCCGGTGACGGGCACCTTCGTCGCCTCGGCGCCGAGGTTGCACACGATGCGCAACCGGCCGCGCGACACAATGATCCAGCGTTGCTCCTCGTCGTAGTCGACCGCGAGGTGCTCCAGCCACGGGTCGGCGAGGTCGGGGTCGCTGTGCCGCAACGTGATCAGGTCGCGGTAGAGCCGGTGCAATCTGCCGTGTTCACCGGAGTCGACCTCGTCCCAGTTCAGCTTCGAGCGCAGGAACGTCTGCGGGTCCTGCGGGTCGGGGATCTCGTCGGCGTCCCAGCCGTGCTCGGCGAACTCGGCCTTGCGCCCTTCCGCGGTGGCCTTGGCCAGCTCCGGCTCAGGATGCGAGCTGAAGAACTGAAACGGGGTCGACGCCGCATACTCCTCACCCATGAAAAGCATTGCGGTGAAGGGTGTCCCGAGCACAAGCGCCGCCTTGACCGCCAGCTGGCCGCCGGTCAGGTTCTGCGACGGGCGGTCCCCGAGGCCCCGATTGCCCACCTGGTCATGGGTGCAGGTGTAAGCGACGAGCCGGGTGGCGGGGACGGCACCGGTGTCCAGCGGCCGCCCGTGACGACGTTGCCGGAACGACGAATAGGTGGCGGCGTGAAAGTAGCCGTGGCGCAGCGTCTGCGCCAAGGTGGCCAGCGACCCGAAGTCCGCGTAATAACCCTGGCGCTCACCGGACACCGCGGTGTGGATGGCGTGGTGGATGTCGTCGGCCCATTGCGCCGTCAGCCCGTAACCGCCCTGGTCGCGGGGGGTGATCAGCCGCGGGTCGTTGAGGTCGCTCTCGGCGATCAGCGACAGCGGTCGGCCCAACTGTTCTGAGAGCCAATCGGTTTCGGTTGCGAGCTCCTCGAGGATGTGGATGGCGGTGGTGTCCACCAGTGCGTGCACGGCATCCAGGCGCAGGCCGTCGGCGTGAAAGTCACGCATCCAGCGCAGCGCGCACCCGATGATGTAGCGGCGCACCTCGTCGGAGTCGGCGTCGGCGATGTTGATGCCTTCGCCCCACGGGTTGCTCGCCGACGACAAGTAGGGGCCGAACTTCGGCAGGTAATTGCCCGACGGACCCAGGTGATTGAACACCGCGTCGATCAGCACCCCCAGGCCGCGCCCGTGGCAGGCGTCGACGAACCGCACCAGGCCGTCGGGCCCGCCATAGGGCTCGTGCACGCTGTACCAGAGCACGCCGTCGTATCCCCAGCCGTGCGTGCCGGCAAAGGAATTCACCGGCATCAGCTCGACGAAGTCGACCCCGAGGTCCACCAGGTAGTCCAGCTTCTCGATGGCGGAGTCGAAGGTGCCGGCCCCGGTGAACGTGCCCAGGTGCATCTCGTAGATCACCGCTCCCGCGACCGGCCGGCCCTGCCAGCCACCGTCGGTCCAACGAGCGCCGGCCGGGTCCCACAGCTGCGAGCGGGCGTGCACGCCGTCGGGCTGCCGGGGCGAGCGCGGGTCGGGCAGCACGGTGGGATCGTCGTCGAGCAGGAACCCGTAGCGGGCGTCCGGCGCCGCGTCGACGGTCGCGTGCCACCAGCCGTCATCCGCGCGCGTCATCGCGTGCGCCTGGCCCTCGACGTCCAGCCGCACCAGCTCCGGTTTGGGTGCCCAGACCCGGAATTCAGTCATGGTGGCGCTCCAGCAAGACGACGGGAAGGTCGGCGAACAATTGGGCCGCCGAGGTGGGCCCGTCCGCGATGGCCCCGGTGAGCGCGTCCTTCCACGTCCCTTCGGGCAGCGGCAGCACGGTGTTGCCCCAGCCGGTTTCGGTCAGCCGCACGGTCCAGCGGGTCACCGCGACCACGACGTCATCGCCCCGGCGGAACGCCAGCACGTGATCGCTGGCGTCGCCGTTGGCCAGCAGGGGGACGTAGTCGCCGCGCAGGAAGCTGTCCGGATGGGAGCGTCGCACCCGAAGCGCCGTCGTGACGACCCGAAT
This sequence comes from Mycobacterium sp. E2733, assembly GCF_001667585.1. Taxonomy (GTDB): domain Bacteria; phylum Actinomycetota; class Actinomycetes; order Mycobacteriales; family Mycobacteriaceae; genus Mycobacterium. The sequence continues at coordinate 106,398 of NZ_LZJZ01000027.1, forward strand.
CTTCGGATGTTCCAATGCCTTGAGGGCGGCTCGCCGGGCGGCGTAGTCGACCGCCCTGCGGTTGTCCGGGTCGACGAGGCTGTCGTCCCAGAGTTCGGTGCCCTGGTAGACGTCCGGTATCCCGGGCACGGTGAGGGCCAGGAGCTTCTGGCCCAGCGCGTCGCTGGCGGCGTGCGGGTTGAGCTGGGTCACCAGTTTGGTCAGCTGACCGGCCACCGGGCCGTCGAACACGGTGTCGAGCCACCGGTGCACCGCGCCCTCGAACTCGGTGTCCGGATCGTTCCACGACGTATGCCAGGCAGCTTCCCGGATGGCCTTCTCGGCGTAGCCGTGCAACCGGTCGCGCAGCTCGGGGCTGACCTCGCCACTGACCGGCCAGACGCCGAAGATGTTCTGCCACAGGAACTGTCCGGTCGCCGGGTCGGGCGAGGGCGCGTCGGCCTCCCACCGGGCGACGAACTCGGCCCACAGCGACGGGACCTGCGACAGCACCCCGATCCGGGCCCGCACGTCCTCACCGCGTTTGGTGTCGTGGGTGGTCAGCGTCGTCATCGTCTGCGGCCACAAGCGGGCACGGTCGGCGGCGCTGTGGTGGAACTCCGCCGCGCCGACGCCGAAACGGTGCGGTTCGCCACCCACCTCGTTCAGCGACACCAGCCGGGCGTCGCGGTAGAAGTAGCAGTCCTCGACGGATTTGGCGGTGACCGCGCCGCAAAGCTGCTGCAGGCGGGTGACCGGCTCGCCGCCCCGGGCCAGCGCGGCGGCGAGCACCTCCAGGGCGGGGCCCAATTCCGGTGACTGCGCCTGGGTTTCGGCCAGCGCGGTGGGCATGATCGCCGACAGGCCCGGGTAATCGCAGCGGTAGACGCCGATATGGGTCAGCAGGGCGGCGACCGCCTCGGGCAACTGCGGGTGGTCGGCGCCGGCCGCCGCCACGATGCTGCGGCGCAGCCGGCGCAGCTCGCTTGCCAACGTGACGGTGGCCGCGCGGATCTTGAGCTCCGCCAACATCTCCGGCGCCGCCCCGTAGTCCAGCCCCGCCGACTCGACGAGCTCGGTCAGGGCGGGGGCGCCATTCGGGTCGACGAAGACGCCGCCGATCTCGCGCAGCACGTCGTAGCCGGTGGTGCCGCCGATGGGCAGGGTGGGCTCCAGCGCCTCGTCGACCGCCAGGATCTTCTCGATCACGATCCAGGTCTGGGGGCCAACCGATTCGCGCAGCCACGCCAAATATCCGCAGGGGTCCGACAATCCGTCGGGGTGATCGATGCGCACGCCGTCGACGAGTCCCTCGGCGGTCCACCGGGCCACCTCGGCGTGGGTGGCGTCGAACACGGCGCGATCCTCCTGGCGCAGCCCGGCCAACGAGGTGATCGAGAAGAAGCGCCGGTAGCCGCAGACGCCGTTGCGCCAGCCCACCAGCCGGTAATGCTGGCGGTCGTGCACCTCGGGCCCGGTGCCCTCGCCGGTACCGGGCGCGATGGGCAGCGCCAGGTCGCCCAACCGGAGCAGGTCCCCGTCGACCTCGAGGTCGGCGGCGTCGTCGTCGGAACCCAGGATGGGCAGCACGATCCGGCCGTCCTCGTCGAGGTCCCAGTCGATGTCGAAATACGTTGCGTAGTACGAGGAACGGCCGTGCCGCAAGACATCCCACCACCACGCGTTCTGTCGGGGCTCGTCGATCCCGACGTGATTGGGCACGATGTCGACGATCAGGCCGATGCCGCGCTCTCGGGCCGCCGCCGACAGCCGCGCCAGCCCGTCGCGGCCGCCGAGCTCGGGCGAGACCGTCGTCGGGTCGGTGACGTCGTAGCCGTGGTTCGACCCGGCGGCCGCGGTCATGATCGGCGACAGGTAGAGGTGCGACACCCCCAGTTCGTCCAGGTAGTCCAGTAGGTTCTCCGCGTCGGCGAAGGTGAACGCGAAGCCGCTGGCCTCACCGCGCAGCTGCAGACGGTAGGTCGACAGTATGGGAAAGGCCATGCGTCACATGGTCTTACGTAATACCAGAAGCGAACGTCCGGGCACCGAGACCTTCTCTTCCGCATTAACCACCTGGTCGGCCTCACCCATCGGGTGGTTGGTGTCCAGTTCCACGGTCCACTCCTGCGCATAGTCGTCGTTCGGCATCACGAACTCCACCGGTTCGTCGCCGGCGTTGAAGCACAACAGGAACGAGTCGTCCATGACCCGTTCGCCGCGCGCGTTGGGCGCGGTGATGGCCTCGCCGTTGAGGAACACCGCCACACACTTGTGAATGCTTTCGCCCCAGTCCTCGTGCGTCATCTCCCGGCTACTCGGATTCAGCCAGGCGATGTCGCGCACTTCGTCGCCGCTGCGGAGCGGCTCACCTTCGAAGAACCGGCGCCGGCGGAACACCGGATGGTTCTTGCGCAGCGTGGTCACCTTGCGCGCGAATGCCAGCAGGTCCGAATTCTTGTCGACCGATGACCAATCCATCCAAGACAATTCGGAGTCCTGGCAGTACACATTGTTATTGCCGTTCTGGGAGCGGCCCAGCTCGTCGCCGTGCGCGATCATCGGCGTGCCCTGACTGAGCATCAGCGTCGCCCAGAAATTGCGCATCTGGCGCCGGCGCAGCTCGATGATCTCCGGGTCGTCGGTCGGTCCCTCGACGCCGCAGTTCCACGAGCGGTTGTGGCTTTCGCCGTCCCGGTTGTCTTCACCGTTGGCCAGGTTGTGTTTTTCGTTGTAGGAGACCAAGTCGTTGAGCGTGAACCCGTCGTGGGCGGTCACGAAGTTGATGCTGGCGCTGGGCCGCCGGCCGGTCGCCTCATACAGGTCCGACGACCCGGTCAGCCGGGAGGCGAACTCACCCAGGGTTGCGGGCTCGCCCCGCCAGTAGTCACGCACAGTATCGCGATACTTCCCGTTCCACTCCGTCCACAAACCCGGGAAATTTCCGACCTGATAGCCGCCCTCGCCGACGTCCCACGGCTCGGCGATCAATTTGACCTGGCTGACGATCGGATCCTGCTGCACCAGATCGAAGAACGCGCTCAACCGATCGACGTCGTGCAGCTCGCGCGCGAGGGTGGCGGCCAGGTCGAAGCGGAACCCGTCCACGTGCATCTCGATCACCCAGTAGCGCAGCGAGTCCATGATCAGCTGCAGGACGTGCGGGTGGCGGGCGTTGAGGCTGTTGCCCGTGCCGGTGTAGTCCCTGTACAGGCGCAGATCCTCGTCGACGAGCCGGTAGTAGGCGGCGTTGTCGATGCCGCGGAAGTTGATCGTCGGGCCGAGGTGATTGCCCTCCGCGGTGTGGTTGTACACGACGTCGAGGATCACCTCGATCCCCGCTTCGTGTAGCGCGCGCACCATCGATTTGAACTCGGCGACGCTGGCGTGGCGGTTGGCCGCGTACTGGTTGTGCGGCGCGAAGAACCCGAAAGTGTTGTAGCCCCAGTAGTTTCGCAAACCCAGGTCCAGCAGCCGCGAGTCGTGCATGAACTGGTGCACCGGCATCAGCTCCAGCGCGGTGACGTTCAGGGACTTGAGGTGGTCGATGATCACCGGGTGGGCCAGGCCGGCATAGGTGCCGCGAAGCTCCTCGGGGATGCCCGGGTGGGTCTGGGTCATGCCCTTCACGTGGGCCTCGTAGATCACCGTTTCGTGGTACGGGGTCAGCGGCAAGCGATCCGAGCCCCAGTCGAAGAAGGGGTTGCTCACCACGCTGGTCATGGTGTGGCCCAGCGAGTCGACCATCGGGGGGGTCCCGGGGTCGGCGTCATCGGAGTTGGGGTCGTCGAGGTGGACCGCCTGCAGGTCGTAGGAGAACAGCGCCTGGCCGAAGGCGAAGTCGCCGTGGAATGCCTTCCCGTACGGGTCGAGCAGAAGCTTGCTCGGGTCGCACCGGTGGCCCGCCGACGGCTCGAAGGGCCCGTGCACCCGGAAGCCGTAGCGCTGGCCGGGGGTGATGTTCGGCAGGTACGCATGCCAGACAAAGCCGTCGACCTCATCGAGGGGGATCCGCGACTCCGCCCCGGCGTCGTCGATCAGACACAACTCGACCCGCTCGGCGATCTCGGAGAACAACGAGAAGTTGGTCCCCGCTCCGTCATAGGAAGCTCCGAGCGGATAAGGGTTCCCCGGCCACACGGTGGCCAGTTTCGGCTGTTGGTTACCAGTCACGCCTGTTTCTGAAGCGTATTTGTCGGTCGGCACCTTCTGACTTTATCCGCGCCCGGCGACGCGGGGGCGCGTCACCACCAACCGGTGTTGGCCGCGATCTGGCGGCCCAATTCCCCTGCCATGGTCCGCACGTAAGTGGGTGTGAGGTGGTGGGCACCGTGGTAGATCAGCACGTTTCCCTCGACCGGGCGGCACACGTCGGCGCGGCAGATCGCGTCGGACATGTCGAGCACCTTCATCAGCGGGAACTGCGTGACGAAGTCGAGGGTCTGATTACGGTCGGACAGCACGTCGGAACGCTTGATCGCGCACGACTGGGGGTTGCCGCCCTTTTTGGCGAGGCAATCCGCCGGGTCGAACGGCTGGCCGTTCTTCACCAGCCACGGGGTGTCGCGCATCCCGAGGATCGGAATGTTGTTGTCGGAGAACCTCTGCCAGATCCCGATGTAGGTCGCCGGCATCACGTCGCCGGGTTTGATGTTCCACGGTCGGGTGGTCGTGGTGAAAACGTAGTCGGGATGGTCGGCGATGACCTTGGCCATCGTCTGTTCCACCCACTCCCGGCACTGCGGGTAGGCGGCGTTGTTGCCCATGATCAGCGGGACTTCCTCGGTGGACAACGGGCAGCCCATCTTGAGATAGGTCACCACCTTGAAGTGGTGCATCTGGCCGAGCAGGCTCAGCGCGGGCAGCCAGTGTTCGGCGTGGGACCCACCCGCCAGCGCGATGGTGCGGTCGGCGGCCACGTCGCCGTAGGTGCAGACGACCACCGCCGGGTTGACGAAGTCACTGATGCAGCCGTCGCGGGTGGAGGCCGGCAGGTCTTCCTTGACCTCGAGCACGGTGGGCCGCATCGGCAACGCGGGCACCCGCACGCGTTCGGTCAGGGCGCGCGCCCCCGGATAGTCCTGCGGGTTGAGCACGCTGAGCTCCTTGCCCGCGGCGCGCAGGACGGTGACGTGCTGTCGCCAGGTGAACGATGTCGCGGTCAGCGTCACGGCGAGCAGCACGATCGCGGTTCCCAGCGCCATCGTGGGCCTGGGCAGGCGCTCCAGCCACGCGGGTGCGGGCGCCGGTGATCTCCCGGAGGTGCGGTAGCGCAGGGGATCCTCGACGAGCCGAGTGGTCAGGTAGGCGAGCAGGCCCGACACCAGTAGGACCGCCGTGCCTTCGACGAAGTTGGCGTGCCGGTGCCCGGTGAAAGACAGCCAGAAGATCAGCAGCGGCCAGTGCCACAGGTACAGCGAATACGCCATCGCGCCCAACGCGACCAGCGGGCCCGCCGCCAGCAGGCGATTCGGCAGCGGCAGCCGGTCCCCGGCAGCGGGGTCGCGCTGCAGGTTGGCCCCGGCCAGGATCATCAGCATGGTGGCGCCGACGGGCACCAGGGCCCATGGGCCGGGAAACTGCTTCACGCCGTCGATCAGCGCGCCGCAGGACACGATCGCGGCCAGCGCGACCGTGGCCAGCACCGTCCGCAGCCACATCGGCCAGCGGATGGCCGGCACCAGCGCACCTACCAGCGCGCCGACTAACAACTCCCAGGCGCGCCCGAAGCTGTTGTAGTAGGCGGCGGCCTGGTTGCCCTGATGCGCCACGATCGCGTAGACGAACGACGCCACCGTCAGCGCCGTCAGCAAGACCAGGAACAGGGTGCGCAAACGGGCGCCCAACGGACGCCGGAAGAAGTATGCGCAGCCGGCGATCAACAGCAGGAAGCCGACGTAGAACTGGCCCTGCACCGACATGGACCAGATGTGCTGCAGGGGGCTGACGGCTTCACCGGCGCGCAGGTAATCCGAGGCGGTGTTGGCCAGCTCCCAATTCTGGTAGTAACCGAGGCTGGCAAGGCTCTGGTCGGCGAAGGTCTCCCAACGCGTCTCCGGCTGCACGAGAATGGTCAGCACCGCACACCCGGCCAGCACCACGACCAGAGCGGGGACCAGGCGGCGGACGAGCCGGATCACCTCCGCAACCGGCGACAGGGTGACGGCCGGATTCAGCGCGGCGCGAATGACCTTGCCGCCGAAGAAGAATCCGGACAGCGCCAAGAACACGTCCACGCCGCCCGAGACGCGGCCGAACCAGACATGGAACAGGGCGACCAGCGCGATCGCGATGCCGCGCAACCCGTCCAGGTCATAGCGGTAGAACCCCGCATTACGCGTTCCCGCTGCGACCGGTTCGCCGGTCGCGATCGGCAGGGGAGACGGGGACAGGGTCGGCATGATCGACCGCTAATTTACCGAAAAGCGCCACCCGCTCCCGTTTAGGAGCAGGTGGCGGCGTTCGGGAGTCCCGGAAGCGCCGGGAAATTACCGTGGGGCGCCGGCCGCCGGGGGCAGGAACGGCGATTGCTGGGGCGGTAACAGCTGCACCGGGGCCTGCTGTGGCGGCACTTGCTGCGTCGGCAGCTGCGGCAACTGCGGCCGCGGGGCCAGCGGGGCCGGTTGTGCCGGACCTTGCTGCAGCGGCGCCTGCGCGGACTGCTGCTGCAACGGCGCTTGCTGCACCGGGGCCGGTTGCACCGGTGCCGGCTGCGCCGGGGCCGGTTGCAGCGGGGCCTGCTGCTGGGCGGGCAGTTGCTGCAGCGGCACTTGCTGTAGCGGGGCCTGCTGGGCGGGCAGTTGCTGCAACGGGGGCTGCTGCAGCGGGGCTTGCTGCGTCGGCTGCGTCGGCACCTGCTGCGGCAGTTGCTGAGCCGGCGCCGACTCGACCCCGAGGACCCGGACCAGATAGGGGGCCATGCCGTTGGCGCGCACCGGCGAAACCTGGACGACGTCGCCCACCTCGAGCATCTGGTTGTTGCCCAGGTACATCGCGACGCTCTGCGTGCCTTCCGGCCCGTAGAAGATCAGGTCGCCCTTGTGAGCCTGCTGCGGCAGGACCTTCTGACCGACCTTGTACATGGCCCCGGACGAACGCGGCAGCTTGATGCCCGCGCCGGCGTAGGCGTATTGCATCAGGCCCGAGGCGTCGAACCCGACGGTGTTGATGCCCGACCCGGTGCCGCGGGTGGGGCCGTTGATGCCACCGCCGGCCCAGGAGAACGGCACGCCGCGCTGCGACAGCCCGCGCGCGATCACGACGTCGGTCGCCTGTTGGTAGTCCATCGGCCGGGTGCCCGGGTCGGCGGATGCGATCGCGGGGGCGACCACCGGGGCCGCCAGCATCGCCAGGCCGATCGCGAAGGCGTAGATGCGTTTCATTGTTCTTGGCCTCTCAGGCGCTCAGTGGCCTCCGCGCGGTGACTTCACGCGTCCGCCGCCGAATCCATGCCCGGGGCGGCGACCCCCTCGTTGGGGCCGGCGCCGCTGCATGACACTTGCGGATGTGACAGCGGAGCGCGATGCCCCCGGTTTCACATCAGTCACTGCAACCACTCTGACAACATGCGTAATTAGCCGCCAGGTCCCGGTGGGATTTTTTGTCGTACCGTGACCGGACGGTGATTGGGCGGCCCAATCGCGTATCCGCCGTTGTGATTTCGGTCTCAGAGGGACGCGCGGTCGCCCGACCGCGGCGGCGGTGCGCCTACAGCCAATAGCGTTCGCTGAAGGTGGTCAGCAGGGACCCGAGGACGGAGCTGACCATGACCAGCGTGAGGGCCAGGACCGGCCAGAAGGACATGTACCAGCCCTTCAGCATGGAAACGAGGGGGCCGACGACCGCGGCGGCGATCGCCGCCCCGATACCGCCCCACACGACCGGGCGGATGTAGTAGTCGATCCCGAACGGCACCGGCCCGCAGGTCTCGTCGGCGCACACGTGCTCGAGGAAGCCGAAGAGGCGGTCCGGCCACGCCGTCGCGGTGGCCAGGATGATGAGCACCGCCAACAGTGCGACGGTGGAAACGACGTCCCACGGGGCCAGCCGTACCCGGATGACGCGCGGCGCTTCGTCGTCGTAGTCGACCAGCGGGGAGTTGCCTTTCGCGGCCGGAGAGGCGCCCGCGGCGGGTTCACCGGGGGAATGCGGCTTAGCCATCGGATCCCATGCTCCCCGATGGGCGGGCTTTGTGCGACTCGGCTGCTTTACCCTCGATCACTATGCCTGCGGCGAGGGTCGGGTTGACGCCCGAGCAGATCAGCGCGATCGACGCGGCGCATCTCTGGCACCCGTACAGCACCATCGGCGGCGAGGCCGTCGCGCCGGTGGTGGCGGTCGCGGCCCGGGGCGCCTGGCTGACCCTCATCCGCGACGGCCGGCCGATCGAGGCGCTCGACGCGATGAGCTCATGGTGGACCGCGATCCACGGGCACGGCCATCCCGTGCTGGACGCGGCGCTGACCACGCAGCTGGGCGTGATGAACCACGTCATGTTCGGCGGGCTCACCCACGAACCGGCCGCCCGGCTGGCGCAGCTGCTGGTGGACATCACCCCGGCGGGGTTGGACACCGTTTTCTTCAGCGATTCCGGATCGGTGTCGGTCGAGGTCGCGGTCAAGATGGCGCTGCAGTACTGGCGCAGCCGCGGACGGCTCGGCAAGCACCGGTTGATGACGTGGCGGGGCGGCTACCACGGGGACACCTTCACGCCGATGAGCGTCTGCGACCCCGACGGCGGCATGCACTCGCTGTGGACCGACATCCTGGCCCGCCAGGTGTTCGCCCCGCAGGTGCCGCGCGACTACGACCCCGCCTACAGCGCGGCGTTCGAGCAGCAGCTCGCCGAGCACGCCGGCGAGCTGGCGGCCGTCATCGTCGAGCCGGTGGTGCAGGGCGCGGGCGGGATGCGCTTCCACGACCCCGGCTATTTGCGCGACCTGCGGGAGATGTGCCGCCGGCACGACGTGTTGCTGATCTTCGACGAGATCGCCACCGGCTTCGGCCGCACCGGCGAGCTCTTCGCGGCCGACCACGCCGGGGTGAGCCCGGACATCATGTGCGTCGGCAAGGCGTTGACCGGGGGATATGTCACCCTGGCGGCCACGCTGTGCAGCACCGACATCGCACACACCATCAGCACCGGCGAGGCCGGCGCGCTGATGCACGGGCCCACGTTCATGGCCAATCCGCTGGCCTGCGCGGTGTCGGCGGCCAGCGTCGAGCTGCTGCTCGAACAGGACTGGCGGGCGCGGGTCAACGAAATAGCCGGCGCCCTGGCGTCCGGACTCGAACCCGCCCGGGCGCTGCCCGGCGTGACCGACGTGCGGGTGCGCGGCGCGATCGGCGTCATCGAATGCGCCGGTCCGGTCGACCTGGCCGTCGCCACCCCGGCGGCGCTGGATCGCGGCGTCTGGCTGCGCCCCTTCCGCAACCTCGTCTATGCGATGCCGCCCTACATCTGTCCGGCCGGCGAGATCGCCCAGATCACCTCCGCGATGGTCGAGGTCGCGCGCCGCGTTGGCCAGCCGTGACGACCCGCAGCGCCCGGCTTCGCCGCGCGGGCGGTCGCCACTAGGTCAACGGTGACGACCCGCAGCGCCCGGCTTCGCCGCGCGGGCGGTCGCCACTAGGCTGATCGGCGATGAGGGCACCGATCGAGACGTCACCCCTGGCCTGGCTGGAGGCGGTGGAAAGCCAGCGCCGCGAGGCCGGGCTGCGCCGGTCGTTGCGGCCGCGGCCCGCCGTCGCCACCGAGCTCGACCTGGCCTCCAACGACTACCTCGGGCTGTCCCAGCACCCCGACGTGATCGAGGGCGGCGTCGCGGCGCTGCGCATGTGGGGCGCCGGGGCCACCGGCTCGCGCCTGGTCACCGGCGACACCGAACTGCACCAGAAGTTCGAGGCCGAGCTCGCCGAGTGCGTCGGCGCCACCGCCGGCTTGCTGTTCTCGTCGGGATACGCGGCCAACCTCGGCGCGGTCGTCGGCCTGTCGGGCCGGGGCGCGCTGCTGGTGTCCGACGCCCTTTCGCACGCCTCCCTGGTCGACGCCTGCCGGCTGTCGCGATCTCGGGTGGTGGTCACGCCGCATCGCGACGTCGAGGCCGTGGAGGCCGCCCTGGCGGCCCGCGACGAGGAGCGCGCCGTCGTCATCACCGAGTCGGTGTTCAGCGCCGACGGCGCCTTGGCGCCGCTGCGCGAGCTGCACGACGTCTGCCGCCGCCATCGCGCGCTGCTGATCGTCGACGAGGCCCACGGCCTGGGCGTGCGCGGCGGGGGGCGCGGGCTGCTGCACGAGCTCGGGCTGGCGGGCGCCCCCGACGTCGTGATGACCACGACGCTGTCCAAGGCGCTGGGCAGTCAGGGCGGCGCGGTGCTCGGGCCGGCGGCGGTGCGGGCCCACCTGATCGACGCGGCGCGCACGTTCATCTTCGACACCGGCCTGGCGCCCGCGGCGGTGGGCGCCGCGCAGGCCGCGCTGAGCGTGCTGCGGGCCGAACCGTGGCGACCCGAGGCCGTGTTGCGGCACGCCCGCACCCTGGCCGAGGTGTGCGACGTGCCGGGCGTCCCGCAGTCGGCGGTGGTGTCGGTGATCCTGGGGGACCCCGAGGTGGCCCTGGCCGCCGCGACAGCCTGCCTGGACGCCGGCGTGAAGGTGGGCTGTTTCCGGCCCCCGACCGTGCCGGCCGGAACCTCCCGGCTGCGGCTGACCGCGCGCGCGTCGCTGGACGCGGCCGAACTCGAGATCGCCCGACGGGTGCTCACCGACGTGCTCGCCGTGACGCGCCCTTGACCGTCCTGGTCGTCACGGGCACCGGAACCGGGGTCGGCAAGACCGTCGTCACCGCGGCGTTGGCATGTCACGCCCGTCAGGCCGGCATCGACGTGGCGGTGTGCAAACCGGTCCAGACCGGCACCGATTCCGGCGACGACGACCTGGCCGAGGTCGCCCGGCTGTCCGGCGCGACCGAGCTGGCCGGGCTGGCCCGCTACCCGCAACCCCTCGCCCCGGCCGCCGCGGCCGAGCAGGCCGGCGCGGCGCTGCCCACCGGCGACCAGGTGCTGCGGCTCATCGCCGGCCTGGATTGCCCGGGGCGGCTGACGCTGGTCGAAGGGGCCGGCGGACTGCTCGTCGAGCTCGCCGCCGCGGGCGTCACCCTGCGCGATCTGGCCGTCGAGCTGGGTGCCGCGGCGCTGATCGCGGTCACCGCGGAACTCGGCACCCTCAACCACACCGCGCTGACACTGGAAGCGCTTGCCGCGCACCACGTTCCGTGCGCCGGGCTGGTCATCGGCAGCTGGCCGGCACGCCCCGGACCGGTGGAGACCTCGAACCGCTCTGCCCTGGACCGGCTGAGTCCGGTGCGGGCCGCGCTGCCCGCGGGGGCCGGATCGATGGACGCCGCGGCATTCGCGGCCATGAGCGCCGCGGCCTTCGACCGCGACTGGGTCACCGCGCTGGTCCGCTGATGGTGCACTCCATCGAGCTGCTCTTCGACGGCGACACCGAGGCGACGCTCCGGGGGCTCTGGGACGCGCTGGCCGGCGCCGGGATTCCCAGCCAGGCACCGGCCGGGCGGCCACACGTCACGCTCGCGGTCGCCGACCGCATCGCCGACGAAGCCGACGCCGCGCTGCGGCCGCTGACCAAGCGGCTGCCGCTGGGCTGTGTCGTCGGTGCGTCGTTGCTGCTGGGGCGGTCCAACGCGATCCTGGCCCGGCTCATCGTGCCGACGGCGGAGTTGCTGGATTTCCACGCGGAGGTGCACCGGCTGTGCGGCGAACACCTGGCCCCCGGCCCCGCCCCCACCAGCCTGCCCGGTCAATGGACACCGCACGTCACCCTGGCCCGCCGCGTCGGGGGACCTGCGCTGAGCCGGGCGCTGCGGATCTCCGGGCGGCCCCAGCTCGTCGAGGGCAGCTTCGCCGGCCTGCGGCACTGGAACGGGGAGAAGAAGGTCGACTACCTGATCGGCTAACCGCCGAACAGCAGGTACAAGCCGGTGAAGGTGTAGCCCACCATGACCAGCATCATCGTCAGCTGGCCGGTGAGCTGGTGGCCGCTCGGCAGCAGCCGCAGGGCCTTGTCGTGAGCCGCGATCACCGCGAGGATGTGGCCGGTCACCACGCACGCCACCTTGATCCCGGCCAGCACCGGGGGGTGGGTGGACAACACGTAGGCCACCTGTTGGTGTGCCAGCCCCAGCAAATTCCAGCCGCGGCCGAACGGGTCGGCCAGCGCGAACACGGCCTGTTGGCCGCGCTCGACGAGGTAGGTCAGGTAGTGGGCGAAGATGTAGCCGACCACGATCGGGATCAGGGAATGCGCCATCTGCCCGGGCAGGGCGCGGCGCCGCTCGGAGTCCACGCCGCCCGTCGCGCGTGCGGCGAGCGAAAACGTAACGGCGACAACCGAAATGAAAACGATCAGCCCGACCGTTCGCAGCAGCGACGACGCCGGCGTCGGCGCCAGTCCGATGCCGCGGGAGACGCGGTCGGCGAAGCCGCGCCACGTCGGGGACGACGAGAAGCTGTCGAACGCCGTGGACCCGAGCAACACCGCGAGCAGCACGACCACCCCGGGCCGCACGGGCAGCGACGGCAAATGGTCGAGGGGATTGACGACGACGATCTTCCCGCTGTCCGGGTTGCGGCGAAACGGGGACAGGCAGGACACCGCCATGCTGTAAACCCCGAACGGATCGGCCCGGGCCAGCCAGCGCTGGCCGCACAACCAGGCGCCCACCAGCATGACCACGGCATAGACGGCCAGCCACGCCCGCACCCACGGCAGCGACGCCGGGTTCGGGCTGGCCAGTTCCATCCAGACGAATGCGAACAGGCCCAGCGCGGCCGGCCGGTAGCCCCAGCCTTCGGGATAGGCCAGCCGGGGCCGGTGCAGGCGCTCCGGCGTCGCGCGTCGCAGCAACAGGTAGACCGTCCGCATCGGCGAAATGACCCGCCAAACCGGCCCGATCGCCAGCGACAGCGCCACCAACCCCACCCACAGCAGCACGTAGAACACGCCGAGCAGGGCATTGGTCTCCGACCGGGGGCCCCACACCCCGGCCGCCACGGCCCACGCCGCGAAGATCAGCGCCAGCCCGGCGGCCGTCCACCGCGTTGCCCGCGCATCGACCACGGTGGTCAGCACCGAAGGCAGCGCCCGGCCGGGCTTGAGCGGATCGAACCGCGGCCGCCGCCAGGCGAACGCGACCAGCGCGAAGGTGAACGTCAGCGCCCACGCCGCACCGACCATCGCGTACATGTAGGGCACCGGAAGGTCGCCGGATCCGCCGAGCCCGTGCGCGAGCACCACGGTCGCGCCGCCGGCCCTCACGGTTGGACTTGGATCGTCGCAATCGTGCGATCCAGGTGGTGCAACTCCACCTCGACGTTGCCGGGCACGTCGGCAGTGAACTGGAACGTCTGGTCGGGCGCGGCCGCCACCGCGAACTTGTGGTCGGGCGTCGAGTGCACGTGTAACTCGTCGGCGGAGTCGCTGGTCACCTTCACCGTGATCTGCTGGTGCACCTTGGCTTGTAGGGCGGCGTTGGTGGGAGTCACCTGCCCCTTGGCGATGGTGACATCGATCGTCGGGCCGGCGCCGGCCGACTGCGGCTGGTTATGCGAGCCGCCGCAAGCGATCAACGCCCACGCCAGAGCCCCCACCCACGCCGCGGCCAGGGCGCTACGCATCCTCATCGCTCACGCCGCCCTGGGCGTGCCGGGCACAGCGTGCTTTTCTTCCTCCGGCCGCTTCGGGAGGCTTTCGTGGTTGTTGATCCGGCCGGCGCCCCAGGTAAGGGCGGTGATCACCATCAGCGTCAGGAAGAGCACCACGATCCCACCGGCGGTGAACAGCCAGGCCGGCGCGCTCTGGTCGCGTTCACGCTGCAGGATGGTGACCTCCAGGACGAACGGCCGCGTACTGGAGGCCAGCGCGGGGACCTCGGGCGCGGGGATGGCGTCGTCCGCCGGCTCGTAGATCGGCACGGCCGTCATCGTGCGGCCGTCCTGCACGCGCAACAGGGTCTTCCAGTCGCCCCACACCGGGACCGGCTGGGTGGACCGGTAATGCCCCGGCCCGACCTTGGCGAGCGTGTCGATCATCAGGCCACGGTTGTTCTGCATCCGTCCCTGCCAGGACAGGATCGTCAGCCAGTCCGGATGGTCACTGACCATGGTGGTCGGTGAGATCATCACGTCGGCCGACACCATGCGCTGCCCGGGCGGGCTGGGCTGGTCCGTCAGCGTCACCGTGGCGGTGTTCTGCCGCGGCACGGTGATGTGCAACCCGTTGGCCACCGCGACGCCGATCACCAGCACCGTCAGCGCGACGACGGCGATGCCGAGCCGGCGACCCGGCAAGCGCCAGCCGGTGAGGACCAGGCCGAACAGCGCGCCGCACACCCCGGTCAGTGCCGCCACGGGCACCGCCATCGCCAGCGCCTCGCCCCACATGCTCGTCGGCCACGGGTAGTGGTACACCGCCCCGATCCACAGCGATTCCAGCCACAACCCCACCGTGGCGACCGCGATGCCGGAGACGGCGCCGAAGGCCACGGGGCGCTTGATCAAGGGGGTCAGCGCCACCAGCTCGACGACGAGGGCGGGACCCAGGTACAGCGGGAACCAGTTGATCGGGGCGCCCAGGATGGGGCCGACCAGCACCGCGACCGCGCCCCGCAGCGCGATGGCGAACACGGCCGCGATGATCGCGGCGCCGCGCCCCATCGTCAGGCGGGCGGCGACGGCCGCCAGCGCGGCCGCCGCGGCGATCAGCATCGGCTGAAACACCAGCCGGAACTGCGGCACACCGAAGTCGAACTCGATCTGGTAGACGGACAGGCCGATGAACAACCCGCCGAAAGACAGGTAACGCAGGAAGGTGATGAACGCCCCGTGGGTTACCTCTTCGGCGTCGTGCGCCTCGCCTTCACGCTCCAGCATCAGCACGGAGAAGAGCGAGAAACATGCCCCGCCGATCATCATCAAATGCGTTGGGCCCCAAAGCGTCACATCTTGGCCGAAGATCCGGTGCCAGATGTCGTCGAGCGGGAACCCGATCATCGCGTACATCCCGCAGCCCGCCATCAGGAGGCCGCCGACGGGGGCGTACCAGTTGCGCGTGATGCGCACCGCCGCGGGCCCCGGCTTGTCGAACGGCAGCACGACCGAGACCATGCCGGCGACGAAGATTCCGAACAGGCCGATGATGATGAAGTAGTGCGCGGGGTTGGCCAATGGGCCGGGGTCGCGTCCGTTGCCGATGTGCCAGCTCACGTCCCAGATGAACCCGAACAGGGCGCAGATGATGAATGTCGTGAAGATGAGGACTGGTAGCGCCACCCAATTGGGCCGGTGGAATTTTTCGCCCAGCTTGTCGGCGATCCGGGTCAACCACTGGATGCGGTGGGTGCGGTGGGCGTGGCCGACCCACAGCATGAGCGCGGCGATCACCACTGCGGCGACCGACAGCCCGATCACCTGGTTCAGACCGGCGCCGCGCGCCGGCGCCTCGGCAACGAATGTCAGTTCCGTCGAGTTCATCGTCAAAACCTCCGAACACAGCTGGGCACGAGCTGTGATCCAGCTCGCAGGAAGCGGAATGCCCAAATCGGCGGCCGGTCAATCACCGTTGTTCGTCGGTCCGGCTGCCGGCGTCCTCGGGCTCGCCGGGTGAACGGCGGTCTTTCAGCGCGACGTACAAGATCACGCCGACGACCACGATCGCCGGGAGGAACGCCGGGATCGCCAGCAGGATCATGTGGTGGGCCACGTACGTGACGTGCGGATCGGTCATGGTGGTGAGATACCCCGGCGGACGGCATGTACTGCGGCCGTTACCCTACTTTGAACACTTTTATCCAGGCCACCACGACACGTGGGGCAGGGCGGCCGCGTGCGCGGCGCCCGTTTGATGCAGGGGAGTACGGGTGACTCAAGCGGCGACTCGACCGGCCACCGGCGCCAACGACGCAGACATCTCGGCGGTTGCCCGCGAACAGGTGCTCGAGCGCGGCGAGGGACTGAGCCGGGACCAGGTGCTGCGGGTGCTGCAGCTGCCCGACGACCGGCTCGACGACCTACTGGCGCTGGCTCACGAGGTGCGGATGCGCTGGTGCGGGCCCGAGGTCGAGGTCGAGGGCATCATCAGCCTGAAGACCGGCGGCTGTCCGGAGGATTGTCATTTCTGCTCGCAGTCCGGGTTGTTCGCCTCGCCGGTGCGCAGCGCCCGGCTGGACATCCCCAGCCTGGTCGAGGCCGCCAAGCAGACCGCCAAGTCGGGTGCCACCGAGTTCTGCATCGTGGCCGCCGTCCGTGGGCCCGACGAGCGGTTGATGGCCCAGGTCGCGGCCGGCATCGAGGCGATCCGCAACGAAGTCGAGATCAACATCGCCTGCTCGCTGGGCATGCTGACCGCCGAGCAGGTCGAGCAGCTGTCGGCGATGGGGGTGCACCGCTACAACCACAACCTGGAGACCGCCCGCTCGTTCTTCACCAACGTGGTGACCACCCACACCTGGGAAGAGCGCTGGCAGACCCTGTCGATGGTGCGCGACGCCGGCATGGAGGTGTGCTGCGGCGGCATCCTGGGCATGGGCGAGACGCTGGAGCAGCGCGCGGAGTTCGCCGCCGAACTGGCCGAGCTGGGGCCCGACGAGGTGCCGTTGAACTTCCTCAACCCGCGTCCCGGCACGCCGTTCGGCGACCTCGAGGTGCTGCCGGTGGCCGAGGCGCTGAAGTCGGTGGCCGCTTTCCGCCTGGCCTTGCCGCGCGCGATGCTGCGGTTCGCCGGCGGCCGCGAGATCACCCTGGGCGACCTGGGCGCCAAGCAGGGCATCCTGGGCGGCATCAACGCCGTGATCGTCGGGAACTACCTGACCACGCTCGGCCGCCCGGCCGAAGCCGATCTGGAACTGCTCGACGACCTGCAGATGCCGATCAAGGCGCTCAACGCCACACTGTAGGAAACTTGGAGACTGTGGTTCGTGATCTGGGCGCTCCGGTCGGCGCCGGCGTCTACAACGTCTACACCGGGGAATTGGGGGGCACCGCAGTGCCGACGGCGGCGCAGTTAGGCCTCGAGCCGCCCCGGTTCTGTGCCGAATGCGGACGCCGGATGATCGTGCAGGTGCGCCCCGACGGCTGGCGGGCGCAATGCTCGCGACACGGTCAGGTCGACTCCGCCGACCTGGAGGACCAGCGGTGACCGAGCCCGCGAACACGCCGTCGCCCGCCACCGCCCCACGCAAGCCGCGGGCGCGCGCCCTCGTCGTCGCCGCGCTGGGGCCGGTCGTGGCCGGTGTGTTGTTCGGCGGGCTGTGGGCGTGGATCGCGCCGCCGATCCACGCCGTGGTGGCGCTCACGCGGGCGGGTGAACGGGTCCACGACTACCTCGGCAACGAATCGGAGCACTTCTTCGACGCGCCGTGCCTGATGCTGGGCCTGTTGACCGTGCTGGCGGTGGTGGCGCCCGTGCTGGGGTGGCAGTGGCGCAAGCACCGCGGGCCGGGGATGGTCGCCGCGCTGTCCACCGGCCTGGTGACCGCGGCCGCCGCCGCGACGGCGACCGGTACCGCGCTCGTCCGGGTCTTCTACGGCGCGTTGAACTTCGATGCGGTGCCGCTGTCCAAGGCCCCATCGGTGGCGTACGTCATCCAGGCGCCCCCGGTGTTCTTCGCCCAGAACCCGCCGCAGGTCGCGCTGACCCTGCTGTGGCCCGCCGCTATCGCCGCGCTGGTCTATGCGGTGCTGGCGGCCGCCGACGCCCGCGACGACCTGGGCGCGCTTCCGCCGGGCGACCGGTCGTCCGGCGCGCTGCCGGTGGGAGCCGGGGGTGCCGCCGAAGCGCCCGTGTCATAGCGGGCGGCGGTGAATGCTCCGGCCGAAGATGACCTTGGCCGCGATCTTGGTCAGCCGGGCCATCCCGACATAGGTCATCGGATGGAACATCGTCGGCCAGGTGGTCCGGATCAGGTGCTCGGTCAGCGGCCGGCGGTCGAACCGGTCGGTGAGCCAGCGCAGCGTCATCGGCGCCGACAGCGGATGTAGCAGCATGTGCTCGTTGAAGGCGTCCCGGTGATAGGTCACCCGCGCGCCGCCGGCCGAATAGGCGTCGGCGAGCACGTCGATGTCCTTCACGTCGATGAGGTAGTCGTGGACGGCCTGCACGATCAACACCGGCGGCGTCGGTACGGCCGCGCCCAGCTTGATGTTCTCGAAGACGTGCATCACCTCGGGCGTCGACAGGATGCTCTCGAGCGGCTCGTCGAGGTAGTCGCCCATGTTCTTGCCGGCCATCCGGACGACCGCCTCCACGGTGGTCATCTTCTCGAGCGACTCGAGCAGGGCGCGGCCCTCCTCGTTGCTGTGCTCTTTGATCACCCTGTCCAGCTCCGGGTAGATGTGGGCGAGCGCGGCCACCACCAGCGCGGGCAGACCCGAAAGAAAACTGCCGTTGAGCCTGCGGAAGGTGTTGCCGAGATCCCCGACCGGTGAGCCGAGCACCGCCCCGACGATGTCCAACTCGGGCGCGTATTCGGCGCACACTTCGGCCGCCCACGCACTGGCCAGCCCGCCACCGGAGTACCCCCACAGCCCGATCGGCGCCAACGAGGACAGTCCCAGGCGTTCCGAACCCAGCGCGGCCCGGATGCCGTCCAAGACGCGATAGCCCGGCTCGTACGGCGCGCCCCACAGGCCCTGGAGCCCCTCGTGGTCCGGCACGGAGACGGCCCAGCCCTCGGCGACCGCGGCGGCGATCAGGAAGAGTTCGAACTGGCCGATCGACCCGAGCGCCTTCGCCCGGCGCCGCAGCGCGTAGGACGGGAAGCAACGGGACGACACGGCGTCGATCGCGCACTGGTAGGACAACAGCGGGCACGGGCGTTCCGGAGCGAGCTCGGCGGGGACGATCACGGTGGTCGCCGCCGCCTCCGGCTCGCCGTTCATGTCCATCGTCCGGTAGAGCAACTGGACCGCCTTGACCGGCTGCGGGATCAAACCCAGGAACGCCAGTTCGACGTCGCAAGAACGCAGCACCGTCCCCGGCTCGGCGTGCTGGAAGCCCAATGGCGGCTGGTAGAACGGGTCGTCCGAGGGCAGCAGCGGGCGTACTTTGCGCTGCAGTTCCTCGTGCGGCGGCCGGGCGATCCACTCCGCGCCATGCGTGCCTGCCAGATTGCCGAGCTCAGCCATTCAGGCTCCCTTCTAGGCCATCCGGCATTGTCGCGCACGAACGGCAGGTAACCAAAACGTAATCGCCGCACTGTGAGCGACTTCTTGCCGGCACGTCAGAGTCGGACGCGCCACTAGCACCGATTTACCATCGCGTCACCCGAAAGACGCTTTCCCCGAGCCTAGCCGGGGGGCCGCAACGCGGCGAATTCATCGGTGACCCGCAGGCGGGAGTCGATGAAGTGGTAAAGGGCCGCCGGCCGCCCGCCGCTGCGGCCCGACTGGGCGATGGTGCCGGTCTGGCTGATCACGCCGCGCCGGACCAGCACCCGCTGCAGGTTCGTAGCGTCGACCTGGTAGCCCAGCGCGGCGCCGTAGATGTCGCGGAGCGTAGAGAGAGCGAATTCCTTTGGCGCCAAAGCAAACCCGAGGTTGGTGTACGACAGCTTGGCGATCAGCCGGGCGTGCGCGTGGGTCACCATCGGGCCGTGGTCGAAGGCCATCGGCGGCAGGCAGCTCACCGGATGCCAGCGGGTGTCCGGCGGCAGCTCGGGGGTGGCGGGGGAGGGCACCAATCCCAAGAAGGTCGACGCGATCACCCTGGCGCCCGGCACCCGGTTCGGGTCGGAGAAGACCGCCAGCTGTTCGAGGTGCGCGAGTTCTTTGAGGTCCACCTTCTCGGCCAGCTGCCGCAGCACCGACGTGGTCATGTCCTCGTCGCTGCGCAGCTGCCCGCCCGGCAGCGACCAGGCGCCGCGTTGCGGATCCTTGGCACGCTGCCATAACAGCACGTTAAGCTGCGGTTTCTCCGTGGGGCGGCCCTTCGTAGCCTGCTCGGTGACATGGCGAACCTGGAATACGACCGCGAGCACTTCGTGGGCGGTGTTACCATGGGCCATGTTTTCGATTATAAGTCGAAAACCTCCCGGGCTGAAAGGAGCCGCCGTGACGGTTGTAAATCGCATGGACACGCTCGCCGAAGGCATGATGGCCGACGTCACGAATTCACCCGCCGGCTACGCCGGTGTCGAGGGCGACGAACAGTGGGCCGCCGAGATTCGCCGACTGGCGGAGCTGCGCGGCGCCACCGTGCTCGCGCACAACTACCAGCTGCCCGCCATCCAGGACGTCGCCGACCACGTCGGGGATTCGCTGGCGCTGTCGCGGATTGCCGCCGAGGCGCCCGAGGACACCATCGTGTTCTGCGGGGTGCACTTCATGGCCGAGACCGCCAAGATCCTCAGCCCCGACAAGACGGTCCTCATCCCGGATCAGCGCGCCGGCTGCTCGCTGGCCGACTCCATCACCCCCGACGACCTGCGCGCCTGGAAGGACGAGCACCCCGGCGCCGTCGTGGTCTCCTACGTCAACACCAGCGCCGCGGTGAAGGCGCTCACCGACATCTGCTGCACCTCGTCCAACGCCGTCGACGTGGTCGAGTCCATCGACCCCGACCGCGAGGTGCTGTTCTGCCCGGACCAATTCCTCGGGGCCCACGTGCGCCGGGTGACCGGCCGTACGAACATGCACGTGTGGGCCGGTGAATGCCACGTCCACGCCGGGATCAACGGCGACGAGCTGTCCGAGCAGGCCCGGGCGAACCCCGACGCCGAGCTCTACGTGCATCCCGAATGCGGTTGCGCCACTTCGGCTTTGTACCTCGCCGGCGAGGGCGCCTTCCCGGCGGATCGGGTGAAGATCCTGTCCACCGGCGGCATGCTCGACGCGGCGCACCAAACCCAGGCCCGCAAGGTGCTGGTCGCCACCGAGGTCGGCATGCTGCATCAGCTGCGCCGGGCGGCCCCGCAAGTCGACTTCCGCGCGGTCAACGACCGGGCGTCCTGCAAGTACATGAAGATGATCACGCCCGCGGCCCTGCTGCGCTGCCTGGTGGACGGGGCCGACGAAGTCGACGTCGACCCGGAGATCGCGGCGGCGGGCCGCCGCAGCGTGCAGCGCATGATCGAGATCGGTCAGCCGGGCGGCGGCGAATGATCGCCCGTCCGGCCTGGACCCATAGCGCCGACGTCGTCGTCATCGGTACCGGCGTCGCGGGATTGGCCGCCGCCCTGGCCGCCCATCGCGCCGGCCGCCGCGTCGTGGTGCTGAGCAAGGCCGACCAGGCGAAGGGGGGCACCGCGACCCATTACGCGCAGGGCGGCATCGCGGTGGTCCTGCCCGGCAACGACGACTCCGTCGAGGCCCACGTCGCCGACACCCTGACGGCCGGCGCCGGCCTGTGCGACCCCGACGCGGTGTATTCCATCGTTGCCGACGGGTACCGGGCGGTGTCCGAATTGGTCGGTGCCGGAGCGCGATTCGACGAGGCGCCCACGGGCCGCTGGGACGTGACGCGCGAGGGCGGGCACTCGCGGCGGCGCATCGTGCACGCCGGCGGCGACGCCACCGGAGCCGAGGTGCAGCGGACGCTCGACCACGCCGCGGCCAGGCTGGACATCCGCGCCGGCCACGTGGCCCTGCGGGTGCTGCACAACGATGCCGGCGTGACCGGGGTCCTGCTGGGCAGCGTGGACGGCTACGGAATCATCAACGCGCCCTCGGTGATCCTGGCCTCCGGAGGGCTCGGGCACCTCTACGGCGCGACCACCAATCCCGGAGGCTCCACCGGCGACGGCATCGCGTTGGCGCTGTGGGCCGGCGTCGCGGTCAGCGACCTCGAGTTCATCCAGTTCCACCCGACCATGCTTTTCGCCGGCACCGCCGGCGGCCGGTGCCCGCTGGTCACCGAGGCCATCCGCGGCGAGGGCGCGATACTCGTTGACCGGCAAGGCAATTCAGTGACGGCCGGTGTTCACCCGATGGGCGATCTGGCGCCGCGTGACGTCGTCGCTGCGGCCATCGACACCCGGCTGAAGGTCACCGGCGACCCGTGCGTCTTCCTCGACGCGCGAGGCATCAAGGGTTTCGCGGCCCGGTTCCCGACCGTGACCGCCGCGTGCCGCGCCGCCGGCATCGACCCCGTCCGCCAGCCCATCCCGGTCGTGCCGGGGGCGCACTACAGCTGCGGTGGCGTCGTCACCGACGTGCACGGCCAAACGGAATTGCCCGGGCTGTTCGCCGCGGGCGAGGTGGCGCGCACCGGACTGCACGGCGCCAACCGGCTGGCGTCCAACAGCCTGCTGGAGGGTCTCGTCGTCGGCGGCCGCGCCGGCAAGGCCGCGGCCGCGCACGCGATGGCGGCGGGGCGCGTCCGGGCTGTCGAGCCCGAGCCCATCGCCCACACCGCTCCTGAGCGCGGCGCATTGCAGGCCGCGATGAGTCGCGACGCCTCGGTGGTGCGCGACGCCGCCGGGCTGCACCGGTTGTCGGACACGCTGTCGGGGGCGCGATCGCGCGCCATCGCCGGCCGCCGCGACTTCGAAGACGTCGCGTTGACGGTGGCGGCCCGCGCGGTGACGGCCGCGGCCCTGGCCCGTGACGAGAGCCGGGGCTGCCACCATCGCACCGAATACCCGGACCCCGCACCGGAACAGGCCCGCAGCAGCCTGCTGCGGCTGGCCGACGACCAGAACTCGGTGCTGGTGGAGGCGCTGGCGGCGGTGGGCTGATGATGCTGCCCGACGAACGAAGCGCCGCTCAAGACACCATCCGGCGCGCTCTGGAAGAGGACCTGCGCTACGGGCCCGACATCACCACCCTCGCGACGGTGCCCGCCGGCGCGGTGGCCACCGCGTCGATGGTGCCCCGGGAGGCCGGCGTGATCGCCGGCGTCGAGGTCGCGCTGCTGGTCCTCGACGCCGTCCTCGCCGGGGGCTACCAGGTGGTGCACAGCGTCGAGGACGGCGCCCGGCTGCAGCCGGGCGAGCCGGTGCTGACCGTGCGGGCCGACACCCGCGGCCTGCTGACCGCCGAGCGGACCATGCTGAACCTGGTGTGTCACCTGTCGGGCATCGCGACCACGACGGCGGCCTGGGTCGACGCCGTGGAGGGCACCAAGGCCAAGGTCCGCGACACCCGCAAAACGCTGCCCGGGCTGCGGGCGCTGCAGAAGTACGCGGTGCGGGTCGGCGGCGGCGTCAACCACCGGCTGGGGCTCGGGGATGCGGCGCTGATCAAGGACAACCACGTGGTGGCCGCCGGATCGGTCGTCGACGCGCTGCGGGCGGTCCGCGACGCGGCGCCGGACCTGCCGTGCGAGGTGGAGGTGGACTCCCTCGAGCAGCTGGACGAGGTGCTGGGCGAAAAGCCCGAACTGGTCCTGCTGGACAACTTCCCGGTGTGGCAGACACAGATGGCCGTGCAGCGTCGCGACGCGCGCGCCCCCGCCGTCCTGCTCGAGTCCTCCGGCGGGCTCAGCCTGGAAAACGCCGCCACCTACGCGGCAACCGGGGTGGACTACCTGGCCGTCGGCGCGCTGACGCACTCGGTGCGCGCGCTCGACATCGGCCTGGACATGTAGGCCGCACACTCGTCTGGTTCCACGACACATAACCCACGCACACGACACGCCGAGGGGCGTCGCCGTGGTTTATGTCCCGACGCCGGCCTCAGGCGATATCGCCGACGAACACGCCGATCCGGCGCAGCTGCACGCGGGCCATCTGCGGCAGCCGGTCCGCGTCCGGGCCCTCGGAGCCGGCAGGCAGGATCCGCGGGTTCGTGATATGCACCACGCGGTTGCGGCCGAACGCTACGTCGGCTTCGCCGGCCGCCAGGACGTTCTTCACCCAGTTCGTCTTGCCGTGGCCCAGCGCGATGGCCAGCAGGTTGCCCTTGCGGTAGGGGGTGACGACGGTCTCGTACGGCGTCCCGGACTTGCGGCCGCGGTGCCTGATGGTCGCCGTGCCGGGCAGGAAGCGGGCGATCGGCTTGACCACATTGTTGAGGTATTTGACCTGAAGGTTCTCAAACCAGACCGGAAAAACCATCGGAACGCCCGGAGCGTTGTTTGGGTGATCCTTTTTGGACATGACGGCACTGTACCGGCCGGATAACAACTTGAGCTGCTCTGGGACAATGGACACCGTGACCCCCACCCCACCGTCGCCGATGGCCCGCATCGACCTGCGGGGCGTCGAGCTGACGGCTGCCCGATTGCGGACCGCGCTGCCCCGCGGCGGCGCCGACGTGGAGAGCGTGCTGCCCAAAGTGCGGCCGATCGTGCAGGCCGTGGCCGAGCGCGGCGCCGAGGCGGCGCTGGAGTTCGGGGCGTCGTTTGACGGTGTGCGGCCCGCGGCCGTCCGGGTGCCCGAGGCGGCGCTGGAGGCGGCGCTGGCCGGCTTGGAACCCGACGTCGTCGACGCCCTGCGGGTGATGATCGAACGCGCCCGCGCCGTGCACGCCGACCAGCGTCGCGCCGACGTCACCACCACGCTCGGCCCGGGCGCGACGGTCACCGAGCGATGGGTGCCGGTCGAGCGGGTGGGCCTGTACGTGCCCGGCGGGAACGCGGTGTACCCGTCCAGCGTGGTGATGAACGTGGTGCCCGCGCAGGCCGCCGGCGTCGATTCGCTGGTGGTGGCCAGCCCGCCGCAGGCGCGCTCGCAGGGTCAGTTCGAAGGTCTGCCGCATCCGACGATCCTGGCCGCCGCCCGGCTGCTGGGGGTCGACGAGGTCTGGGCCGTCGGCGGCGCGCAGGCCGTCGCGCTGCTGGCCTACGGCGGCACCGATAGCGACGGCGCCGAGCTGGAACCGGTCGACCTGATCACCGGGCCCGGCAACATCTACGTCACCGCCGCCAAGCGGCTGTGCCGCTCGCGGGTCGGCATCGACGCCGAGGCAGGGCCCACCGAGATCGCCATCCTCGCCGACCACACCGCCGACCCGGCGCACGTGGCCGCCGACCTGATCAGCCAGGCCGAACACGACGAAATGGCGGGCAGCGTGCTGGTCACCCCGAGCGAGGCCACCGCCACCGCCACCGCCACGGAGGTGGCCGCCCAGCTGCGCACCACGGTTCACCGCGACCGGGTGGCCGCCGCGCTCGGTGGCCGCCAGTCGGCGATCATCCTGGTCGACGACCTCGACGCCGCCATCAAGGTGGTCAACACCTACGCCGCCGAACACCTGGAGATCCAGACCGCCGATGCGCAGCAGGTCGTCGGCCGAATCCGCTCGGCCGGAGCCATTTTCGTCGGGCCGTACTCGCCGGTGAGCCTCGGCGACTATTGCGCCGGATCCAATCACGTGCTGCCGACCGCGGGCTCCGCCCGCCACTCCAGCGGCCTGTCGGTGCAGACCTTCCTGCGCGGCATCCACGTCGTCGACTACACCGAGGCCGCGCTCAAGGACGTCTCGGGTCACGTGGTCACGCTGGCCAAGGCCGAAGACCTGCCGGCGCACGGCGAGGCGATCCGGCGGAGGTTCGAGCGATGACGGAAAACCCGACGCTCGACGACCTACCGCTGCGGGACGACCTGCGTGGCAAATCACCTTACGGCGCACCACAACTGGCCGTCCCGGTGCGGCTGAACACCAACGAGAACCCGCACCCGCCCAGCTGGGCGCTGGTGGACGACGTGGTGCGGTCCGTGGCCGCCGCGGCCGCCGACCTGCATCGCTACCCCGATCGCGACGCCGTCGAGCTGCGCCGCGATCTGGCCGGCTATCTCACCGCGCAGACCGGTGTGCAAATCGGGGTGGAAAACGTCTGGGCCGCAAACGGATCCAACGAGATCCTGCAGCAGCTGCTGCAGGCATTCGGCGGGCCGGGACGCACCGCGATCGGGTTCGCCCCGTCCTACTCAATGCACCCGATCATCGCCGACGCCACGCGCACGGAATGGTTGGAGGGCGTCCGTGCCGACGACTTCAGCCTCGACGTGGACCGAGCGGTCGCCGCCATCGCCGAACATCAACCCGATGTGGTGTTCATAGCCAGCCCGAACAACCCGTCCGGGCAGAGCGTTTCGCTGCCCGCCCTGCGGCGGCTGCTCGACGCGGTGCCCGGGATCTTGATCGTCGACGAGGCCTACGGCGAGTTCTCCTCCGAGCCCAGCGCCGTGGGGCTGGTGCGGGAGTATCCGACCAAGCTCATCGTCACCCGCACCATGAGCAAGGCGTTCGCCTTCGCCGGTGGGCGGCTCGGCTACCTGATCGCCACGCCCGCGGTGATCGACGCGATGCTGCTGGTCCGGCTGCCGTATCACCTGTCGTCGGTCACCCAGGCCGCCGCCCGGGCCGCGCTGCGGCACGCCGACGACACGCTGAGTAGCGTCGCGGCCCTGATCGCCGAACGCGAACGCGTCACCAAAGCACTGAGCGGCATGGGCTTTCGGGTGATCCCCAGCGACGCGAACTTCGTGCTGTTCGGGGAATTCGCCGACGCCCCGGCCACCTGGCAGCGCTACCTGGACGCCGGCATCCTGATCCGCGACGTCGGGATTCCCGGCTACCTGCGCGCCACGACGGGACTGGCCGAGGAGAACGACGCGTTCCTGCGGGCCAGCGCCCAGATCGCCGCCACCGAACTGGCACCAGCCACCCCAGTAGGAGCCCCGTGACCACAATTGCGACTCGGCGCGCGCGTATCGAGCGCCGCACCAAGGAATCCGACATCGTCATCGAGCTCGACCTCGACGGCACCGGTCAGGTCCACGTCGACACCGGCGTGCCGTTCTACGACCACATGTTGACGGCGCTGGGCACCCACGCCAGCTTCGACCTGGACGTCCGCACCAAGGGCGACGTCGAAATCGAGGGCCACCACACCATCGAGGACACCGCCATCGCGCTGGGGCAGGCTCTCGGCCAGGCGCTCGGCGACAAGAAGGGCATCCGCCGGTTCGGCGACGCCTTCATCCCGATGGACGAGACGCTGGCCCACGCCGTCGTCGACGTGTCCGGCCGGCCCTACTGCGTGCACACCGGTGAGCCGGATCACCTGCGGCACACCACCATTGCCGGCAGCTCAGTGCCATACCACACCGTGATCAACCGGCACGTGTTCGAGTCGCTGGCCATGAACGCCCGCATCGCGCTGCACGTTCGGGTGCTGTACGGGCGCGACCCGCACCACGTCACCGAGGCGCAGTACAAGGCGGTGGCTCGCGCGTTGCGTCAGGCCGTCGAGCCCGATCCCCGGGTGTCGGACGTGCCGTCCACCAAAGGTGTTCTGTGACAAAACCATCCGTCGTCGTGCTGGATTACGGCTCGGGCAACCTACGGTCGGCCCAGCGCGCGCTCGAACGGGCGGGCGCATCGGTCGAGGTGACCGCCGACGCCGATGCGGCGGCCGCCGTCGACGGGCTGGTGGTGCCCGGTGTCGGCGCCTTCGAGGCCTGCATGACCGGGCTGCGCAGAGTCCACGGACACCGCATCATCGCCGACCGGGTTGCCGCCGGCCGCCCGGTGCTGGGAGTCTGCGTCGGCATGCAGATCCTGTTCGCCGGCGGCGTCGAATTCGGTGTGCAGACAACAGGTTGCGGGCAGTGGCCGGGCGAGGTCACCCGGCTGGATGCTCCGGTGATCCCGCACATGGGCTGGAACGTGGTCAAACCCGGGGGAGGCACCACCCTGTTCAAAGGGCTGGACGCCGACACGCGGTTCTACTTCGTGCACTCCTACGCCGCGCAGGAATGGGAGGGCTCGCCCGACGCCGTACTCACCTGGGCGACCCACGGGGTGCCATTTCTGGCCGCCGTCGAGCAGGGGCCGCTCTCGGCCACGCAGTTTCACCCCGAAAAGAGCGGGGACGCGGGTGCGGCCGTGCTGCGCAATTGGATTGAGGCACTGTGACGAGCGGCTTGGGAGGGAATGTGTTGATCTTGTTGCCCGCGGTCGACGTGGTCGACGGCCGCGCCGTGCGGCTGGTCCAGGGCAAGGCGGGCAGCGAAACCGAATACGGTTCGGCGCTGGACGCGGCGCTGACTTGGCAGCGCGACGGGGCGGAATGGATCCACCTGGTCGACCTGGACGCGGCGTTCGGGCGGGGCTCGAATCGCGAGCTGCTGGCCGAGGTGGTCGGCAAGCTCGACGTGCAGGTGGAGCTGTCCGGCGGGATCCGTGACGACAACTCCCTGGCCGCGGCGCTGGCCACCGGCTGCGCCCGGGTCAACCTGGGCACGGCGGCCTTGGAGAACCCGCTGTGGTGCGCCCGCGCGATCAGCGAGCACGGCGACAGGGTCGCCGTGGGGCTGGACGTGCAAATCCTCGACGGGCAGCACCGGCTGCGCGGACGCGGCTGGGAGACCGACGGCGGCGACCTGTGGGAGGTGCTGGAACGCCTTGACGGCGAAGGCTGTTCACGCTTCGTCGTCACCGACGTCACCAAGGACGGCACGCTGGGCGGTCCTAACCTCGACTTGCTGGCCGCCGTCGCCGACCGCACCGACGCCCCCGTGATCGCCTCCGGCGGTGTGTCGAGCCTGGACGACCTGCGCGCGATCGCCACCCTGACCGGCCGCGGGGTCGAGGGGGCCATCGTGGGTAAAGCCCTCTATGCCGGGCGGTTCACGCTGCCGCAGGCGCTGGCCGCGGTCGCGGAGTAGGGCCGCGATGGACCTGGCCGCATTGGTGGAGAAGGCGTCGGCGATCCTCGACGACGCCACCGAGCCGTTCCTCGCCGGCCATCGCGCCGATTCGGCGGTCCAGAAGAAGGGCAACGACTTCGCCACCGACGTGGACCTCGCGATCGAGCGGCAGGTGGTCGGCGCGCTGACCGAGGCCACCGGAATCGGTGTGCACGGCGAGGAGTTCGGCGGCACCGACGTCGACTCCGAATGGGTGTGGGTGCTCGACCCCGTCGACGGCACGTTCAACTACGCGGCCGGATCCCCGATGGCGGGCATCCTGCTGGGCCTGCTGCACCACGGCGACCCGGTCGCCGGGCTGACCTGGCTGCCGTTCGTCGGCCAGCGCTACACCGCGGTGCTGGACGGCCCGTTGATGAAAAACGGTGTCGCGCAACCGCCGCTGGCTCCCGTCGACCTGGCCGACGCCCTCATCGGCGCCGGCTCGTTCAGTGCCGACGCGCGCGGCCGGTTCCCGGGGCGCTACCGGATCGCGGTGCTGGAGAACCTGAGCCGGGTCTGCTCGCGGTTGCGCATGCACGGTTCCACCGGACTCGACCTCGCCTACGTCGCCGACGGAGTCCTCGCCGGCTCAATCAGTTTCGGTGGCCACGTGTGGGACCACGCCGCCGGCGTCGCGCTGGTGCGGGCGGCGGGCGGCGTCGTCACCGACGTCCAGGGGGAACCGTGGACCCCCGCGTCGGATTCCGCGCTCGCCGCCGGGCCGCGCGCCCACGCCGAGATACTCGGGATCCTGCGCAGCACCGGCCGGCCGGAGGACTACTGAGATGTCCTTCGGCAACGGCCTTGCGGTGCGGGTCATTCCGTGCCTGGACGTCGACGCCGGGCGGGTGGTCAAAGGGGTCAACTTCGAAAACCTGCGCGATGCGGGCGACCCGGTCGAACTCGCCGCCGCCTACGATGCCGAGGGCGCCGACGAGCTCACCTTTCTCGACGTGACCGCGTCGTCGTCGGGCCGGGCCACCATGCTGGACGTGGTGCGCCGCACGGCCGAACAGGTTTTCATTCCGCTGACCGTCGGCGGGGGGGTTCGCACGGTGGCCGACGTCGACGTCTTGCTGCGCGCGGGGGCCGACAAGGTTTCGATCAACACCGCCGCGATCGCCCGGCCCGACCTGCTGGAAGAAATGGCGCGGCAGTTCGGGTCGCAATGCATCGTGTTGTCGGTCGACGCCCGCACGGTCCCCCCGGGATCGGTGCCGACACCGTCCGGCTGGGAGGTCACCACCCACGGCGGTCGCCGCGGGACGGGGATCGACGCCGTCGAATGGGCTTCCCGCGGAGCAGATCTGGGCGTGGGGGAGATCCTGCTGAACTCGATGGACGCCGACGGCACGAAGGCCGGCTTCGACCTGCCGATGCTGCAGGCGGTGCGCTCGGCGGTCACGGTGCCGGTGATCGCCAGCGGTGGGGCGGGCGCGGCCGAACACTTCGCGCCCGCGGTCGCCGCGGGCGCCGATGCGGTCTTGGCGGCCAGCGTCTTTCACTTCCGGGAGCTGACCATCGGCCAGGTGAAGGCCGCGATGGCCGCCGAAGGGATCACCGTGCGATGACGCTGGACCCACGGATCGCCGCGCGGCTGAAGCGAAACGCCGACGGCCTGTTCACCGCCGTCGTGCAGGAGCGTGGCACCGGCGATGTGCTGATGGTCGCCTGGATGGACGACGCGGCGCTGGCCCGCACGCTCGAAACCCGTGAGGCGACATACTATTCGCGGTCCCGCGACGAGCAGTGGGTCAAGGGCGCGACGTCCGGCCACACCCAGCACGTGCACTCGGTGCGTCTGGATTGCGACGGCGACACCGTGCTACTGACCGTCGATCAGGTCGGCGCCGCCTGCCACACCGGCGACCACAGCTGCTTCGACGCCGACGTGCTGCTGCAACCCGAGAGCTAGGTGCGGCGCCCACCTAGGCGACCGCCCGCGGGCCTAATTCGCGGCGCGGCGCTGACGCCGGGCGGTGGCCAAGAAGTCGACCCAGGACACCACGTCGGAGTGCTGCCTGAGCAGGGCGCGTCGCTGGCGTTCCGTCATCCCGCCCCAGACGCCCCACTCGACCCGGTTGTCGAGCGCCTCGGCGCCACACTCCAGGACCACCGGGCAGTGCCGGCAGATCGCCGCGGCTTCTCTCTGGGCGGCGCCCCGGACGAACAACCCGTCCGGGTCGCCGCTCCGGCAGAGCGCCCTGGAAATCCACGCATCCCGATCCCCGTCCTTCGCACTGCGGAGATGGTTGCGGAGTGGACTGTTGGTGCCGCTTTCAGCGGTGATCCGAGTGACTGACACCGCTTCCCCCTTCGCGTCGGCCACGCTGACAGTTCAGCGTTCGGATATTCCTGTCTTGACTTCGCTTCGGCCGAGCCCGTGTAAACCTGAGGCGAATGTTGTGACCGTATGAAACACCGTCCGGCGAACGTAGGGGCTTTTGTCGCAACCGTCTGAGGACTTTCGGCTTGAGGAACGTTGCACTAGGTCTGAAGTCGCCCGACCGCGGGCCGTGGATGAGAATGGCGGGCGATGTTGAGACGGGTGTCGTGGACCGCGGTCGTACCGCTGCTTGCCGTCGCCGTGCTGGCCGTGATCTGGGGCGAGAAGCTGGGCCCGGCGCTGGTAGCGCTGGCGGCGGCACTGCTCATCGGCGCCGTGCTTTCCGCGGTGCATCACGCGGAGGTGGTCGCGGCCCGGGTCGGTGAGCCGTTCGGCTCGCTGGTGCTCGCGGCCGCGGTGACGGTGATCGAGGTGGCCCTGATCGTCTCGCTGATGGCGTCCGGCGGCAACGAGGCCGCGACCCTGGCCAGGGACACCGTGTTCGCCGCCGCGATGATCACCACCAACGGCATCGCCGGGTTGTCGCTGCTGCTCGGCTCCCGGCGCTACGGCGTCACGCTGTTCAACGCCGAGGGCAGTGGCGCCGCGCTGGCCACCGTCACCACGCTGGCGACGATGAGCCTGGTGCTGCCCGCGTTCACCACCAGCCAAGTCGGCAGGGAGTTCTCCCCGGGCCAGCTGACCTTCGCGGCGGTTGCCTCGCTGCTGGTCTACCTGGTCTTCGTCTTCACGCAGACGGTGCGCCACCGCGATTTCTTCCTGCCCGTCGCGCAGAAGGGTCAGAAGACGCGGCTGTTCGAGGACGAAAGCCACGCCGAGCCGCCGAACCGCGGCGCCGCGCTGGGCAGCCTGGGGCTGCTGCTGGTCGCCCTCGTCGCGGTGGTGGGGCTGGCCGAGGAGGAATCGCCGGCCGTCGAGCGCGCGGTGACCGCGGTCGGGTTCCCGCAGTCATTCGTCGGCGTGGTGATCGCCGCGCTGGTGCTGCTGCCGGAGACCCTGGCGGCCGCGCGCGCGGCGCGCCAGGGCCGCATCCAGACCAGCCTCAACCTGGCGTATGGCTCGGCGATGGCCAGCATCGGGCTCACCATCCCGGTGATCGCGCTGGCCTCTATCTGGCTCAAGGGGCCGCTCGTCCTCGGTCTGGGCCCCATCCAGCTGGTGCTGCTTGCGCTGACCGTCGTGATCAGCATGCTGACGGTCGTCCCCGGGCGCGCCACCCGGCTGCAGGGCGAGCTGCATCTGGTGCTGCTCGCCGCCTACGTGTTCCTGGCGATCAGCCCCTGATCCTCAGCGGGCGCGCAGCGTCTCCAACGCCTTGTCGGCGTGGGTGTTCATGTTGAGCTCGCTCGAAATGACGTTGAGCACCTTGCGGTCGGTGTCGATGACGAAGGTGGTGCGCTTGACCGGCATCAGCTTGCCGAGCAGGCCGCGCTTGACGCCGAATTGTGCGGCGACGGCTCCGTCGGTGTCCGAAAGCAGCGGGTAGTCGAACTTCTGCATGTCGGCGAACTTGGCCTGTTTCTGCACGGCATCGGCGCTGATGCCGACCCTGTTGGCGCCGGCGGCCGCGAATTCCGCGGCCAGGTCCCGGAAGTGGCAGGCCTCCTTGGTGCAGCCCGGCGTCATCGCGGCGGGGTAGAAGAACAGCACCACCGGTCCGCCGGAGAGCAGCTCGCTGAGCTTGCGCGGCGTCCCCGTCTGATCGGGAAGTTCGAAGTCCGCGACGGTGTCACCAGGTTTCATGCCGCGAGCGTAACGCCACCGCGAATTTCGAGGCTGAAAAGCGCAGCCTCGTTACGCTCGCGAACCCCCGACGCTTGTCTGCGAGGATGGTTCAGTGCACGCCCACCTCGCCGCGACGACCTCACGAGAGGACTTCCGCCGGCTCGCAGCCGAGCATCGCGTGGTTCCGGTGACCCGCAAGGTGCTGGCCGACAGCGAGACGCCGCTGTCGGCCTACCGCAAGCTCGCCGCCGATCGTCCGGGCACGTTCCTGCTGGAATCCGCCGAGCACGGCCGATCCTGGTCGCGGTGGTCGTTCGTCGGCGCGGGCGCGCCCTCGGCGCTGACCGTCCGCGGCGGGGAAGCGGTCTGGCTGGGCGCCGTGCCGCAGGACGCGCCCACCGGCGGCGACCCGTTACTCGCGCTGCGGTCCACGCTCGAGCTGCTGGCCACCGGCACGCTGCCCGGGCTGCCGCCGTTGTCCGGCGGCATGGTCGGCTTGTTCGCCTACGACATGGTGCGACGCCTGGAACGCCTGCCCGAACTGGCCGTCGACGACCTGCACCTGCCGGACATGCTGCTGCTGCTGGCCACCGACGTGGCGGCCGTCGACCACCACGAGGGCACCATCACGCTGATCGCCAACGCGGTGAACTGGAACGGCACCGACGAGCGGGTCGACGAGGCCTACGACGACGCCCTGGCGCGGCTGGACGTGATGACCTCGGCGTTAGGCCAGCCGTTGCCGTCCACGGTCGCCACTTTCGACAGGCCCGAGCCGCGGTACCGTGCCCAGCGCACCGTCGAGGAGTACGGGAAGATCGTCGACTACCTCGTCGATCAGATCGCCGCCGGCGAGGCGTTCCAGGTCGTTCCGTCCCAGCGCTTCGAGATGGACACCGCTGTCGACCCGATCGACGTGTACCGGATGCTGCGGGTCACCAACCCGAGTCCCTACATGTACCTGCTGAATGTGCCGAATGGCGCTGGTGGGACCGATTTTTCGGTCGTCGGGTCCAGCCCGGAGGCGCTGGTCACCGTCAGCGAGGGCTGGGCGACGACGCACCCGATCGCCGGCACCCGGTGGCGCGGGCAGACCGAGGAAGAGGATCAGCTGCTGGAGAAGGAACTGCTGGCCGACGAGAAGGAGCGCGCCGAGCACCTGATGCTGGTCGATCTGGGCCGCAACGACCTCGGCCGCGTCTGCGCGCCGGGCACCGTGCGCGTCGAGGATTACAGCCATATCGAGCGCTACAGCCACGTCATGCACCTGGTGTCGACGGTGACCGGGATGCTCGCCGAGGGGCGGACCGCCCTGGACGCGGTGACGGCCTGCTTCCCGGCCGGCACGCTGTCGGGCGCGCCGAAGGTGCGCGCGATGGAGCTGATCGAGGAGGTGGAGAAGACGCGCCGCGGCCTCTACGGCGGCGTGGTCGGCTACCTGGACTTCGCCGGCAACGCTGACTTCGCGATCGCCATCCGCACCGCGCTGATGCGCGACGGCACCGCCTACGTGCAGGCCGGCGGCGGGGTGGTGGCCGACTCGAACGGTCCGTACGAGTACACCGAGGCCGCCAATAAGGCGCGCGCGGTGCTCAACGCGATCGCGGCCGCCGAGACGCTGACCGCCCCCGCGGCCGACTGCCATGACTGAGGCCCGCCCGGGTCGGCGGGCGCGGCTGGTCGTCGGGGTGGCCCAGGTGTTGCTGGTGCTGGCCGCGGTGGCGCTGTGGGCGGCGTCCCGGCTGCCCTGGGTGGTGATCCGGTCGTTCGACGGGCTGGGCCCGCCGCGCGAGGTAACGCTGTCCGGCGCCTCGTGGTCGACGGCGCTGTTGCCGTTGGCGGTGCTCATGCTGGCGGCGGCCGTGGCGGCGATCGCGGTGCGCGGCTGGCCGCTGCGCGTGCTGGCGGGGCTGCTGGCGGTGGCCAGCCTCGCGGTCGGATATCTCGGCGTCAGTCTCTGGGTGCTCCCGGACGTCGCCGTGCGCGGTGCCGATCTGGCGCACGTCGCGCTGATGTCGCTGGTGGGCAGCGAGCGGCGGTACGCCGGCGCGGGCATCGCGGTGGCCGCGGCGGTCTGCACCCTGATCGCGGCCGTGCTGTTGTTGCGGTCGGCCGGCGATTCCGGATCGGCCCGGTTCAGCGCGGAAAAGTACGCGACGCCGGCGACGCGCCGCTCAAATGCGCTACGCGAGGACGCCGATGGCGCGATGCTGGAGAAGCCGGAGACGCCGGAAATGTCGGAGCGGATGATCTGGGACGCGCTTGACGAGGGCTGTGACCCAACGCGGGACCAGACCGATCGGCCCCGCGGGTCGGACACCGAGGGTCGGTGACGGGCCGCGAGCCGTGGGCCGCTACCCTTCATTCACGTCGTCGCGATCGGCTGGAATTTGTCGGATTGGCCGTGGGGTGACGATGGGTAACCGCGCGAAGGGAAGCATCAGGCATGAGTCCGGCTACCGTGCTTGACTCCATCCTCGAGGGAGTCCGGGCCGACGTTGCGGCGCGCGAAGCCCTCATCAGCCTCTCCGAAATCAAAGCCGCCGCTGCCGCCGCGCCGCCGCCGCGCGACGTGATGGCCGCCCTGCGCGAGCCCGGCATCGGTGTCATCGCCGAGGTCAAGCGAGCCAGTCCGTCGGCGGGTTCCCTGGCGACCATTGCCGATCCGGCAAAACTGGCCCGGGCGTACGAGGACGGCGGAGCCCGGATCATCAGCGTTCTGACCGAGGAGCGACGCTTCCGCGGCTCCCTCGACGACCTCGACGCCGTTCGGGCCGCGGTCTCGATACCGGTATTGCGCAAAGACTTTGTCGTGCAGCCATATCAGATCCACGAGGCCCGTGCCCACGGCGCGGACATGCTGCTGCTCATCGTCGCCGCGCTGGACCAGTCGGCTTTGGTGTCGATGCTGGACCGCACCGAATCACTGGGCATGACAGCCCTTGTCGAGGTGCACACCGAGGAGGAGGCCGACCGGGCGCTGAAAGCCGGGGCCAACGTAATCGGGGTCAACGCGCGCGATCTCGCGACGCTGGAGGTGGACCGCGATTGCTTCGCGCGGATCGCTCCCGGGTTGCCCAGCAACGTGATCAGGATCGCCGAGTCCGGCGTCCGTGGCACCGGGGACCTGTTGGCGTATGCCGGCGCCGGCGCGGACGCCGTCTTGGTCGGCGAGGGTCTGGTCAAAAGCGGTGACCCGCGCGCCGCGGTCGCCGACCTGGTCACCGCGGGTACCCACCCGTCCTGCCCGAAACCGTCTCGCTAGTCGTTAAGTCAGTTGAAGAGTCCCGGCGCTGAAACGTTGAACCTGATGAGCCGTCCCCGCGTAGAGCCTTGGTGATGGTTAACCTGTCCCGCCCGGACCTTCCCCTTCCGAGCGCAGCCGTCGCCGAAACCACCCGCCACGAACCCGACGCGGGTGGCCATTTCGGTTTGTACGGTGGACGCTACGTCGCTGAGGCGTTGATGGCGGTGATCGAAGAGGTCACCGCCGCGTACGAGAAGGAACGCATCAACCCCGATTTCCTGGCGACCCTCGACGACCTGCAGGTCAACTACGCCGGCCGGCCGTCGCCGCTGTACGAGGCCACGCGGCTGTCCGAGCATGCCGGCTCGGCGCGCATCTTCCTCAAGCGAGAAGACCTGAACCACACCGGTTCTCACAAGATCAACAACGTCCTCGGTCAGGCGTTGCTGGCTAAGAGAATGGGCAAGAACCGGGTCATCGCCGAGACCGGCGCCGGCCAGCACGGCGTCGCCACTGCCACCGCGTGCGCGCTGCTCGGCCTGGAGTGTGTCATCTACATGGGCGCGGTGGACACCGCGCGCCAAGCGCTCAACGTGGCGCGGATGCGGCTGCTGGGCGCGGAGGTGGTGTCGGTCCAAAGCGGGTCGAAAACGCTCAAAGATGCCATCAACGAGGCGTTTCGGGATTGGGTGACCAATGCCGACAGCACCTACTACTGCTTCGGCACCGCGGCGGGGCCGCACCCCTTTCCGGCGATGGTGCGCGATTTTCAGCGAATCATCGGCTTGGAGGCACGCGTGCAGATCCAGGCCCAGGCCGGCCGGTTGCCCGACGCGGTCGTGGCTTGTGTCGGGGGCGGATCCAACGCCATCGGCATCTTCCACCCGTTCATCGACGACCCCGGGGTGCGCCTGATCGGCTTCGAGGCGGCCGGCGACGGCGTCGAAACCGGCAGGCACGCCGCAACGTTCGCGGGCGGTTCGCCGGGGGCTTTCCAGGGGTCGTTCTCCTACCTGCTGCAGGACGAGGACGGCCAGACCATCGAATCCCATTCGATCTCAGCGGGTCTCGATTATCCGGGGGTGGGCCCCGAGCACGCGCATCTCAAGGAGATCGGGCGGGCCGAATACCGGCCGATCACCGACTCCGAGGCGATGGATGCGTTCGCGCTGCTGTGCCGCACCGAGGGGATCATCCCGGCCATCGAATCGGCCCACGCGGTCGCCGGCGCGGTCAAGCTGGGTCCCGAGTTGGGGCAGGGCGCGATCATCGTGGTGAACCTGTCGGGTCGGGGCGACAAGGATGTGGAGACGGCCGCGAAATGGTTCGGTTTGATGGGGCCCGGCCAGCGATGACCGTAGGACAAGGACAAGCCAGCAGGCTCGGGCCGGTTTTCGACATGTGCCGCGAAGGCAATCGCGCGGCGCTGATCGGTTATCTGCCCACCGGTTATCCCGACGTGCAGGGTTCGGTGGACGGCATGCGCGTCCTGGTCGAATCCGGTTGCGACATCATCGAAGTCGGGGTGCCCTATTCGGATCCCGGCATGGACGGGCCGACCATCGCCCGGGCCACCGAGGCCGCTTTGCACGGGGGAGTGCGGGTGCGGGACACCCTGGCCGCGGTCGAGGCGATCAGTGCGGCCGGTGGGCGCGCGGTGGTGATGACCTATTGGAACCCGGTGCTGCGGTATGGGGTCGACGCGTTCGCGCGGGATCTCGCGTCGGCCGGCGGGCTGGGCTTGATCACCCCGGACCTCATCCCCGACGAAGCCGGCCAGTGGCTGGCGGCAGCTGAGGAGCATCGGTTGGATCGCATTTTTCTGGTGGCGCCCTCGTCGACGCCCCAACGGCTGGCGATGACGGTCGAGGCATCGCGAGGGTTCGTCTACGCTGCTTCCACGATGGGGGTAACCGGGGCGCGTGACGCGGTGTCGAACGCCGCGCCCGAGCTGGTGCGACGGATAAAGGCGGTGTCGGACATACCCGTCGGCGTCGGGCTCGGGGTGCGGTCGCGAGAGCAGGCGGCGCAGATCGGCAGCTACGCCGACGGCGTCATCGTCGGCTCCGCGCTGGTATCGGCGCTCGGTGAGGGCGGGTTGCCCGCGTTGCGAGCGCTGACCGAGGAACTGGCCGCCGGGGTTCGGCAGAAGGTGTCCGCCTGATGACGATGTTGCCGACTTATTTTCCCAGCCCGCCCCAGGGTGTTTGGCACCTCGGGCCGCTGCCCATTCGCGCCTACGCGTTGTTCATCATCACCGGCATCGTGGTGGCGCTGCTGATCGGTGACCGGCGCTGGGAGGCCCGCGGCGGACAGCGCGGAGTGATCTATGACATCGCGTTGTGGGTGGTGCCGTTCGGATTGGTGGGCGGCCGGCTCTATCACCTGGCCACCGACTGGCGGACCTACTGGGGGCCGGGCGGCGCCGGACTCTCTGCGGCGGTTCGCATTTGGGACGGCGGCCTGGGGATCTGGGGCGCGGTAGCCCTCGGCGGCGTGGGCGCGTGGATCGCGTGCAGGCGGCACGGCATCCCGCTGCCGGCCTTCGCCGACGCGATTGCGCCGGGAATCATCCTGGCGCAGGCCATCGGCCGGCTCGGCAACTACTTCAACCAGGAGCTCTACGGCCGGGAAACCACGCTGCCGTGGGGGCTGCAGATCTTTTACCGCCGCGACCCCTCGGGATACATCGACCCCCATTCGCTGGACGGTGTGTCGACGGGGCAGGTGGCCCTCGTCGTTCAGCCGACGTTCCTGTACGAGTTGCTCTGGAACGTCCTGGTTTTCGCCCTGTTGATCTACGCCGACCGACGATTCACGTTGGGTCACGGGCGGCTGTTTGCGTTGTATGTGGCCAGCTACTGCGTCGGGCGCTTCGGTGTCGAGTTGCTGCGCGACGACACCGCCACCCACATCGCGGGCATCCGGATCAATTCGTTCACATCGACTTTCGTGTTCATCGGGGCCGTGGTGTACATCATGGTGGCGCCGAAGGGACGCGAGGCCCCCGAGAGCCTACGTGGCAAGGACCACGCTGCCGAGGAGTCCCCGCAACCGGATTCGGCGGACGAGCTTGCGGCAGTCGCCTCGGGTGAGGCAGCGACCGTCGCGGTCGTGGGGAGCGCCGGCGAAGACGACGACAAATCCGCGGAATCGGCGGAAACGGGCGAGGCTGCCCCTGTCGACGAGCCGGAGACCGCGCAGGCCGAGACGGTCGAAGCGGAGGCGGCCGAGCCGGAGCCGGAAGAACCCGAAGAGCCCGAGACCGAAGCCGAGGAGCCTGAAGCGGAAGAGCCCGAGGCGGAAGCCGAGGAGCCGGAAACGGAAGAGGCCGAGGAGCCAGAAGCCGAAGAGCCCGAGGCGGAAGAGCCCGAGGCCGAAGCGGACGAGTCGAAACCCGAAGAGCCCCAAGAGCCCGAGGCCGAAGCCGAGAAACCCGACGACGAAGAGCCCGAACCCGAAGCCGAAGAGGCCGACGAGGAAGAACCCGAAGCCGAAGCCGAAGCCGAAGAGCCCGACGAGGAATCCGAGCCAAAGCCGGTACATGACTCGGCCGAACCGGCTTCGGTCGCTGAGCCGTATAAGACAGCACGCCGCCGGTGGCGACTGCGGAGGAATCGGTCGTCGAACCCCTAGAAGCCGCGCGGTCTGGCATGCTGAACACGTGACGCAAGCCAATTCCGCCGGACAAGCGACGGAACAGTGTCACGGCCGGCGCCGGTACGTCGCGGCCGGTACCGCCGTCCTGTTCGGCGGTGCGCTCGGCTACGTCGGCCTGGTCGACCCGCACAACACGAATTCTCTGTATCCCCAGTGCCCCTTCAGATTGCTCACCGGCTGGAACTGCCCCTTCTGCGGTGGCCTGCGGATGACGCACGATCTGCTGCACGGCCACGTGGTCGCCGCCGTCAACGACAACGTTTTCCTGTTGGTCGGCATCCCGATGCTGGCCGCCTGGGTGCTGATGCGCCGCGGCAGCGGCAGATCGGCGCTCTCGACGCCGGCCTGGCTGACGATGGTGCTGGCCATCATCGCCTGGACGGTGCTGCGTAACCTGCCCGGCTTCCCGCTGTTGCCGGCGATTCAGAGTGGTTAACCACTCACATCGCGACACCCCGTTTGGTCGGACCGCGGCGGACCCACGCGACTATGCTGGGTCGGCGTGAGTAGACGCGGGAAGATCGTCTGCACCCTTGGCCCTGCGACCAATTCGGACGAGCTGATTCTGGCGCTGGTCGAGGCGGGAATGGACGTCGCCCGGTTGAATTTCAGTCATGGCGACTACTCGGACCACAAAGCCGCCTACGAACGGGTACGGGCCGCTTCCGACACCACCGGCCGCGCGGTCGGTGTCCTCGCCGACCTGCAGGGCCCGAAGATCCGGCTGGGGCGGTTCGCCACCGGGGCCACGTATTGGGCCGAGGGCGAAACCGTTTGCATCACCGTCGCCGACTGCGAAGGCACCCACGACCGCGTGTCGACCACCTACAAGAAGCTGGCCGCTGACGCGACGGTCGGCGACCGGGTGCTGATCGACGACGGCAAGGTCGGCCTGGTCATCGAACGCATCGACGGCGACGATGTCATCTGCACCGTCGTCGAGGGCGGCCCCGTCAGCAACAACAAGGGCATCTCGCTGCCCGGCATGAACGTGTCCGCACCGGCCTTGTCCGAGAAGGACATCGAGGACCTCACGTTCGCGATGGATCTCGGCGTCGACCTCGTCGCGCTGTCATTCGTGCGCTCGCCGTCCGACGTCGAGCTGGTGCACGAGGTGATGGACCGGATCGGGCGGCGGGTGCCGGTGATCGCCAAGCTGGA
Organism: Mycobacterium sp. E2733; assembly: GCF_001667585.1. Lineage (GTDB taxonomy): Bacteria > Actinomycetota > Actinomycetes > Mycobacteriales > Mycobacteriaceae > Mycobacterium. The sequence goes on from NZ_LZJZ01000027.1 coordinate 147,172, forward strand.
AAAGCCGGAAGCCGTCGACAATCTGGAAGCGATCGTGCTGGCCTTCGACGCCATCATGGTGGCCCGTGGCGACCTCGGCGTCGAGCTGCCGCTGGAAGAGGTGCCGCTGGTGCAGAAGCGGGCCATCCAGATGGCCCGGGAGAACGCCAAACCCGTCATCGTGGCGACCCAGATGCTCGACTCCATGATCGAGAACTCCCGACCGACGCGCGCCGAGGCTTCCGACGTCGCCAATGCCGTGCTCGACGGCGCGGACGCGGTGATGCTGTCCGGCGAGACGTCGGTCGGAAAGTACCCGCTGGCTGCCGTGCGGACCATGTCGCGGATCATCTGCGCCGTCGAAGACAACTCGACCGCCGCTCCGCCGCTGACGCATGTGCCGCGCACCAAGCGCGGGGTGATCTCGTACGCCGCCCGCGACATCGGCGAGCGCTTGGACGCCAAGGCGCTGGTCGCCTTCACCCAGTCCGGAGACACCGTCAAGCGGCTGGCGCGCCTGCATACCCCGCTGCCACTGCTGGCCTTCACGGCCTGGCCCGAGGTCCGCAGCCAACTCGCGATGACGTGGGGCACGGAGACGTTCATCGTCCCGATGATGACGTCGACCGACGGCATGATCCGCCAGGTCGACAAGTCGCTGCTGGAACTCGGTCGCTACAAGCGCGGTGACCTGGTGGTGATCGTGGCCGGCGCGCCACCTGGCACAGTAGGGTCGACCAACCTGATCCACGTGCACCGGATCGGGGAGGACGACGTCTAAACCCCGCCTGCCGACGATGCGAGCCGCAGCGCGGCTTGAGGAGAAGGCGGCAATCAAATTGAGCCAAGGAGAGGCCGCGATCAGCACCGATTCCGATTTCAAGGAACTGCTTGCGACCCTTGACCTCAATCGGGTCGCCGACGACCGCTTTCTCGGGTCTCATCCCAGCAAGAACCCGATGCGGACGTTCGGCGGCCAGCTCATGGCTCAATCGTTCGTCGCCGGCAGCCGCACGCTGGTCCGCGACGACCTGCCGCCCAGCGCGCTCTCGGTGCACTTCATCAACGGCGGCGACACCGCCAAGGACATCGAATTCCACGTCACCCGGCTGCGTGACGAGCGGCGCTTCGCCAACCGGCGCGTGGACGCGGTACAGGACGGCATGCTGTTGTCCTCGGCGATGATCTCCTACATGTCCGGCGGCCGTGGCCTCGAACATGCCGTCGACCCGCCGCAGGTGGGCGAGCCGGAAACGCAGCCGCCGATCAGCGAGCTGCTCCGCGGTTACGAGCAGACGGTTCCGCACTTCGTCAACGCGCTGCAGCCGATCGAGTGGCGCTACACCAACGACCCGGCCTGGGTGATGCGCGAGAAGGGCGACCGGCTCCCGCACAACCGGGTGTGGATGAAGGCCGGCGGCACCATGCCCGACGACCCGGTGCTGCACACCGCGACCATGGTCTACTCCTCGGACACCACGGTCCTGGACTCGGTGATCACCACCCATGGGCTGTCGTGGGGTTTCGACCGTATCTTCGCCGCGTCCGCCAACCATTCCGTGTGGTTTCACCGGCAGGTCGACTTCGACGCCTGGGTCCTGTATTCGACCTCGTCGCCGGTGGCTGCGGATTCGCGCGGGCTGGGCACCGGTCACTTCTTCGATCGCTCCGGGCAGCTCCTCGCGACGGTGGTGCAAGAAGGGGTGCTGAAATACTTTCCGCCCGCCCGCCGATAGACAGGGCGGAATACCCGCAGGAGATCGTTGTGAAATCGGCCCGTCAGGGCCGGTGTCGCGCGTAAGTTTTTAGCTGCCGGGTATTCGGTGCAGAGGCGGCAAACAGCCGCCCAGCTGGAATTTCAGCGCATCGGGAGGTGAGTGTGAGCGGCCCTTTGGTCGACGTCTCCGCGAAGGCCCGCGCGCGCGAACGCGTGGTCGTCTCGGTCGATTCGCGGGCGGCCCGGTTGATCGGTGCCCTGGCGCTGTTGAGCGCCACCTGCTGGTTGGCCGAAATCCTCGTTCGCCACCACCACCACCCGGCGTGGCACTACACCGATCGGTTGGCCTGGTCGCTGACGGTTCTGGTCGCGGTGGCGTGGATCGCGCGCGGCATCTTCCTCGGTCGTCCCGTGACGGCCATGCACGCCGTCGCGGCGTTCTTCTTCGTGCTGGCGGGCCTGGGGCTGCACGTGCTGTCCTTCGATCTGCTAGGCGACCTGGTGATCGCGAGCTCCGGCATGGTGCTGATGTGGCCGACGTCGTCGCATCCGCGTCCAGAAGATCTGCCCCGGGTGTGGAAGTTGATCGAGGCCACCCGGGACGATCCGCTGGCGCCCTTCGCGATGCAGACCGGCAAGAGTTATCACTTCACCGCGGACGGCAGCGCGGCGCTGGCCTATCGGACGCGCCTGGGTATCGCCGTGGTCGGCGGCGACCCGATCGGTGACCAGTCCCGATTCGCCGAGCTGGTCGCCGACTTCGCCGCCATGTGTCACACCCACGGCTGGCGAATCGCGGTGGTCGGTTGCGGCGAGCGACGGCTCGAATTGTGGAGCGACGCCTCGGTGCTCGGGCAGTCGTTGCGCGCGGTGCCGATCGGGCGCGACGTGGTCGTCGACGTCTCCGGTTTCGACATGGTGGGACGTAAGTTCCGCAACCTGCGGCAGGCGGTGAAGCGTTCCCACAACTGCGGCATCACGACCGAGATCGTCGCGGAGCAGGAACTCACCGATGAGCAACTGGCCGAGCTGACCGAGGTGGTCCGTGCGTCGAGCAAGGGGGCCCACACCGAGCGTGGATTCCACATGAACCTCGACGGTGTGCTGGAAGGCCGGTTCCCCGGCGTCCAGCTGATCGTCGCCCGGGACGCCTCGGGCAAGGTGCAGGGATTCCACCGGTACGCGACGGCGGGCGGCGGCAGCGACATCACCCTCGACGTGCCGTGGCGCCGGCGCGGAGCCCCCAACGGCATCGACGAACGGCTCAGCGTCGACATGATCATGGCCGGCAAAGAGAATGGCGCACGACGACATTCCCTCGCGTTCGCGGCGTTCCCGGAAATCTTCGACGAGAAGAATCGCAGCCGCCTCCAGCGCGTCTTCTATCGGTTGATCCATGTCCTCGACCCGCTGATCGCCCTCGAGTCGCTGTACCGCTACGTGCGCAAGTTCCACGCGCTGGACGCCCGGCGGTATGCACTGGTGTCCCTGACTCAGATCGTCCAGTTGTTGATCGTGTTGCTGTCCCTGGAGTTCATGCCGCGCCGGCGGCATCTCTGAGCGCATCGACGCGCAGTTCGCGACAGCCAGTGTCGTTCGGTAAGTAGTGGGTGGCCACCACCACGGTCCGATCGGCGGACATCAGCGCGGAATTCGGTCCCAGCAGGTCGCGGAGTATCGGTTCGGCGTCGGCAGCGTCGAGGTGCTCGGTGGGCTCGTCAAGCAGCACGATCCGGGCAGGTGAGAGCATCGCCCGTGCCAATAGCAGCCTCCTGCGCTGACCGCCGGAAAGCGCCTGCGCACCACCGGTCAAGACCGTCGACAGGCCGTCGGGTAGACCGGCGAGCCAGGCGCCGAGCCCGACCGCGTCCAGCGCGTCGGCCAATTCGTCGTCTCGGCAGTCTCCGCGCGCCACCAGCAGGTTGTCCCGCACGGTCGTAGCGAAGATGTGCGCGTCCTCGGCGAAAAAGCTGACGGCGCCGCGCAAGTCGTCTTCGTGGAAGTCGAGCAGGTCGGTGCCGTCGATCGTCACCCGTCCCTCCAGTGGGGGCAGCAGCCCGGCGAGCGTCATCAACAGCGTGGTCTTGCCGCACCCGCTGGCGCCGGTGACGGCCAGCCGGGCACCCGGCGGGAGGTCCAGCGTGATGCGGTTCGAGCGGCTTGCGTCGGCGTGGCCGGACCGGATGTCGGCGGACAGCGCGGCGGCGGCGGCCGGTTTCGGTGGGCATCCCGCCGGCTGCTCGGGCCGGTCCGAATGGTCGGTCGTCAGGTCGAGCAGCCGGCGCGCGGCGATGCGCGACCGCGTCAGCTGGACCGCGGCGGCCGGCAACGGTGTCATCGCCTCGAACGCGGACAGCGGCAACAACATCAGGACGGCAAGCGTGGTGGGCGCGACCGAAGGCGCCAGTCCGATACCGGCCACCACCGCGCCCAGCACGCTGGCCCCGATCGCGGCGGTGGGCACGGCCTCGGCGATGGCGGCCGGCTGGGCGGCCGCGTCGAGCGCGGCGCCCCATTCGCGTTGGCGGCGTTGCGATTCGGCGATGACGCGGGGAAGCAGGCCCGCGACGCGAAGCTCGGGCGCGTGTTCCAGGGCGATCATCGCCGACGTATCACGGTCGGAATGGTGCTGCCGGGCAAGGCTTTCCTGCCTGACCGCGGCCTTTCCCGCGAGCCGCGGCGCGACGAGTCCCGCGACCAGCAGGCAGATTGCCAGCACCGCCGCGGCCGGCGGCGAGATGGCCGCGACCACCGCGGTCGCCGCCAGCCCCAACACCGCCGCGACCCCGATCGGCACCACGGCACGCACCAGCACGTTCGCCAGCTCTTCGACGTCCGAGCCCACTCGGGTGACGAGCTCGCCGCTGTGCAGACGGACGGCTGCCGCCGCCGGCCCGTGCGCGAGCCGGTGATAGATCTCCGCCCGGGCGGTGCCTGCCGCGCGCAGCGCGGCGTCGTGGGTGACCAGCCGCTCGCAGTAGTGCAACACCGCCCGTGAGATCGCGAAAGCGCGTACCGCGACGGCCGCGACCGACAGGTCGAGCACCGGCGGCATCTGCCAGGCCCGCGTGATGAGCCAGGCCGATACGCCGGCCAGCGCCAGCGCGCTGCCCAGCGACAGCACGCCCAGCGTGATGGCCGCCAATAGCCGGGGGAGCTTCGGCCGCAGCAGCGGCGCGGCGGCCAGCAAGGGATCAGACTGGGGCATGACGCGCTCCACTGTCGGCGCCCACCTCCACGACGCGGTCACCGATGGCCAGAACCGGTGCTCGGTGCCCGACGACGACGACGGTCGCACCGGAGCGGGCGCGCGCAACGATGGCCCGCAACACGCGTTCCTCGGCGTGGGTATCGAGGTGCGCGGTGGGCTCGTCGAGCAGCAACACGGGCGCGGACGATCCGAGCGCTCGCGCGAGGCCGAGCCGTTGCCGCTGCCCCAGCGACAGGCCGACGCCGCCGCGGCCGAGCATCGTGTCCAGCCCGTCCGGCAGGTCGGCTAATACCCTATCGAAATCTGCCGCTGTGCAAGCCCTTTCGAGGTCGTCCAAGTCGCCGAACAGGACCAGGTTGTCCCGGACCGTGCCCGGGACGAGCGCCGGGCGCTGCGGAAGCCACGACAGCTGCCGCCACCAGGCGCCCGGATCGAGATCGGCGACGTCGATGCCCGCCACGGTGACCCGGCCCGACGACGGCAGGGTGACTCCGGTGATTGCCTGCAGGGCCGTGCTTTTGCCGGCACCGTTGCGCCCCGTCAGCACCGTCACCGAGCCCGGCTCGATCAGCGCGGTGAGGCCACGCGGCGCGTGGCCGTCGCGGCCGGCGACGCTGAGGTCGTACAGGCGGATCTCCGCGCCGCGGGCGGTGACCGTCTGCCCCTGGGTTTTCGGTGGGGAAGGCTCGCCGATCAGGCCGAAGGCCTTGTCGGCGGCGGTTCTTCCGTCTTGCGCGGCGTGGAATTCGACGCCGATGCGGCGCAGCGGCCAGTAGACATCGGGTGCCAGCAACAGCACCGTGAGGCCGGTCGCCAGCGTCATCTCGCCGAACACCAGGCGGAGTCCGATCCCGACCGCGATCAGCGCCACGCCCAGCGTCGCCAGCAGTTCCAGCACCAGTGCCGACAGGAAGGCGATCCGGAGCGTCGCCATGGCCGAGCGGCGATGTGCGGCAGCCAGTTCGGCGATGCGGCCTTCCGGACCCCGACCGCGTCCCAGCGCCCGCAGCGTCGGGATGCCGGCGATGAGATCGAGCAACCGTCCCTGCAGCGTCGTCATGGCGGCCAGGGCGGCGGCCGACCGGTCGGCGGTTGCCAGGCCGATCAGGACCATGAAAACCGGTATGAGCGGCAGGGTGATCCCCACGATCGCCGCTGATTTCAGGTCGTAACTGGCGATGACGGCGACGGTCGCCGGGGTGAGGATCCCGGCGAGCAGCAACGTGGGCAGGTACCCGGTGAAGTAGGGGCGCAGGCCGTCGAGGCCTCGGGTGACCACCACCGCGGCGGCATCCCGTTGGTCGGCGAGCTCACCGGGCTGGCGGGCGGTCACCGCTGTCAACACCTGACCGGACAGATCAGCGATGACCGCGCTGGCGCCGCGTTGACCCAACCGGGCCTGCAACCAGTGCGCCAGCGCGCGAATCATCCACAGCAGCAACAGGATCGACAGTGGCCCGAGCCAGGCGCGCAGGCCGTGCGCCGAGCGATCGCTGACCGCGCGGGCAACCACGCTCGCGAGCACGATCGCCGACCCGATCGCGCAGCCGGAAATCACCACTCCGCAGCACACCGTCGCGGTCAGGTAGCGGCGCAGGGCGGTCGATGCCCGCCACAGTCGCGGGTCCAGTGGGCCCCGCGCTCTTGGCCCGGGCGGCAACTCGGTCGCGCTCAGGACACCCGCCTCGCCAGGCCGATGGACGGCGGAATGCGGTCCGCCGAGATCCGTTGCCGGAAAACCCAATACGTCCAGGCCTGGTACACCACCGTCAGCGGAGCCATGAACGCGGTCACCCACGTCATGACCTTGAGGGTGTAGGGCGTCGACGAGGCGTTGTAAATGGTCAGGCTCCACTGTTTGTTCAGCGTCGAGGGCACCAGGTTCGGGTACAGCGAGCCGAACAACAGGATCACCACCGCGAGCACGACGGTCGCCGTGCACGCGAACGCCCAGCCGTCGGAGCCGCGCCGCCACACCAGCAGCACCGCCGCCAGCTGCGCCACCACCGCGACAGCGAGCACCAGCCAGGTCCAGTCCTTGCCGTAGGCCAGTTGCGTCCAGATCCCGAAGGCCGCAACCAGTCCGGTCACCGGAAGCGACAGCCACACCGCCAGCCGGTGGGCGTCGTCGCGGATGGCGCCGGACGTCTTCAGCGAGATGAACACCGCGCCGTAGAGCAGAAACAGGCCCGCGGTGGCCAAACCGCCCAGCACTGTGTAGACGTTGAGCACGTCGGTGATCGACAGGTGAACCTGGCCGCGCGCGTCCACCGGGAGGCCGCGGACCAGGATGGCGAACGCCACTCCCCAGAGAATGGCCGGCAGCCACGATCCCGCGGCGATGCCGAAATCGGCCCAGCCGCGCCACCTCGTGTCGTCGATCTTCCCGCGCCATTCGATCGCCACGGCGCGCAGGATCATCCCGAACAGGATGGCCAGCAGCGGCAGATAGAGCGTGGAGAACACGGTGGCGTACCAGCCGGGGAAGGCCGCGAACATCGCTGCGCCGCCGACGATCAGCCACACCTCGTTGCCATCCCAGATCGGACCGATGGTGTTCAAGGCCGTGCGCCGGATGGGTTCCGGCTCACCGATGCCGACGCGGGCCAGCGGTTCCATCAGCATGCCCACGCCGAAGTCGAAGCCCTCCAGAACGAAGAAACCGAGGAACAGCAACCCGATGATGCCGAACCACACCTGCTGCAGTCCCATCGGTCAGCTCCTTTCTGAGTTCGTGGTCGCGGCCTAATAGGCGAACGAAAGCGGCGCCACCTCGTCCTCGCCGGGAGCCGGCGGGGGAGCCGGTTCGGCATCGTGTTCCCGCGGCCCTTCGGTGATGTAGCGCTTGAGCAGGAAGAACCAGATCACCGCCAGCACGGCGTAGACGAGGGTGAAGGTGACCAGGGACGTGACGACCATGCCGGGCACATGGTGCGAGACCGCCTCATGGACGGTGAACCGAACCTGTTGGTCGCCGGTCGGATTCGGCGCGACGATCCAGGGTTGCCGCCCCATTTCGGTGAATACCCACCCGGAGATGTTCGCCAGGAACGGCGTGGGGATGGTCAGCAACGCCAGCCAGGAGAACCACCGCTGGTTGGGCACCCGGCCACCGCGGGTGAGCCACAGCGCCGCGAGGGCGAACAGAATGGGTACGGCCAGGAAGCCGATCATCGCGCGGAACGACCAGTAGGTGACAAACAGGTTGGGCCGGTAGTCGTTCGGGCCGAATCGCTGCTCGAAGTCCTGCTGGATATTGCGCACGCCCTGCAACGTCACGCCGCTGGTGCGGCCCTCGGCGAGGAACGGCAGCACGTAGGGGACCTCGAGCACCCGGGTGACGCTGTCACAATTGTTGTGCGTGCCGACGGTGAGGATCGAGAAGTCCGGGTCGGTTTCGGTGCCACACAACGACTCCGCCGACGCCATCTTCATCGGTTGCTGGACGAACATCAGCTTGCCCTGACGGTCACCGGTGAAGAACAGGCCGACGGCCGCGAGCAGCACCACCCAGCACCCCAGGATGGCGGCAGGCCGAAACATGCTGCGCGCATCCGATTCCGCGGCCGGGGAGGCGGTGGTCGGGCGGCGGGAACGGACCAGGAACCACGCGCTGACGGCCGCGACGAACGTCGCAGCCGTCAGCAACGCGCCGGCGACCGTGTGGGTAAACGCCCACCGCGCAGTGTTATTGCCCAGCAGCGCGGTGATGCTGTCGAGCTCGGCACGACGCGTCGCGGGGTTGTAGTGCGCGCCAACGGGATGCTGCATGAACGAGTTCGCCACGATGATGAAGAAGGCGGACACGTTGACACCGATCGCGACGATCCAGATGCAGGCCAGGTGAATCAGCTTCGGCAGCCGGCCCCACCCGAAGATCCACAACCCGATGAAGGTGGACTCGAAGAAGAAGGCGAACAAGCCCTCCATCGCCAGCGGCGCGCCGAAGATGTCGCCGACGAACCGCGAATACTCGCTCCAGTTCATGCCGAACTGAAATTCCTGGACGATTCCCGTCGCCACGCCGATGGCGAAGTTGATCAGGAACAACTTGCCGAAGAACTTGGTGAGCCGGTACCACGCGGTGTTATCCGTGACCACCCACACCGTCTGCATGACCGCGAGCAGGGGTGCCAAACCGATGGTGAGCGGCACGAAGATGAAGTGGTAGACGGTAGTAATACCGAACTGCCACCGCGAAATATCGACGACATTCATCTGTCATCTCCCGGGACTGCGGAGCCGTACGACACGGCTACTACGAAGTGTAGTAGAAGGGCCAGGGGCGGCGCTACCGAGAGCCGCCTCAGGGGGTGAGGGTCTTCGAAGCCTTCCGGATGCCGAAGGACGACACGATTTCGAAGATGCCGAGGACCACGAACCAGACCCCGACCACGAGCGCCAGCGTGACAATCGATTCGAGCGGCGACGCGAGGACGACGATGCCGGCGAGCAGACTGATGACACCGATGAAGATCGCCCATCCCCGCCCCGGCAAGTGCGGGTCTTGGATGGCCGAAACCGTCGTGGCGACGCCGCGGAAGATGAATCCGATGCCAATCCAGATGGCCAGCAACAGGATTGCGTTGCCGAAATGGCGAAATGCCAAGATTGCCAGGATCAGCGATGCCGCCCCGCTGATGAACAACAGGATCCGGCTGCCCGCCGAGACGTGCAGACTGAACGCGAAGATCACCTGCGCAATACCGGTGATCAACAGGTAGGCGCCGAAGAAGATGGCGGCAACGAGGATGGTTCTTCCGGGCCAAGCCAGGATCAGGACGCCGAGGGCCAGCGACAGAAATCCCGACAACAGGGTCGATTTCCACAGATGCGGCAACAAACTTGGAGCAGGGGGAGATCCAGGTGTGGTTTGCATGGCCGCAGTCTGACACAAACGGCGCCTTGGGTATAGGGCACTTCGGGCTACACGTGGGCCGTGCGCGAATCCTTTGCCAGCAGCTCGGTGGTGGCTTCCTCGGTGGCCCTGCGCCCGATCAGATACCAGGTGCGCATGAGGCCCTTGCCTTTGACGTCGATGTGGCCGCGCTCCTGCAACACGAATTCGTGCTCGAGGCGTTCGTACATGGCCTCCGGCACCTGAATTCGGCCCACCGAGTCGGTGGATTCCATCCGGGACGCGACGTTGACCGCGTCACCCCAGACGTCATAGAAGAAGCGCCGGGAACCCACCACGCCGGCGACTACCGGTCCGCACGCCATGCCCACCCGCAGCGGAACCGCATCGCCGTGCGGATCCCGCAGTCCGGCCGCGACATTGGCCATGTCGAGCGCGAAGTCCGCGAGGGCCTGCGCGTGGTCGGGCCGGACGCGCGGAACACCGCTTACCACCATGTAGGAGTCGCCGCTGACTTTGATCTTCTCGAGGCCGTGCTTGTCCACCAGTGCGTCGAAAGCGCTGTACAACCGGTCGAGGAAGCGCACCAGGTCGGCCGGGGCCATGCCGCTGGCCCGCTCGGTGAATCCGACGATGTCGGCGAACAGGACAGACGCGTCGTCGAACTTGTCGGCGATGACGCTGCGGTCGGGGTCCTTGAGCCGCTCGGCGATGCTGGCCGGCAACATGTTGGCCAGCAGCGCCTCCGAACGCTCGTACTGCGTCTCCATCATGGCCTCGGCGCGCGCGGTGTCACGCAGGGCGAACCACACCGTCACGACCACCATCACGACGCTGGAAATCGCCGTGACGACAAATCCGGTCGTCTGGGCCCAGGCCGGCTGTAGCCCGGTGTCGCGGGGGATCAGGAACTCGACGGCAACGATGAGGCCGGCGGCGACGGCGGCCAGTGCGGATGCCAGGACGATGTGTTCGATCCCCAGCAACAGCACGACGATGCAAGCGCCCACCAAGAAGAAGAACTGGGCCCCCGAACCCGTGCCGACGTCCACGCAGCTGGCGAAGACGGACACGTAAGCCGCGCCCATAAAGGTAAGCGGCGCAACGAGTTCGCCGAATCGCTGCAGCCAGGGGACCATCGCAAAGACCATCGCGCCGAGGATGTTGATCGAGCTGACCTGCCACAGCCAGGTGCCGCCGAGGATCTGCACGAGCACGAAGCTCACGCTCACCATGACGGCCAGCCATGCGGTGATGGTGAGGATCCGGGCCCGGCGCGCGGCGCTGGCGGCGTAGTGCTGATTGCGGTCACGCGACTGCGCCCGCACCGCGGCTACGCAGTCCGGGCGTCTCGACGAGCCAGCCGACACGGGTGGGGCGCCGCATTTCTTAGCCGCCACATTCGAAAGCGTAACCCGCTGAGCTCGGGTTGTGGGCCAGTCAACGGGCGAATCGGGATCCCGACGACGCGCCGGATGCCCGGCGATGGTTGGCATTACCGGACCCCCGAAAAATAAAAAAGATTTTCTGCTGAAGGGGTTATACAAAATTTTCCGACGTGTTATTAAACATATGTCGGGCTGTGATGTGGGTCATGTGTTCCTCTAATGCGGGGGTGCGGTGTGGCAAGTCTCAGCAGCAGGATCGGGATCGCGCTGATACTGGCGTGCACCGCGGCGGCAACGCCCGCGTGTGGGGTGGGATGTGGCGGGGCGGCCTCGTTGTTGCGGGTGGCCACCGACTCGATGCAGAACGATCCGATGCAGGTCAACGTGGTGCACTCGGAAGAACAAGTGTGCATAAGCCGCTAACGCGGCAGTCGCAACCCGCCCGCGCTTGGGTCGCCACAAGTGGTTGATTGGCGCTTCGGTGAGGCCCACGGAAATGGCATGAATTCATCGCGTAATCGGCGTGATTCTATTTGAATGCAACCGCGAAGTTTATTGCGCGCAGTATTTAAATTAGCCGATCTCATACCTTTGGCATGGATTTCGGGTATTCAACAAACCTGGGCCTTGGAGTCGCCGGTTCGCCGGGAGGGCGGGATCACCGGCGGACGGCATCGGTATGCGAGCCAAACCGACCGGGGGGCCACCGGTACGCCCCGACAGGCCGTTGCCTGTCAGTCCTACCTGTGTGCCCTCGGTGGGATTCGAACCCACACTGGACGGGTTTTGAGTCCGTTTCCTCTGCCAGTTGGGATACGAGGGCTTACCCGGCCTCCTACCTTAGAGGCAGCCTCCCACCATAGAGGATTCAGCGTAGACACCGATCTCACCGCCCCGAGGTCGCTGGTCTCGGACGTTCACGAGAGAATGTCCGTCATGACAGGCCCCACGACCGACACCGACGCCGCTGTGCCGCGCCGGGTCCTGATCGCGGAAGACGAAGCGCTGATCCGCATGGACCTCGCCGAGATGCTGCGGGAAGAGGGTTACGACATCGTCGGGGAGGCCGGCGACGGTCAGGAAGCCGTCGAGTTGGCCGAACGACATCAGCCCGACCTCGTGATCATGGACGTGAAGATGCCTCGCCGCGACGGCATCGACGCTGCGTCCGAGATCGCCAGCAAGCGCATCGCACCGATCGTGGTGTTGACCGCGTTCAGCCAGCGCGACCTGGTCGAGCGTGCCCGCGATGCCGGGGCGATGGCCTATCTGGTGAAGCCCTTCACGATCAGCGACCTGATTCCGGCGATCGAGTTGGCGGTCAGCCGCTTCAGCGAGATCACCGAGCTGGAAAGCGAAGTGGCTACGTTGTCCGAGCGGCTGGAGACCCGCAAGCTCGTCGAACGCGCCAAGGGGCTGCTGCAGACCAAGCAGGGCATGACCGAGCCCGAGGCGTTCAAGTGGATTCAGCGCGCCGCCATGGACCGGCGGACGACGATGAAGCGGGTCGCCGAAGTCGTCCTGGAGACCCTCGGCGCCGACGCGGAGTAGCGCTCGGCCGTCGAGTGTGCGCTCAAGGCTTTGAGTGTGCACTCAGGGCGGCGACACGCCGAAGGAGGCCGCCGTGGCCGCACACTCGATGAACGAGCACACCTAGCGCGCCACGATCACCGACGAGCCATGCCCGAACAGACCCTGGTTGGCGGTGACGCCGACCGTGGCGTTCTCCACCTGCCGGCCGGTCGCCTGACCGCGCAGCTGCCAGGTGAGCTCGCAGACCTGCGCGATGGCCTGCGCGGGAATGGCCTCGCCGAAGCAGGCCAGCCCGCCCGACGGGTTGACCGGGACCTTGCCGCCGATGGTGGTGGCGCCGCTGCGCAGCAGCGCCTCGGCTTCACCTTTAGGGCACAGCCCGAGGTGCTCGTACCAGTCGAGCTCCAGCGCGGTGGACAGGTCGTAGACCTCGGCCAGGCTGACATCCTCGGGTCCGATGCCCGCCTCGGCGTAGGCGGCATCCAGGATCTGATCCTTGAACACCCGGTCCGGTGCGGGCACCGCCGCGGTGGAATCCGTTGCGATGTCAGGCAATTCGGGCAGGTGCTGCGGGTAGCGGGGGGTGACCGTGCTGACCGCGCGGACCGACGGAACGCCATCGAGCGAGCCGAGGTGCTTGCGGGCGAACTCGGCGCTGGCCACGATCAGGGCGGCAGCGCCATCTGAGGTGGCGCAGATGTCGAGCTGTCGCAACGGGTCGGCCACCACCGGGCTGGCGAACACGTCCTCGGCCGAAGCCTCCTTGCGGTAGCGGGCATTCGAGTTCTGCAGGCCGTGCCGCGAGTTCTTCACCTTCACCTGGGCGAAGTCCTCGGCCGTCGCGCCGTAGAGGTCCATCCGGCGGCGCGCCAGCAGCGCGAAGTACACCGGGTTCATCGCGCCGATCAGGTGGAACCGCTGCCAGTCGGGGTCGTTCTTGCGTTCCCCGCCGACGGGGGCGAACGCGCCCTTCGGGGTGGTGTCGGCGCCGATCACCAGCGCGACGTCGCAGAAGCCGGCGAGGATCTGGGCGCGGGCGCTTTGCAGCGCCTGGGAACCGCTCGCACACGCGGCATAGCTCGAGCTGACCGGCACGCCGTTCCAGCCCAGCTTCTGGGCGAACGTCGATCCGGCGATGAAGCCCGGGTAGCCGTTGCGGATGGTGTCCGCGCCGGCGACCAACTGGATCTGCGTCCAGTCCAGGCCGGCCTCGGCCAGCGCGGCGCGCGCGGCCACCACGCCGTATTCGGTGAAGTCTCGGCCCCATTTGCCCCACGGGTGCATTCCGGCGCCCAGGATGTACAGCGGTTCGGGTGTGCTCATGACGGGATCCTCCACGCGTGCACGATGCGCTGTACGCCGTCGTCGTCGGTGAACAGCGGCATGGTGGTCAGCTCCATCTCCATGCCGACCTTCAGATCAGCCGCCAGCGTGCCCTCGACCACCTTGCCCAGCACGATCAGACCCTCGTCGGCCAGTTCGACCGCGGCAATGGCGAACGGCTCGAAGGGATCCGGGGCGGGGTAGGGCGGGGGCGGCGGATACCGGTTCTCGGTGTAGCTCCACAGCGTTCCCCGGGTCGATAACGCGACGGACTCCAGTGTGTCGCTGGCGCAGCCGGGGTTCGGGCAATTGTTCTCGCGCGGCGGGAAGACGTAGGTGCCGCACTCGGGGCATTTGCTGCCGATCAGGTGCGGGTGGCCGGCTTCCTCGGTGGCGAACCATCCGTCGATCGCGGGTTCTTGGCTGGTGACCTCTGGCACTCGGCCAGCCTACCCAGGCCCCACCCGAAACTGAAACGTGTTGCAGTTCTGCGGCAGCGCCTGGCTCGTCGGTCGGGGTGCCTAGAGTGATAGCCGTGCCCGCCGCGATCGAGGAACAAACCAAGCCGACACTGATGTTGCTCGATGGCAATTCGCTGGCATTTCGGGCGTTCTACGCGCTGCCCGCCGAGAACTTCAAGACCCGCGGCGGCCTGACCACCAACGCGGTCTACGGCTTCACCGCCATGCTGATCAACCTGTTGCGCGACGAGGCCCCCACGCACGTCGCCGCGGCGTTCGACGTGTCCCGGCAGACTTTCCGCTCCGAGCGGTACCCGGAGTACAAGGCGAACCGCTCGTCGACGCCCGACGAGTTTCACGGCCAGATCGACATCACCAAGGAAGTGCTGAACGCGCTGGGCATCACGGTGCTGGCCGAGCCCGGCTTCGAGGCCGACGACCTCATCGCGACGCTGGCCACCCAGGCCGAGAACGAGGGCTTCCGCGTCCTGGTGGTCACCGGGGACCGGGACTCCCTGCAGTTGGTCAGCGACGACGTGACCGTCCTCTACCCGCGCAAGGGCGTCAGCGAACTCACCCGGTTCACACCCGAAGCCGTCGTCGAAAAGTACGGGCTGACGCCCCGGCAGTACCCCGACTTCGCCGCCCTGCGTGGCGATCCCAGCGACAACCTGCCCGGCATCCCCGGCGTCGGGGAGAAGACCGCGTCGAAGTGGATCGCCGAATACGGCTCGCTGCAAGGTCTGGTCGACAATGTCGATTCGGTGCGCGGCAAGGTCGGCGACGCGCTGCGGGCCAACCTCGCCAGCGTGATCCGCAACCGCGAGCTCACCGACCTGGTCAAGGACGTGCCGCTGGCCCAGACCCCGGACACGCTGCGCATGCAGCCGTGGGATCGCGACCAGATCCACCGCCTCTTCGACGACCTGGAGTTCCGGGTGTTGCGCGACCGGCTGTTCGAGACCCTGGCCGCCGTCGAACCCGAGGTCGACGCGGGTTTCGACGTGCGCGGCGGCGCGCTGCAGCCGGGTGAGCTGGCGGTGTGGCTGGCCGAGCACAGCTCGGGCAAGCGGTTCGGCCTGGCCGTCGTCGGCACCCACCTGGCCTACGACGCCGACGCCACGGCGCTGGCCATCGTGTCCGCCGACGGGGAGGGCCGCTACATCGACACCTCCACGCTGGAACCCGAGGACGAGGGGGCGCTGGCGTCCTGGCTGGCCGACCCGGGTCCGCCCAAGGCGCTGCACGAAGCCAAGCTGGCGATGCACGACCTCGCCGGGCGCGGCTGGACGCTGGCCGGCGTCACCTCCGACACCGCGCTGGCCGCCTACCTGGTGCGGCCCGGGCAGCGCAGCTTCTCCCTCGAGGACCTCTCGCTGCGCTATCTGCGTAGGGAGCTGCGCGCGGAAACGCCCGAACAGCAACAGCTTTCGCTACTCGACGATTCCGACGGCACGGACGATCAGGCGGTGCAGACGCTGATCCTGCGGGCCGTGGCGGTGCTGGATCTGGCCGACGCGCTCGACGAGGAGCTGGCCCGCATCAACTCCACGTCGCTGCTCGCCGGGATGGAACTGCCGGTGCAGCGCGTGCTGGCCGGGATGGAACACACCGGTATCGCAGTCGATTTGGATCTGCTCGGCGAGCTGCAGAGCGATTTCGCCCACCAGATCCGCGACGCCGCCGAGGCGGCCTATGCGGTGATCGGCAAGCAGATCAACCTCGGCTCGCCAAAACAGTTGCAGGCGGTGCTCTTCGACGAGCTGGAGATGCCGAAGACCAAGCGCACCAAGACCGGCTACACCACCGACGCCGACGCGCTGCAGTCGCTGTTCGACAAGACCGGCCACCCGTTCCTGCAGCACCTGCTCACCCACCGCGACGCCACCCGGCTCAAAGTGACCGTGGACGGACTGCTGAACTCGGTGGCCTCCGACGGGCGCATTCACACCACGTTCAACCAGACCATCGCGGCGACGGGTCGGTTGTCGTCGACCGAGCCGAACCTGCAGAACATCCCGATCCGCACCGAGGCCGGGCGACGCATCCGCGATGCGTTCGTGGTCGGTGACGGTTACAGCGAGCTGATGACCGCCGACTACAGCCAGATCGAGATGCGGATCATGGCGCACCTGTCCCGGGACGAGGGCCTCATCGAGGCCTTCAACACGGGGGAGGACCTGCACTCGTTCGTGGCGTCGCGGGCGTTCGGCGTGCCGATCGAAGAGGTCACCGCCGAGCTGCGCCGCCGGGTCAAGGCGATGTCGTACGGGCTGGCCTACGGGTTGAGTGCCTACGGCCTGTCGCAACAACTGAAAATCTCCACCGAAGAGGCGAAGGAACAGATGGACGCCTACTTCGCCCGGTTCGGTGGGGTGCGCGACTACCTGATGAACATCGTGGAGCAGGCCCGCAAGGACGGCTACACCTCGACGGTGCTGGGCCGCCGCCGCTACCTCCCCGAGCTGGACAGCAGTAACCGCCAGGTGCGGGAGGCCGCCGAACGCGCGGCCCTCAACGCCCCCATCCAGGGCAGCGCCGCCGACATCATCAAGGTGGCGATGATCGAGGTCGACAAGGCGATCAAAGAGGCCGGACTGAAATCCCGCATGCTGCTGCAGGTACACGACGAACTCTTGTTCGAAATCGCTCCGGGCGAACGGGGCCAGGTCGAGGCGCTGGCCCGCGAGAAGATGGGCGGCGCCTATCCGCTCGACGTCCCGCTGGAGGTTTCGGTGGGTTACGGCCGCTCATGGGACGCCGCAGCGCATTGACTGGCGCATTGGTGCCCGAGGATGATCGAGCCCAGATAAAATTGGCGGGAAATTCGCGTTGCCGTCACTTTCGCGGTGGGCAAATGCCCGGTTGTCGCGCAAGTGGCGCGCCGCCCGGGTTTGGCCAGCGTGTACGCAGTCGAGTAACCTCAATAGATAAATCCCAGTTTTGTCCCTACGACCCAACCTGTCCGGAGCAACCCACCACATGCCGAGTCCCACCGTCACCTCGCCCCAAGTAGCCGTCAACGACATTGGCTCCAGCGAGGACTTTCTTGCCGCAATAGACAAAACGATCAAGTACTTCAACGATGGCGACATCGTCGAGGGGACGATCGTCAAAGTGGACCGGGACGAGGTGCTCCTCGACATCGGCTACAAGACCGAGGGCGTCATCCCCGCCCGCGAGCTGTCCATCAAGCACGATGTCGACCCCAGCGAGGTCGTTTCCGTCGGCGATGAGGTCGAAGCTCTTGTTCTCACCAAGGAGGACAAAGAGGGCCGCCTGATCCTGTCCAAGAAGCGCGCGCAGTACGAGCGCGCCTGGGGCACCATCGAGGCGCTCAAGGAGAAGGACGAGGCCGTCAAGGGCACCGTCATCGAGGTGGTCAAGGGTGGCCTGATCCTCGACATCGGCCTGCGCGGCTTCCTGCCCGCGTCGCTGGTCGAGATGCGTCGTGTCCGCGATCTGCAGCCGTACATCGGCAAGGAGATCGAGGCCAAGATCATCGAGCTGGACAAGAACCGCAACAACGTCGTTCTGTCGCGCCGGGCTTGGCTGGAACAGACCCAGTCCGAGGTGCGCAGCGAGTTCCTCAATCAGCTGCAGAAGGGCGCCATCCGCAAGGGTGTCGTCTCGTCCATCGTCAACTTCGGCGCGTTCGTCGACCTTGGTGGTGTCGACGGCCTGGTGCACGTCTCCGAGCTGTCCTGGAAGCACATCGACCACCCGTCCGAGGTCGTCCAGGTCGGCGACGAGGTCACCGTCGAGGTGCTCGACGTCGACATGGACCGTGAGCGGGTTTCGTTGTCGCTCAAGGCAACCCAGGAAGACCCGTGGCGGCACTTCGCCCGCACGCACGCCATCGGCCAGATCGTGCCGGGCAAGGTCACCAAGCTGGTTCCGTTCGGTGCGTTCGTCCGCGTCGAGGAGGGCATCGAGGGCCTGGTGCACATCTCCGAGCTGGCCGAGCGCCACGTCGAAGTGCCCGACCAGGTGGTGGCCGTCGGCGACGACGCCATGGTCAAGGTCATCGACATCGACCTGGAGCGCCGCCGGATCTCGTTGTCGCTCAAGCAAGCCAACGAGGACTACACCGAGGAGTTCGACCCGGCGAAGTACGGCATGGCCGACAGCTATGACGAGCAGGGCAACTACATCTTCCCCGAAGGCTTCGACGCCGAGACCAACGAATGGCTTGAGGGGTTCGACAAGCAGCGCACCGAGTGGGAGGCCCGCTACGCCGAGGCCGAGCGCCGGCACAAGATGCACACCGCGCAGATGGAGAAGTTCGCCGCTGCCGAGGCGGCCGGGCACGCCGAGCCCCCTGCGGGCAACGGCGCGCCGGCGGAAAAGGCGGCCGGCGGGTCGCTGGCCAGCGACGCCCAATTGGCGGCTCTGCGGGAGAAACTCGCCGGCAACGCCTAATCGCGTTCACGCATGCTCCGTATCGGGTTGACCGGTGGCATCGGCGCCGGCAAGTCGGCGCTGTCGGCCACCTTCGCGAAATGCGGTGCGGTCATCGTGGACGGTGACGTCATCGCGCGCGAGGTGGTCCAGCCGGGCACCGACGGATTGGCCGCGCTCGTCGAAGCGTTCGGTGACGACATCCTGCTTCCCGACGGATCGCTGGATCGTCCGGCTTTGGCCGCCAAGGCCTTCCGGGACGACGAGGCGCGTCAGCGGCTGAACGGCATCGTCCACCCACTGGTCGGCAAGCGCCGCGCCGAGATCATCGCCTCGGTGTCCGAGGATTCGGTGGTCGTCGAAGACATCCCGTTGCTGGTGGAGTCGGGGATGGCGCCGCTGTTTCCGCTCGTCGTCATCGTGTACGCCGACGTCGAGGTGCGGCTGCGTCGGCTTGTCGATCAGCGGGGCATGCCCGAAGAGGACGCCCGCGCCCGCATCGCCGCACAGGCCAGCGACGAGCAGCGCCGTGCCGTCGCCGACATCTGGGTGGACAACTCCGGCAGCCCGGAAGACCTGGTGCGGCGGGCCCATGACGTGTGGGACCACCGGATACTGCCATTCGCGCACAACCTGACCCAGCATCAGGTCGCGCGGGCGCCGGCGCGGTTGGTACCGCCCGATCCGAGCTGGCCGGATCAGGCGCGGCGGATCGTCAACCGGCTGCAGACCGCCTGCGGCCACCGGGCGATTCGGGTGGACCACATCGGTTCGACCGCCGTGCCGGGCCTTCCCGCCAAGGACGTGATCGACGTGCAGGTCACGGTCGAATCCTTGGCTGTCGCTGACGAACTCGTCGAGCCGCTGTTGGCCGCCGGCTATCCCCGCATCGATCGCATCACCTCCGACGTCGCCAAGCGCGATGCCCGCAGCGCCGTCGAGTGCTATGACCACAGTGACGATGCGGCGCTGTGGGACAAGCGGATTCACGCCTCCGCCGACCCGGGTCGCCCGACCAACGTGCATATCCGGGTCGATGGCTGGCCAAACCAGCAGTTCGCGCTGTTGTTCGTCGCCTGGCTGTCGGCCGACCCCGCGGCGCGCGCCGATTACCTGTCCGTCAAACAGTCGGCCGAAACCCAGGCCGGCGGCGACACCGCGTCCTACGTCGACGCCAAGGAGCCATGGTTTCTTGACGCCTACCGGCGCGCCTGGGCGTGGGCGGATTCGACGGGCTGGCGACCCTAGCCGGGCGACGATGCGGCTCGCGCAGCGAGGTGAGGAGGAGTCGGGCAATCGACCCTAGCCGGGCGACGATGCGGCTCGCGCAGCGAGGTGAGGAGGAGTCGGGCAATCGACCCTAGCCCGGATCAGCCGGGCAGGGGTGCGCCGCACTGCAGCGCACCGTTGTTGGGATCGGCATTTCCGGGGGCCGGTTTGACCATTTGGTCGGCCTGGGTGAAAACGTTGTCGTCGACGTCGATCTCGCAGTGCACGTTCGCCGAATACGGGAAGCGAAGCACAATCCGCATGCCGGCCTGTTGCGGGTCGGGCAGCACCGTGTTGGCCTCGAATACGTTGCCGGGCATGGACGGAAGGTTGGTGGTGTTGGTCTGGCCGCCGTTGATGATGAAGGTGGCCTGACTGCCGGTTGTGAGCGCGTCGACGCGGGCACGGTAGGTAATGTTGTGCAGGTCCGCCCGCGCGGTCGCCGGACTCAGTTGGGAGCCAACGGCGATGATCGTCACCGCGATGATGGGCAGCAGCCTGTGGCCGGTGCAGCTCATAGTTGGTGACATTACGCTCAACGTGATCCCGGGACCAAGCGGTCAGGCCCCGGTCTCCCGTACCACCTCGCCGGCGTCCTTGTCGGTGCGGACGCCGAGGTAGCGCGGGTGGCGCAGCTTTCCGTCCCGGGTCCATTCGGTAAAACCGATCTGCACCACCAGTTCGGGACGCGCCCAATGGGCGCCGGCTTCGCGCACCAGGCCGCGGGTGAAGGGCGGCGTCTCCCGCGTGATCGCCGACAGCCGCTCGTGCAGGCGGCGCAGCGTAGCCTCGTCGAAGCCCGTCCCCACCTTCCCGGCGTAGACCAGGTCGCGGCCGTCGTAATAGCCCAGCAGCAACGCGCCCAGCTCCACCCTGCTGCCCTTGGGACTGGTGTAGCCGCCCACCACGAATTCCTGGTCGCGCACGCACTTGAACTTCAACCAATGCTTCGAGCGGCCGCCGTCGTAAGTCGACTCGGCCAGCTTCGCGATCACGCCCTCGTCGCCGCGCTCGCAGGCCGCACGATACGCGCTCAGTCCGTCGGCAACCCGGTGCGGGGTGTAGCGCAGCGGCCCACCGAATTCAATTGCATTGCGGAGCAGCCGCTTCCGCCACGTCAGCGGCGCGTCGACCGTGGCCCTGCCGTCGAGGTGCAGCAGGTCGAAGACGTAATAGAAGACGCGGACCGGCGATGCGCGGGCGACCTCGGGGTTGGTGATGCCCAGGCGGCCCTGCAGCCGGGCGAAGCTGGTGCGGCGCCCCTCGAACGCCACCACCTCGCCGTCGAGCACGAAACGGGTGGTGTGTTGCACGGCGAGCGCGTCGACCAGTTCCGGATAGGTTCCGTTGAGCGGCTGGCGATTTCGCGACAACAGCCGCACCCGGGCGCCGTCACGAAATGCCAGGCAGCGCATCCCGTCGAACTTGCGCTCGAAGACCCACCGTGGATCGGAGAACCGCTTGTCGGTCAGGGTGGCCAGCGTGGGGGATCGCCAGTCGGGCACCGGCTCATCGTGCAGCGCCTCACGCACCGCGCCGGGCAGAGCGCCGAAGGTCGTCATGACACTTCGCCCGCGTGCTCACGCATGCCAAAACCGTACCGTCCCCCTTGCCCCGGCGGGTATTACTCGTTTGGAGACGCCGAACGCGGTCGCCCGGTGGAATCGGTGCGCAGATACCGTTCTTCTACCGCGCGGATTAGTTCGTGCCGAATGCGTTCCACGTCGGCGGCATGACGCGCGAGTATCTCGTCCTCCCAGGCCGCCACCTGCTTGGCCAAGTCCTTGTCGGCAATGGTGCCGTCCAGCCAACGGGAAAAGTCCCCGCGGGCGAGGTGATATTGGAGTGCCCGGTAGTCGAGATGGCCTAAGGCGGCCTGAAATTCGTGCATCGTCGCGGCCGGCCGGACGGGTCGGCCTTCGACGGTATGGAAGTAGAACCGCCGCTCGTCGGGTAGCCGGATATCGGCGTATTTGTGGCGGTGCCGCACGTGCCCGGTCTGGCGCTCAGCGACGGTAAATGCGCGAGACGGGCCCCCTCCGAAGCTGATCGTGGCCCGGCGTACCGAGGTCATGTTCGCTTCGGCGGCCCTGGTGGTGAGTGTCAACACCACGTCGCTGTTGTCGATCTCCTGGGCGGGCAATGACGCCGGTGCGAATGACGACAGCACGTAGCCGCCGCGACGTGCCCAGTGCGCTTCCTCGTCGGTGCCCAACAGATGCGCCTCGTCGTAGATCACCCAATGCGGGAATCCGTGATGTTCGCGGTGCGCCTCGGCGGTCTCCCGCAGCCGGCGTACGTAGTCGGACTTGGCAGGCTCCGCGAGACCGGAGATGTCGATCACCACGCTCGAACCCGGATGGAGACCGTTGACCAAGTCGGTGGGTTCGGGAAGGTGGTGACGACCATCGATGATCTCCACCCCGGTGAGCTCGCGCAGCTGTAAGTGGTCGCCTTCGGGGTCGATGACCAGGACGCAATATGTCGCCTGGATCCATCTCTCCGCCAACAGCCCGACCAGGTGGCTTTTCCCCGACCCGGCAGGACCGGTGACGAGGACGCGGCCCTGGCTTCCCGGTATCCGGGTGGGAGTCTGGTCGTCGAAGGTGCCGATGTTGATCCACCGTCGCGTCGGGCACCAGCGTTGTGCCCCGCTGAGGTACGGGCCGGTCAGCAACTCGGCGACGCCGGCGCCATTCGGTTCATTGAGGACGAGGTCGGCGCGCCGGCGCGCGGACGAGATGGCATCGGCCACCGCGACACCGATCTCCGCGATACCGAAAAGCGACAAGTCGTTCTCGGCGTCCCCGACGGCGACGGTGTTGTGCGGCGAGAGATTCATCGCGGCCAGGGCCCCGCATAGCCCGGTGCCCTTGGTGACACCGGCAGGCAACACCATCAGGGCCGCCCGGTTCCGCACGACCTGGCAGTCCAGTCCGAGCTCGCCGATCACCTCGGCGACGGTCGCGGCGTGCTCGCCGCTGATCGCCACTATCGCCTCACCCCGACGGAATGGCACCCAGCGCTCGGCAAGTGCGTCATCAAGGCTGCTGTCCACGGGCTCTGCCAGGGCGCTTGCGTGCCCCTCGACCGCCATCACCGCGCCGTTTTCCAGCACCAGCGCGTCGAAGTGGTCCGCGATGTGGGGAAACTCCGTTTGCAGTTCCGCTCCGATGCGACCGGTGACCAACACGACTGTCAGCCCTTTGTGCCGAGCATCGTCTATGGCGGTCAGGGCCTTGGGTGACACCTGGCCGCGCGATGTCAGTGTGCCGTCGAGGTCGACCGCTATCACTTGGAAAAACGTCACGGCTTCCTCGGATCCGTTCGCCTGACGGCCATATGCGGTAAGCCGGCCCGTGGAAGGGTCAGTGGCTGGTGATGGCAGGCTGGGCGCAGATCGCTTTGACGAACTGGGCGATGGCGTGCTCGGGAAGGTGGCGGGCGATATCGGCTTCGCTGACGATGCCGACCAACCGATGGTTGTCGATCACGGGCAGCCTGCGGACCTGATGCTCCTCCATGAGGGTGAGCATCTCGTCGATACCGGCATCGGCTTCGACGTGGTAGGCACTGCCCTGCGCTAGTTCACCCACCTGCAAGGTGTCCGGATCATGTCCGGCCGCAATGCATCTGATCACGATGTCGCGGTCGGTGATCATTCCGTGTAGGCGGTCGTCGTCGCCGCAGATCGGCAGTGCTCCTACGCCCAGGTCGCGCATCTGCCGAGCCGCGGCCATCACCGTCTCATGTTCACCGGCACAGCTGGCGCCGGTGTGCATGATTTCACGCGCGGTGGTCATGCTCTTCTCCCTAAACAATTGCTGACACGGCACTGCCGAAATTAGGGCCACCGGTGCGCCGAGGATAGGGCCGTTAGACCTTGGTTCGGGCTGGAGCTCCGCCCCTACCTCTCGCGCCAGGTCAGCTCCATCCCGTACCCGGCCAGCCAGCGGGACAGGTCATAACCATTGCGGGCCAGCCCCGCGATGGCGTCCACGGCGCGAAGCACCGCCCGCTCGGCGACCTCGGGGGTCAACAGGCCGTGGCGGACGGCATCCAGCAACTCGTCGACGTCGGTGAGGTCCGCGCCGTCGCCGGTGCGGACCTCGATGTCGAGGTAGTGATCCTCGGAATGCCAGACGTTGGGGTCGGGCGTGTACTCCCCGACGTCGAGGTAGTAGTCGTGACCGCGTTCATGGCCCGGGTTGAAGTGAAAGACCGTGGCGCGCAAACCGACCGACGGTAGCAGCCATGACTCGAGGTAATGGAACTGGGCGCGGCCGGGGGTGGGCCGGGCTACGTAGAGGCCCCACGGGTGCACCGCGTAGTCGTCCACGGCCCGCACGATGCCTTTGGGATCGGTGTTGGTGCGGGCGTTCAGGTCGAACGTCTCGTGCTTCGGTGGATGGATGATGCAACTCTAACGCCGAAGCCGGATTTTCCACCGCACGAGTCCGGCATAGAACAGTGACAACGCCGCGAGCATGCCCATGTCGAGCAGCCAGACCTTCGGCGTGTGTTGCCAGAACCGGTCCTGGGACAGCAGCGAATCGGGCACCAGGTGCCGCAGGTCGACCGTCGACGCCGCCGCGGCGTAGCCCCACCGCGCGGGCATACCGAAGGAGAGCTGGTCCAGCCCGAGCCGGCCGGTCACGGGAACCATGCCGCCGCACAACACCAACTGTGCCATCACCGTCACGACGAACAGCGGCATGATCTGCTCGCTGGAGCGGACCAGCGACGAGATCGCCAGTCCGAGAATCGCCGAGGCGACACAGGTCGCCGCGACGGTGGCGAACAGTTCGGTGGTCGCCCCGATGGTCGAATGGCCGAGCAGAACGGCGCCGCGCGTCGGCGCGCTCTTGCCGATCACCACGATCGCGGTGATGATCGCCGACTGCAGGACCGCGAACCCGCAATACACCGCCGTTTTCGCGAGCAGGTAGGCCGTGGTCGACAGCCCGACCGCCTGCTCGCGCTGGAAGATCGGACGCTCGCCGACCAGGTCGCGGATGGTCAGCGCGGTACCCATGAACGCCGCGGCCGGCATCAGCAGGGCCAGAATCTGGGCCGCTTCGTCGGGCGTCCCGGCGTTTGCGCCGGGCAGATGGAATCCATTGCTGCCCGGAACGGTCAGGGACAGCGACCCCAGGATGAACGGCAACAGCGCCAAGAAGATGAAGTACGCCCGGTCGGCGACCACCAGGCGGATCTGCCGGCGGGCGACCGTCGAAATCTGGCGCCGCACACTGGTATGCACCGGTTCGCCCAGGGCCCCAGGCTCATCGGCCTTGTCCGGCACCGGTTTCTGCGGGCGCTTCTCGGCGTCACGCTGCTCGAGGAAGCGCCGGTTGGCCTCTTCGGGGTCGGCGCCCACCTTGGTGAAGATCTTCGCCCAGTCGGTGGTCCCCATCGCCTCGCCGATCTGGTCCGGCGGGCCGCAGTAGGCCGTCTTGCCGCCCGGGGCCACCAACAGCAGCTGATCGCAGGTGTCGAGGTAGGACAGCATGTGCGTCACCACGATCACCACCCGCCCGGCGTCGGCCAGCTGCCGCAGCATCATCATGACCTGGTGGTCGAGCGCGGGGTCCAGGCCCGAAGTCGGCTCGTCGAGGATCAACAGCGAAGGGCCGGTGAGCAACTCGAGCGCCACCGAGGCGCGCTTGCGCTGACCGCCGGACAGCTTGTCCACGCGGGTGTCGGCGTGCTTGGTCAGGTCGAGCTCTTCGAGGACCTGGGCGACGACCTTCGCCCGGTCGGATTTGCTGGTGTCGGGCGGCAGTCGCAGTTCGGCGGCGTAGCCGAGGGCCTGGTTGATCGTCAGCTGCCGGTGCACCACGTCGTCCTGCGGGACCATGCCGATGCGGCTGCGCAACGACGCGTATTCGGCGTGAATGTCGTGGCCCTCGAACGTAACCGAGCCGGAGCTGGGGGTGCTGTAGCCGGCGATGAGCCTGGCCAGGGTGCTCTTGCCGGCGCCCGACCCGCCGATGACGGCGGTCAGCGTGCCGGGGCGCGCGAGCAGCGAGATGTCGTCCAGCAGCTGTTTGCCGTTGTCGACGACGTACTTGACGTTGTGCACCTCCAGACCGACGGTGCGCGTCGCGGCCTCGCTGCGTTGGGTCAGGGCGCCGTCATGAAAAACCAGATCGATGTTGCCGATGGTGACTACGTCGTCGTCGGACAGGATCGCCGATCCGATCCGGGTGCCGTTGACGAAGGTCCCGTTGATGCTGTTGTCCCGGATTTCCGTGCCGAGCGGCGTCTGCACCAACGTCGCATGCCGGCGTGAGGCCAACACGTCGGAGACCACTATGTCGTTCTCCGCGGCGCGACCAATCGTCCTGGCGCCCGGGGTGCCCGCGGCGGCCGACGAGCGCGGTGAAAGCAACTTCACAAACCGCGTCGCAAGGTTCGACACGTCGGCGGTCTTGGCGTCGACCACGGTGAGTTCGGTGGGCGGCGTCGCGGCTGGCGGCGCCGCGCCGGCGTGCACGACGGTCCGCTCGTTGAGCGGTGCGCCGCGGAGGCCCGGCGCGGGCACGGGCCCGTCCGGCGCCGGGCGGGGCGGTGAAACCCGCTGGCGGGACGGCGAATTCGGCACCCCCACCGGCGGCCTGGGCGGCAGCGGTCGCGACGGTGCCGCGTTGGCGCCGCACCGGCCTGGATTCCTGACCGGATTCGTCTGCTCGGGAAGCGCCGACCAAGCCAGCGTCGGCGGCCCGGCCCCCGGGCTCGGCCGCGTCCTGCCCGGCCGGTCGGTGTAGCCCTGCCGCGGTCCGATGGCGAAGGTCAGCCGTGGCCCCTGCGGGTTGCCGACGTGAATGCTCTGACCGTCGTGGACGTCGATGACCGGCATCCGGTAGCCGTTGAGATAGGTTCCGTTCAGCGACCCGTTGTCTATTGCCAGCCAGCGGCCTTGGTCGAAACGCAGGATCAGGTGGGCACGCGAGATCCGTGGATCGGCGATGCGCACGTCGGCGTTGGTATCGCGGCCGATGACCACCTCGTGGCCGGCCGCGAAGGATCGTTGGGACCCGTCGTGCCGAATCGTCAGGATGGGCGGGGCGGGTCGAGTCACTACACAAGTATCGGTGCGTCGGGTGAGTGGTCTCTATCGGGATCGCCTGTGATTTCGCTATGTTTCGGTCCGGCCACTCATAACCGTTTCATAGCTTGCTGAGGCGAACCCCCCACCGGGATCCGGCATGATCTGAACGGAGGGGGTGCAGTCGGTTGTTTCGCGGGGCGCCGGGCACACCGTGGTGCCGGCCGCAGCGCCGACGCGGAGCAACGGCCCAATCGCGATGCCCTGGCAATGCGAAGGACGAGGGGACGAGGCGGTAGATGGATGAACACAAAGGGACTACCCGGCGCATCGGCGCCGGGCGCCGGCTGCTGAGGAACCCGCGTCAGGCCGGCGCGGCGATGCGCGCGAGCTTTCACTCGCTGCCCGCCGTGACGATCTCCCACCTGTTCCGCCGCATTCCTCCGGTCAGCTCGGCCCCGAGCGTCGAGCCCGAGGCCCCAAAGCGGGCCGATGGGTCTCGCCCGTCGATATCCGGCGGGGCGCCGTTCGCCGGCTACACGATCCTGCGGCAGCTGGGTGCCGGTGGCATGGCCGAGGTGTATCTGGCACTGCACCCCCGGTTGCCGCGTCGCGACGTGATCAAGGTGCTGGCGGAGGCGGTCACGGCCGATCCCGAATTTCGCGAAAGGTTCAACCGCGAGGCCGATCTCGCCGCGACGCTGTGGCATCCGCACATTGTCGGCGTGCACGACCGCGGCGAATTCAACGGTCACCTCTGGATTTCCATGGACTACGTCGAGGGCACCGACGCCTCCCGGCTGGTGAAAGAGCGCTACCGGGACGGGATGCCGATCCAGGAGGTGTGCGCCATCATCCACGCCGTCGCGGGGGCCCTCGACTACGCCCACGACCGCGGACTGCTGCACCGCGACGTCAAACCGGCCAACATCCTGCTCACCCATCCGGAAGACGGGGAACGCCGAATCCTGTTGGCGGACTTCGGTGTCGCGCGTCACCTTGGTGACATCAGCGGAATCACCGAGACCAACGTCGCCGTGGGTACGGTGGCGTACGCCGCGCCGGAACAGTTGACGGGATCCAACATCGACGGACGGGCAGACCAATATGCCTTGGCCGCAACGGCTTTCCATCTGCTCACCGGTGCACCGCCGTTTCAGCACTCGAATCCGATCGCGGTGATCGGCCAGCACCTGCACGAGGATCCGCCCCGGCTCAGCGATTACCGCCCGGAGCTGGCGCATCTCGATGAGGTGTTTCGCAAGGCGTTGGCCAAACGACCCGAGGACAGGTTCGAGCGGTGTCGCGCATTTGCCGCCGGTGTCGCCGAAGCCGGCCCGCGCGGCCGGGCCGGGTTGACGGCGCCGCCGCAGCGCGGACCGCGCGCCGTCGCTGCGGCGACGAACCACCGGTTCTCCTCGCGGACGCGGTGGGCGATCGGGTTGGTGTGCGCGATGCTCGTGGCCGTGGCTGCCACCGGATCGGTGCTGTACTCGGTTGAGCCGGACACGCCGCCGGCCAACCCGGCCCTCGCGTCCAAGCCGTCCGTCCCCGCGCCGGCCAGGTCCGGCGGACCGGTGCTCGACGGGAGCTACAAGCTGGACTACGACCAGGGCAAGCGGACCACCAATGGCGTCGCGATCCGCCACGACGGCCCCGCCACCGGCTGGTGGGCTTTCCGTTCGGTGTGCACCACCAACGGATGCGCGGCCACCGGGACCCGGCTGGACAACGCCGCCCACCAAACGGCCGACGGGGGCAAGACGGACACACTGCACTTTGTCGGCGGCTACTGGCAGGGCGCGCCCCAACAGGAGCGGCTGCCTTGTACCCAACCGCACGGCCAGGCCCGGGCCGCCCAGCAGGAGACCCTCGCCTGGTCGCTGGCGCCCCAATCCGACGGCACCCTGCGCGGCACCGTGACCGAGACCGTGCTCAGCAACGAGTGCGGCGCCCAGGGCGCGGTGGTGCGGGTGCCCGTGGTGGCGACCCGGGTCGGTGACGTGCCCGCCGGCGTGAACCTGAGCGACCCCGGCCAGGCCGTCAGCACGTCGACGGCGGCGTCGGCCCCGGCGCCGCCCGTGCTGGGCGGGTTGTGCGCCGACATCGACAAGCTGGCCTACGACCCGACCAACAGCGAGCAGATCGTCTGCGAGGGCAACAGCTGGGCCAAGGCCCCGATCACGATGGGCGTGCACGCCTCCGGCAGCTCGTGCGACCGCCCGGGCACTTCGGTGTTCGCGATGACCACTTCGAACGACGGCTATCTGCTGCAGTGTGACCCCGTCACCCGGACGTGGGCCCGTCCGGCGGGATAGCGGCCGTCCGCACCAATAGGCGACCTTCGAATCCGATATTCGCCCGCGCTCTCAAGTTCGCGGACCGCCTTGTCCCGTCAAGTTGGTACTGATGTGACGGATGTGGCCGCGTTGACCAGCACGGCGACGCTTGTCGGTGGGCGGTTCTACCCTGGTGGCATGGCTTTCGCCACGGAACATCCGGTACTCGCCCATTCGGAATACCGCGCGGTCGACGAGGTCGTGCGCGCCGGCGGCCACTTCGAGGTGGTCAGCCCGCACGCGCCCGCCGGCGACCAGCCGGCCGCCATCGACGAGCTGGAACGCCGCATCAAAGCGGGGGAGCGCGACGTGGTGCTGCTCGGCGCCACCGGCACGGGAAAGTCGGCCACCACCGCCTGGCTCATCGAGCGGCTGCAGCGGCCCACGCTGGTCATGGCGCCGAACAAGACGCTGGCCGCTCAGCTGGCCAATGAACTGCGAGAGATGCTGCCGCACAACGCCGTTGAGTACTTCGTGTCGTACTACGACTATTACCAGCCCGAGGCGTACATCGCGCAGACCGACACCTACATCGAGAAGGACAGCTCGATCAACGACGACGTGGAGCGGCTGAGGCATTCCGCGACGTCGTCGCTGCTGTCGCGGCGTGACGTCGTCGTGGTGGCGTCGGTGTCGTGCATCTACGGCCTGGGCACCCCGCAGTCGTATCTGGACCGCTCCGTGGAACTCAGCGTGGGCACTGAGGTGCCCCGCGACGCGCTGCTGCGGCTGCTGGTCGACGTGCAGTACGCCCGCAACGACCTGTCCTTCACCCGTGGCTCGTTCCGGGTGCGCGGCGACACCGTCGAGATCATCCCGTCCTACGAGGAGCTGGCGGTGCGCATCGAGTTCTTCGGCGACGAGGTCGAGGCGCTGTACTACCTGCACCCGCTGACCGGCGACGTGATCCGCCAGGTCGACTCGCTGCGGATCTTCCCCGCGACCCACTACGTCGCCGGCCCGGAGCGGATGGCCCACGCGATCTCCACGATCGAGGAGGAGCTGGCCGCGCGGCTGGCCGAGCTGGAGGGTCAGGGCAAGCTGCTGGAGGCGCAGCGGCTGCGGATGCGCACCAACTACGACATCGAGATGATGCGTCAGGTCGGCTTCTGCTCGGGCATCGAGAACTACTCGCGGCACATCGACGGTCGCGGCCCGGGCTCGCCGCCGGCGACCCTGCTCGACTACTTCCCGGACGACTTTCTGCTCGTCATCGACGAGTCGCACGTCACGGTGCCGCAGATCGGGGGCATGTACGAGGGCGACATGTCCCGTAAACGCAACCTGGTCGAATACGGCTTCCGGCTGCCGTCTGCGTGCGATAACCGCCCGCTGACGTGGGAGGAGTTCGCCGACCGGATCGGGCAGACGGTGTACCTGTCGGCCACCCCCGGCCCGTACGAACTCAGCCAGGCCGGCGGTGAGTTCGTCGAGCAGGTGATCCGGCCGACCGGACTGGTGGACCCGAAGGTCGTGGTCAAGCCGACCAAGGGGCAGATCGACGACCTGATCGGCGAGATCCGCAAGCGCACCGACGCAGACGAGCGGGTGCTGGTGACGACCCTGACCAAGAAGATGGCCGAAGACCTCACCGATTACCTGCTGGAGATGGGCATTCGGGTGCGCTATCTGCACTCCGAGGTCGACACCCTGCGCCGGGTGGAGCTGCTGCGCCAGCTGCGGCTGGGTGAGTACGACGTGCTCGTCGGCATCAACCTGCTCCGCGAGGGGCTGGACCTGCCCGAGGTGTCGCTGGTGGCGATCCTGGACGCCGACAAGGAGGGCTTCCTGCGGTCCTCGCGCAGCCTCATCCAGACCATCGGCCGCGCCGCCCGCAACGTCTCGGGCGAAGTCCACATGTATGCGGACTCCATCACGGACTCGATGAAGGAGGCGATCGACGAGACCGAACGGCGGCGGGCCAAGCAGGTCGCCTACAACGAGGCCCACGGCATCGACCCGCAGCCGCTGCGCAAGAAGATCGCCGACATCCTCGACCAGGTCTACCGCGAGGCCGACGACAGCGAAACGGTGGGGATCGGCGGCTCGGGACGCAACTCCTCGCGGGGCCGGCGCGCCCAGGGCGAGCCGGGCCGCGCCGTCAGCGCCGGCGTGTTCGAGGGCCGCGACACGACCAGCATGCCGCGGGCCGAACTGGCCGACCTGATCAAGGACCTCACCGAGCAGATGATGGCCGCCGCCCGTGACTTGCAGTTCGAGCTGGCCGCACGCTTCCGCGACGAGATCGCCGACCTGAAGAAGGAACTGCGGGGGATGGATGCCGCCGGCCTGAAATGAGTTTGCTGGCAGCGGATCTCAGGTCGGCACTATCGCGACACCCCATACGGTAGAAGGGTGACCGACACCGCGACCGTCACCGGCGGCTGGGACCAGCTGCTGGGTCCCAGGTATCTGAGGACCTCCATCCTGCTGGCCGGCGGAGTGGCCCTCTACGCCACCAACGAGTTCCTGACCACCAGCTTGTTGCCCAACACCATCGCCGAAATCGGCGGCAGCAGGCTCTACGCCTGGGTGACGACCTTGTATCTGGTCGGGTCGGTGGTGGCGGCGGCGATGGTCAATCCGATGCTGTTGCGCGTCGGGGCGCGCTCGTCCTACCTGACCGGACTTGCCGTGTTCGGCGTCTCCAGCCTGGTTTGCGCGGCGGCGCCGAACATGCAGGTTTTGATAGCTGGGCGCGCCCTGCAGGGCGTGGCCGGGGGGCTGCTGGCCGGCCTCGGATACGCCGTCATCAATTCCGCGCTGCCGCGCGCGCTGTGGACGCGTGCCTCGGCACTGGTGTCGGCGATGTGGGGCGTGGCTACGGTGGTCGGTCCCACGACGGGCGGGCTGTTCGCCCAGCTCGGCTTGTGGCGCTGGGCCTTCGTGGCGATGGCCGTGCTGACCGGCCTGATGGCCATGCTGGTGCCGGTCGCAATGGCCCGCGTCGAGCCCAGCACCGCCATGCCGTCGAGGAAGGTGCCGGTGCGGTCGCTGCTGCTGATCGGTGCGGCCGCGCTGGCGGTCAGCGTCGCCCAGATTCCGCGCAACACGCTGGCGACGTTCGCGCTGCTCGCCGCCGGCATCGCGCTGGTGGGGGTGTTCGTGGTTGTCGACTGGCGGACGCACGCGGCGATCTTGCCGCCCAGCGTGTTCGGCCCCGGTCCGTTGAAGTGGATCTACCTGACCATGGGCGCGCTGATGGGGGCCGCGATGGTGAACACCTACGTGCCGCTGTTCGGCCAGCGGCTGGCGCATCTGACGCCGATCGCGGCCGGCTTCCTGGGAGCCGCGCTGGCGCTGGGCTGGACGGTCAGCGAGATCATCAGCGCATCGCTGGAGAGCCCGCGAACGATCGGGCGGGTGATTGTGGCGGCGCCGATTGTCGCCGCGTCCGGCCTGGCCCTGGCGGCGGTCGCGCGACGCGGCGACGCGTCCCCGTGGACGGCGGGGCTGTGGGCGGTGGCACTGCTGGTGGCCGGGACCGGGATCGGAATGGCCTGGCCGCATTTGTCGGCGCGCGCGATGGCCTCGGTCGCCGACCCCGCCGAGGGCGGCGCCGCCTCGGCGGCGATCAACACCGTCCAGCTGATCTCCGCCGCGATCGCCGCCGGTTTGGCCGGCGTGGTGGTCAACACCGCCAAGGGAGGCGACGGGATGGCGGCGCACTGGCTGTTCACGGTGTTCACCGCGCTGAGCGCCGCCGGTGTGGCGGTTTCCTACCGCGCGACCCGAGGCGTGCGCGAGGCGCAGCCGGTCGGCTAGTTCGTGCCGGGCTCAGTCGGGGTTGTCGTCGGCCTGTAGGACCGCGACCACCCCGTCAACGTCGCCGAAAACTTGCCGTGCGTTCGCAATCTTGCTGCCCGACAAAGTCATGGTCACCCGGACCTCGCCGTCGTCGATGTCGTGGGCATCCGCGTCGAGCTCGGTGAGCTGCCAGTTCCGCTGCCCGCAGATTCGCAGCACCTCCCGCAGCATTCCCCGGCCGTTTTCGTAGATGATCTGCACCCGCACGGTGCCGCGCAGCTGGGCCGTCAAGCGGCCCTCGATGCCCTTGAAAAGCAGCGCGCTGACGAAGTGCAGGACCACGACCGCGGCGGCCAGCAGCAGCAAGCCGGCGCCCACGGCCATGCCGACTGCGGCCGATTCCCACACCGCGGCCGCCGTCGTGAGCCCGTGCACCGCACCGCGTCGGGTGATGATGATGCCCGCGCCCAAAAAGCCGATCCCGGAAACGATTTGGGCCGCGACGCGGGACGGGTCCAGCATGACCGTGCCGCCCGAGAGGACGTCGGCGAAGCCGTACTTACTGACCAGCATGATCAACGCCGCCGAGGTCCCGACGATCGTCTGGGTCCGCAATCCGGCGCTCTTGCCCTGGATGGTGCGTTCCAGGCCGATGAGCGTGGTCAACCCGAACGCGACGAACAGTTCGACGAGGTGCCGGACACCCTGTACGTTGCCACCCAGGAGCGGCGCGGCCAGCCAGCTCTGCATACTCGTCAACTACCCAACGAATGGCGGTTCACGCCGTCGGCAAAGCGGCAATCACCGCGTGGACTTCACCACCTGCGAATAATGGAACTGCCAACGTTCGACAATGCGGAAACCGAGATAACTCGGGAACCGATAAGCCGGGGCGCGCCCGAATGCGGCTCCCGGTGGCAATGACGGCCCGGATTGATGGTCGGGCAGCGACGTGTCTTTATTGGTAATCGTCCAGATCGCGGGACATTTGTTGATTTTGGCCGTCGTCAGCCACACGGCGACGTGGCCGTCCCACAGCGACCCCACCTTCGGCCCGTAGGCGCCGCGTTCGACGTCGATGAGCGACCGGAAGGCCGCGGGCCGGGTCGCCAGCAGGGCGCGGATCGGCCCGGGCCGCCACGGCACGGTGTTGTCCACCAGCAGACAGTCACCCGGCGCGGCGTGGGAGCTGATCAAATCGGCCACCTGGCTGTAGTCCCAGCCCTCCTTGGCGTACGGCCAGCGCTGAACGAACAGGTAGTTCGGCACCGCGGCGACGGCGCACGCCAGCACCACTGTCGCGATGGGCCCCGGCCTGCGGGCGATCGTGACGATGCAAACGGCCAGGACTACGGCCATCGCGGGGGCGGTGAAGATCAGGTAGCGGGGGTAGTAGATCGGTTCGCTGACGGCCGAATAGATGACCACGAGCGCGGTGGGGATGACCACCCACGCCGAGCAGATGATCAACAGCCGACGCGTGTCGCCGGCCGGGGGCCGGACGCCGGCCAGCCGGGCCGCGACCGCCGCCACGATGAGGACGGCCGACAGGATGGCGAACGGGACGCTGTGGTCGAAATACTGGCGCAGGATGATGTCGAACGCGTAATGCCAGCTGACCGGGTAAATCCAGTTGACCTGCCAAACCTGCGCGTGGGCGAACACGATGAACGGCGTCATGGCCGCGACCGCAACGCACGAGCTGATCGCCCACCAGATAACCGCGGATTTCCGCGCTTTCTCGGGCGCCAACAGCGGCACCATTACGGCGTAAACCGGCACCAACAGCACCATGTTCAAATTGAGCAGAATCGACAGCATTAATGCCAGCGCGTAGCAAACCCACAATCGCCCTCTGTTGCGGCGGGCGGCGACGACGAGCAATACGGTCAGCCAGACCGCCGCGGCGGCGGCGAAGGCATAGGGCCGCGCCTCCATGCCCGCCCAGGTGGTGCGCGGCAGGATGGCGAACATGACACCGGCGCAGATCGCCGTCGGCCGTGTCGAGAACTGCCGGGTGAATACCGTGACGCCCGCGGCGGCGGCGCCCACCGCCAGGGCGCTGGGCGCCCGCGACCAGAACTCGGTCGGCGGAAACAGCGCGAACCAACCGTGCATCACCAGGTAATACAGCCCGTGCACGGCGTCGATGTGGCCCAGCAGCCGCCACAGCTCCGCCAGCGTCCGGCTCCCGGCGGCCGAGATGGTCGCCCCCTCGTCGAACCACAGGGAGGGCCTGCAGGCCCACGCGCCGCTGACCACGGCCGCGAACACGGCGATCGCCCACGGGTCGAGCAACCGGCCCGGCGGACGCGCGGGCGCGGGCTCCTCGACTCCGTCCGCGACGCGCTGCTCGACGGTGGGCATGGACATGATGCTTGTCACTGTAAAGCGGAATCGCGGGGCCGGCTCACAAATCGCGGCCGGCCTATTAGCCGCGGGCGCCCGCATTCCGCGAAAAGCTGCGTTATGCAACGCTTTCCGCCTCGGGCCTGAGCATTTGATTGTTTTGTCATCGGCGATATTGTCCGCTGGCCCAGCGCGGCCCCGCAAATTGTCGACACGCCGCGCCACGCGGTGTCGGTAATCTGTTCCCTCTGCAACGGGCAAACGCGATACTGTCTTGGGTTGGCTGACCAACCGAAACTGGGAGGGTAAATGGGCGCCTATCAGACTGTGGTGGTGGGAACCGACGGCTCGGACTCGTCGATGCGTGCGGTAGACAAGGCGGCGCAGATCGCCGGACCCGACGCCAGGCTGATCGTCGCTTCGGCGTACCTGCCCCAGCATGAGGACAGCCGGGCCGCCGACGCACTGCGGAACGAGAGCTACAAGGTGTCCGGCACCGCGCCGATTTACGCGATCCTGCAGGACGCCAAGGAGCGGGCGCACAAGGCCGGGGCCAAGAACGTCGAAGAGCGCCCGATCGAGGGCGCCCCGGTCGACGCGCTGGTCAAGCTGGCCGAGGACGAAAAGGCCGACCTGTTGGTCGTCGGAAACGTCGGACTGAGCACGATCGCGGGCCGGCTGCTCGGATCGGTGCCGGCCAACGTGTCGCGGCGCGCCAAGGTGGACGTGCTGATCGTCCACACCACGAACTAGCTCGCGATCGCCAGTAGGGCCTACCAGCCCCGCGCGCGCCATTCGCCCAGGTGAGGGCGCTCTTCGCCCAACACGGTGTCGTCGCCGTGGCCGGGGTAGATGACGGTGGAGTCGTCGTACACGTCGAACACCCGGGTGGTGACGTCGTCGAGCAGCTGCCTGAAGTCCCCGGCCTGCCACGTCTTGCCGACCCCGCCGGGGAACAGGCAGTCGCCAGTGAACAGCTGCGTGACCCCGCCGGTCGCGGGCCCGTCGAGGGCCAGCGCGATCGATCCCGGCGTGTGCCCGCGCAGGTGGATGACGTCGAATGTCAGCTTGCCGATGTGCAGGGTGTCGCCGCCCGCGAGCAAACGCTCCGGTTTGACCGGCAGCGGTTCGGCGTCGATCTCGTTGACCGCGGTTGGCGCGCCGGTGGCCGCGGCCACGGCTTCGAGGGCCTGCCAATGGTCCCAGTGCTGGTGGCTGGTCACGATCAGTGACAGCCTCGGCGCGTAGCGCCGGATTAGACCGATCAAGACGTCCGCGTCGTTGGCGGCGTCGATCAACAACGTCTCCCCGGTCGCGGAACATGTCACCAGATACGCATTGTTGTCCATGGGGCCCACCGACACCTTTAGGATCGTGGCGCCGGGTAGGGTCCGGCGGGCCGCAGTACCAGGATCGACGTGTCCGGTGTAGTTGTCGCTCACCTTGTCGGGGGCAGTCATAGCGGCCACGTTACTGGTCAAACGTTGCTTGTCGGTACGGGCACATAGCATGGAATGCGCCGTGCGCATTACCGGCTGCAACACGTAAAGATCCACTGAGAGAGGGCAGCGTGGCTGACCGCCTGATCGTCAAGGGCGCCCGCGAACACAATCTGCGGGGCGTCGACCTCGACCTACCGCGCGACGCGCTGATCGTCTTCACCGGGCTGTCGGGGTCGGGCAAATCGTCGCTGGCCTTCGACACGATTTTCGCCGAGGGCCAGCGCCGGTACGTCGAGTCGCTGTCCGCCTATGCCCGCCAGTTTCTGGGCCAAATGGACAAGCCGGATGTCGACTTCATCGAGGGCCTGTCCCCGGCCGTGTCCATCGACCAGAAGTCGACCAACCGCAACCCGCGGTCGACCGTCGGGACGATCACCGAGGTGTACGACTACCTGCGGCTGCTCTACGCCCGCGCCGGCACGCCGCACTGCCCGGTGTGCGGCGAGCGGATCGCCCGCCAGACCCCCCAGCAAATCGTCGACCAGGTGCTGGCGATGCCGGAGGGCACCCGCTTTCTGGTGCTCGCCCCGGTGGTGCGCACCCGCAAGGGCGAGTTCGCCGACCTGTTCGAGAAGCTGAACGCGCAGGGCTACAGCCGGGTCCGGGTCGACGGCGTGGTGCACTCGCTGACCGATCCGCCCAAGCTGAAGAAGCAAGAAAAGCATGACATCGAGGTGGTGGTCGACCGCCTCACCGTCAAGGCCAGCGCCAAGCAGCGGCTCACCGATTCGGTCGAGACCGCGCTGAACCTGGCCGACGGCATCGTGGTGCTGGAGTTCCCGGACCACGGGGCCCACGAGCCCGATCATCACCGGGAGCAGCGGTTCTCCGAGAAGCTGGCCTGCCCCAACGGGCACGCGCTGGCGGTCGACGACCTGGAACCGAGGTCGTTCTCGTTCAATTCGCCCTACGGCGCCTGCCCCGAGTGCACCGGCCTGGGCATCCGCAAGGAGGTCGACCCCGACCTGGTGGTGCCCGATCCCGAAAGGACGCTCGCCGAGGGTGCGGTCGCCCCGTGGTCGACGGGCCACACCGCGGAGTACTTCACCCGCATGATGGCCGGGCTCGGCGACGAGCTGGGCTTCGACGTCGACACGCCCTGGCGCAAGCTGCCGGCCAAGGCGCGCAAGGCGATCCTCGAGGGCTCCGACCACCAGGTGCATGTGCGCTACCGCAACCGGTACGGCCGAACCCGTTCGTACTACGCGGATTTCGAGGGTGTGCTGGCGTTCCTGCAGCGCAAGATGGCCCAGACCGAGTCCGAGCAGATGAAGGAGCGCTACGAGGGTTTCATGCGTGACGTCCCCTGCCCGGAGTGCGAGGGCACCCGGCTCAAGCCGGAGATCCTCGCGGTCTCGCTGTCCGCCGGGGGGCGCGGCAAGAAGTCCATCGCCGAGGTGTGCGAGCTGTCGATCTCGGACTGCTCGGACTTCCTGAACGCGCTCACCCTGGGGCACCGAGAGCAGGCGATCGCCGGGCAGGTGCTCAAGGAAATCCAGTCGCGGCTCGGCTTCCTGCTCGACGTCGGGCTGGACTACCTGTCACTGTCGCGCGCGGCGGCCACCCTGTCCGGCGGTGAGGCGCAACGGATCCGGCTGGCCACCCAGATCGGCTCCGGCCTGGTGGGCGTTCTCTACGTGCTCGACGAGCCGTCGATCGGGCTGCACCAGCGTGACAACCGTCGGCTCATCGAAACCCTCACGCGGCTCAGGGATTTGGGCAACACGCTGATCGTCGTCGAGCATGACGAGGACACCATCGCCCACGCCGACTGGATCGTCGACATCGGTCCCCGCGCCGGTGAGCACGGAGGCGAGATCGTGCACAGCGGGACGTACGCCGAGCTCCTGGCCAACGAGGACTCGATCACCGGCGCCTTCCTGTCGGGCAAGGAAGCCATCGAGATGCCGGCGATCCGGCGTGCGATAGACCGCAAGCGTCAGCTCACCGTCGTCGGCGCCCGCGAGCACAACCTGCGCGGCATCGACGTCTCGTTCCCGCTCGGCGTGCTCACCTCGGTGACCGGCGTGTCCGGCTCCGGCAAGTCGACACTGGTCAACGACATCCTGGCCACGGTGCTGGCCAACCGGCTCAACGGTGCCCGGCTGGTCCCGGGGCGGCATACCCGGGTGACGGGTCTGGACCATCTGGACAAGCTGGTGCGGGTCGACCAGTCGCCGATCGGTCGCACGCCGCGGTCCAACCCGGCCACCTACACCGGCGTGTTCGACAAGATCCGCACCCTGTTCGCGGCCACTACGGAGGCCAAAGTCCGTGGCTACCAACCGGGCCGGTTCTCGTTCAACGTCAAGGGCGGCCGATGCGAGGCGTGCACCGGCGACGGCACGATCAAGATCGAGATGAACTTCCTGCCCGACGTGTACGTGCCGTGCGAGGTCTGCCACGGCGCGCGCTACAACCGCGAAACGCTGGAAGTGCACTACAAGGGCAAGACCATCTCCGAAGTGCTGGACATGTCGATCGAGGAGGCGGCGGACTTCTTCGAGCCGATCACCGGCATTCACCGCTACCTGCGCACGCTCGTCGACGTCGGCCTGGGCTACGTCCGGCTGGGTCAGCCCGCCCCGACGTTGTCCGGTGGCGAGGCGCAGCGCGTCAAGCTGGCCGCCGAACTGCAGAAGCGCTCGACGGGGCGGACCGTCTACATCCTCGACGAGCCCACCACCGGGCTGCATTTCGACGACATCCGCAAGCTGCTCACCGTCATCAACGGGCTGGTGGACAAGGGCAACACCGTCATCGTCATCGAGCACAACCTGGACGTCATCAAGACGTCGGACTGGATCGTCGACATGGGGCCCGAGGGTGGCGCCGAGGGCGGAACCGTTGTCGCCGAAGGCACCCCGGAGGACATCGCCGCGGTGCCGGAAAGCTACACCGGGAAGTTCCTCGCCGAGGTTATCGGCCGGGTCGCCCCGCCGCGGCGGTCGAGCCGGCGGCGCAAAGTCACCGCCTGAACGGCCATCCCGCCGCGGCCCAGCAGGCGGCGCAGTTGATACGGCCCGAACCGGCTCCCGATCCGCGAACCGGGCTGCGTTTCACTCATCGACGTCCCCCCGACGCTAAGCCAGCCGCCCTAGCCCTCGTCCTTGCGCATCGACTCGCGGAACTCGGCCAGCCGATCGGCCGCGGCGCGCTCGCGTTCGTCGTATTGCTCGGCGACAGAGCGGCCCTCCGGCGACTCGGCGTCCAATTCCGCGTCGCCCAAGGATGTCGCGTAGCGATTTTCGATCTTCTCGCGGACGGATTCGAAGGTCGGCACACCGGCGCTGTCGTACCCGGGATCGGGCGGGGTCGGTTCGTCGGGCATGAGGGTCACGTTACTAAAAGCCCGGCCGGGTCCCGCCGCTCGCGCTCCAGATAGCGCACCATTTGCTCCCAGTACACCAGCGTCAGCGCCATCTGCACCGTGACAGCGGCCGCGGCGGGCAGCGGGCGACGGCGGCGCGCGGCGACGACGGCACCGATCGCGGCCACCGATGTCAGCGCGCTGACCACCATGGCCGCGTCCCGGGGTCGACGGCTGATCCACAACTCCTCGCCCAGCATCGCCCGCGTCGACCACGCCCGCTCGTGCGCCGGCTTGCCGAATACGAACGGGTTGACGGCCAGCCACAGGCCAATCCACGCCGCATGGTTCCAGCGCCGCGTCCACGGTGGCACCAGGATCAGCGGGGTGCTCGCCCAGCGGGTCCAGGCGCTCCACGGATTGCAGTGCCGCGCAAAGATGGCGCGCCGAACCCGCGCAACGGCAAACACCAGCGGCCTACCGCCGGGCGGGATTGGAATGGTCGGCAGGGACGACGACCGGGGTGGCAGGCGCGGCCGGGGCGGCGCCGGGCAACGTGGTCCGCGGAATTCCCGGCGTGCCCAGCCGGCCGGCCAGCCACGGCAGCGCGGCGGCGAAGACCCGGTCGGCGAACGGCCAATCGTGCTTGCCCGGCTGCGCCAGCACCGCGCAGTCGATCCCGTTGGCGCGGCCGAGCGAACACAGCGAGTAAGCGGCCGCCGCCTGGTTGCCGGGGTTGGCTGCCGCTTCCCCTCTTGCGAGACGGATCGCGCCGCTGTCGGTCATCATCGGGTCGCGGCGCGGCGCGGGCGGGCCGTCGGAGGAGATCGCGAACCAGCCGGCCACGTCGCTGTACGTCCCGTGCCGGCTGATCACCGTCGTCGGGTCGAATGCCGCCCACGCGTCGGCGTTTCCGCCGAAGAGCCGGGCGATGGTTTGGGTCTTGCTTCCGGCGTTGGGGAAGAAGTCCCCCGCGACGTCGACGAACGCGCTGAACATGTCGGGGTGCATGACGGTCAGGTCCACGGCGCAAGTCCCGCCCATCGACCAGCCGGCGATGCCCCAGTGGGACCGGTCGCCGCTGACGCCGAACTTGGAAACCATATACGGCACAACGTCTTTGGTCAGATGGTCGGCGGCGTTACCGCGGACGCCGTTGACGCACTCGGTGTCGTTGTTGAAGGCCCCTCCGGAGTCGACGAACACCAACACCGGCGCCTTGCCGTCGTGGGCGGCCGCAAAGTCGTCGATAGTCTTGACCGCGTTGCCCGCGCGGGTCCAGTCCGCCGGGGTGTTGAACTGGCCGCCGATCATCATGACCGTCGGCAGCGCCGGCGGCGGGCTGCTGGTGAACCATTCGGGCGGCAGGTAAACCAGCTCACCGCGATGCTTGAAATGCGAGGCGTCAGAGGGGATCACCACCGGAACCACGCTGCCGTGCGGTGGGCGTGCCCGTTTGGCGGCCATCGCGGTGACGGTGGCCGGGTCGGTCTGATCGGGCAGGGGACCGGAGGAGATCTGGCTCCACGCGGCCTGCACGGTCGGGAAGTAGCCGACCCATAGGTTGAGCACCAGGGCGGCACACAGCGCGCACAACGGCACGGCCAGCAGGCCCGCCCCGCGCCGCCAGCGGCGAGCGCCGCGCCACCCCAGGATCAGCACCGCCACCGCCATGCCGGTCAACGTGATCCAGAGCCACAGTGCCGTCGGCGCGGGTTCGTCGGACAGGCCGCGGTCGACGATGTACCAGTGCGTCAGGTAGGCCACGGCGGCGCCGGCTAGCGCAGCCGCCGGCAACCACACCGCCCGCCACCGCCGCGATCGCCATCCGACGGCCAGCGTCAGCACGATCGCGGTCACCACCTGGATCGTGGTGGGCACCCAGCCGTGCATCAGCGAGGTGTGGCTGCTTGCCAGCAACTGCGTCGTGGCATTGGTCGTCGACGCGGTCACGGCATTCATTGTGATCCATCGTTAACCGGCCTGGAACATATTCACCGAATGTTCGCCGTCGGGCCGACCGCGCGTCGCGGGCCGCCTAGTGGGGCTTGGCCAGCGGAAATGGCAGGGTTTCGCGGATGCTGCGGCCGGTTATGAGCATGACGAGCCGATCGATGCCCATGCCGAGCCCGCCGGTGGGCGGCATCGCGTACTCCATGGCTTGCAGGAAGTCCTCGTCGAGCTCCATCGCCTCGGGGTCGCCGCCGGCGGCCAGCAGCGACTGCTCCTGCAGGCGGCGGCGCTGCTCCACCGGGTCGGTGAGCTCGCTGTACGCGGTCCCCAACTCGACCCCCCAGGCCACCAGGTCCCACCGCTCGGCGACGCCGCGCCGGCTGCGGTGCGGTCGGGTCAACGGCGAGACGGAGGTCGGAAAGTCGATGTAGAAGGTCGGTCGCTCGGTCCGGTTCTCGACCAGGTGCTCGTA
The DNA here is from genome assembly GCF_001667585.1 of Mycobacterium sp. E2733. GTDB lineage: Bacteria > Actinomycetota > Actinomycetes > Mycobacteriales > Mycobacteriaceae > Mycobacterium. The sequence continues at coordinate 190,035 of NZ_LZJZ01000027.1, forward strand.
GAGCTCCAGCACCACGGCGCCGGCGTCCCACTGCGCCCGATACGGAATGTGGGCGGCATCGGAGAGTTTGCGCAAAACGGACAGGGGCGTGTCGGGGTCGATGCGTTCCCCGAGCGCCTCGGACACCGCGTCGTGCACGGTCTTCACCGGCCAGTTCCCGGAGATGTCGACCGGTTGCAGGCGGCCGTCGGCGCCGGGGCGCAGCACCGTCTGCTCGCCGTTGGCGGCCTGTGCGGCGTTTTGGATGAGCTCCCGGCTACCGTCGATCCAGGCCGTGTAGTCGGCGTGCGCCTGGTAGGCCTCCAGCAGCGTGAACTCCGGGTTGTGGCTGAAGTCCACCCCCTCGTTGCGGAAGGCCCTGCCCAGCTCGAACACCCGCTCCACCCCGCCGACGCACAGCCGCTTCAGGTACAGCTCCGGCGCGATGCGCAGGAAAAGGTCCATGTCGTACGTATTGATGTGGGTGACGAACGGCCGGGCGGTGGCTCCGCCGTGGATTTGCTGCAGGATCGGCGTCTCGACCTCGATGAAACCCTTGGCGAACAAGGTTTCCCGCACCGAGCGCAGGACGCTGCTGCGCGCCGTGACCAGCTCGCGCGATTCGGGATTGACCGCCAGGTCGACGTAGCGGGTCCGTACCCGCGCCTCCGGGTCGGTCAGCCCCTTCCACTTGTTCGGCAGCGGCCGCAGGCACTTACCGATCATCCGCCAGTCGCGCACGATCAACGAGCGGGTTCCGTTCTTGGAAAAGCCCATGTGCCCGGTCATCTCGACGAGGTCCCCGAGGTCGATGGCCGCGGTGAAGTCCGCGGTGCGGCCGCGCTCCAGGCGTGAATTGTCCAGCAGCACCTGCAATTCGCCCGACCAGTCCCGCAGCTGGGCGAACAGCACCCCGCCGTAGTCCCGGATCCGCAATATCCGGCCGGCGACGGAGACGGTTTCCTGATCGTCGGCGTCCAGCACCCGGGAAACGGTGTGGCTGGGCGGGATTCCCACCGGATAGGCGTCAATGCCGTTGCGCCGCAGTACCTTCAGTTTCGCCAGGCGCACCCGCACCTGCTCGGGCAGGCGGGCTCTCGACTCTTCGAGTTCCGCGTCGTCGCGTCGTTGCTGCAACTCGCTGACGTCGGGCGCCGAGCCGTCGTGATGCAGCAGGCCCGACTCCGCCAGTCTGGGAGGCACGGCGGGGTGATGGCCGGTGTGCATCCTCTCGCGGCGGGTGAACGGCAAGACCAGGAAGCCCTCCGCGATCACCGAGGCGACGCCGACCCGCGGGATCAGGCGCGCGTCCTCGTAGCAGGCGTAGCGCGGAACCCATTCCGGTTGGTACTTCATGTTCGAGCGGTACAGCGTCTCCAGCTGCCACCACCGCGAGAAGAACAGGAGCAGCCCCCGCCACAACCGGGCGACCGGGCCTGCGCCGAGTTGCGCGCCCTGTTCGAACGCCGAGCGGAACATCGCGAAGTTCAACGAAATGCGGCTGATGCCAAGGGTTTCGGCGGTCAGCGCGAGCTCGCTGACCATGAGCTCGATGGTGCCGTTGGGGGATCCCGGCGAGCGGCGCATCAAGTCCAGGGAGACCCCGGTGGTTCCCCACGGGACCAGCGACAGCATCGCGACGACGGCGCCGTCGCGGTCCATCGCCTCGACCAGCAGGCAATCCCCATCGGCCGGATCGCCCAGCCGGCCCAGCGCCATGGAAAAGCCGCGCTCGGTCTGGGTGTCGCGCCAGGCGTCGGCGCGGGTGATGGTCTGAGCCATCTCCTCCGCCGAGATGTCGCGGTGCCGGCGGATGCGCACGGTCAGCCCGGCCCGGCGGGCCCGGGTCACGGCCTGGCGCACCCCGCGCATGTCGGGACCGGACAGCCGGAAATCGGCGGTCCGCAGGATCGCCTCGTCGCCCAACTCGAGCGCGTTCAGCCCGGCTTCCCGATAGACGCGCGCGCCCTGCGTGCTGGCGCCCATCACCCCCGGCGCCCAGCCGTAGGTCTGGCACAGCCCCAGCCAGGCATCGATGGCCTGCGGCCACGCCCGCGGGTCGCCGATCGGGTCACCGCTGGCCAGGCAGACGCCGACCTCGACGCGGTAAGTGATGGCGGCGCGGCCGCTCTGCGCGAACACCACCGACTTGTCGCGGCGGGTCGCGAAGTATCCGAGCGAGTCGTGCTTGCCGTATAGCTCGAGGAGCCCGCGGATGGCCGACTCGTCCTCACCCGTGAGCGCGTTCTCGGCGCGCTGCGATTGGAAGAGCACGATCGTCGCCAGGATCAGCGCCAGCGCTCCGAACAGGCCGAAGATCGCGTTGAGGAACACGTGCGGCTTGCCGGTGAACAGGTCCGGATCGGCCAGGGCGAATCCGACCACCCGGTTGGCCACGTAGGGCAGGCGGTCCTGGCGCGCCAGCGTTCCGGGCCACAACTCCACCAGGCCCCACGAGATCAGGATCCCGACCACATCCCCGGCGACCAGCACCGCGGCGGCTTTGACCAGCGCGCCTTTGCGGACCTTGGCCCAGAACTCCCGGTACGCCAGCACCAACAACACGATCGCGATGATGTGCACCGCGAACCCGAGGTTCTCGCCGAAGGTCTCGGCCGCGGTGTTGTCGCCCGCGGCCATGTCGGCGACGTTCAAGCCGGCGGCAAGGATCATCTGGCCGAGCAACACCAGCCAGGCGATCCGTTTTCGCGCGGTCAGTGCCGCGGCCAGCAAGGCGAGCACGAACGACCACGCGATGCTGGTGTCGGGGAAGTTGAACAGATAGCTGTTGATGAACTCGCGGGGGACCTTGATCAGCCACCGAAGCGCGGGGGACACGCTGGCCAGCAACGAAACCGTGGCGATGACGCCCACGATCCACCCGGCCGCCGCCGGTACCCAGCGATACCGGGATTGCGACCGACCGCGAGGTCCCGAACGGGGCCCCGAACGAGATGAAGCGAGTGTCACAGACCGCGAGGATATGCCCTCAGTCCGTGAAAAGCTTGGCGAAGCGCTAAGAGTGGCCAGCACTAATTGGTCCGGTCGCTCGGGCGTGCTCGTGCGCGCCGGACGGGGTCGGGGGCGAAGTGCAAAAAGCCGCCCCGTGGCTGCTAAACTGGCGTCCGCGACCATCCCGGCGAAGGCCAGGAACAGTAAGTGGAGTCCCACTCCCACCGCGCGCCACGAGGTTTTCTTCAAGGCTCGGCGGTCCGGTCACAGACATCGCGCATGTCTGTTCCGCGGGCAACGCGGGCGGCTTGACCAGTTGCAAGCCGTGATCGGTCGGCATTGGGCCCTGCTATTGCAGGGCTTTTCTGCTGGTGGTGTGGTGTTTCCGCCGCTGACTCCCGACCCAGGCCCTGGCCGTGAGCGCACGATATCTATCAGCCCAACAAGGGAGGCCCCATCAGCACTGAGACCCGCGTCAACGAGCGCATCCGCGTACCTGAAGTCAGATTGATCGGCCCCGGGGGAGAGCAGGTAGGCATAGTGCGCATCGAAGACGCACTGCGCGTCGCTGCGGACGCCGACCTCGACCTTGTCGAAGTTGCCCCGAACGCCAGACCCCCGGTCTGCAAGATCATGGACTACGGCAAGTTCAAATACGAGGCGGCGCAAAAGGCGCGCGAATCCCGCCGGAACCAGCAGCAGACCGTCGTCAAAGAGCAAAAACTGCGACCGAAGATCGACGATCACGATTACGAGACCAAAAAGGGTCACGTAATCCGCTTCCTGGAGGCGGGTTCGAAGGTGAAGGTCACCATCATGTTCCGCGGGCGTGAGCAGTCGCGGCCCGAGTTGGGCTACCGCCTGCTGCAGCGGCTGGGCGCGGACGTCGCCGAATACGGCTTCGTCGAAACGTCCGCCAAGCAGGACGGCCGGAACATGACGATGGTGCTGGCCCCGCACCGCGGCGCGAAGACCCGCGCCAGGGCGCGGCACCCCGAAGGACCGGGGGACGCCGCGGCACCGGACGCCGACGCCGGCGCCGACAGCCCTTCACCCAACTGACCTGAGACCACATAGCGAGCACTTCGAGAATTAGAGGAAACATGCCCAAGGCCAAGACCCACAGCGGGGCTTCGAAGCGGTTCCGGCGCACCGGAACCGGCAAGATCCTTCGCCAGAAAGCCAACCGTCGGCACCTGTTCGAGCACAAGCCCTCCACCCGGACCCGGCGGCTGGAAGGCCGCACCACCGTGGCGGCCAACGACACCAGGCGGGTCAACAAGCTGCTGAACGGCTGACCTTCAACAAGCCGAGCGTCGGCGCCAGTCGCCGCCGGCACCCGAACCAATTACTTTTCAAGTTACTTTCAGGAGAGCAGGAACCCCCATGGCACGCGTGAAGCGGGCGGTCAACGCCCACAAGAAGAGGCGCAGCATTCTCAAGGCCTCCAAGGGGTATCGCGGCCAGCGCTCGCGGCTCTACCGCAAAGCCAAAGAGCAGCAGCTGCATTCGCTGAATTACGCCTACCGCGATCGCCGCGCGCGCAAGGGCGAGTTCCGGAAACTGTGGATCTCGCGGATCAACGCGGCGGCGCGCGCCAACGACATCACCTACAACCGGCTGATCCAGGGTTTGAAGGCCGCCGGCGTCGAAGTCGACCGCAAGAACCTCGCCGACATCGCGATCACCGATCCCGCGGCGTTCACCGCGCTGGTCGACGTCGCCCGGGCCGCGCTGCCCGAGGACGTCAACGCGCGTTCGGATTCCGGAGAGGCCGCCTAAACCGGCATTGCAGGTGCTGACCGAACGTTCGGCCCGGGTCGCCGCGGCGGTCAAACTGCATCGCCACGTCGGCCGACGGCGGGCGGGGCGATTCCTGGCCGAGGGCTCCAACCTGGTCGAGGCGGCGGCAGCCCGGGGCCTGGTCCGCGACGTCTTCGTCACCCAAGCAGCGTCGCAGCGGTATGCGGCTTTGCTTGCCGCGCAGCATTGTCCGGTCCATGTGGTCAGCGAGCGGGCCGCGAAGGCGCTGTCCGACACCGTCACCCCTGCCGGATTGATCGCCGTCTGCGAGGTGCCTGCGACCGGCCTGGCGGACGTGCTGGCCGGTTCGCCCCGGCTGATCGCGGTCGCCGTCGAGATCAGCGAGCCGGGCAACGCCGGCACGGTGATTCGCATCGCCGACGCGATGGGCGCACAGGGCGTGATCCTCGGCGGGCACAGCGTCGACCCGTACAACGGCAAGTGTCTGCGCGCCTCGACCGGCAGCATCTTCTCGATCCCGGTGGCCGCCGCGCCCGATGCGGCCGCCGCACTGGGCGCCGTGCGCGCCGCGGGGCTGCAGGTGCTGGCGACGACCGTGGACGGCGAAACGCGCCTCGACGAGGCCGCGGCCCTGCTCGGCCGGCCGACGGCGTGGCTGTTCGGGCCCGAATCACAGGGCTTGCCAACCGAACTCGCGGCGGCGGCCGATCACCGCATGCGCATCCCGATGTCCGGCGGCGCCGAGAGCCTGAACGTGGCCTCCGCCGCGGCCATCTGCCTCTACCAGAGCGCGCAGGCGCTGGGCATGTTCAAGCGGCCCTGACGCGCCCCCGGGCGGGCCGCAGGCCCGCCAGCGACAGCGTCCCGTGCACCAGCGAGCCGGCGCGCTCCATCAGGGCCTTCGCGGGGTCGAGCGGCGAGCGCGGGGCGAGGCGGGAACGGGGGGGAAAATAATGCATCGGCAGCCCGCGGCGGTCGCGCGGCGGCGCCATGAACGGCGGAGCCTCCACCAACGGCGCGTTGCCGGGCAGCCGCCCCTCGGCTCGGCGGTATGCGGCCAGCGCACGGGGATGCAGCCGAATCTCGTCGGGAACCGCCAGGAAGGCCAGTTCCACGAGCTTGCCGAACAGGCGCAGCAGCACCTCGTCGCCGGGCGTCCAGCGCATGCCCGCCTTCTCCCGAACCGCGGGCTCGAACAGGCCCGCCGCGATCCAGCGCTGCCCGGCGACCAGCGGCTTGAACATCTGGTCCCAGATCGGCGTCGGCATCAGCACGAACTTGGGCTTGGGAATTCGAATTTGGAAGATGTCCAGCGTCGCCTGGTTGATTTCCAATTCCTCGCGGCAGACCCGATCCCAGTACTCGCAGAACTCCTCCCAGGAGGTGGGCACCGGCCGCATGCTCATCCCGTACATCCGGTACCACCGCACGTGCTCGTCGAACAGCTGCCGCTTCTCGGCCTCCGTCAAACCCCCGCAGAAGTACTCGGCCACCTTGATCACCAGCATGAAGAAGGTGGCGTGGGCCCAGTAGAACGTTTCCGGGTTCAGCGCGTGATACCGCCGGCCGGACGCGTCGACGCCCTTGATGGTGTGGTGGTAGCTCGTGATCTGCCGCCCGGTCTGGGCCGCGCGGTCGCCGTCGTAGACGACGCCCATGATCGGGTACACCGAGCGGGCCACCCGCTGCAGGGGCTCGCGCAGCAGGATCGAATGTTCCTCGACGCCCGCGCCCAGCTCCGGATACATGTTCTGGATCGCGCCGATCCAGACGCCCATCATTCCCGTGCGTAGGTCGCCGAAGTACTTCCAGGTCAGAGAATCGGGTCCGAGCGGATCGTCGGATCGCGTTGGAATGGCAGTCATCTCGGCCTCCTCGGCTCACGATAACTTTGACAACGCGCGTTGTCTACGATTTCGGCCGTTGCGCGCCGGCGGGTGTTATGGGGCGTCCACAGCGGTGTGGCGTCGCCGTGATCAGGCGATACGTTGCGAGCTGCGACACAAACGGTGGGGGCTTCATTGCCCGCCTCCGGCGGAACCAAATAACCTGGCCAGGTGGAACTCGCGCGTCGCGACTCGGATTCGGGCGGGCCCGAAGAATCGACGGTGACGTCATCCGATCCGCCACCGCGTTCCCCGGTCTCGGCGCACGGCGCCTCGCAGTGGTTGCACAGCCGGAATCACAGCCCCGCCGCGGTGGCGTTCATCCGCCGGGCCCGACGTCTGCTACCCGGCGATCCCGAGTTCGGCGACCCGCTGTCCACGGCCGGCGACGGTGGGCCGCGCGCCGCGGCGCGTGCCGCCGACCGGCTGCTGGGGGATCGCGACGCGGTGTCGCGCGAAGTCAGCCTCGGGGTGTTGCAGGTGTGGCAGGCGCTGACCGAGTCGGTCGCCCGCCGTCCCGCGAATCCCGAGGTGACGCTGGTGTTCACCGACCTGGTCGGCTTCTCGTCGTGGTCCCTGCAGGCCGGCGACGACGCGGCGCTCACCCTGCTGCGACAGGTGGCGCGCGCGGTCGAGCCGCCGCTGCTCGACGCCGGTGGCCACATCGTCAAACGGATGGGCGACGGCCTGATGGCCGTCTTCGGCGATCCCACGGTCGCGGTGCGGGCCGTCCTGGCCGCCAAGGAGGCGCTGAAGTCGGTCGAGGTGGCGGGCTACACGCCGCGGATGCGGGTCGGCATCCACACCGGGCGGCCCCAGCGGTTGGCGGCGGACTGGCTGGGTGTCGACGTCAACATCGCCGCGCGGGTGATGGAACGGGCCACCAAAGGCGGGGTCATGGTGTCAGGTTCGACACTCGACCTGATCGCCCAGAGCGAACTGGACGCGATGGGCGTGGTCGCCAAACGTGCACGTAAACCGGTGTTTGCGGGAAAAAGCACCGGCGTCCCGGCGGACTTAGCGATATATCGTTTGAGGACTCATAGGGAGTTGACAGCGCCCGATCACACTTCCGAAACCGATTACCCGACATAATGGATGCAATGTTTGGGGGCATCTTCACCCGGCTCGCCCGGGTCCAGTTCACGGTGGGGTACGTGGCGGTGCTGCTTGCCCTCAGCTGTGCCATCTTGCTGCTCGGCCCGCACGCGCATGACGTGCTCGTCGAGCGCGCCAGCACCAACCTGCACAACCTCGCCCACGGCCACGTCGGCACGTTGCTGGGCAGCGCGCTGGTCGTCGACGCCGGTCCGCTCTACTTCTGGCTGCCCTTCCTCACCTGCCTGCTCGCACTCGGCGAGCTGCACCTGCGCACGATCAGGCTGGTCGTGGCGTTCCTCGTCGGCCACATCGGCGCGACGCTGGTGGTGGCCGCCGCCCTCGCCGCGGCGGTCGAGTTCGGCTGGCTGCCCCTTTCGATCACCCGGGCCAGCGACGTCGGGATGAGCTACGGCGCCCTGGCGGTGCTCGGCGCGATGACGGCGGTGATTCCCCAACGCTGGCGGCCCGCCTGGGTCGGCTGGTGGGTGTCGGCCGGCATCGCCTCGGCAATCATCGGCGGTGATTTCACCGACGCCGGGCACACCGTCGCCGTGGTCCTGGGCGTGCTGGTGTCCGCCCGGTTCCGCCAGCCCATCCATTGGACGCCGGTGCGCTCCCTGATGCTGGTGGCCTCGTCGGGTTTCGGCTTCCTGCTCCTGGCCCACCACTGGGGAACCATGGCCGCGGCGCCCGCGGTCGGGGTGCTGGGCGCGCTGGCCGCCCACAAGATCGTGCAGTTCGTCACCGCGCGCGGCGAAGTGTTGGACGACGGCGCGCTGGCCGGTCCGCAGCCGGCTCCGGCGACCTAGACTTCCGCGGCTGCTCGGCCGCCCTTAGTCCGAAGCGCCCGCCGGACCGCGAGCACCGCATCACTATGATCGGCATTTGCGCTGGGCAATTTCCAGCCAGCCCCTCATCACCAAGGAGAGTGTCGCCGCGTGGGTGCTCAGCCCGTCGACCTGTCACCGGACGCCCTGGCCAAGGCCGTCGGCGCCGCCCGGGAGGCGATCGCGCTCGCCGGCGATCTGGAGGCCCTGGCACGCGTGAAGACCGAGCACCTCGGTGACCGCTCACCGCTGGCGCTGGCGCGGCAGGCGCTGGGTGGCGTCCCCAAGGACGAGCGGGCCGACGCCGGCAAGCGGGTCAACTCCGCACGAACTGAGGTCCAGCGCAGCTACGACGAACGACTGGCGACGCTGCGCGCCGAACGCGACGCGGCGGTGCTGGCCGCCGAGGGCATCGACGTCACGCTGCCGTCGAGCCGGCAGCCGATCGGCGCCCGGCACCCGATTACCCAGTTGGCCGAGCACATTGCCGACACCTTCGTCGCGATGGGGTGGGAACTGGCGGAGGGCCCGGAAGTCGAGACCGAGCAGTTCAACTTCGACGCCCTCAACTTCCCCGCCGACCACCCCGCGCGCAGCGAGCAGGACACCTTCTACGTCGCGCCGGACGATTCCCGGCAGCTGCTGCGCACCCACACGTCGCCGGTGCAGGTGCGCACCCTGCTCGCCCACGAGCTGCCCGTCTACATCATCTCGATCGGCCGCACCTTCCGCACCGACGAGCTGGACGCCACCCACACGCCGGTCTTCCACCAGGTCGAGGGGCTGGCGGTGGACCGCGGCCTGTCCATGGCGCATCTGCGGGGCACCCTCGACGCTTTCGCCCGCGCCGAGTTCGGCCCCGAGGCGCGCACCCGGATCCGGCCCCACTTCTTCCCGTTCACCGAACCCTCCGCCGAGGTCGACGTGTGGTTCGTCGGCAAGAAAGGCGGCGCCGGCTGGGTGGAGTGGGGCGGCTGCGGCATGGTGCACCCGAACGTGTTGCGGGCCGCCGGGATTGACCCGGACGTCTACTCCGGATTCGCCTTCGGAATGGGCCTGGAACGCACCCTGCAGTTCCGCAACGGCATCCCCGACATGCGGGACATGGTCGAGGGCGACGTCCGGTTCTCGTTGCCGTTCGGGGTGGGTGCCTGATGCGCATCCCCTACAGCTGGCTGCGGGAAGTGGTGGCGGCGGGCTCCCCGGGCTGGGACGTCACCCCCGGCGATCTCGAGCAGACGCTGGTGGGCATCGGCCACGAGGTCGAGGAGGTGGTCACCCTCGGCCCGGTCGACGGGCCGCTGACCGTGGGACGGGTGACCGGCATCGAGGAGCTTACCGGCTTCAAAAAGCCGATCCGCGCCTGCCGGGTCGACGTCGGCGAGGGGGCGGAACGCGACATCGTCTGCGGGGCAACGAACTTCGCCGTCGGCGATTTGGTGGTCGTGGCGTTGCCCGGCGCCACGCTGCCGGGCGGGTTCGCCATCTCGGCGCGCAAGACCTACGGCCGCGACTCGGACGGCATGATCTGCTCGGCGGCCGAGCTCGGTTTGGGCGCCGACCATTCCGGGATCCTGGTGCTGCCGCCCGGCACCGCCGAGCCGGGCGCCGACGGCGCCGCAGTGCTCGGATTGGACGACGTGGTATTCCATCTGGCGATCACCCCCGACCGGGGCTACTGCATGTCGGTGCGCGGGCTGGCCCGCGAGGTCGCGTGCGCCTACGGCCTCGACTTCGTCGACCCCGCCGACACGAAGCCGTTGCCGGCCGATGGCGAGGCCTGGCCCCTGACGGTGCAGGCCGAAACCGGTGTCCGCCGGTTCGCCCTGCGGCCCGTGACCGGCATCGACCCCGGGGCGGTGTCGCCGTGGTGGCTGCAACGCCGGCTGCTGCTGGCGGGCATCCGCGCGACGTCGCCGGCGGTGGACGTCACCAACTACGTGATGCTCGAACTCGGTCACCCCATGCACGCGCATGACTCCAACCGCATCTCCGGGGGCCTGGGCGTGCGGTTCGCCCGGCCCGGCGAGACCGTCGTCACCCTGGACGACATCGAGCGCCGGCTCGATCCGGCCGACGTACTCATCGTCGACGACCGCGCGACGGCGGCGATCGGCGGCGTGATGGGCGCGGCGAGCACCGAGGTGCGTGCCGACTCCACCGACGTGCTGCTGGAGGCCGCCGTCTGGGACCCCGCGGCCGTCTCGCGCACGCAGCGCCGCCTGCACCTGCCCAGCGAGGCCGCCCGGCGCTACGAGCGCGGGGTGGACCCGGCCATCTCGGTCGCCGCGCTGGACCGATGCGCCGCGCTGCTCGCTGACATCGCGGGCGGAGAGGTGTCGGGCGAGCTCACCGATTGGCGGGGCGACCCGTCGGTCGGCAACTCGGTCGCCGATTGGGCCGGCCCGCCGATTCGGATCCCCGCCGACCTGCCCGACCGCTTCGCCGGGGTGGCCTACCCCTCCGGCACCACCGCGCGGCGCCTCGAGCAGATCGGCGCGCTGGTGGCCGAAGATGGCGAGGCGTTGACGGTGACGCCGCCGAGCTGGCGACCCGACCTGGTGCAGCCGGCCGACCTCGTCGAGGAGGTCCTGCGGCTGGAGGGCCTCGAGTCCATCCCGTCGGTGCTGCCCGCGGCTCCCGCGGGCCGGGGCCTCACCGCGGGGCAGAAGCGTCGCCGCGCCATCGGCAGGTCGCTCGCCCAGTCCGGCTACGTCGAGATTCTGCCGACGCCGTTCCTGCCCGCGGGCGTGTTCGACGTGTGGGGCCTGCCGGCCGACGACCCGCGCCGCACGACCACGCAGGTGCTCAACCCGCTGGAGGCCGACCGCCCGCATCTGGCCACCACGCTGCTGCCGGCGCTGCTGGAAGCCTTGGTGCGCAACGTGTCCCGCGGGCTGGTGGACGTCGCGCTGTACGCCCTGGCGCAGGTGGTGCAACCGACCGAGGAGACCCGGGGTGTGCAGCCCATCCCCGTGCACCGGCGGCCGACCGACACCGAGATCGCGGTGCTGGACGCCTCGTTGCCGCGCCAACCGCAGCACGTTGCGGCGGTGTTGACGGGCCTGCGCGAACGCCGCGGCCCGTGGGGCCCGGGCCGCCGGGCCGAAGCCGCGGACGCGTTCGAGGCGGCGCGCATCATCGCCCGCGCCAGCGGGGTCGAGGTGAGCCTGCGGGCGGCCCAGCACCTGCCGTGGCACCCGGGCCGCTGCGCCGAGGTGCTCGTCGGGGAGACCGTCGTCGGCCACGCCGGACAGCTGCACCCGGCCGTGATCGAGCGCTCCGGCCTGCCGAACGGCACCTGCGCCATCGAGCTGAACCTCGACGCCATCCCGATCGTCCAGGCGCTGCCGGCGCCCACGGTGTCGCCGTTCCCGGCCGTCTTCCAGGACGTCAGCCTCGTGGTGCCCGCGCACGTACCGGCCCAGGCGGTGGCCGACGCCGTCCGTGAGGGCGCCGGCGAGCTGCTGGAAGACCTGCAACTGTTCGACGTCTTCACCGGTCCGCAGGTCGGGGAGGACCGCAAATCGCTGACGTTCGCCCTGCGTTTCCGTGCGCCGGACCGCACGCTGACCGAGGACGACGCCAGCGCGGCCCGCGATGCCGCCGTACGACGGGCCGCCGAGGCGGTCGGCGCCGAACTCCGCAGCTAGCCGCCGCCCGGAATGGATTTGCAAACCAATGCATAACCATGCAGAATCGGCGGAATGGCCGACGTATTCAGGGTGGCGATCGCCGGCGCCAGCGGCTATGCGGGCGGGGAAATCCTGCGCCTGCTGCTCGGGCATCCGGCCTACGCCGACGGGCGCCTCGTCATCGGGTCGCTGACCGCCGCGACCAGCGCCGGCAGCACGCTCGGCGAGCACCATCCGCACCTGACGCCGCTGGCCCAGCGGGTGGTGGAGCCCACCGAACTCGCCGCACTGGCCGGCCACGATGTGGTGTTCCTGGCCCTGCCGCACGGGCATTCGGCGGCGCTGGCCGAACAACTCGGCCCGGACACGCTGATCATCGACTGCGGTGCCGACTTCCGGCTCACCGACGCAGGCGCCTGGGAGCGGTTCTACGGCTCCCCGCACGCCGGCAGCTGGCCCTACGGGCTGCCCGAACTGCCCGGTGCGCGCGAACGGTTGCGCGGTGCGCGCCGCATCGCCGTCCCGGGTTGCTACCCGACCGCGGCGCTACTGGCGTTGCTGCCCGCGGTGGCCGAGGACCTGATCGAGCCCGCCGTCACGGTGGTCGCCGTCAGCGGCACCTCCGGGGCCGGTCGCGCCGCCAAGACCGATCTGCTGGGCTCCGAGGTCATCGGATCCGCGCGGGCCTACAACATCGCGGGCGCCCACCGGCACACCCCGGAGATCGCCCAGGGCCTGCGGGCCGTTACCGACCGCGACGTCACGGTGTCGTTCACCCCGGTGTTGATCCCGACCTCGCGCGGCATCCTGGCCACCTGCACCGCGCGCACCCGTGCGCCGCTGTCGCAGCTGCGGGCCGCCTACGAAAAGGCTTATGACGCAGAACCGTTCATTCACCTGCTGCCCGAGGGCCAGCTGCCCCGGACCGGATCGGTGATCGGCAGCAACGCGGCGCACCTCGCCGTCGCGGTGGACGAGGCCGCGGAGACGTTCGTGGCGATCGCCGCGATCGACAACCTGGTCAAGGGCACCGGCGGCGCGGCGGTCCAGTCGATGAACCTGGCGCTGGGTTGGCCGGAGACGCAAGGCCTTTCGGTGGTGGGGGTCGCTCCGTGACCGCGCCGGCGACGATGATGCCGGCGCAGCCGGGATTTGAGGAGCGGCGCATATGACCCGGATGGCCGAGGCGCGCCTCGTGCGCGAACAGGGCGTCACCGCGCCGGCCGGGTTCCGGGCCGCCGGCATCGCCGCCGGCATCAAAGCGTCGGGCGACCGCGACCTGGCCCTGGTTTTCAGCGAGGGGCCCGACTACGCGGCCGCCGGCGTGTTCACCCGCAACAAGGTCAAGGCCGCGCCGGTGCTGTGGACCCAGCAGGTGCTGACCACCGGGGCGCTGCGCGCGGTGATCCTCAACTCCGGCGGTGCCAACGCCTGCACCGGCCCGGGTGGCTTCCAGGACGCCCACGCCACCGCCGAGGCGGTCGCGGCCGCGTTGTCCGACTGGGGGACCGAGACGGGGGCCATCGAGGTCGCGGTCTGCTCCACCGGGTTGATCGGTGACCGGTTGCCGATGGACAAGGTGCTCGCCGGGGTGCGCGCCATAGTGCAGGACATGGCCGGCGGCCTCAGCGGCGGCGACGAGGCGGCCCGCGCGATCATGACCACCGACACGGTGCCGAAACAGGTTGCGCTGCACCACCCGGGCAACTGGACGGTCGGCGGGATGGCCAAGGGCGCGGGCATGCTGGCGCCGTCGCTGGCCACCATGCTCTGCGTGCTCACCACCGACGCGGTCGCCGAACCCCCGGCGCTCGACCGCGCGCTGCGCCGCGCCACCGCACGCACCTTCGACCGGCTCGACATCGACGGCAGCTGTTCGACCAACGACACGGTGCTGCTGCTGGCCTCCGGGGCCAGCGGAATCGCCCCCGCGCAGGCCGATCTCGATGACGCCGTCCTGCGGGTGTGCGACGACCTGTGCGTGCAGCTGCAGGCCGACGCCGAGGGCGTCACCAAGCGTGTCACCGTCACCGTCACCGGGGCCACCTCGGACGACGACGCGCTGACCGCCGCCCGGGTGATCGCCCGCGACAGCCTGGTCAAGACCGCGGTGTTCGGGTCCGACCCCAACTGGGGCCGCGTGCTGGCCGCCGTCGGCATGGCGCCGGTCCCGCTCGATCCGGATCGGATCATGGTGTCGTTCAACGGCTTCGCCGTGTGTGTTGACGGCGTGGGGGCCCCGGGCGCGCGCGAGGTGGACCTGTCCGGTGCCGACATCGACATCACCGTCGACCTAAGCGTGGGCGACGCCTCCGCGGTGGTGCGCACCACCGACCTGTCGCACGCCTACGTCGAAGAGAACTCGGCATACAGCTCATGACGATCAACACGCAGGAGCTGCCGACCGGGGTCAAAGCGCAGGTGCTGGCCGAAGCGTTGCCCTGGCTCAAGCAGCTTTACGGCAAGATCGTCGTCATCAAGTACGGCGGCAACGCCATGACCGACGACACGCTGCGGCACGCCTTCGCCGCCGACATGGCCTTCCTGCGCAACTGCGGCGTCCACCCCGTCGTCGTGCACGGCGGCGGCCCGCAGATCACCGCCATGCTGCGGCGCCTCGGCATCGCGGGCGACTTCAAGGGCGGGTTCCGGGTCACCACACCCGAGGTGCTCGACGTGGCGCGGATGGTGCTCTTCGGCCAGGTGGGCCGCGAACTGGTCAACCTGATCAATGCGCACGGCCCCTACGCCGTCGGCATCACCGGGGAGGACGCGCAGCTGTTCACCGCCGTGCGGCGCAGCGTCACCGTGGACGGTGTGGCCACCGACATCGGCCTGGTCGGGGACGTCGAGCGGGTCAACACCGCCGCCGTGCTGGACCTTATTGCGGCGGGCCGCATTCCGGTGGTGTCGACGCTGGCCCCGGACGTCGAGGGCGTGGTGCACAACATCAACGCCGACACCGCCGCGGCGGCGCTCGCCGAGGCCCTGCGGGCCGAAAAGCTGTTGATGCTCACCGATGTCGAGGGCCTGTACACCAGCTGGCCGGACCGCGAATCGCTGGTCAGCGAAATCGACACCGCCAGACTCGCGCAACTGCTACCCACACTGGAGGCGGGCATGATCCCCAAGGTCGAAGCGTGCCTGCGGGCCGTGACAGCGGGGGTGCCGAGCGCGCACGTCATCGACGGGAGGGTCGAACACTGCGTGCTGGTCGAGCTTTTCACCGACGCGGGCACCGGCACCAAGGTGGTTGATGAGGAGGAGCGGCGCCGATGACTGAGTCGGAGGCGATCAAGCAGCGCTGGGAAGCCGTGATGATGAACAACTACGGCACCCCACCGCTTGCTCTGGCCAGCGGTGACGGTGTCGTGGTCACCGACGTGGACGGCAACACATACCTGGACCTGCTCGGCGGCATCGCGGTCAACGTCCTCGGTCATCGCCACCCCGCGGTCATCGAGGCCGTCACGCGGCAGATGACGACGCTGGGCCACACCTCCAACCTGTACGCCAGCGAACCGGGCATCGCGCTGGCCGAAGAGCTGGCGGCCCTGCTGGGCTCCGACAAGACCGGCGCGCCGACGCGGGTGTTTTTCTGCAACTCGGGAACCGAGGCCAACGAGGTCGCGTTCAAGCTGTCGCGGCTGACCGGGCGCACGAAACTCGTTGCGGCGCAGGGCGGCTTCCATGGCCGCACCATGGGCTCGCTGGCACTGACCGGTCAGCCGAGCAAGCAGGCGCCGTTCGAGCCCTTGCCGGGTTACGTCACGCACGTGCCCTACGGCGACGCGGAGGCGCTGGCGGCCGCGGTCGACGACGCCACCGCCGCGGTGTTCCTCGAACCGATCATGGGGGAGGGCGGCGTCGTCGTCCCACCGGAGGGCTATCTGACCGCCGCGCGTGACATCACCTCGCGCCACGGGGTGCTGCTGGTGCTCGACGAGGTGCAGACCGGGATGGGCCGCACCGGAGCGTTTTTCGCCCATCAGCACGACGGCATCACCCCGGACGTCGTGACCATGGCCAAGGGGCTGGGTGGTGGGCTGCCCATCGGCGCGTGCCTGGCCGTCGGCCGGGCCGCGGACCTGATGGCGCCCGGCCTGCACGGCAGCACGTTCGGCGGCAACCCGATCTGCGCCGCGGCGGCGCGGGCGGTGCTGCGGGTGATCGCCGACGAGGACCTGGTCCGGCACGCCGATGTGCTGGGCAAGTCGGTGCGCCACGGCGTCGAGTCCCTGAACCACCCCCTGGTCGACCACGTGCGCGGACGCGGGCTGCTGCAAGGCGTGGTCCTGACCGCGCCGCGGGCCAAGGAAGCCGAAAGTGCCGCGCGGGCAGCCGGTTTCCTGGTCAACGCCGCCGCGGCCGACGTCATCCGGCTGGCCCCACCGCTGATCGTGACCGAAGCCCAGCTCGACAGCTTCGTCGCCGCCCTGCCGGGCATCCTGGACAGGGCCGCGGATGACTAGACACTTTCTGCGCGACGACGACCTGTCGCCCCAGGAGCAGGCCGAGGTGCTGCAGCTGGCCGCCGACCTGAAGAAGGATCCGTTCAGCTGCCGGCCGCTGGAGGGGCCGCGCGGCGTCGCGGTGCTCTTCGACAAGAACTCCACCCGCACCCGGTTCTCCTTCGAGATGGGCATCGCCCAGCTCGGCGGCCACGCCGTCGTGGTCGACGCCCGCAGCACGCAGCTGGGCCGCGACGAGACGCTGCAGGACACCGCGCGGGTGCTGTCCCGCTACGTCGAGGCGATCGTGTGGCGGACGTTCGGGCAGGACCGGCTCGAGGCCATGGCCGAGGTGGCCACCGTGCCGGTGGTCAACGCGCTGTCCGACGAGTTCCACCCCTGCCAGGTGCTGGCCGACCTGCAGACCATCGCCGAACGCAAGGGATCGCTTGCCGGACTGCGGATGTCCTACTTCGGCGACGGCGCGAACAACATGGCCCACTCGCTGCTCCTCGGCGGGGTGACCGCCGGCATCCACGTCACCATCGCCGCGCCGGACGGCTTCGCGCCCGACCCCGCCTTCACGGCGGCGGCCCGTGAGCGCGCCGAGGCCACCGGCGGCTCGGTCACCCTCACCACGGACGCCGACGCCGCCGCGGCCGGTGCCGACGTCCTGGTGACCGACACCTGGACGTCGATGGGGCAGGAGGACGACGGGCTGGATCGGGTCAAACCGTTCCGGCCGTTCGGAGTCGACGAGCGGCTGCTCGGCCTGGCCGACCCGGAAGCCATTGTGCTGCACTGCCTTCCGGCCCACCGTGGCGACGAGATCTCCGACGCGGTGATGGACGGGCCCGCCAGCGCGGTGTGGGACGAGGCCGAGAACCGGCTGCACGCCCAGAAGGCGCTGTTGGTGTGGCTGTTGGAGCGGCGCTCATGACTAGGTCGAAGACCACCCCCGAAACCACCCGGGCGGGCCGGCAAGACCGCATCGTGGCGATCCTGTCGTCGGCGTCGATCAGCAGCCAAAGCGAACTGGCGGCCCGGCTGGCCGACGAGGGCATCGAGGTAACCCAGGCCACGTTGTCGCGCGACCTCGAGGAGCTGGGCGCGGTGAAGCTGCGCGGCGCCGACGGCGGCGTGGGCGTCTACATCGTTCCCGAGGACGGCAGCCCGGTGCGCGGCGTCTCCGGCGGCACCGCGCGACTGTCCCGGCTGTTGAGTGAACTCCTGGTCTCCGCCGACGCCAGCGCCAATCTCGCGGTGCTGCGCACCCCGCCCGGCGGCGCCAACTATTTGGCCAGCGCGATCGACCGGGCGGCGTTACCGTACGTCGTCGGCACCATCGCCGGCGACGACACGGTCTTCGTGGCCGCCCGAGAGCCGATGACCGGCGCCGAGCTGGCCCGCACCCTAGAAGAGCTCACCTAAAAAAGGAGATTGGTTCATGTCAGATCGCGTCATCCTGGCGTACTCCGGCGGTCTGGACACCTCGGTCGCGATCAGCTGGATCGGCAAGGAGACCGGCCGCGAGGTGGTGGCGGTGGCGATTGACCTCGGCCAGGGCGGCGAGGACATGGAGGTCGTCCGCCAGCGGGCCCTGGACTGCGGCGCGGTTGAGGCCGTCGTCGTCGACGCCCGCGACGAATTCGCCGAGGGCTTCTGCCTGCCCACGATCCTGAACAACGCCCTCTACATGGACCGCTACCCCCTGGTGTCGGCCATCAGCCGGCCGCTGATAGCCAAGCACCTGGTGGCGGCCGCCCGCGAGCACGGCGGCAGCATCGTCGCGCACGGCTGCACCGGCAAGGGCAACGACCAGGTCCGGTTCGAGGTCGGATTCGCCTCGCTGGCACCGGATTTGGAGGTGCTGGCGCCGGTCCGCGACTACGCGTGGACGCGGGAGAAGGCGATCGCGTTCGCCGAGGAGAACGCCATCCCGATCAACGTCACCAAGCGCTCGCCGTTCTCGATCGACCAGAACGTATGGGGCCGCGCGGTGGAAACCGGCTTCCTGGAACACCTTTGGAACGCGCCCACCAAAGACATCTACTCCTATACCGAAGATCCGACCATCAACTGGAACACGCCCGACGAGGTGATCGTCGGGTTCGAGCGCGGCGTCCCCGTTTCCATCGACGGCAAACCGGTGTCCGTGCTGCAGGCCATCGAGGAACTCAACCGCCGCGCCGGCTGCCAGGGGGTGGGGCGCCTGGACGTGGTCGAGGACCGGCTGGTGGGCATCAAGAGCCGCGAGATCTACGAGGCCCCGGGCGCCATGGTGCTGATCACCGCCCACACCGAGCTCGAGCACGTCACGCTGGAGCGCGAGCTGGGCCGCTTCAAACGCCACACCGACCAGCGCTGGGCCGAGCTGGTCTACGACGGCCTCTGGTACTCACCGCTGAAAACCGCGCTGGAAGCGTTCGTCGCGAAGACCCAGGAGCACGTCACCGGCGAGATCCGAATGGTGTTGCACGGCGGCCACATCGCGGTCAACGGCAGGCGCAGCGCGCAGTCGCTCTACGACTTCAACCTGGCCACCTACGACGAGGGCGACAGCTTCGACCAGTCGGCCGCGAAGGGCTTCGTCTACGTGCACGGGCTGTCGTCCAAGATCGCGTCCCGCCGGGACCTGGCGGCCGACGACACGTGAGCACACGCGAGGGTTCGCTGTGGGGCGGGCGGTTCGCCGACGGGCCGTCGGACGCGCTGGCCGCGCTGAGCAAGTCCACCCACTTCGACTGGGTGCTGGCCCCCTACGACATCGTCGCCTCGCGGGCCCACACCGTGATCCTGTTTCACGCCGGGCTGCTCGATGAGGAACAGCGCGACGGGCTGCTGGCCGGATTGGACAGCCTCGCCGAGGACGTAGCCGACGGCAGCTTCACGCCGCTGGTGACCGACGAGGACGTGCACGCCGCGCTGGAGCGCGGGCTGATCGACCGGGTCGGCCCCGACCTGGGCGGCCGGCTGCGAGCCGGGCGGTCGCGCAACGACCAGGTGGCCACCCTGTTCCGGATGTGGCTGCGCGACGCGGTCCGCCGGGTCGCCGACGGGGCGCTGGAGGTGGTGGCCGCGCTGGCGGGCCAGGCCGCCGAGCATCCGACGGTGATCATGCCGGGCAAGACGCACCTGCAATCCGCTCAGCCGGTCCTGCTGGCCCACCACCTGCTCGCGCACGCACACCCGCTGCTGCGCGACGTCGACCGCATCGTCGACTTCGACCGGCGCGCGGCCGTGTCCCCGTACGGCTCGGGGGCGCTGGCCGGCTCGTCACTGGGCCTGGACCCGGACGCGATCGCCGCCAAGCTGGGTTTCGCGGAAGCCGCCAACAATTCCATCGACGCGACCGCCGCCCGGGATTTCGCCGCCGAGGCCGCATTCATCTTCGCGATGATCGCCGTGGACCTGTCGCGGCTGGCCGAGGACATCATCCTGTGGAGCTCGACGGAGTTCGGCTACGTCAGGTTGCACGATTCGTGGTCCACCGGCAGCTCGATCATGCCGCAGAAGAAGAACCCGGACATCGCCGAGCTGGCCCGCGGCAAGTCCGGGCGGCTGATCGGCAACCTGGCCGGGCTGCTGGCCACCCTGAAGGCCCAGCCGCTGGCCTACAACCGCGACCTGCAGGAGGACAAGGAGCCGGTGTTCGACTCGGTCGCCCAGCTGGAGCTGGTGCTGCCGGCGATGGCCGGCCTGGTGGCCAGCCTGACGTTCGACGTCGAGCGAATGGCGGCCCTGGCCCCGGCCGGATACACGCTGGCCACCGACATCGCCGAATGGCTGGTGCGCCGGGGGGTGCCGTTCCGGGCCGCGCACGAGGCCGCCGGGGCCGCCGTACGGACGGCCGAGGGGCGTTCCGTGGGCCTCGACGAGCTGACCGACGACGAGTTGGCCGCCATCACCCCCGAGCTGACACCGCAGGTCCGTGAGGTGTTGACGATCGAGGGCTCGGTGTCGTCGCGCGACCGGCGGGGCGGAACCGCGCCGGTCCGGGTCGCCGAGCAGCTCGAAGCCGTCCTGGCCGAGTCCGAGGAGCTCAAAGCGCGGCTCGGCGCCAGGGAATGAGAGGACTTTGGTTTCTGTGCCGGGCGGTGCCGGGCCGACTAAACTTCGGCCAGGAAACGATCCGGGTGAACATGTCGGCCCTGATCTTCGTGACCAAGGGGTGGGCCCAATGAGCGTCGTCGCGGGCGTATTCGGCGCTTTGCCGCCGTATCGCTACTCCCAGCGGGAGCTCACCGATTTCTTCGTCAGCATTCCGGAGTTCGAGGGCTACGAGGACATCGTCCGGCAGTTGCACGCCAGCGCGAAGGTCAACAGCCGGCACCTGGTGCTGCCGCTTGAGCGGTATCCCACCCTGACCGACTTCGGCCTGGCCAACCGGATTTTCATCGAAAACGCCGTCAACCTGGGCTGCGAGGCGCTTTCGGGCGCGCTCGACGAGGCCGGCCTGCGTCCCCAGGACCTGGATGTGCTGATCACGACGACGGTTACCGGCCTCGCGGTGCCCTCCCTGGACGCCCGGATCGCCGGGCGGCTGGGGCTGCGCGAAGACGTGCGCCGGGTGCCGCTGTTCGGCCTGGGCTGCGTGGCCGGGGCCGCGGGCGTGGCCCGGCTCAACGACTACCTGCGGGGGGCGCCCGACGCCGCCGCTGCCCTCATCTCGGTCGAGCTCTGCTCGCTCACCTACCCGGGCTACAAGCCGTCGCTGCCGGGCCTGGTGGGCAGCGCGCTGTTCGCCGACGGGGCCGGTGCCGTGGTCGCCGTCGGCGAGCGCCGCGCCGAACAGCTGGGGGCCGCAGGCCCCGCCATCCTCGACTCGCGCAGCACTCTGTATCCCGATTCCCTGCGGACCATGGGCTACGACGTCGGCGCCGCGGGATTCGAGCTCGTGCTGGCCAAGGACCTGGCTCAGGTGGTCGAGGAGCACATCGAGCGGGACGTCACGGGGTTCCTCGGCGCGCACGGCCTGACGACGACCGACATCGGGGCCTGGGTGAGCCATCCCGGCGGCCCGAAGATCATCGACGCGATCAACGCGAGCCTGAGCCTGCCGCCGGATGCGCTGGAACTGACGTGGCGTTCGCTGGGTGAGATCGGCAATCTCTCGTCGGCGTCCGTGCTGCACGTCTTGCGGGACACCCGGGCCAAGCCGCCACCCAGCGGGAGCCCGGGGTTGATGATCGCGATGGGTCCGGGATTCTGTTCCGAACTCGTACTGTTGCGCTGGCACTGAGCTGAGGCGTTGCTTCTTGTACCCCGTGTTTTATTGCCCAGGTCACGCCCCGTGAGCAGCAGCCCCGAAGAGCTCGTCAGGGCCCTCCGCGCAGCGCTGAAGGACAACGAGCGGCTGAAGCGCGAGGCGCGCGAATACCTCGTCGCGGCAACCGAACCCGTGGCGGTGGTCGGGATGGGTTGCCGGTATCCCGGGGGTGTGGATTCCCCGGAGGCCCTGTGGCAGATGGTGGTTGAGGGCCGCGATGTGGTCTCCGACTTCCCCGCGGACCGGGGGTGGAACTTGTCGGGCCTGTTCGACCCCGACCCCGACGCGGTGGGGAAGTCCTACGCCCGGTGCGGCGGCTTCCTGCCCGACGTGGCCGACTTCGACGCCGCGTTCTTCGGCATCGCCCCCAGCGAGGCGCTGGCGATGGACCCGCAGCAACGCCTGTTGTTGGAGGTGTCCTGGGAGGCGTTGGAGCGGGCGGGGATTGTCCCCGCCGACTTGCGGGGTTCGGCGACGGGCGTGTTCGCCGGGATCTTCCACGGTTCGTACGGCGGCCAGGGCCGGGTGCCCGGACACCTGGAGCGCTACGGGCTGCGCGGGTCGACGCTGAGCGTGGCCTCGGGCCGGGTGGCCTACGCCCTGGGCTTGGAGGGCCCGGCCGTCTCGGTCGACACGGCCTGTTCGTCGTCGTTGGTGGCCATGCACCTGGCCGCCCGGTCTCTGCGCGCCGGCGAGTGTGACCTGGCGCTGGCGGGCGGCGTGACGGTGATGGCGACGCCGGCCATGTTCATCGAGTTCAGCAGGCAGCGGGCGCTGGCCCCCGACGGGCGGTGCAAGGCCTACGCCGGCGCCGCCGACGGCACCGGATTCTCCGAAGGCGTCGGCGTGCTGGTCCTGGAACGCTTCTCCGACGCGCGCCGCTTGGGGCATCCGGTGCTGGCGCTGCTGCGCGGGTCGGCGGTCAATCAGGACGGCGCCTCGAACGGGCTGGCGACGCCCAACGGGCCGTCCCAGCAGCGGGTGATCCGCGCCGCGCTGGCCGATGCGCGCCTGCGCGCGGCCGACGTGGATCTGGTGGAGGGGCATGGCACGGGCACCACCCTCGGGGATCCGATTGAGGCGCAAGCGGTTCTGGCGACGTACGGGCAGGACCGGCTGGCGGAGCGGCCGTTGTGGCTGGGGTCGATCAAGTCCAACATGGGCCACACCTCGGCGGCGGCGGGCGCCGGCGGGGTGATCAAGGTGGTGCAGGCGATCCGGCACGGGGTGATGCCCAAGACGCTGCACGTGGACGTGCCGACACCGCATGTGGATTGGTCGGCGGGTGCGGTGTCGCTGCTGACCGACGCGCGGGAGTGGCCGGCGCTGGACCGGCCGCGCCGCGCGGGGGTGTCGTCGTTCGGGATCAGCGGCACCAACGCCCACATCATCGTGGAGCAACCGCCGCTGGAGACGCCCGCGCCCGCCGGTGACGACGCGCCCGCGCCGTGGGTGCTCTCGGCCCGGTCGGCCGACGCGCTGGCCAATCAGGCGTCCCGGCTCCTGGCGCGGGTGAACGACGACCGGGGTCTGCGGGTGGTCGACGTGGCATGGTCGTTGGTTTCGACGCGGTCGGTGTTCGAGCACCGGGCCGTCCTGGTGGGCGCCGACCGCGAACGCCTGCTGGCGGAGCTGGCCGGGCTGGCCGCCGGCATGCCCGGCGCGGGCGCGGTGGTGGGCCGGGCGCAACCGGTGGGCAAGACGGTGTTCGTGTTTCCCGGGCAGGGCTCGCAATGGCTCGGCATGGGGGCCGAACTGCTCGAACACTCAGCGGTTTTCGCCGAACACCTGCAGCGCTGCGAGAAGGCGCTCGCCGAACACGTGGAGTGGTCGTTGGTCGACGTCCTGCGCGGGGCGCCGGGCGCCCCCGGGCTGGACCGGGTCGACGTGGTGCAGCCGGCGCTGTGGGCGGTGATGGTGTCGCTGGCCGAGTTGTGGCGATCGGTGGGCGTGGTCCCCGATGCGGTGATCGGGCATTCGCAGGGCGAGATCGCGGCGGCCTATGTGGCGGGGGCGCTTTCGCTGGAGGACGCCGCCAGGGTGGTGGCCCTGCGGAGCCGGCTGCTGGTCGGACTGTCGGGTGCGGGCGGCATGGTGTCGCTGGCCTGCGGCCTGGCCCGCGCCGAGGAATTGATCGCCGAGTGGGGCGATCGGCTGAATGTCGCTGCCGTGAACGGTGTTTCGGCTGTGGTGGTGTCGGGCGAGGTGGACGCGCTCGAGGAGTTGATGCGCCGCTGCGAGGCTGGCGATGTGCGCGCCCGCAGGATCGACGTCGACTACGCCTCCCACTCCCGGCACGTCGACGCGATTCGCGCGGAGCTGGCCGAGGTGCTGGCCGGCATCGCTCCGCGGTCGTCCCCGGTCGCCCTGTACTCCACGGTGACCGGCGAACTGCTGGACACCGCCGGCCTGGACGCCGACTACTGGTACCGAAGCATCCGGCAAACGGTCCAGTTCGAGCGGGCGGTGCGCAACGCGTGCGGCGCCGGTTACGGCGTGTTCGTCGAATGCAGCCCGCACCCGGTGCTGCTCACCGCCGTCGAGGAGACGGCAGCCGATTGCGGCGGCGAGGCGATCGTGGTCCCGTCGCTGGGCCGCGACGACGGTTCGCTGCAACGGTTTTGGCTCTCGGCGGGCCAGGCCCACGTGGCCGGCGTGCCGATGGACTGGCGGGCCGCCATCGCCGGTCTCGGCGGTCGGCGCGTCGACCTGCCGACGTACGGCTTTGTGCGGCAGCGGTTTTGGCTGCCCGGCGGATCGACGAATTCGGGCGATGTGGCCGCCCTGGGGCTGGCCGATGCGCGGCACGCCCTGCTGGGCGCGGTGGTGCAGCGCCCCGATTCCGGCGGGGTGGTGCTTACCGGCCGACTGTCGACCGCGGCGCAGCCGTGGCTGGCCGACCACGCGGTCGGCGGCACGGTGTTGTTCCCCGGTGCGGGGTTCGTCGAGCTGGCCATCCGCGCCGGCGACGAGGTCGGCTGCGGGGCGCTCGAGGAGTTGACGTTGTCGGCCCCGCTGGTGCTGCCGGCGGCCGACGGTGTGCAGGTGCAGGTGGTGGTCGGCCCGGCCGACGAGTCGGGTCAGCGCGAGCTGTCGGTGTATTCGGCGGGCGCTCAGTCGGAGTGGGTGCTGCACGCCGAGGGCCTGGTGCGCCCCGCGGCGGTGCCGCCGGCCGCGGACCTGTCGGTGTGGCCGCCGGTGGGGGCGGCGCCGGTGGATGTGGCCGACGCCTACGCGCGCCTGGCGGAGCGGGGCTACGAGTATGGCCGCGCCTTCCGCGGCCTGCGGGCCATGTGGCAGCGGGGCGAGGAGATCTTCGCCGACGTCGTGCTGCCGGACGAACTCGGCGCGCAGGACGGCGGGTTCGGAATACACCCGGTGGTGTTGGACGCGGCGCTGCACGCCCTCGGTGCCGCCGCCGGGCCGGGCCAGACCGTGTTGCCGTTCTCCTGGCAGGGGGTGTCGTTGCACGCGGCCGGCGCATCGCGGGCGCGGGTCCGGCTGGCGCCCTCCGGCGCCGGGGCGGTGTCGGTGGAATTGGCCGACGGCTCCGGGCTGCCGGTGTTGTCGGTGCGCGCGTTGGCGATGCGCCCCGTCTCGGCCGAGCAGCTGTCGGTCGCGGCCGCGCCCGCCGAAGGCTTGTTCGAGGTGGCGTGGTCGCCGATAGCGTTGAGCGGCAACCGCATCGATCACGACGCCACGCTGTGGGAGCCGGGCGCCCACGGCGGCGACGTGGTGCGGTCGGTGCACGCGGCCGCCACCGAGGCGCTCGTCGAGTTGCAAGCGCGCTTGCGCGACGAGGGGTCCGGCACGTTGGCGGTGCAGACCCGCGGGGCGGTCGCGCTCGCCGGTGAGGACGTCGCGGACCTGGCCGGTGCGGCGGTGTGGGGGCTGGTGCGGTCGGCCCAGGCCGAGCATCCGGGCCGGGTGGTCTTGATCGACTCCGACGGCTCGCTGGACGCGCGGGCCGTGATCGGCTGCGGCGAGCCGCAATTGGCGGTCCGCGCTGGTGTGGCCTACGCCGCCCGCATGCGGCCGGCGCGAAGGGGAGCGGTCTTGCGGCTGCCGGCCGCGGGCTGGCGGCTGGACGCCGGCGGCGGGGGCACGCTGGAGGATTTGGTGGTCAGCCCGTGCCCGCGTACGGAGCTGGAGGCCGGGCAGGTGCGGGTGGCGGTGGCCGCGGTCGGGGTGAATTTCCGGGATGTCCTGGTGGCCTTGGGCATGTACCCGGGCGGTGGTCAGTTGGGCGCCGAGGGCGCAGGCGTGGTCGTCGAGGTCGCCCCCGACGTGGTTGGGCTGGCGGTCGGCGATGCGGTGATGGGGCTGCTGGGCGTGGTCGGTTCCGAGGCCGTGGTGGATCAGCGGTTGGTCACCCGGGTACCGGAGGGCTGGTCGCCGGTCACGGCCGCGGGCGTGCCGGTGGTGTTTCTCACCGCACTCTACGGGTTGTCGGTATTGGCGGGGCTGCGCGCCGGGGAGCGGGTGCTGGTGCACGCCGCGACCGGCGGGGTGGGCATGGCCGCGGTTCAGCTGGCGCGGCACTGGGGCGCGGAGGTGTTCGCCACCGCGAGCCGCGGCAAGTGGGACACCTTGCGCGCCATGGGATTCGACGAGGATCACATCGGCGATTCGCGAACGCTGGACTTCGAGGAGAAGTTCTCCTCGGCCACCGGCGGGACCGGGGTGGACGTGGTGCTGAATTCCCTGGCCGGCGAGTTCACCGACGCGTCGCTGCGGCTGCTGACGCCCGGCGGGCGTTTCGTCGAGATGGGCAAGACCGACGTCCGCGATCCGCACGTCATCGCCGAACGACATGGAGGCGCGCGGTATTGCGCCTTCGACCTGATGGAGGCCGGCCCAGACCTCACCGCGACGATGCTGACCCAGATCGTCGAGCTGTTGCGGGACGGCGCCCTGACGCCGCTGCCGCTCAAGACCTTTGACGTCCGCTGCGCCGCGGCGGCGTACCGGTACGTCAGCCAGGCCCGCCACATCGGCAAGGTCGCGCTGACCATCCCCTCCGGGCCCGGCGCGGTGCTGAGCGGGTGCGGCGGGCTGGCGGGCGGCAGCGTGGTGATCACCGGTGGCACCGGCATGGCCGGCTCGGCGCTGGCCCGTCACCTCGTGGAGCGCTATCGCGTCGCGCATGTGGTGCTGGCCAGCCGCGCCGGCGCCGGGGCCGCGGGGGTCACCGAGGTGGTGGATCGCCTGCAGGCGGCCGGCGCCGGGGTGTCGGTGGTGGCCTGCGACGTCGCGGATCGCGACGCGGTCGCGGCGATGCTGGCACAGATACCGGCGCAGTACCCGCTGCGCGGTGTGGTGCATGCGGCCGGCGTCCTCGACGACGGGCTGGTCTTGTCGCTGACCCCGGATCGGCTGGACACGGTGCTGCGGGCCAAGGTCGACGGGGCCTGGTACCTGCACGAGCTGACCCGGGAGCTGGATCTGTCCGCGTTCGTGGTGTTTTCGTCGATGGCGGGAATCGTCGGCACGCCGGGCCAGGCCAACTACGCGGCGGCCAACAGTTTCCTCGACGGGCTGGTCGCCTACCGGCGGGCGCACGGGCTGCCGGGCCTGTCGCTGGCGTGGGGCCTCTGGGAGCAAGCGTCGGCGATGACGGCCCACCTCGGCGAGCGCGACAAGGCCCGGATGAGCAGGCTCGGCATCGCGCCACTGTCCACCGAGCAGGCGCTGGAGTCGTTCGATGCCGCCATGCTGGTCGACGCCCCGGTGCTGATGGCCGCCCGCGTTGATCGGGTCGCCTTGTCCGACAACGCCGCCGCGCTGCCCCCGCTGTTGAGCGAGCTGGCCGCCCGCACCACCCGGCGTATCATCGACGACGCCGATACGACCGCCCTGATGACGGGTCTCACCGCGCGCCTGCACGGCCTGGCCCCCGAGGCGCGCCGGCGCGAGCTGGTCGACCTGGTCTGCGGCAATGCGGCGACCGTGCTCGGGCTGCCCAACCCCGCCGACATCAACGCCGGCCGCGCATTCCAGGACCTGGGCTTTGATTCGCTCACCGCCGTCGAACTGCGTAACCGGCTGAAAACCGCTACCGGCCTTACGCTTTCGCCCACGCTGATCTTCGACTATCCCACACCGGAGGTGCTGGCCGGCCACCTGGACTCCCAATTGGCCGACCCGGCGGCGAGCGACCAGCCGGACCTGATGGCCCGCTTCACCGACATCACCCGGGAATTGCAGGCGCTACTCGGCCAGCCGGACTGGTCCGCGGGCGACAAATCGGCGCTGAGGGCCCGCCTGCACAGCCTGCTCGCCGCGCTGGGCCCCGCCGACCACCTCGCCCCCGAGGACATCGACGCCGACCTCGTTGCCGCGACCGAAAGCGAACTCTTTGCCATCCTCGACGAAGAACTCGGCCACTGAGGCCACGATGCCGGATATCACGCAGCACGTCGATTACCTGAAGCGTCTGACCGCGGATCTCAGGCGGGCGCGGCGGCGCGTCTCGGAGCTGGAAGGCCGGCTGTCCGACCCGATAGCGGTGGTGGGCATGGCGTGCCGCTACGCCGGTGGGATCGATTCGCCGGAGACCCTGTGGGACATGGTGAATGCGGGCCGCGACGCGGTGTCGGACTTCCCGGCGGACCGCGGCTGGGATGTGGAGGGGCTGTACGACCCGGACCCGGACGCGGCCGGGAAGATGTACACCCGGCAAGGCAGCTTCCTGCGCGACGCGGCCGACTTCGACGCCGGATTCTTCGGGGTCGGCCCCAGCGAGGCCCTGGCGATGGATCCCCAGCAGCGGCTGATGCTGGAGATCTCGTGGGAAGCGTTGGAGCGGGCCGGCATTGACCCGCTGGGGCTGCGCGGCTCGGCGACCGGAGTGTTCGCCGGCGTAATCCACGCCGGATACGGCGGCGAGGTGAAGGGCGAGTTGGAGGGCTATGGGCTGACCGGTTCCACCCTGAGCGTGGCCTCGGGCCGGGTGTCGTACGTGTTGGGCCTGGAAGGCCCTGCGGTATCGGTGGATACCGCGTGTTCGTCGTCGTTGGTGGCCATGCATCTGGCGGCGCAGTCGCTGCGTTCCGGGGAGTGCGACCTGGCGCTTGCCGGTGGTGTGACGGTGATGGCCACGCCCGCCGCGTTCGTGGAGTTCAGCCGGCAGCGGGCGCTGGCCCCCGACGGCCGGTGCAAGGTGTACGCCGGTGCGGCCGACGGGACGTCGTGGTCGGAAGGCGCAGGAGTCCTGGTGCTGGAGCGGCTGGCCGACGCGCGGCGACTGGGCCATCCGGTGGTCGCGGTGCTACGGGGTTCGGCGGTGAACCAGGACGGCGCCTCCAATGGTCTGACCGCGCCCAACGGGCCGTCCCAGCAGCGGGTGATCCGCGCCGCCCTGGCCAACGCCGGGTTGACGGCGGCGGACGTCGACGTGGTCGAGGGCCACGGCACCGGAACGGTTTTGGGTGACCCCATCGAGGCCCAGGCCCTGTTGGCGACGTACGGGCAGGACCGGCCGGCGGACCGGCCGCTGTGGCTGGGATCGATCAAATCCAACATCGGTCACACGTCGGCCGCGGCCGGGGTGGCCGGGGTCATCAAAATGGTGCAGGCGATGCGGCACGGGATGATGCCCAAGACGCTGCACGTGGACGTGCCGTCACCGCATGTGGACTGGTCGGCGGGCGCGGTGTCGCTGCTGACCGATGCCCAGAAGTGGCCGGCGCGGGACGGCCAGCGCCGGGCGGGGGTGTCGTCGTTCGGGATCAGCGGGACGAATGCCCACGTGATCGTCGAGCAACCGCCCGCCGAACCGGAAACCGTTGCCCCGCTTACCTATAATTCTCGACCCGCGATCCCGTGGCTGATATCGGCCCGGTCGGCCGACGCGCTGGCCGCCCAGGCGGGGCGGCTGCTAGACCATCTCGACGCCGAGCCGGAGCTGCGCGCCGCGGACGTGGGCTGGTCGCTGGCCACCACCCGGGCGGCCCTGGAGCATCGCGCGGTGCTGGTGGGGAGCGATCGCGACACGCTGGCGGCCGGGCTCGCGCGGGTGGCGTCCGGGGAGCCCGGCCCGGGCGTGGTCGTCGGGCGCACCCGCCCGGTTGGTAAGCGCGCGTTCGTTTTTCCCGGCCAGGGTTCGCAGCGGCTCGGGATGGGACGGGAACTGCATCAGCGCTTTCCGGTGTTCGCCGGGGCTTTCGACGAAGCCGTGGCGGCGGTGGATGTCCATGCGCGGTTGCCGCTGCGCGACGTGATGTGGGGCACGGATCCGGAGTTGTTGCAGAGCACGGAGTTTGCCCAGCCGGCGCTGTTCGTGCTCGAGGTCGCCCTGGCGGCGCTGTGGCGGTCCTGGGGCGTGACGCCCGACGTGGTGATCGGGCACTCGGTGGGGGAAATCGCCGCGGCCTGTGTGGCCGGGGTGCTGTCGCTGGAAGACGCGGCGCGGGTGGTGACCGCCCGCGGCCGGTTGATGGCGGCGCTGCCCGCGGGTGGGGTGATGGTGGCGGTGAACGCGACCGAGGCCGAGGTCGCTTCGCTTCTGAACGACAACGTGAGCATCGCGGCGGTCAACGGTCCGGACGCGGTCGTGCTGGCGGGCGAGCGGGCGGCGGTGACGGCCGCGGCCGATCGGCTGGCCGACTGCGGGAGGCGGGTGCGGCAGCTTGCCGTCTCGCACGCGTTCCACTCGCCGCTGATGGAGCCCATGATCGAGGAGTTCTCCGCGGTGCTGGCCGGGGTGTCGCCCGGTGCGCCGCGAATCGACCTGGTGTCCAACGTGACCGGGCAATTGGCCGGACCCGGATACGGGTCCGCCGACTACTGGGTCGAGCACGTACGCCGGCCGGTGCGGTTCGTCGACGGTGTGCGGTGTGCCGGATCGCTGGGCGCCGGTGCGTTCGTGGAAGTGGGTCCGGGCGCGGCGTTGACGGCCGCGGTGGAACAGTCCCTGGCGACCGAGCCGGCCGTTTCCGCGGTATCGATGGCCAAGGACCGCCCGGAAGTCGAGTCGCTGCTGCTGGCGGCCGGCCGGCTGTTCGCCTCCGGCGCCGGCGTGGACTGGGCCGCCGTGTTCGACGGCCTCGCAGCCCACCGGGTCGACCTGCCGACGTATGCCTTTCAGCGGCGCCGGTTTTGGCTGCCGACCGAGTCGGTGGGCGCCCGGGACACCGCCGGCCTGGGTCTGACCGCGGCCGAGCACGCGCTGCTGGGCGCGGTGGTCGAACGGCCCGATTCGGGCGGGGTGGTGCTGACGGGCCGGCTGTCGACGGCGGCCCAGCCGTGGCTGGCCGATCACGCGGTGACCGGGACCGTGTTGTTCCCGGGCGCCGGGTTTGTGGAGCTGATGTTGCGGGCCGGCGACGAGGTCGGCTGTCCGGTGATCGAGGAGTTGACGCTGTCGGCCCCGTTGCCGCTGCCGAGCAGCGGCGCGGTGCGGGCGCAGGTGGTGGTGGACGCCGCCGGCGAGGGCGGGTCACGCGCGGTCGCGGTGTATTCGCAGGCCGGTACGGAGTGGACGTTGCATGCCCAGGGCGTGTTGGGCGAAGGATCGCCCAACCCCGGCGCCGATCTCTCGGTGTGGCCGCCAGTCGGTGCCACGGCGGTCGACGTGGCCGGCGCCTACGACGATTTGGCGGCGCGCGGCTATGGGTACGGCACGGCCTTCCGGGGCCTGCGGAAGGTGTGGCGGCGGGGCGACGAGACCTTCGCCGAGGTCGAGGCGCCGCAGCATGCGGGTGTGACGGTGGGCGGGTTCGGGATTCATCCTGTGGTGCTCGACGCGGCCCTGCACGCGTTGGGGGTGGCCGACGAGCGGGCCGAGACCGTCTTGCCGTTCTCCTGGCAGGGCGTGTGCCTTCATGCGGCCGGGGCGTCGCGGGTCCGGGTCCGGCTGGCGCCGGTGGGCAACGACGCCGTGTCGGTCGAACTGGCCGACTCGTCGGGCTTGCCGGTGCTGTCGGTGCGCGAGCTGGTGACGCGTCCGGTCTCGGCCGCGCAGCTGTCGGCGGCCGCGGCGGCGCGCGCCGGTGGCGGCGAACTGCTGGAGGCAGTGTGGTCCCCGGTTTCGTTGTCGGACAACGGCATTGACAGACCCCCTGAGGTGTGGCAGCCGCAGCCGAACGCCCAGGACGTGGTCGGATCGGTCTACGCCGCCACGCATGAAGCGTTGGGTGTGTTGCAGTCCCGGGGTGATGGGTCCGGGCCGTTGGTGGTCCTGACCCGCGGCGCTGTCGCGCTGCCCGGTGAGGACGTGTCGGATCTGGCCGGTGCGGCGGTGTGGGGGCTGGTGCGGTCGGCGCAGGCCGAGCACCCCGGCCGGGTGGTGTTGGTCGACTCCGACGGTTCCCTCGACCTCGGAGCCGTAATTGGCTGCGGCGAACCGCAATTGATCGTCCGCGAGGGCATCGCCTACGGTGCCCGGCTGAAGCCGGTCAACGCGCACCCCGTGTTGCGGCTGCCCGAAGCGCCGTCGGTCTGGCGGCTCGCCGCCGGTGACGCCGGGACGCTGGAGGACCTGGCGGTGCAATCCGGCCCGCCGGCGGAGCTGGCCGCCGGTCAGGTGCGGGTGGCCGTGGCGGCGGCCGGGGTGAACTTCCGCGACGTGCTGGTGGCCCTGGGCATGTATCCGGGTGCGGCGCAGTTGGGTGCCGAGGGCGCCGGGCTGGTGACCGAGATCGGTCCGGGCGTCACCGATTTGGCCGTCGGTGACGCGGTCATGGGGATCCTTGGCCTGACGGGCTCGGAGACGGCCGTCGACCGGCGGTTGGTGACCCGGGTGCCACCGGGATGGTCGTTCACCGAGGCGGCCGGGGTTCCGGTGGTGTTCCTGACGGCGTATTACGGGCTGTCGGACCTCGGCGGTCTGCGGGCCGGCGAGCGGGTGCTGGTGCACGCGGCCGCCGGCGGGGTGGGCATGGCGGCCGTGCAGCTGGCCCGGCATTGGGGCGCCGAGGTCTTCGCGACCGCCAGCCGCGGCAAGTGGGACACCCTGCGCGCCATGGGCTTCGACGACGCCCACATCGCGGATTCGCGAACGCTGGACTTCGAGGACAAGTTCTCCGTCGCGACGGGCGGCGCCGGCATGGACGTCGTGCTCAACTCGCTGGCCGGCGAGTTCACCGACGCCTCGCTGCGGTTGCTGAGCGCCGGCGGGCGCTTCATCGAGATGGGCAAGACCGACCTGCGCGACCCGGGCGCGATCACCCAAACCTACCGCGCGTTCGATCTGATGGAGGCCGGCCCGGACCGCATCGCGGAGATGTCGGCCGAATTGGTGCGGTTGTTCGCGGCCGGCGCTTTGAAGCCATTGCCGGTCAAGGCCTTCGATGTGCGCCGCGCCGCGGACGCTTACCGGTTTGTCAGCCAGGCCCGCCACATAGGCAAGGTCGTGCTCACGATGCCCGACGGGCCCGCCGGGCTGGCCGGCGGCACCGCATTGATCACCGGTGGGACCGGCATGGCGGGCTCGGCGGTGGCCCGTCACCTCGTCGAGCGCCATCGCGTGCCACACGTCATGTTGGTCAGCCGCGGCGGCGAGCGGGCGGACGGCGTGCCCGCGTTGGTCGCGGAGCTGCGTGAGGCGGGGGCCGAGGTGTCCGTGTTGGCCTGCGATGTCGCCGACCGCGACGCCGTGGCGCGGTTGCTGGCGCAGGTACCCGCGCGTTTCCCGCTGCGCGGCGTGTTCCATGCGGCGGGCGTGCTCGACGACGCGGTGATCGCGTCCCTGACGCCGGAGCGCATCGATACTGTGCTGCGGGCAAAGGTCGACGGGGCGTGGCACCTGCACGAGGTGACCCGGGAACTGGATCTGTCGGCGTTCGTGGTGTTTTCGTCGGTGGCGGGGATCGTGGGCTCGCCGGGCCAGGGCAACTATGCGGCCGCCAGCAGCTTCCTCGACGCCCTGGCGGCGTACCGACACGCCCACCGCCTGCCCGGCCTGTCGATCGCCTGGGGGATGTGGGAAGAGGAGTCGGCCATGACCCGGAACCTCGACGACCGGGACAGGGCGCGGATGAGCCGCGCGGGGCTGGCCGCGCTGTCCACGCGCCAGGCGCTCGACCTGCTCGACGCCGCGCTGCTGGCCGAGCCGACCGTCGTCGTGGCCACCCGCCTCGACACGGCCGCACTGACGCACGCCGGCGCCGCGCTGCCGCGGCTGTTGAGCCAGCTGGCCACCCGGCGGGCGCGGCGGGTCCTCGACCCCACCGACATGGTGTCGCTGACGGGGTTGCGGGCGCGGCTGGAGGGCCTGGGCCCCGAGCAGCGGCGGCGCGAGCTGGTGGAGCTGGTCTGCGGCAACGCCGCCACGGTGTTGGGCCACAGCACCGCGGACGTCGACGGCGAGCAGGCCTTCGGAGATCTCGGGTTCGACTCGCTGACCGCGGTCGAGCTGCGCAACAGGCTCAAAATCGCGACCGGACTGACCCTTTCGCCGACGCTGATCTTCGATTATCCCACCCCCGCGGCCCTGGCCGAGCACCTCGACGGCCAGCTGGCCACCGGGGCAAGTGGCGAGCCGCCCGATCGCATGGCCCGCTTCAACGACGTGGCCCGCGAATTGCAGGCGCTGCTCGGCCAACCCGACTGGAGCCCGGGCGACAAGGCGCAGCTCGTCACCCGGCTGGAAGGCATGCTGAACGGCCTCACCGGCCCGGCGGAAATCCCCTACCCGGACCAACCCGACGATCCGTTCGAGGACGACATCGCCACCGCCACCGAAAGCCAGCTTTTCGCCATCCTCGACGAAGAGATGGGGCCCTAGCATGACGGACGTCGCGGTCATCGGGCTCGCGTGCCGATTCCCCGGCGCGGCAAGCCCGCGCGAGTTCTGGGATCTCGTCCGCGACGGCCGTGAAGCGACGCGGCTGCCCGGGGACGTCGCGGAGTTCGACGCCGACTTCTTCAACCTCTCGCCCCGCGAGGCGTCCGCCATGGACCCCAGGCAACGGTTGGCCCTCGAACTGACTTGGGAGGCCTTCGAAGACGCGTTCGTGGTGCCCGAAGCGGTTCGCGGAACGGCGATCTCGGTGTACCTCGGGGCGATGGCCGACGATTACGCCGTCCTCACCCTGCGGGATATCGCCGACAACCTCGATCACCACTCGTTCGCCGGCATCAGCCGCGGGATGATCGCCAACCGGGTCTCGTATGCCTTCGGGTTGCAGGGGCCCAGCATGACCGTCGACTCCGGTCAATCGTCGTCGTTGGTCGCCGTGCACCTGGCCTGCGAGAGCCTGCGCGCGGGCGAGTCGGCGCTGGCGATCGCCGGCGGGGTTCACCTCAACCTGGCCGACGAAACCGCAATGCTGGAACGCGAATTCGGCGCGCTGTCGACGTCGGGTCACACCTACGCGTTCGATCGGCGCGCGGACGGCTATGTGCGGGGCGAGGGTGGGGGACTGGTTCTGCTGAAGCCGTTGCCGGCGGCCCTGCGGGACGGCGACCGGATTCACGCGGTCATCCGGGGCAGCGCGGTCGCTAACGCCGGGCACAGCGCCGCGGGCCAGACGGTGCCTTCGGTTTCCGGTGAGGCCGAGGTCATCCGCAGGGCGCTCGCCGCCGCCGGCCTGGGTAGCGCCGACATCGACTACGTCGAGGCGCACGGCACCGGCACGAAGGTCGGCGACTCGGTGGAGGCTCAGGCGCTGGCCGAGGTGTTCGGCGCGCGCGAGCACCCGCTGCGGGTGGGGTCGGTGAAGACGAACATCGGCCACGCCGGGGGCGCCGCGGGAATTGCCGGCCTGCTCAAGACCGTGCTGGCGGTGCGGCATTCGGTGCTTCCGCCGAGCCTCAACTACGCCGACGCCAATCCCGAAATCGAACACCTGCGGGTCAACACCGACGCGCTGCGCTGGCCGGTGGCGGGTCGCCCGCGCCGCGCCGGGGTTTCGTCGTTCGGCATGGGCGGGACGAACGCGCACGTCGTCGTGGAACAGGCTCCCGCGCAACCGGATCCACCCGCGGATGCGCGTGACGGGCCGGTTGCGTGGGTGTTGTCGGCACGCTCGGAGCAGGCCCTGGCCAACCAGGCGCACCGGTTGGCGGAGCGGGTGGCCCACTCGGGGGTTACCGCGGCGGACGTGGGCTGGTCGTTGGCGACGACGCGATCGGTGTTCGAGCAGCGGGCGGTGCTGGTGGGCCACGATCGGGATGCGCTGACGCGCGACCTGTCCGGGCTGGCGGCCGGGGAGCCGGTCCCCGGTGTGGTGATGGGCCGGGCCGGGTCGGCGGGCCGGACGGCCTTCGTGTTCCCCGGCCAGGGCTCGCAATGGCCGGGAATGGGCCGCCAACTCCATCAACGGTTTCCGGCCTTCGCCCGCGCCTTCGACGAGGCCGCGGCGGCGATGGACGCCCACCTGCGGTCGCCGGTGCGCGACGTGATGTGGGGTACCGACGCCGAATTGTTGCAGGGCACCGAGTTCGCGCAGCCGGCGTTGTTCATCCTCGAGATCGCCCTGGCCGCGCTGTGGCGGTCCTGGGGTGTGACACCCGATGTGGTGCTGGGTCATTCGGTGGGGGAGATCGCCGCCGCGTGCGTGGCGGGGCTGTTGTCCCTGGACGACGCGGCGCGCATCGTGGCGGCCCGCGGCGAATTGATGGCGGCGCTGCCGGAGGGCGGAGTGATGGTGGCCGTGGGCGCCGGCGAGGCCGAGGTCGCCCCGATGCTTGGCGGGAGCGTCAGCATCGCGGCGGTCAACGGACCGAGCTCGGTGGTCCTGTCCGGTGAGCGGGCCGCGGTGGGCGCCGTGGCCGACCGGCTGGCGGACACCGGCCGGCGGACGCACCGACTGGCGGTCTCACACGCGTTTCATTCGCCGTTGATGGAGCCGATGCTCGAGGAGTTCGCGCATCGAGTGGCCGACATCCAACCGCAGCAGCCGCGAATTTGCTTGGTGTCCAACGTCTCTGGTGAGCCGGCCGGGCCGGGATACGGATCGGCGCGGTACTGGGTCGAGCATGTGGTCCGGCCGGTGCGTTTCCTCGACGGTGTGCGCACCGCCGAGGCCCTGGGGGTGACGGCGTTCGTCGAGGCGGGCCCGGGCGGTGGGTTGAGCGCGGCGGTCGACCAATCGCTGACGACCGAGCGGCCGATCTCCGTGGTCACCATGCCCAAAGGCGCTCCGGAGATCGAATCGCTGCTCAACGCGGCCGGCCGGCTGTTCACCGCCGGCGTGGGCGTGAGCTGGCCGGGCGTGTTCGCCGGCGCCGGGGGCCGCCGGATCGATCTGCCGACGTATGGCTTTGCCCGGCAACGATTCTGGCTGGGCGACGCGCATAATGCGTTGCCGGCCAAGGCGCCTCGGTCGCCCGGCCTGGCCGAACAACTGAACGCGCTGCCGCCCGCGGAGCAGCAGAGCCGGCTCGCCGAGCTGGTCTGCGAGCACACGGCCGCCGTGTCGGGGCATCCGGACGGACGTGCCATCGACCGCGACCGCGCCTTCGCCGACCTCGGGCTCGACTCGCTGACCGGCGTCGAACTGCGCAACCGGCTGACGACGGCCACCGGGTTGGCGCTGTCGCGGTCACTGATCTTCGACTATCCGACCCCCGCGGCGCTGGCCGATCATCTGCGGCGGCAACTATTCCGGCGCGAGGACGACCAATCCGACGAGGAAAAGGTATGGTCCGCACTGCGCAGGATCCCGCTCGTCGAGCTCCGGAGAACCGGGCTGCTCGACAAGCTTCTCCTGCTCGCCGGTGGGCCGGAAACCGTTGTCGCCGAACCGGTCATCGACATTATCGACTCGTTGAGCCCCGACGCACTGGTCGCGATGGCGCTGAACTCCGCCGACGACGAGGACGGCGAATGACGGAATTCGAAAGCAATACAACACATGTCGAATACGCCGAATTTTTGCCGGGCTACTCGGAACGGCTTAAACTTCGAAAATTGATCAAAATCCCTTCTGGGCTGGGACGGATGCAAGAGGGTAGGGCATGAGCGTCATCGCGGGCGTGTTCGGAGCGTTGCCCCCGCATCGTTACAGCCAGGCCGAAATCACCGACCAGATCGTCGAATTCCCCGCATTGAAGGAGCACGAGGGGGTGGTTCGACGGTTGCACGCCGCCGCCAAGGTGAACAGCCGCCACTTGGTCCTGCCGCTGGAGCGATACCCGTCGCTGACCGATTTCGGCGAGGCCAACGAGGTCTTCATCGAGCATGCCGTCCAACTCGGCTGCGAAGCCTTGCTGGGCGCGCTGGACGAGGCCGGCCTGCGGCCCCAGGACATCGACATGATCGCCACCACCACGGTCACCGGCGTTGCGGTGCCGTCGCTCGACGCGCGGATCGCCGGGCGGCTCGGCCTGCGCCCGGATGTGCGCCGGGTGCCGCTGTTCGGACTGGGCTGCGCGGCCGGGGCGGCGGGGGTGGGCCAACTGCACGACTACCTGCGCGGCGCGCCGGACGGCGTCGCCGTCCTGGTGTCGGTGGAGCTGTGCTCGCTCACCTTCCCGGCGGTCAAGCCGACCGTGTCGGGCCTGGTGGGAACCGCCATGTTCGGCGACGGGGCCGCCGCCGTGGTCGCCGTCGGCGACCGCCGCGCCGACCGGCTGAGCCCCAGCGGGCCCGACATCGTGGACTCCCGCAGCCGCCTCTACCCCGAATCGCTGCACATCATGGCCTGGAACGTCAGCTCGACCGGGCTGCACCTGGTGATGTCACCCGAGCTCACGAACCTCATCGACCGTCACCTGGCCGGCGACGTCAGCCGGTTCCTGGGCGCCCACGGGCTGACGAAGGACGACGTCGGCGCCTGGCTGGCGCACCCCGGCGGTCCCAAGGTCATCAACGCGATCGGCACCAGCCTCGGGCTAGCGCCAGACGCCCTCGAGCTGACCTGGCGCTCGCTGGGCGAGGTCGCCAACCTGTCGTCGGCCTCGGTGCTGCACATCCTGCGTGACACCATCGCCAAGCCGCCGCCCGGCGGCAGCCCCGGGCTGATGCTCGCGATGGGCCCGGGATTCAGCTCCGAGCTCGTGCTGTTGCGCTGGCGCTGAGCGGCTCACTCCAGCGCCTCGGACAGATTCAGCCAGCGGCTCTCCGTCGCCGCGACCTCGTCTTCCAACGCGCGCAATTCCTGGGTGAGCCGCGTGATGCCGACGTGGTCCGCCTGGTCATGCTCGGCCAGCTCGCGGTGTTTGTCCGCGATGTGGTCGGCCAGCCGCGCGAGCCGGCGGTCGACGCCGGCCAGCTCCTTCTCGGCGGCCCGGCGCTGGGCTCCCGACATCCCCGCCGGCTCAACCGGGGCGACGGTGGCAGGCGGCGCGGCCGCGGCGGCTTCCCGCCGCGCCAGCCGCAGGTACTCGTCGATGCCGCCGGGCAGGTGCCGCAGCCGGCCATCGAGAATGGCGTACTGCTGGTCGGTGATCCGTTCGAGCAGGTAGCGGTCGTGGGAGACGACGATCAGGGTGCCCGGCCAGGAGTCGAGCAGGTCTTCCATGGCGGCAAGCATGTCGGTGTCGACGTCGTTGGTCGGCTCGTCGAGGAGCAACACGTTGGGCTCGGACAGCAGGGTGAGCATCAGCTGCAATCGCCGCCGCTGCCCGCCGGAGAGCTCGCCGACGCGGGCGGACAGCTGGCCACGACCGAAGCCGAGCCGCTCCAGCAGCTGGGCGGGCGTCATCTCCCGGCCCTCGACGGCCAGCGCGTCGCCCTGCTGGTCGAGCACGGCGAGCTGAACGGTCTTGCCGCGCTTGACGCGCCCGGTGTCCGGCTTGATGCTCCCGGCGATCAGCCCCAGCAGCGTCGACTTCCCGGCGCCGTTGGCGCCGACGATGCCGGTGCGTTCGCCCGGGGCGATCCGCCACTCGACGTCGCGCAGCACCGGGTGATCACTAAAAGGCGGGTACGCGACCGACACGTCGAGCAGATCGATGACGTCCTTGCCGAGCCGGGCCGTCGCCAGCTTGGCCAGCTCGACGTTGTTCCGCAGCGGTGGCACGTCGGCGATCAGCTGGTTGGCGGCCTCGATGCGGAACTTGGGCTTCGAGGTGCGGGCAGGCGCGCCGCGACGCAGCCAGGCCAGCTCCTTGCGCATCAGGTTCTGCCGCTTGGCTTCGGTGGCGGCGGCCATCCGGTCCCGCTCGACGCGCTGCAGCACGTAGGCCGCGTAACCGCCCTCGAACGGCTCCACGATCCCGTCGTGCACCTCCCACGTCGTGGTGGCGACCTCGTCGAGAAACCAGCGGTCGTGCGTGACCAGCAGCAGACCGCCGGTGTTGCGCGCCCAGCGCTGCCGAAGATGTTCCGCGAGCCAGGTGATGCCCTCTATGTCCAGGTGGTTGGTGGGCTCGTCGAGCGCGATGACGTCCCACTCGCCGACCAGCAACCTGGCCAGCTGGACGCGCCGGCGCTGGCCGCCGCTCAGCGTCGATACTGCGGCGTCCCAACCGATGTCGGAGACCAGGCCGCCAACCACGTCGCGCACCCGCGCGTCACCGGCCCATTGGTGTTCGGCCGCTTCGCCCACCAGCGTCCAGCCCACGGTGCGGTCCGGGTCCAAAGTGTCCGCCTGGCTCAGCGCGCCGACCCGCAAGCCGCTGCGGCGGGTGACGCGACCGGAGTCGGGCTGCAGCTGGCCGGTCAGCAGCCGCAGCAGGCTGGACTTGCCGTCCCCGTTGCGCCCGACGATGCCGATCCGCGCGCCGTCGTTCACGCCCACCGTGACCGATTCGAATACCAGCTGGGTCGGGTATTCGAGGTGGATGGCCTCGGCTCCCAATAGGTGTGCCACCGGCCCGACCCTACTGCGGCTATTCCAGGGTGAGCAGCGCCCGGTCGACCTCGCTTCGGGTCTCCGCCGACGCCTTGCTGGCCACCGCGTCCATGAAGCGGGCGGCGAGGTCGCGCAGCTTGAGGTTGGTCTCCTGGGACCGCCACACCAGGATGTCGAACGCCCGCCTCGCGGGGATGCCGTAGGCCGCCATCAGTACGCCCTTCGCCTGCTCGATCCGGGCGCGGGCGTCGGCCGCCGCCGACAGCACGTTGCGGATATCGGACTCCAGCGAGTCGGTGACGTCGACGTAAAACCCGGACGTCCCGATCAGGGCGCCGCTGTGATCGAGCATCCGGTCGCCCACGACGACCACGCAGCGGGTGCGCCTGGCGGTGTCGATGATGCGGTGCCGACTGCTGAACGGCTGCCCCCGCATCACGCGCTCCAAGACCGCCGCGACGTGTTCGCGATCGTCGGGATGCTTGTGTTGCAGCAACAGCTCCGTGCTCGGCTCTACCTCTCCCGGCTGGTAGCCGTGCATGCGGGCGACCGCATCCGACCACTCCCAGCGCTCGCCGTCGATAAGAAACTGGAACCTGCCGACCTTCTGCGGGTCACCAAGACCGAGGACCAGGTCGACCGCGCTGCGCTCCTCCTCCTCGACGTCGGACATGACCTCCTGGGACCCGGGGGCCGGTGAACCGTCGACGCTGGACTCTCCGTTTCGATGCTGGATGGTGTCGTCTTCTGAATTCACGGTCATCGCGCATTGCCCTTCAGATCCGTAACTATGGCCTTCGCATATCAATGCCCACTTTTATGCGGGTCCATTCACGGATCAGGCTTTTCTATACGGTTCGGCGTCAGCGTGCTTGAACTCGAGGCCTAGCCCGGGCCGGTCCTGGTCCGGCCGCAGCGCACCTCCCTCGGGCGGCAGGGCGCCGTCGAACAGCATGTGCTCAATGCGGTGGTGATCGTGGAAGTACTCCAGGTGCCGCAGGTTCGGGATCGCGGTGGCCACGTGGGCGTGCAGGTTGGGGGCGCAGTGCCCGGACACGTCGACGTTGTAGGCGGCGGCTACTGCCGCGGCGCGCAGCCAGTCGGTGATGCCGCCGCAGCGGGTGACGTCGATCTGCAGGCAGTCGACCGCATCCGCGGCGAGCATCCGGTTGAAGTAGGCCAGGTCGTAGCCGTACTCGCCGGCGGTGACGTCCGGGGTCACCTGGTCGCGCACTTCCCGCAGCCCGGCCAGATCGTCGGAGGAGACCGGTTCTTCGAACCATGTGACGTCGTGGTCGGCCATCGCGTGGGCCACCCGAACTGCCTGCTTGCGGCGGTAGCCGCCGTTGGCGTCCACATACAGTTCGACGTCCGGGCCGATCACCTTGCGCGCCAGCGCGATTCGCTCGAGGTCACGGTGCTCGTCGGACCCCCACGACTCGCCGATCTTGATCTTGACGCGCGGGATCTTCCACTCGTCCACCCAGCGTTCGAGTTGGGCGCGGGTGGTGCGCTCGTCATAAGTCGTGAAGCCGCCGCTGCCGTAGATCGGCACCCGGTCGTGCGCCATGCCGAGCAGGCGGCACACCGGTAGGCCCAGGAGTTTGCCCTTGAGGTCCCACAGCGCGGTGTCGACGGCCGAGATCGCGTACGACACCAAACCCGGCCGCCCGTTGTTGCGCATAGCCCGGACCATCGCCTGCCACCGCCCGGTGATGTCCAGGGCGCTGTGCCCGGTGACC
This sequence comes from Mycobacterium sp. E2733, assembly GCF_001667585.1. Taxonomy (GTDB): domain Bacteria; phylum Actinomycetota; class Actinomycetes; order Mycobacteriales; family Mycobacteriaceae; genus Mycobacterium. Next base: position 232,324 of record NZ_LZJZ01000027.1, read on the forward strand.
GTGCCGGCGAGGGGACCGTTGATCAGCGTGCCGCTCGCGCCGCTTCCGTACGTGTAGCCGATCCCTCGCCGCCCGCCCGCCGAAACCTCGGCCATCACCAGGGTGGTCGACGACCACGTCAGGGTTCCGTCGGCTTCCGGTGCGTCGGTGGGGATTTCGTAGACCTGCGCGGTGACCTCGTCGATGCGTGCGTCGAGGCTCATCGCGTCCACCGGCGCGCCAGCCACGCGCCCAGTCCCGCCGCGCCGACCGCGCCCGTACCGCTGACGACCGGGTGCTGCGACGCCCACAGTTGCGGGCTCAGCGCGTGGGACTTGTCGTCGAACCCGCCGTGGGCGCCGTGGTCGCTGCCGGGCTCCTCGTCCATCGGGTGCCACAGGTTGTGGGGCCGCCCCGGGCTGACGTGTTCCTCGGTCTGCTGCGAGTCATAACCGGTCCGGCCCAGGTAGCGGTCCAGCAGCGGTGCGACGAACTTCTGCGCCAGCAGCGTCACCATGGTGGAATCGCCGACCCAATATTGTTTGCGCTCCGGATGATCGGCGGCATACACGACGCCGCGGGCGGCGACCTCCGGCTGATAGATCGGCGGTACCGGTTGGGGATGGCGCGGCAGCCGGGACAGAACCCAGGAGAACTGCGGGGTGTTGACCGCAGGCATCTGGGCCACGGTGATCCGCACCTTGGAGTGCTCGTGCAGCAGTTCGCAGCGCACCGATTCGGTGAAACCGTTGATGGCGTGCTTGGCGCCGCAGTAGGCCGATTGCAGCGGGATGGATCGCTGGCTGAGCGCGGAGCCGACCTGCACGATGGTGCCGCGGTCGCGCGGCCGCATCTTGGCCAGCGCCGCCATGGTGCCGTGCACGTATCCGAGGTAGGACACCTCGGTCACGCGTTTGAATTCCTCGGCGGTGATCTCGCTGAACGGGGCGAACACGGAGGTGAACGCGACGTTCACCCAGACGTCGATGGGCCCGAAGGTTGCCTCGGTCTCGTCGGCGGCGGCGACGACGGCCGCGTGGTCGGCCACGTCGGTGGGGATGGCCAGCGCCTTGCCGCCGCCGGATTCGACGTCGCGGGCGGCGCCGTCCAGCCCGGCGGCCCCGCGGGCGAGCAGGGCGACGTTGGCCCCGCGCTGCCCGAAGAGTTGAGCGGTGGCGCGGCCGATGCCGGCGCTGGCCCCGGTGATTACGATTGTTTTTGTGGTCGGTGTCATCGCCGAAATCTCCTTGTGCGTTTGATCAGTCATCGTGGACAGCGTCGTCGGCGAGGGTTGCCGTGCACTCCAGCAGCAACGCGTGCGCGAACGCCTGGGGCAAGTTGCCGCGCAGCTGACGCTGCCTGACGTCGTATTCCTCGCAGAACAATCCGGGGGGCCCGCAGGCCGCACGGTTGCGTTCGAACCAGCGCATCGCGCAATGAGCGTGTCCCAGTTGGTGTTCGGCGAGCGCCATCATGAACCCGCAGAGCAGGAAGGCCCCCTCGGCGTCGCCGAGGTCACGCTCGTCGTGCCGGAACCGGTACACGAACCCGTCGTGGCTGAGCTGCTTGCGGACGGCATCCAGTGTGGCCCGGGTGCGCGGGTCGTCGGCGGGCACGGCACCGCGCACGGGTGGCAGCAGCAGGGACGCGTCGACGCCGGGCAGCCGCGGGCTGCGTTGCCAGTAGCCGCCGTGCGGGTGCAGGCTGCTGGTGGCGGTGTCGGCCAGTATCGCGTCGGCCAGCGAGGCGCAGGCGGTCACCTCGTGGCCGCCGCCGGCCACTTTCGCGATGGCGCGCAGACCGGCCACGCACGCCAGGCGGGACTGCGTCCAGTGCTCGTCGTCGACCTCCCAGATTCCCGCATCCGGGTCGCGCCAGCGCTTCTCGATTGCGTCGATGGCCGTCTGCGCGGCGCGCCAGCCGTCGGCATCGAGCCGGCCGGCGTTGGCTGCCCAGGCCAGCAGTTGCAGCGCCTCACCGAAGACGTCGAGCTGGAATTGCTGGTTGACCCAGTTGCCCACCTTGTCGGTACCCCCGGGGTAGCCGGGCAGGTCGAGGGTTTCTTCGCCGGGCACGCTGTCGCCGGTGACGGTGTAGGCCGGCTTGAGGTCGGGCCCGTGTTCGAGCAGCCGGGCGCCGACGAATTGGACCGCGCGGTCGAGCAATTCGGTTCCCCCGACGGTCGCGGCGGCTATGCCGGCGTAGACCTGGTCCCGGATCCACGCGTAACGGTAGTCGTAGTTCTGGTTGGTGTGCGCGCGTTCGGGCAGGCTCATCGTGGCGGCGGCGACCATGCCGCCGCCGCTGCTGGTCAGCCCGCGCAGCACCGCGTAGGAATGCCGCCCGTCGCGGGGCGCGATGGTGCAGTTCAGCTCCGGCATGCTGCGGTGCCACGCGTCTTCGGTTGCGGCCCAGGCGATGTCGGGGTCAGGCGGGCGGTCGGGGAGTGTGCGTTCGGAGAGCTCCAGCACCAGGTCATGCTGGCCGCCCTCGTCGACCGTGATCTCACACATGAGCAGTTCGCCGCGGCCGCGGGGCGCCTTGACGGATCGCACATCACAGCCGCCCAGCCAGCGCCACCGCAACCGCCCCGACTTCCCGCTCCACACCCCGTTGTCGACGCTGGGCTCTCCGGCCCCGTGCCGGCCGAATGCGGCGCTCGGCTGCAGCAGCACCCGCACCCGTGCGGTCCCGCGGCAGCCCATGAGGCGGCGCAGCAGCACAACCCGGTCGGGGTCGCCCGGGAAGGCCAGTGCCTCACGGCATTCCACGATGCCGTCGCGGGTGATCCACCGATTGCGCCAGATCAGGCTGCCCGGCTCGTAGTAGCCGCCCCATACGTGCCGTACGTCGGTCGGGGTGATCGCGTAGACCCCACCGCCCCCAATGAGATTGGAGAAGACGGCCTCGGAGTCCCAGCGCGGCGCGCACATCCACGCGACGTCGCCCTGCGGCCCGATCAGGGCGCCGCGTTCGCCGTCGGCCAGCAGCGCGTATTCGCGCAGCACCCGCGGCGAGAAGGTTGCGTCAACGTCGATCGTGTGGTCAGCCACGGACCCCCGCCTCCGATGGCCGCCTCGCCGGGACAGCGCTGCGGATCTTTCCGGTCGCCATCCGTTCGGCGAGCCGCGAGGCCAGTGCCATGATCGTCAGCGCCGGGTTCGCCGAGCCCTGCGTCGGGCACACCGAGCCATCGGCGAGGAACAGGTTCGGCACGCCCCACACCCGGTGATCGGAGTCGACCACCGAATTGTCCGGGCGGGTGCCCATCCGGGCGCCGCCGATGAGGTGGGCGAAACGCTGGATGGTGAGCACGTCCTGGGCGCCGGAGGCGCGCAGGATGTCGTCGATCACCTTGGTGGAGTAGGCCATGTTGGCCTTGTCGTTGTCGCACAGCGAGTAGTCGAACCGGGCCACCGGGAGGCCGTATGGGTCGATCTCCTGGGCCAGGGTGACCCGATTGTCCGGACGCGGTAGCAGTTCGTTGAGCACGCCGATGGTCGCCCAGTGGTTGTAGTCGCGCATGTATTCCCGCAGCGCGCGGCCCCAGTGCCCGTCGGCCATCACGTGTTCGGCCCAGCCGATCGGCATGGGCGACACGGTCTGGATGGAGAAGCCGCGGGCGAAACCGCGCGCCGGGTCGGTCTCGTAATACTGCTCGGAGGACACCTCCGGGGGAGGGGCCTTGTACATGCGGACCTCGTCCGACCACCGGCCCGCGGACTGTGTGGCGCCCTGCACCATCACGTAGCGGCCGACCTGGTCGTCGTTGTTTCCCAACCCGTTCGGGAAGCGTTCGCTCGCCGAGTTCAGCAGCAGGCGCGGCGTTTCGATGGAATACCCGGCGATCGCGACGACCTTGGCCCGCTGCAGCCGCTCGGTGCCGCCGGCCTCGTCGTAGTAGACCACCCCGCGCGCGGAGCCGGTTTCGTCGAGCTCGACGCGGGCGGCCATGCAGTTGGCGCGGATCTCCACGGCGTGGGCCAGGGCGTCGGGCAGGTGCGTGACGTACGGGCTGGCCTTGGCGTTGACCTTGCAGCCCTGCAGGCAGTAGCCGCGGTAGATGCAGTGTGGGCGGTTGCCGAAGGTGCCGTTGACGATGCCGACGGGCCCGACCCGCATCTCGATGCCGAGCTGCATCGCCCCACGCCACAGTTTCGCCGCGGCGCCCGAAATCGGGTGCGGCGAAAAAGGATACCGGTGCGGATAGCCCCAGGGCCAGTTCTGCCCGGCGACCGGCAGCTCGAGCTCGATCCGCTCGTAGTGTGGACGGACGTCTTCGTAGCGGATCGGCCAGTCCGCCCCGACCCCGTCAAGGGTGTAGGTGCGGAAGTCGCTGGGATGGAACCGCGGCGTGTAGCCGGCGTAGTGGACCATCGAGCCGCCCACACCTCGCCCGGAGTTGTTCTTGCCCAGCTCGACCGGGTCGTCGCCGCCGATGATGCGCTTCTGCGTCCAGTACAGGGAGTGGGAACCCGCCTCGTCGGACACCCAGTCTTCGTCCGGGTGCCAGAACGGGCCCGCCTCGAGGATCACGACCCGCCAGCCGGCCCGCGCCAGCCGTTGCGCGAGCACCGATCCACCCGCGCCCGCGCCGACAATGACCAGGTCGACCTCGTCGTCGTCGCCGTAGCGCTGCATGGTCTTTTCGCCGGGCAGGTCGCGCGAATGCACGTCCAGCAGGAACCGGGATTCGTTGTCCTTCGGCCCAATTGCACCCTTGAGGAGTCCGCGGAGTCGGTCGCCCATCACAGCTCTCCGTGTTGGACCACCCGGACCGGGTCCTCGTCCGTGGCGCCCGGGGTCTCGAACGGTTCACGCGCGGAGGCCGGCCCGGTGGCACCGCCGAGCCGCATGAACCCGCGCGGGTAGGCCGGGCCGCCGAATCCGATCTCGTTCCACGCCCACGGGTGGGAGTAGAAGCCGGACAACGTCATTCGCATGCACACCGACCACGCGCGTTTGACGTTCAGGCGATCCCAGGTCCCACCGTCCAGCTCGCCCTGCGAGAACTGGTCGATGATCGCCTCGCGGGTCTCGGGCTCGGCGTCGGCGAACGATGCCTTCCCGTACCGGCTGGACGCCGTCTCGTCGAGCCCGAGCAGCACCAGCCGCCACGTGTCGCGGTCGTCGGGCATGTCGGCGTACTGGTAGCCGTCGAGCCGACCGTCGGCGAGTTTGGAGTCGACGGACTCCGGCACCGGCACTCGCGGCTCGCGGTCCTGCGCCAGCACTGTGTCGCAGAACGCCCGCAGGCACGGTTCCTCTTCTGCGGTGAAGAACCGCAGCGGGCCGGGCGGCTCCAGCCGGGCCAGCACCACCTTCTTGGTGGCTTCGTCCCAAGTGTCGGTCGTTTCCAGCACGTCGAAATCCGGGTAGCGGCCGATCATTTGGGGCGTGACGCCGCGGCGTTGCTTGGGCAGCCAGGACGGGTGCGGCGGTTTGCGATCGGCGCGCAGGTTGGGTAGGTGGTCGGGGCGTGAGGTGTCGGCCATCGCGCTCAGTCCCGGAACCGCTCGCGTCGCAGGATCGAGGCCAGCAGCCCCATGCCCCCGACCATGCACATCAGCCCCGGCGCCGCGATCGGCGGGCCCATGGGTACGTTGTAAGACGCGTTCTTCCAGCCACCCGGCTTGCGTGCGACCCCGCGGGCATGCAGGTATTCGCCCATCAGGCCGTTGGCGGTGTAGATGCCCGCGGTGATCGGCAGCCAGAGTTTGGCCCAGCGCCGCGAGAACACCCCGCCGATACCGGCGACCACCACCGGCGGCGTCACCACGACCGGGCTCCACATCCACTTGTTACCGAAGCTGGCCTTGTAGTGCTCGAAATAGATCTCCGCCGTCGTGACGACGGCCGCGATGGCCGTAAGCCCGGACAGCGAGCGCTCGAAGCGACCGTGCGCGACGTCGTACAACGCCCGCTCGGCGAGCTGTTGGCCCTCGCTCGCGCGCCGTCCTCCGTTGCCTAACAACAACATTTGGTTTCCCTTCCTAGCTCGATTGGTTCACCCACGCAGGCCGGCCGGCGCCGCGCACTGATCGACGCGCACATATGGGATGTATTGCGAGGCAAGCGCTGTCCGAATTCCGGCCATGGCCGCTGGTCCAAGAGCCGGGCGTAGACGAAGTCCGCCGCCTGCCCATGCGTCACCTCACTTCTGAACGAAACACGCTCGGGCGGCCACCGCGCGATGAAGATCTGCGATGACTCCCAGAGAACTGGTTAGCGCCCAGCTGTGTGTTTCAACCGAGGTCGTCCGACGGCGCGTCGTGACCGAAGCGCATCGGATACGTACCCGGTTTGGGTCCGCGCAAACCGTCGATGGATCTGCCCGAGGGGCGGGCCGAACGGTCGCCTTCAAACTTGTCGGCCCCTTCATGTCTTGTGTCAAGAATCTGGGATGTTTTGTTTGTCCAGGTAGGCCTGTTTTCGGGTTTTGTCATGCAAGGCCTGGTGGGGTCGGAGGTAGTTCGAGGAGCGTCGAAACAGGCTGCCGTGGCAGCGTCCGGTCGGCGTGATCACTGAGCGCTGCTGTGTGTAATCCGAACCGCCGCAGCGGCCCGTGATGGCCCGTGGTAACCCGACCGGAGTTAATTCAGGTCGAGGCCATTTCAGCGGCGAGTGAGCACCCGGGAATCGCTACGGTGGTGCGACCGCGCTGACGCCATCGTGGTTGGTTTGGTGGCGCGCAACCGGCGCGGGTGGTGGGACCAATGGTCCTGACAGCCGGGGACAAGCGGCCCTACGCCCAACCTCAAAGCCCGCGCCAGAATGAGGATTCCAGCACACAGCGGAGGGTCGCTGCGCGGCGCGCGGATTGTGACGTGCGGGGCATTGCGTCGGGTTAGGGGCGAGCGGATGGAACCTGGGCACACACCGGCGGGGTCGGTGGCCGAGGGCACGCCGTTCGGGCGTTACCGGTTGGTGGAGCTGCTGGGTCGCGGCGGGATGGGCGAGGTGTGGCGGGCCTATGACACCGCCATGGATCGGGTCGTCGCGCTGAAGCTGCTATTGCCCAATGTCGCCGAGGATCCCGCCTACGTTGAGCGGTTTCGCCGCGAAGCCCATGCCGCGGCGAGTCTAGACGAGCCGCACGTCATCCCCATCCACGACTTCGGCGAGATCGACGGACGACTATTTGTGACCATGCGGCTGATCGAGGGCCGCGACCTGCAAACCCTGCTGGCCGAGGGCCCGCTGGAGCCCGCGCGGGCGATCTGGATCATCGACCAGATCGCCGAGGCTTTGCACGCCGCGCACAAGATCGGGTTGATCCACCGCGACGTCAAGCCGTCCAACATCCTGGTCACCGAGAACGACTTCGCCTACCTGATCGATTTCGGGATCGCCCACGCGGTCGGGGAGACCGGGCTGACCAGCGCCGGCGCGGTGATCGGCACCTGGGCCTACATGGCCCCCGAGCGGATCAGCACCGGCCAGACCGATTCCCGCGCCGATATTTATGCGTTGGCCTGTGTGCTCTATGAGTGCCTGACCGGCACCCGGCCCTTCCCCGGTGACAGTCTCGAACAACAGCTGGCAGCTCATCTGGCGTCGCCGCCGCCACGCCCGTCGGCACAAAGCACCACGGTGCCGACCGCCCTGGACACGGTCATCGCCACCGGCATGGCTAAAGACCCCGACCAGCGCTATGCCACCACCGTGGAGTTGGCCGACGCCGCCCGCGCCGCGATCACCACCCCGCCGCACCCACCGGCCGGTGCCGCTCAGCCCACCGCAGGCGCCATCCAGGGCCACGACACACTACTGGCCCCGACCGGGGCCGCACCCACCCTGCCACCACCGCCGGAGGTCGCGCCCACCCCGCAGCGGCCCAGGTGGCGGCGCCCTCATGTCGTGATTCCCGCGCTGCTGGTGATCGCGGTGCTCATCGGCGGCGGTGTCGCCGCCGCCGTGAACGCCTCCCAGCACCACAAGCCGACCCCGGCCGCACCGCCGCCCGCCACCCCGCCGCCGAATACGGGTCCGTTCACCGGTATCTACACCGCCAACTTCGACCCGCAGACCAATCTCGACGGGAAACCGTTCGAGGGTGCGGCGCCGAAGACGGAATCCTGGGGGGTGCGCTCGGTGTGCCGTCCGGGCGGGTGCGTGGCCACCGCGGCACGGCACAGCGGCGACACCACACTCGTGTCGGCGTTGGTGTTCGACGAGGTCGGCGGGCGCTGGCTGGCCGTCGGCACCGGCCCCGGAACCTGCGGGGACGCTCCCGCCGAACGCTGGGAGGTGTTCACGCTGCAGCCCCATCCCGACGGCACCCTGTCCGGCGACTACACCTCGACGACCAGCAACACCTGCGGCGCCAAGCGGGTCGTGAGCTTCACCCGCACCGGCGACGTCGACGTCACTAGCCTTCCTGACCCGGCTGGCCAGCCGCCGCGGGTGGTGTCGGCGGCCGAAGCGCTCCACGGCCACTACCACATGACGGTTAGCTACGCGAACGGGGCGACAAAGGAGTACGACTACGCGGTCCGCACCGACTGTCTTCGCACCGGCGATCGCTGCATGAGCCCTCTCCACTCCTCCGGCTCTGGCGAGGTTCTGGTGTTCGCCGGCGGGACGTGGATCCGGGACGACGAGTTCGACCAACCGTGTCCGCGCGGCGGCACGACGCACACGAAAATCACCGCGGCGTATCCGCTGCCGCGGCCATCGCAGGATCCGATCCCGGTGCTGACCGGGCACGGTCGCCAGGAAGAGACCGGCGCCTGCACCAGCTCCGATTTCAATCAAAAGTTTGTACGCACCGGCGATTAGAGGGCCAGGTATCCGGGCGGGTGGCGGTTAGCAACGCCTCCGAGTCATCGGCGGCGATTCCCCACGCGCTGGCCGCGCCAAGGTAGACGTCACCGATGGCGAAGATGTACCGGTCGATAGTTTCGCAGGTTCTCTGATGGAAGCGATAAAACTTACTTCGCGAAATCGATACCACCGCATCTTGGCGACCTTGTACTTCGGGCGCGGCGCGGGACCAACGACCCCGAACCCGGGGACCACGGCCTCTACCCCCGCACCCATGTAGGCCGAAGATTCACTCTTCGGTGAAAGCAACACGTTGTCTTCTCAACAGGGAAAAGAAAATGTCTATAGCGAAGCGTGTCCTGTTGTCAGGGACGCCGCTCGACAGCAGAAGTCTGCCAAATGCGGAGCGAACTGAACGTCTCAGGTGTAGCGGCCAATGGGGGCAGGAGGACAAGATCATGACCATCACGCGGGGGATCGCCGCAGCCGTCACGTTCGCTGGTCTAGCTCTCGCTACAGCTAGCACAGCGTGGGCTGACACGACGATGAGCGGCCACTACACCTGGACTACGACAACCTCGGGGGGGTGGTCGATGTCCGGCGATTATTACGTCACGCCGTGCGGCGACGGATGCGCTTCAATAGCGACCACACCCGGTGGACCGGCCATTGGGCAGGCGCGGGTCGTTGATGGACAATGGACAATGGATGGCAGCTGGCCCGTACGCTGTGCCGACGGTTCCCCTGGTCCCCGTGAGCCATACCACGACACGTGGGATCCAAACACCCTGGAAGGCACAAGCACATATATCTATAACGTGCCAGCCTGCGGCCACCCACAGGGGTATAGCCAGACTATTCACCTGCAACTCAGGCAGGTGCCCTGACGCATATTGCCGGTTCGATTCCGCAGTCCAAAACGGCAGAGGGTGCGCCCCAATCTTGACCGTTGCAATGGCTAAGGGTGCTATTTGTCCAATGCGGCATTCGTCGCTCTGAGCGTAGTAGGGGCTGCGCCCCGGGTGAGGCGATGAAAATTGGGCGCGCGGTTAAGTGCGCGGTGCGGAGGCAGCGGTCAACGGCGAACGTGCAACTGTTGCGGAAAAATGGGCAAAATCCCGCCCTTGGGGCACGGTCGGCGCAAGACAATCGCAGGCCATCCCGCAGCTCCGGCGTCAGCCGCTGGTCACCTTGAAGTTTCGAGTGGGGCCGGGTTGAAACGTTCTTCGGCCAGTCGGTGACATCATTTGCTGAAAACGTTCTGGGGCTGGCGCGACGAACAGTTACCCGACGGCACCCTCATCTGGCGCCTACCCGACGGGCACACCTACGTCACCGCCCCAGGCAGCGCGCTGCTGTTCCCCAGCCTGTGCGCGCCCACCGGCGATCTCCCGGCCCCCGCCGCAGCGATCTGGTGACCGACGAGAAGTTGATCACGAAGATCGACGAGTCGCTGGCCGAGCGCATCGGCAACTGT
>NZ_LZJZ01000028.1 GCF_001667585.1 Mycobacterium sp. E2733
ACGCGGCGTTGAAGATGCACTCCGGGGACAAGGCCTGACCGGTTGTCAGTATGGCCGGCCTGCCTCGGACGGTTGGCGCTGCTGTCCGACAAGTTCAACAAGCGTCTCGGGCGCCGCACTGCCGCGCAACAAAAAGGCTGAAAGGCCTGCTGGAGCGAATCGTCTGAGCGCCTGAGCTAGTCTGACGACTCGTGCGAGTTCTGGTGATCGGTTCGGGTGCACGAGAGCATGCGCTGTTGCTGGCGCTTCGGAAGGACCCGCAGGTCACGGGACTGTTCGTCGCTCCCGGTAATGCGGGTACCGCCCGCGTCGCCGAGCAGCATGACGTCGACGTCACGTCGGGTTCCGACGTCGTCGCCCTGGCGCGCGAGCTCCGGGCCGACCTGGTGGTGATCGGTCCCGAGGTGCCGCTGGTGCTGGGCGTGGCCGACGCGCTGCGAGCCGCCGGAATCGTCTGCTTCGGGCCCAGCAAGGACGCCGCCCGCATCGAAGGATCCAAGGCATTCGCCAAAGAGGTCATGGCCGCGGCCGGCGTGCGCACTGCGGCCAGCGAAACCGTCGATAATCCCGCGCATTTGGATGCCGCCCTGGACCGGTTCGGGCCTGCGGCGGGTGACCCCGCCTGGGTGGTCAAGGACGACCGGCTGGCCGCAGGCAAGGGCGTAGTGGTCACCCCGGACCGCGGCGTCGCCCGCGCGCACGCCGCCGGACTGCTCGAGGCGGGCCACCCGGTGCTGCTGGAGTCGTACCTGGACGGTCCGGAGGTGTCACTGTTTTGCGTCGTGGACGGCATGACCGTGGTGCCGCTGTTGCCGGCGCAGGACTTCAAGCGCGTCGGCGACGGCGATACGGGACCCAACACCGGCGGCATGGGCGCCTACGCACCGGTTCCGTGGCTTCCCGACGAGGTGTACCGGGACATCGTCGGCGATATCGTCGAACCCGTTGCGGCCGAACTGGTTCAGCGCGGCAGCCCGTTCTGCGGGTTGTTGTACGTCGGGTTGGCAATCACCTCCACCGGGCCGGCCGTGGTCGAATTCAACTGCCGGTTCGGCGATCCGGAGACCCAGGCGGTGCTGGCGCTGCTGGAATCGCCGCTCGGGCAGCTGCTGTTCGCGGCGGGCACCGGCAAGCTGGCCGAGTTCGGCGAGTTGCGCTGGCACGAGGGAGCGGCTGTCACGGTGGTGCTGGCGGCGGAGAACTATCCCGGTCGCCCTCGGGTCGGGGACGTCGTCGCCGGCTCGGAAGCCGAGGGGGTATTGCACGCGGGCACGGCGCGTCGCGACGACGGCGAGGTGGTCTCGTCGGGCGGCCGCGTGCTGTCGGTGGTGGGCACCGGCGCCGACCTGGCCGCCGCCCGGTCACAGGCATATGAGCTGATGCAGTCGATCCGATTGCCGGGCGGCCACTTTCGAAGCGACATCGCGCTGTTGGCGGCGGAGGGCAAGATCAGCGTCTAGAAACCCGCGGCCTGGCCGTCGCGGCGGGGATCGCTCGCCGCAAAATAGCCGCCGTCGAGCCGCCAGATCGCCTGGCAGCTGCCGAACTGGTTGTAGTCGTCCACGGCAACCAGGTCATGTCCGCGGCGGCGAAGCTCGTCGAGCGTCGCGTCCTGAAAGCCTTTCTCGCAGCTGACCTGCATGCCCTGCACCCACCGGAACCGTGGGCCGTCACACGCGGCCTGCGGATTCTGTCCATGGTCGGCGATGCGCACCATCACCTGGGTGTGACCCTGAGGCTGCATCGTCCCGCCCATCACGCCGAAGCTCATCACTGGGGCACCGTCTTTGGTGACAAAACCCGGGATGATCGTGTGGTACGGCCGCTTGGCCGGCCCCACTCGGTTCGGATGTCCTTCGGCCGCCGTGAAATTCGCACCACGGTTCTGCAGCGATATCCCGGTGCCCGGCACCACGACACCGGACCCGAATCCCATGTAGTTCGACTGGATCATCGACACCATCATCCCCGCGGCGTCGGCGGCGGTCAGATACACGGTTCCCCCGCTCGGGGTGCCCGCCGACGCCGGCCTCGCCCGCGCGCGATCAATCAGGGCCGCGCGTTGCCTCAGGTAGTCGGCGTCCAGCAGGTGCTCCGGGCGGACCGGCATGTGCTCGATGTCGGCGACGTAGGCCTCCGCGTCGGCAAAGGCCAGCTTCACCGCCTCGATCTGCAGGTGCACGCTGTCGGCGGAATCGACTGGGAACGAGGCCATGTCGAAGTGCTCCAGGATTCCCAGGGCGATCAGGGCCACGATGCCGTGACCGTTGGGCGGGATCTCGTGGACGGTGTACCCGCGGTAGGCGCCGCCGATGGTGCCCACCCAGTCGGCGCGGTGAGCGGCGAGGTCGCCGGCGCGCATCACGCCGTCGTTGGCCAGCGCGTGCGCCTCGAGTCGGGCGGCCAACTCTCCGCGGTAGAACGCGTCTCCGTTTGTTGCGGCGATCTTCTCGAGTGTGGCCGCCTGTTCGGCAAACCTGAACCGCTCACCGGGTTTGGGCGCCCGACCGGCGGGCATGAAGGCGGCCGCGAAGCCGGGCTGCTTCTCGAACAGCGGTATCTGCGCCGCCCATTGTTCCGCGACGGTCGGTGAGACCAGGAAGCCGTTGCGGGCGTAGCGGATTGCGGGCTCGAAGAGTTTGTCGAACGGGAGCTTGCCGAACTTGGCGTGCAGTTCGGCCCACGCCGACACCGCGCCGGGCACGGTCACCGCGTTCCAGCCGACCATGGGCACGGCCTTGCCACCGAAGTATTCCGGTGTCCAGGCCGCAGGAGAACGCCCAGATGCATTCAGCCCGTGCAATTGCCGGCCGTCCCACACGATGGCGAAGGCATCCGAGCCGATGCCGTTGGAGACGGGCTCCACCACCGTGAGCGCGATCGCCGTGGCGATGGCCGCATCGGCTGCGCTTCCCCCGTCGGCGAGCACCCGAAGGCCCGCCTGGGCTGCCAGCGGTTGCGACGTGCACACAACGTTTTCCGCCAGGATGGGCTTTCGCGGCCAGGCGTAAGGGAAGTCCCAGTCGAACGGTGCCGTCACCTTCGCGAGCGTAGCGCTGGCGTGACGCTCGGTGCCCAGCGCCGCGCTAGCGTGACGCTCGATGGCCAACCGCGGCGCTCAGGCCGTCAGCAGCGGCGCCATCCAGGTCAGCTCGGCGGGCAATTGCGAACTCCAGAACTCCCCGGTGTGGCCGCCGGGTGAGAAGCCGCCTGCGGGCGGATGGGGCAGTTGCGCAATGAACTGTTTGGTCGCGGCGTAAAACGGATCGCTGTCGCCGCAGTCGACCCGAATGGGAATCGACCCCAGCGCCGGCATCCCGAACACCGAATTCGCCGCGAAGTCGTCGGGCCCGTCGAAGGCACCAGGCGCAGCCGCGCCGGAGGAGAGCCACAGTGCGGGGCTGACCGCGCAAATCGCCGCGGTGCGTGCCGGACCCAGCCGGCCCCCGAGCAGCAACGCGCCGTAGCCGCCCATCGACCAGCCCAGGAACGCCACCCGCGAGGTGTCCAGGCCCTGGGTGCTCAGCATCGGAATGAGCTCGTCGAGCACCATCGCCCCGCTGTCCTCGCCGGACGCCCTCTTGTGCCAATAACCGCCGCCACCGTCGACGGCGACCACCGCAAACGGCGGCAGGCCCGCGTTGACGGCTTGGGCCAGGCCCTGTTCGACGCCGCCGGCCATCACGGTGGATGCGTCGCTGCCCTTGCCGTGCAGCGCGATGACCGGTCGCAGCGTCTTCGTCTGGCCGGGCGGACGCGCGATGGCCCAGTTGGTGTTGATCCCGCCGCGCGCCGCCGAGACGAAGGAGCCCGTCACCATGGTGGGCGCCGGCTGACCCGCTGGAGCGGGTTCGAGAGGTGGTGCCAGCGGCGCCTGGGTGCCGGCCGGCGATAGCGGCATGGCCTGAGATGGTCGCGGCCTGAACAGGATGTCGAGCGCGTACGTGCCCACTGCACCCGCGGTGGCGCTGGCACCGAGGCGGAGCAGGGCACGGCGGCTCAAGTCGGGCATGCGGGCCATCATGCCATGTGGGTTTGGCGGGCCGTTTGGCCGAAATGGCAATGCAGTACCACTTTGGCTGGCACGATGGCTACTCGTGACGGCAGCAGTCACTCCGAAGGGAGAACGTCGGCGGTATGCGCTCGTGAGCGCCGCCGCCGAGCTGCTTGCCGAAGGCGGATTCGAGGCGGTGGGTCACCGCGCGGTCGCTCGGCGGGCCGGACTGCCGCTGGCGTCCACTACGTATTACTTCTCGTCCCTTGATGATTTGATCGCCCGCGCGGTCGAACACATCGCGATGATCGAGGTGGCGCAGCTGCGGTCGCGGGTCACCGCCCTTTCCCGTCGGCGCCGCGGACCCGAGACCATCGCCGAGGTTTTGGTCGACCTCCTTGTCGGAGACGTGTCCAGCCCGGGCCTCAGTGACCAGTTGATCTCGCGCTACGAGCGGCACATCGCGTGCACCCGGCTGCCCGCATTGCGCGAGACCATGCGTCGCAGCCTGAGGCAGCGCGCCGAGGCCGTGGCCGAGGCCATCGAGCGTTCGGGCCGCACGGTGCACATCGAGCTGGTGTGCACGCTGATCTGCGCGGTCGACGGTTCGGTGGTGTCCGCGTTGGTCGAGGGCCGCGATCCCCGTGCGGCGGCGCTGGGGACGGTGGTCGATCTCATCGAAGTGCTCGCGCCCATTGATCAGCGGCCGATGCGGTCGGCCGGCAGCGATGGCGTCACGATGTACCCGGTCGCGAAGTCGCCGTAGATCGTCACGTTCGCCGGGCGGCGCTGCGCATACAACGCCACATAGGCGCAGACGACGGCGTCGACCGGATCTTCGGCGCGGCGCACCTCGCTCTTGCGTTGCGCCGTGACCACCCCGTGGCGCAACCCCGCCCAGCGGTCATGGTCCGTGACCTGCAGGGGCACCTCGGCGTGGGCAAGCTTTTCGACGCCGTCCATCAGCAGGAGCAGCTCCGAGCGGAGCTGATCGACGCCGCGGCCGGGCTTCGCCTTGTACTTGAGCGTCCGCGCCAGCCGGAACAGCACGACGGTTGCCGGGTGCGGGTAGACCTCGATGGCACGTCTGGGTGCCGGCGACCGCGGGTTTAGGTCAAGTCCCATTGCCCGGGCCAATCGTGCCGCGCGCGGTCCGTCGGCGAACTCCGGTTTTGCCGTGTTGGCTGGGTGCGCCCCGGCTTCGAACTTGCGGAAGTCGCGGTTGAGCGCCGCTTCGGCGGGACGCTGGCCGGTCGGGTTGGTCACCACTAGCGGCGCGTCGAATCCGACCAGGCAGTGCCCCTGCACATACGGCGACAACGCTGCGAGCACCGCGGCGTCGTCGCCGACGGCGTCGATGTGCACGAGGCGGCCCCCGGCGTCGACGACCGCGACCCCGGTGGGATTGCGTCCGGCCCATGCCAGATCGACGCCGGCGAAGTACATCCTGCCCAGGGTATGGGCGCCGGATCGTAAGCTCTATGTCTGTGAGCATTCCGAACGTCCTGGCCGCCCGGTACGCCAGCGCGGAAATGGTCGCGATCTGGTCGCCGGAGGCCAAGGTCGTCGCGGAACGCCGGCTGTGGCTGGCGGTGCTTCGGGCACAAGCGGAGCTCGGGGTGGACGTTCCGCAGAACGCCATCGCCGACTACGAGCGGGTGCTCGAGGACGTCGATTTGTCCTCCATCGCGGAGCGCGAACGGGCGCTGCGCCATGACGTCAAGGCCCGAATCGAAGAGTTCAACGCGCTGGCCGGTCACGAGCACGTGCACAAGGGAATGACCAGCCGCGACTTGACCGAGAACGTGGAGCAGTTGCAGATCCGGCGGTCCCTGGAATTGGTCTTCTCCCATGGAATCGCGGTCGTGGCCCGGCTCGCCGAACGTGCGGTGGCTTACCGCGACCTGGTGATGGCCGGGCGCAGCCACAACGTCGCCGCGCAGGCCACCACGTTGGGCAAGCGGTTCGCCTCCGCCGCGCAAGAGACGCTGATCGCGCTGACCCGGCTGCGCGAGTTGATCGACCGCTACCCGCTGCGCGGTATCAAAGGCCCAATGGGCACCGCCCAGGACATGTTGGACCTGCTGGACGGCGACGCCGCAAAGCTGGCCGAGCTCGAGCACCGTATGGCCCAATTCCTGGGCTTTGCAACGGTTTTGACCAGTGTCGGGCAGGTTTACCCGCGTTCGCTCGACCATGACGTGCTCTCCGCGCTGGTGCAGCTCGGCGCCGGACCGTCGTCGATGGCGCACACGATCCGGCTGATGGCCGGGCACGAACTTGTCACCGAGGGATTCGCTCCGGGCCAGGTCGGCTCGTCGGCGATGCCGCACAAGATGAACACCCGCAGCTGCGAACGGGTCAACGGGCTGCAGGTGGTCCTGCGCGGTTATGCCTCGATGGCTGCCGAACTCGCCGGCGCGCAGTGGAACGAGGGCGACGTGTTCTGCTCGGTGGTGCGCCGAGTTGCGTTGCCGGACAGCTTCTTTGCCATGGATGGGCAGATCGAGACGTTCTTGACGGTGCTCGACGAGTTCGGCGCCTACCCCGCGGTGATCGGCCGCGAGCTGGATCGCTACCTGCCGTTCTTGGCTACCACCAAGGTGCTGATCGCGGCGGTACGCGCGGGGATGGGGCGCGAGGCAGCGCACCACGTGATCCGCGAGCACGCGGTAGCGACGGCCCTGGCCATGCGCGAACACGGCGCGGAGCCCGACCTGCTGGAGCGGTTGGCCGCCGACGAGCGACTGCCGCTGGACCGAGCGGCGCTGGACGCCGCACTGGCCGACAAGAAGGCGTTCATCGGCGCCGCCGGCGATCAGGTGGACGAGGTGGTGGCCACGGTGGATGCGCTGGTAAGCCGCTATCCTGACGCGGCCAAGTACACCCCGGGCGCGATCCTGTGACACTCGCCGGCGCGCTCGCGGGGATCGACTTCACCGATCTGGACAATTTCGCCAACGGATTTCCACACGACTTGTTCGCCATCCACCGTCGCGAGGCGCCGGTCTACTGGCACGAGCCCACCGACAACACCCCCGATGGCGAGGGCTTCTGGTCCGTGGCCACCTACGCGGAAACGCTTGAGGTGCTGAAGGACCCGGCGACATACTCATCGGTCACCGGCGGCGGCCGGCCGTATGGCGGCACGCTGTTGCAGGACCTCTCCATCGCCGGGCAAGTGCTCAACATGATGGACGACCCGCGCCACTCACAGATCCGGCGACTCGTCAGCTCCGGGCTGACTCCGCGAATGATCCGGCTGGTCGAGGACGATCTGCGGGCGCGTACGCGCCGGTTGCTGGGCGCGGTGGTGCCCGGTGAACCGTTCGACTTCCTGGTCGACATCGCCGCCGAGCTGCCGATGCAGATGATCTGTATCCTGCTGGGAGTGCCCGAGTCCGAACGGCATTGGCTGTTCGAGGCCATCGAGCCGCAGTTCGACTTCGGCGGTTCGCGCAAGGCCACATTGTCGCAGCTGTCGGTCTCGGAAAGAGACGCGGCGGCCGGCTCGCGGATGTACGACTACGGCCAGCAGCTGATCGCGTCGAAGCGGGCGGAGCCGACCGACGACATGTTGTCGGTCGTGGCGAACGCGATGGTCGACGATGCGGATGCGCCGTACCTGTCGGATCTCGAGCTCTACCTGTTCTTCAGCCTGTTGTTCAGCGCCGGCGCGGAGACCACGCGCAATGCAGTCGCCGGAGGGCTGCTGGCGCTCGCCAACCATCCGGAGCAACTACGGGCGCTGCGCGCGGATCTCGACGCGTTGCCGACCGCCGTCGAGGAGACCGTGCGGTGGACGTCGCCGTCGCCATCCAAGCGGCGCACCGCCACGCGCGACGTCACCCTCGGCGGGCAGTCGATCGAGGCGGGCCAGAAGATCCAGATCTGGGAGGGCTCCGCGAATCGCGACGCCAGCGTATTCGAGCACGCCGATACTTTTGACATCGCTCGAAAGCCCAACCCGCACTTGGGGTTCGGTCAAGGCGTTCATTATTGCCTGGGCGCCAA
>NZ_LZJZ01000029.1 GCF_001667585.1 Mycobacterium sp. E2733
CCCTGTGCCCGGCCCCACCCCGAGTCCACCCGGTTGACCCCCGGCATGTGGATCGGCTGGCTCGAGTTCGACGTGTTGCTCGGCGACGTCCGGTCGCTCAAGCAGAAAAGGTCGGTGATCCGCCCCGTCGTCGCCGAGCTGCGACGCAAATTCAGCGTTTCGGCGGCCGAGACCGGTTCGCACGAGCTCTATCGACGCGCGGGAATCGGTGTGGCCACGGTGTCGGCCGACCGCAGCCATGCGGTCGATGTCCTGGATGCGGCCGAACGGCTGGTGGCCGCGCACCCCGAGTTCGAGCTGCTGTCGGTGCGGCGCGGCCTGCGGCGCAGCGACGACTAGGGGCGAAGCTCAGCCGTTGGCGACGACCGCTGCGCCCGGCTACGCCGCGCTCGCGATCGCCGCTAGCCGTCGCGGCCCTCGCGTTTGCGTCCCAACGGCGCGGGGGCGACGACGCCCGGTGCGAGCCGCCGCGTGAAGACCAGGAACGCCGTGTGCCCGCGCATCGAGTGCTGCGGCCGTACGGCCAGGCCGACGACGTTCCAGCCGCGTTGCAGCGTCTCCCACGACCGCGGCTCGGTCCAGCACTGCTGGGCCCGCAAAGCCTCCACGACCCGCGACAGTTGGGTCACGGTCGCCACGTAGATCATCAGTACGCCGCCGGGGATCAGCAGGCGGGACACCGCGTCGAGCACCTCCCACGGTGCGAGCATGTCGAGCACGGCCCGGTCGAAGGAGCCGCCGGGCCGATCGGAGTCGGCGACGTCGCCGACGATCAGCTCCCAGTTCTCCGGCGGATGGCCGTAGAACACCGAGACGTTGCGACGGGCGTGTTCGGCGTGATCGGCACGCTGTTCGTAGGAGACCACCTGCCCATCGGGCCCGACCGCGCGCAGCAGTGAGCAGGTCAGGGCGCCCGATCCGGCGCCGGCCTCCAGCACATGCGCGCCCGGGAAAATGTCGCCCTCGTGCACGATCTGCGCCGCGTCCTTGGGATAGATGACCTGCGGCCCGCGGGGCATCGACATGATGTAGTCGACCAGCAGCGGGCGCAGCACCAAGAAGGGCGCCCCGTTGCTGGACTTGACCACGCTGCCCTGCTCCAGCCCGATCAGCGCATCGTGGGCGATCGAGCCGCGATGGGTGTGGAACTCGGCGCCGGGCGTGAGCGACATCGTGTAGTGCCGGCCCTTGGCGTCGGTGAGCTGGACGCGTTCCCCGACGGTGAACGGGCCGGTTGCGGACACGCCGTCTAGCGTGCCAGCCGACTCGCCGCGGGCGGTGCTCGGGGTTGTCGGCGCCCGGTTCTACGCTGCGCACATGATCGACCAGCCGCAGACAGGCGCGCGGCCGGCTGCGAAACCGGCGCTCTCCCCGTCGCGGGCCGCGGACTTCAAGCAGTGCCCGCTGCTGTACCGGTTCCGGGCGATCGACCGGTTGCCCGAGGCGCCGTCGGCCGCACAGCTGCGCGGCTCGGTGGTGCACGCCGCCCTGCAGCAGCTCTACGGCCTGCCCGCCGCCCAGCGCGGTCCCGACACCGCGCTCTCACTGGTCGAGCCGGCCTGGGACCAGGTGATTGCCGCGGCGCCCGAGCTGGCCGGCGAGTTCGACCCTGCGCAGCGCGGCCAGCTGCTCGCGGAGGCCCGTGCGTTGCTCTCCGGCTATTACCGGCTCGAGGACCCGACCCGCTTCGATCCGCACTGTTGCGAAGAGCGCGTGGAGGTCGAGCTCGCCGACGGCACGCTGCTGCGCGGATTCATCGACCGGATCGACGTCGCCGCCACCGGCGAGCTGCGAGTGGTCGACTACAAGACCGGCAAGGCGCCGCCTGCGGCGCGGGCCCTGGCCGAATTCAAGGCGATGTTCCAGATGAAGTTCTACGCGGTGGCTCTGCTGCGCACGCGCGGCGTGCCGCCCAGCCGGCTGCGGCTCATCTACCTCGCGGACGGGCAGGTGCTCGATTACTCGCCCGACCACGACGAGTTGCTGCGCTTCGAGAAGACGCTGATGGCGATCTGGCGGGCGATCCAATCCGCCGGCCAGACGGGCGATTTCCGTCCCAGCCAGTCGCGGCTGTGTGACTGGTGCCCACACCAGCAACACTGCCCACTGTTCGGCGGAACGCCGCCGAAGTACCCCGGCTGGCCGGAATACGCACGGGCACAGGATGTTTCGTGCCAGACCGAGCCGGCGGCATGACGCCCTGGCCGGCAATAATGTGACAAGGGTCTCTGTGGGGTAACGGCTCACCGCTAGTGCGGTATGCTGTTGAAACGTTGGCGCCGAACGGCTTGCCGACACGTCGTGATCGATTCGTTATTTCTTCTCAGATCCCCGCGGGGCGCCGAGTCCGAGATGACTGGGTGCGCACCGCACAGCCTCGAGTCGCGGCGATCGATGTTGCCAGAAGGGCAATCTCGCTACCACCGATGCTTAGGGACAATGAAATATGCTCGAAGACAAGACTTTTGCTCACCTCGGCGTGAGCCAGCCGTTGGTTGAAGCGCTCGCTCAGGGCGGCGCTCACCGACCGTTCCCCATCCAAATTGAGACCCTGCCGGATACGCTTGCCGGCCGTGATGTGTTGGGCCGCGGCAAGACCGGCAGCGGCAAGACGCTCGCGTTCTCGATCCCGCTGGTGAGCCGTCTCGATGCCGGTAACCGGCGGCCAGGCCGGCCGACCGGGCTGGTGTTGGCGCCCACCCGTGAACTGGCCACCCAGATCGCCGCGACAATCGAGCCGCTTGCCGCGGTTCGGCGCCTGCGCGTGGTCACGATCTTCGGCGGGGTGCCGCAGCACAGGCAAGTCGCGGCGCTGAAGTCGGGGGTCGACATCGTCGTCGCCTGCCCGGGCCGCCTGGAAGACCTGATGAAGCAAGGCATCATCAATCTGGGCGCGGTGCAGGTCACGGTCATCGATGAGGCCGACCACCTCGCCGATCTGGGTTTCCTGCCCACCGTTACCCGTATCTTGGCGGCCACTCCCGCGACCGGTCAGCGGCTGCTCTTCTCGGCCACGCTGGACGCCGCAGTCGACACCCTGGTGAAGCGATTCCTCACCAGCCCGGTGACGCGATCGGTCGCGGAACCGACATCGCCGACCCCCGCGATGACACATCACCTCTTCTGTGTCGACGGGCCGCAAGCCAAGAGGGACGTGGTACACCGGCTGGCCGCGGGAGACTCGCGGCGAATCCTGTTCATGCGGACCAAACACCAGGCCCGCAAGCTGGCCCGCCAGCTCACGCAGTCCGGTATCGAGTCGGTGGAATTGCACGGCAACCTGTCCCAAGCCGTGCGCGACCGCAACTTGGCGGCGTTCGCGGCCGGACACGCGCGGGTGCTCGTGGCGACCGACATCGCCGCGCGCGGCGTGCACGTGGACAACGTCGGCCTGGTGGTCCACGTCGACCCGCCCGCGGAGCACAAGGCCTACCTGCATCGATCCGGCCGCACGGCCCGGGCCGGCGCCTCGGGTGACGTGGTCACCATCGCGCTGCCCGAGCAACGCCGCGACACCGAATCGATGATGCGCAAGGCGGCCATTCGCGCCGTTCCCCAGCAGGTCACCGCGGCCTCCCCCGTCATCTACACCCTGGCCGGCCCGGCCGCGCCCCGAGAGGTCGTCGCGCCCGCTCCGGCGCCAGCCCGTCGGCCCAAGCCAACTGCGGTTGCCGGTCACGGTCCGGCCCAGGCGCGTAGCAGGCGACGCCGGTCCCGTCGCCCCGCCGCCGCGCCGCGGTAGCGGGCGACGCACTCGATGGTGGCGACCCGCTTCGCCCGGCTACGCCGCGCTTGCGATCGCCACTAGTCGAGCGGTGTCATCTCCTGCAGCATGGTGGGGATGAGCTCGCTGACGGTGGGATGGATGTGCATGGTGCGCGCCAGCGTGGTGTAGGGCGCTTTGGCCGACATGACGTCCAGGATTTCGTGCACGGCCTCGTCGCCGCCGACGCCGAAGATGGCCGCTCCCAGGATCTCCCGGGATTCGGCATCGACCACGACCTTCATAAAGCCTTGCGTCTCACCCTTTTCCACCGCGCGGCCGACCCTGGTCATCGGGCGCTTACCGACGAGCGCCTTGCGTCCCGAAGCACGGACCTGGTCGGCGGTCATGCCGGCCCGCCCTAGCGGTGGGTCGATATAGAGCGCATAGGTGGTGATGCGGTCGCTGACCCGTCGCGGGTCGTTGTCGAGCAGGTTCGCGGCCACGATCTCGAAATCGTTGTAGGAGGTGTGGGTGAACGCACCCTTGCCGTTGCAGTCGCCCATCGCCCAGATGTGGTCGACGTTGGTCTTGAGCCGGTCGTCGACGACGATGTAACCGCGGGCATCCGTCTGCACGCCGGCCGCCTCGAGTCCGAGGTCGTCGGTGTTGGGTTGCCGGCCGACGGCCAGCAGCAGGTGACTTCCGGCAACGGGATCCGCACCGGCGCCGGGCGTGAGTTCAAAACCGTTGCCGGTCTTGGTGATTCGTACGTCATCGGCGCCGACGACGACGTCGATACCCTCGTCCTCGAGGATGGCCCGGACGGTGGCGGAGACGTCCTCGTCTTCGCGGGACGCCAGGCGCGCACCCCTCTCGACGACGGTGACCGGGGCCCCGAAGCGCCGGTACATCTGCGCGAACTCCAGAGCGATGTAGCTGCCGCCGAGGATGACGAGATGCTCTGGCAGCGTGTCGAGTTCGAGGATAGAGACGTTGGTGAGGAACTCGACGTCAGACAGGCCGGGGATCTCCGGCACCACCGCGCGGCCACCGACGTTCAGGAAGATCCGGTCAGCGCGCAACACATCGTCGTTGACTCGCAAAGTGTGCGGATCCACGAAACGGGCATGCCCGCGAAAGACGGTGCAACCCTCCATGCCCGCCAACCAGTCCTCGACGCCCTTGCGGTCGCCCAGCATGATTTCGTCTTTACGCGCCTTGACTTTGGCCATGTCCACGCTGACCGGTCCGGTCGAAACCCCGAAGTCCGCACCCCGGCGCGCGAGGTGAGCGGCGTATGCGCTGGCCACCAGCGTCTTCGTCGGGATGCATCCGGTGTTGACGCAGGTCCCGCCGATCAGTTTGCGCTCCACCAGCGCGACGCGCTGCCCAGCCGCCGTCAGTCGCCCCGCCAGCGGTGGGCCGGCCTGTCCGGCGCCGACGATGATGGCGTCGAAATGCTCTGTCACTTAACCGCCGTGAGCAGGTACTCCGTCAGCACGTGACCCGTCGCCGCGGCGATGGCGAACCCGCCCAATATCGCGACCACGTCCTCGAGCAGCGCGATGGGCAAGTCCTTACCCGCCACGGCAGCCAGGCGTTTGCGCGCCTGATAGCCGCCGAGGGTGCCGAGCACCGCGCCGATGACGCCGGCGCCGAGCGCGGTGTAGGTCCAGTGCGGCCATGCGCCCAGCGCCGCGCCCGCCAACCCGCCCATGACGATCCGGGCGGCAAAGATCGGCGGCGCCGTACGGGCCGGCGTCTTGGGCAGCTTGTCATTGACGATTTCGCCGACGGCGAGAACCGTGAAGACAATGGCCGTGATGATGTTGGCCATCCAGGCCGCCCACGTGCCATGCAAGTCGATCCAACCGAGGAACGCGGCCCAGGCGACCACGGCGGGAGCCGTCAGCGAGCGCAACCCTGCGACGACACCGATCAGTAAAGCCAGCAGCACAATAAGCGCGTGTGTCACGAAGACCCTCCTGAGGGAACGAACAGCCCGGCAACGGTAAGGGATGGCGGCCCATGGGGGTGACACGGGCGAAACAGCCCTAGGCGGACGCTAACACAGCCGCGGTTACCGCACGCGCGTCGAGCGTCACGCTAGTGTGACCGACGGCCTCGAGCGTTTGATCAGAAGCGGCAGAACCTGATATCCGAAGCCAGAATCGCTTTGGCGCCGATGGCGGCCAGCTCGTCCATGATCTCGTTGACACCCCGACGCGGCACCAGCGCGCGCACTGCGACCCAGTCCGGGTCGGCGAGCGGCGCGATGGTCGGTGACTCCAGTCCGGGCGTGACGGCCGTGGCCCTGTCGAGGACGGAGCGCGGGCAGTCATAGTCGAGCATTAGGTACTGCTGGCCGAACACCACACCCTGGATCCGCGCCACCAGTTGATCGCGCGCCGCTCGGCTCTTGCCGTCCGGGTCGGCGCCCTCGATCAGCACCGCCTCCGAATCGCACAGCGGGTCGCCGAATGCCACCAGGTCGTGCAGGCTCAGGGTGCGTCCGGAGCCGACCACGTCGGCGATAGCGTCGGCCACGCCGAGTTGCACCGAAATTTCCACCGCGCCGTCGAGCCTGATCACGGTGGCCTCAATGCCCCGCTCGGCCAAATCTTTTCGGACGAGATTCGGGTAAGCGGTGGCGATCCGCTTGCCGGCCAAATCGGCGGTCGTCCAGTCCTCCCCCGCCGGTCCGGCATACCGGAAACTCGACGACCCGAAACCCAAAGCCAGGCGTTCACGCACCGGCGCGTCCGAGTCGCGGACCAGATCCCGCCCGGTGATGCCGAAGTCCAGTTGCCCCGAACCCACATAGATCGCAATGTCTTTGGGCCGCAGGAAGAAGAACTCGACCTGGTTGACCGGGTCGATGACGGTCAGATCTTTGGAGTCGGTGCGACGCCGGTAGCCCGCCTCCGCGAGAATCTCGCTCGCCGGCTCGCTCAGCGTGCCCTTGTTGGGGACCGCGACCCGCAGCACGCTCACAGCTTCCGGTAGACGTCGTCGAGGGACAGGCCACGCGCGATCATCAGCACCTGCGTCCAGTACAGCAATTGGCTGATCTCCTCGGCCAGTGCCTCGTCCGGTTCGTGTTCGGCCGCCAGCCACACCTCACCGGCCTCCTCGAGGATCTTTTTGCCCAGCCCGTGGATGCCGCCGTCCAGTGCGGCGACCGTGGCGCTGCCGGTGGGCCGGGTGCGGGCACGCTCCCCCAGTTCGGCGAACAGGTCCTCGAAGGTCTTCACGGCCAGCGATTGTTTCACGCGGCGCCGAGCAAAGTCACCTCGGTTTCGCCAGGACCACGATTCGGCCCGCCCGGTCAGTCGAACCCGGCGAGAGTAATCCGCAGCGCTTCTTCCAATTGCACATGAAATGGCGGGCTGGCGACGATGTCCGACGTCAGCCACCCGTCAAGGACGAATTGCACTGTGGCCAAACTGGTGTGGACCAACAGCGCGGGCCGCATGTCTCCCGGCGCATCGACGCCCATCCGCTGCGCGACTTGCTCGATCAGGTTGGCGTGGTCGGTTTCGCTGACCAGCACGGACTTGCTCAAGAGGTGCGGCGCGGTCGCCACGGCGTGACGCCACGGATCGAGGTCGTCAACCGCGCTGACATCCTTGGCCTGCGTGACGAACAGCTGAATCAGCGCTTCGACGGGCGACTCGTGCGACGGCCGCGTGCTATAGGAGCCGACGATCTCGGCGGCCGCCTCCCGGACGGGGTCGACCAGCAGGCCCTCCTTCGTGGGCGCGTATCGGAAGTAGGTGCTGATGGAAATTCCGGCGGCCGCGGCGATGTCCTCCGTCGTCACCGCCTCGAAGCCGCGCTCGGCGAAAAGCCGGTGTGCGGTCTGCTGAATCTGGGAGAGCAGCGCGGCACGGCGTCGGTCCCGTAGCGAACCGGTGTTTGCTGAGGGCATGGCATCACCTTCGCTAATCCGAGATTCCAACCCCATGGTGCCGTCCGGCGACGAACTAAGATGAGTGACTCTACACTATTGAAAGTCCCTATCAAGTAGGCTAACGTGATGCCGCACACACCGATGAACTGCAGAATCTTGGGGCCTGTTGACACTATTTTAATAAGGTTGGGGTCAAGGCACCCGAGGTCCTCTGCTCGGCACTCACGAATTCAAGGGGTGGGAAGAGGGCCGATGGAACCGGTAGCTAGCACGCGATGATCCCGGTCATGAGTTTGCTGGGCGGAGTCCAGCTCACGCCACTATGACCACACAACTCGATGGCGTGGACGCTGTCCGGGACTGGTCGGTCGGATACGTCAAACGGCACCCGGTCGCCTCGCTGACGACGGTCGGCGAACAGTTCGTCCTGGGTGTGCGCACCGTTCAATACTTTTTCTTCGACCTGATGACCGGGCGATTCCAATGGCAGGAGTTCGTCCGCCAGGGCGCATTCATGGCCGGCACCGCAGTGTTGCCGACGATCCTGGTGTCGCTGCCGATCAGCGTCACCCTCTCCATCCAGTTCGCGTTGCTGGCCGGCCAGGTCGGGGCCACGTCGCTGGCCGGGGCGGCCAGCGGGCTTGCGGTCATCCGGCAGGGAGCATCGCTGGTGGCCGCCGTGCTGATGGCATCGGCCGTCGGGTCGGCGATCACCGCCGACCTGGGTTCACGCACGATGCGCGAAGAAACCGACGCGATGGAGGTGATGGGCGTATCGGTGATCCGCCGTCTGGTGGTCCCGCGCCTCGCCGCGGCGGTGATGATCGGGGTGGCCCTCACCGGCGTCGTGTGCTTCGCCGGATTCTTCGCGAGCTACATGTTCAACGTGTACTTCCAGAACGGGGCGCCCGGTAGCTTCGTATCGACGTTCGCGTCGTTCGCGACCACCGGCGACATGATCTTGGCGCTGGTGAAGGCGATCGTGTTCGGCGCCATCGTGGCCATCGTGTCGAGCCAAAAAGGCTTGTCCACCAAGGGCGGGCCAACGGGCGTCGCGAACTCGGTGAATGCGGCGGTCGTCGAGGCGATCCTGCTTCTGATGATCGTCAACGTCGCCATCAGCCAGCTCTACATCATGCTGTCGCCCAGGACGGGGCTGTGACGTGACGGCCTCCGCTTATCAACCGTTTGCGCCGATTTCCGTCCCGCTCGTCCGGCTCTACCGCAGGGGCAAAGTACCGATCATTCGGCTCGGCCATTTGTTGGTGTTCTTCGTCCGCGCACTGGTCGCCGTGCCGCTTGCCCTGCGTCAGTACCGGGGCGAGTTCTTGCGGCTGCTGTCGAACATCACTTGGGGCAACGGCTCGATCGTGGTGGGCGGCGGCACCGCCGGTGTGGCCGTCGTGCTCGGCACGACCGTCGGTGCGCTCGTCGGCATCGAGGGCTACAACTTCCTGGATCTGCTCGGACTCGGGCCCGCCACCGGGTTCGTCTCCTCGTTGGTCAACACCCGCGAGCTGGCTCCGCTGATGGCATCGCTCGCCTTCGCCATGCAAGGCGGCTGCCGCTTCACCGCCCAGCTGGGATCCATGCGCATCGCAGAGGAGATCGACGCGATGGAATCCATTGCGATCCGCCCGATCCCCTACCTGGTGACCACCCGGCTGATCGCTTCGGTGGTGGCGATCGTTCCGCTGTACGCCGCGTGCCTGGCGATCGGCTACCTCAGCACGCAGATAGTGGTGGGGATCGGCAGTGGCGGCTCGACCGGTTCCTATCTGCACTACTTCACGCTGATGCTGGCCGGCCAGGACATCGTCTATTCCTTGATCAAGGCAGTCATCTTCGTTTGGATCGCATCCACGATCCAGTGCTATTACGGGTACTACGCGAGCGGCGGGCCCGAGGGCGTCGGGGTCGCCGCGGGACACGGCATGCGGGCCAGCATCACCGTCGTGATCATCGTGAACATGCTGCTCACCATGGCGCTGTGGGGCGTCGACTCCGGCGCACGGTTCGGCGGGTAGGCCTCGAAAATGCCCAATTCCTTCGAGATCGACGGCCGCGGCCCCTCCGACCGGCAGCTGTTCGGCATCGGCGTTGCGGTCATGGCGGTCAGCGCCCTGCTCACCGCCGCGATGTTGGTCAAATCGACTGGCACGCTGAACGATTACGTGCGGGTGGTCGCCGATCTGGTGAACGTGGGCGACGGCCTTCCGCAGAAGTCAGACGTCAAATACCACGGCGTGCTTGTCGGGACGGTGAACGGAGTCGTCCCCGCAGCGCACGGCGAACCCAACTACGTTCACATCGACCTGAAAGAGGAATACGCGAAGTCGATTCCGGCCAACGTGACAGCGCGCGTGGTGCCCAGCAATGTCTTCGCCGTATCGTCGGTTCAGTTGGTCGGCTCCCCAAACCAGGAGGGCCCTGGTGTGAAAATCCGCGATGGCGCGCATATTCCGGAAGACAAGCGGCTTCCGACCATTCTGTTTCAAACGACCGTGAGCAAGTTGCGCGACCTGCTCGCCGCGGCGGGGCGCGACCGCGATGACAGGTCGGTGGGTATTCTGGCCGCGCTGGGCGCCGCCACCGACCACCGCCGGGTGACCCTGCTCAATGCAGGGGCGCAACTGAATCGCCTTCTCGACCAGCTTAATGGGATCGTCAGCGCCGACACCGGCCCCTCGACGGTGTCCGCGCTGCTGGAAGCGACCCGTGGGCTTGCGCAGACGGCGCCCGACCTGCTCGACGCATTGCATCAGGCCGTCGAGCCGATGCGGACATTCGCAGAGACCCGCGGGCAACTGGCCTCGCTGCTGTCGGGCGCCGACTACACGGTCGGCACGACACGCCAATCGTTCGACAACCACATCGACCAACTCATCCGGATCACCACCGATTTCACCCCGGTCCTGGGTGTGCTGGCGCAGAAGTCGAACAACTTCGTGCCCGCGGTCACCAAACTGGACAACCTGGCCAATCAATTCATGGAGCAGGTCTGGAACCCGCGGACCAACCTCGGCAACATGCGCGCGATGCTGACATTCACACCCAGCTCCACGTACACGCGCGCCGACTGCCCACACTACGGCGAGCTGAAGGGACCCAGCTGTTTCACCGCACCGCTGATCCCGGTGCGGCCGGATCTGCCCGACGTGCTGTTGCCGCAGAATTATCAGCCGCCCAAGGATCTGGCTCCGCCGCCGGGCACCGTGATCGGTCCGGACGGAAACCTCGTTGCAGTGGGTCCGCCGCTGATCAATCCGACCCCCAACTTGGCCGATCCCAATCCCCCGCTGCCCGCGGGGATTACGCCGTCGCCACCCGTTCCCGGCAGTGCGAATCCCGATAACCCGTCGCCGGGGGCGCCCGCGACACCACAACCGCACGAACCGTGGGTCGCGCCGGTGGCACCCAAGGCGCCGTGGATCCCCCAGGCCTCTTTCGGCGGGAACGTGGGACCCGTTGGGAGCCAGTACGAACGAAACGTGTTGGGCGTGATCACCGGCGCGCCCGCGACCGAAGCCACCGAGCTACTGCTGGGTCCGGTCGCCCGCGGCACCACGGTGTCACTTGCTCACCCACCGGCGCAGCCGCCCGGGGAGGCCAAATGAGGTTTCGCGGCCCACTCATTGCGTTGACCCTGTTCATGGTCGTCTCGTTGACGCTGACCTGGCTGGTGTATGTGAGCCTGCGGCGTGACGTGGCGGGCAACACCGCCAAGTATTCGGCGATGTTCAGCGACGTGTACGGGCTTCGGGAAGGCGACGACGTCCGGATGGCCGGAGTGCGTGTCGGCCGTGTCGAAAAGATCGAACTCGACGGGAAACTGGCGAGAGTCTCGTTCGTGGTGCAGCAAGAACAGCGGTTGTTCGGAAACACCCTCGCGTCGGTGACGTACCAGAACATCGTGGGACAGCGTTATCTCGGACTGTCGTTGGGCAAGGAAGGCAGTCCGGCGCTCCTCCCACCGGGCAGCACGATCCCACTGGAGCGCACCGAACCCTCTTTCGACGTCACCACACTGCTCAACGGCTACGAACCGTTGTTCAGCCTGCTGAACCCCCACGACGCCGACAACCTGACCAAGGGCATCATCCAGTCGCTGCAGGGCGACACGTCGTCGATCACGACACTGGTCGGTCAGACGTCCACGCTCACAGAGACGTTCGCGGGCCGAGATCAGGCGCTCGGCAGCGTGATCACCAATCTTGACAAGGTGATGGGCAACCTGGCCCAGCAGAACGACGACCTCGACGGGGTCATCACGCAGACCCGCAGCATCGTCGGCGAGCTCGACGCGCGGCGGCCGGACCTGGTCGCCTCGGTGGGTTCCCTGGCCCGGGTGACCGGCCGGCTGTCGACCTCGGCCACGGACGTGTACCCGGCACTGCGCGAATTCATCGATCGCCAGCCCGGCGTCACCAAGCACATCATGGACGTCGAACCGCAGGTGGCCTTCTTCGGCGACAACATCCCGCTGCTGCTGAAAGGGCTTACCCGGGTCGGCAATCAGGGGGCGTACGGCAATGCCTACGTGTGCGACGTGAATTTCATGGGGTTCTTCCCCGGCCTCAACGACGTGGTGCCGATCATCATCAACGCGGCCACCCCGGGTAACAAGGCGTGGCACACCCCGAGATGCAGGAGCACGGCTGATGGCTGAGTCGTCCGTACGGCTTCGACTTTCGGCGATGAAAAGGCGTCCGCTGGAAAGCTACAACAAGACGTGGCTTGGCTTCATCGCCGTCGCGGTGGTCGCGGTGATCATCGGGGTCATGCTGCTCGTGCATGCGCTCGGTGCCGGATACCGGCACTACACCGCGGAGTTCCAACAAGCGGCCTCGCTGCGGGCCGGCAACCCGATCGTGGTCGCGGGCATCCCGGTGGGCAACGTCACCAGCATGAAACTCGTTGGTGACCATGTGGAGGCGGGCCTGAAGATCCGGGACAACATCGCGCTGGGCAAGGATTCCCGGGCGCAGATCAAGGTCACCACCATTCTCGGTTCGCGGTATCTCGCGCTGGAACCCAACGGCCCGGCGCAACTGCCCAACAACACCTTCGACTTGGCGCACACCGAGGTCCCCTACGACCTGCAAGCTGCGTTGCAGGACGCCACCACCACATTCGAGCAGGTGGACTCGGACCGGTTCGCACAATCGCTTGCGGTGCTCGGCAGGCAGCTCGAGGGCCTGCCTGCGGTTGTGCCGCAGGCGATTTCGAATATCAATACGCTGTCGTCGATCATCGCGGTACGACGTGACCAACTGGGGCAGCTGCTGCGCAGCACGGAGCAGGTCACCAACACGCTGCGGCGTCAGCAGGCCGGCATCGGCACCCTAATCAACCAGGGCCAAGACCTGCTGGGCCAATTCGTCGCGCGGCGCGCCGTTTTCCACGCGATGATGCAATCGCTCTCCAGTCTTGTCGACACCATGAGCCAGGTTGTTGTCAACGACCGGTCGGGTCTGGACGCGCTGATCAACGACATGCGGGACTTCACCGACTTGATGACTCAGCACGACGATCTGCTGCACAGCATGCTGCAAACCAGTCCGATCTTCTTCCGGGAGGCGGCCAATCTCACCGGCGACGGCAACGCGATCAACTTCAACGCCCCCAACGTTCCGTTGATCGACTCGTGGATGTGCGCCATCTCCGGCCGCGCCAAGCAGTTCGGCATGATCCAGTATTTCAAGGACTGCAGGTGACGGGGCCGGCATCCAAAGCGGTGGCCATCGTCGCCGTCGTCGTTGTCATCGCGGCGGTGGCCGGCGTCGGTTGGTGGTACCTGAGTCCCGACGAGGACACCATCACCGTGACCGCCCAATTCGACAGCGCCTCAGGGCTCTACGAGGGCAACGTGGTGGCGGTGCTGGGCATGCCGGTCGGCAAGATCACCAAGATCAATGCGAAGGGCAGCTACGTCGAAGTCGACTTCACCGTGGACCGCCACGTCAAGGTTCCCGCGACCGCGCAGGCCGTCACGGTGTCGACCTCCATCCTCACCGACCGGCAGATCGAACTCACGCCGCCCTACCGCGGCGGACCGACCCTGGAGAACCACGACACCATCGGCTTGCCCAGGACCAAGACGCCCGTCGAATTCAGCAGTGTCCTCAACGTTTTGGACAAGGTGACCAAGTCGCTCGAGGGCGACGGCCACGGTGGCGGCCCGATCGCGGACGTGCTCAACGGCGGCACCGAGGTGGTCAAGGGCAACGGCCAGAAGATCAAAGCGGCGCTGGGCGAGCTTTCCAAGGCACTGCGCCTGTCCAGCGACGGCGGCGCGGCCACCCGCGAACAGATCACCACGATCGTCAAAAACATCAGCAACCTGTTCGATGCCGTGGCCGCCAACGACACGAAGTTGCGGGAATTCGCCTCCACCATCCACCAAGTCAGCCAGATCATGGCCGACGAGGACATCGGCAGCGGCAGCACGGGACACAGACTCGACCAGCTGATCCAGCGGGCCGGCGACCTGCTCGACGCCAACCGCGACAACATCAAGCAGGCGGCGCGCGGCGGCAATGCCACGCTGAAGATGGTGACCGACCAGCGGCGCGACCTGGCCGAACTCCTGGACCTGGGTCCACTGGTGGCCGACAACGCCTACAACATGGTCGACCGGGCGAACGGCAGCGTGCGCGCGCGCTTCCTCACGGATCGGCTGATCTTCGACAGCCAGTACACCAAAGAGATCTGCAACCTGATGGGCCTTCGGCAACTGGGCTGCAGCACCGGGACGGTACAGGACTTCGGCCCCGATTTCGGCTTGACCTATGTGCTGGACGGAATGGCCGCCATGGGGCAGAAGTGACGACCGCGGGCGCGCGGGGGATGCTTGCGGCGGTGGCCGCGGCGATGGTTACCGCGGGATGCGCCACGAACGGCCTTGCCAGCCTGCCCCTTCCGGCGCCGGGGCTGGGCGCGGGGGGCTATTCGCTGAACGCGGTGTTCTCGAACGCGCTCAACCTGCCGATGAACGCCAAAGTGAAGCTCGCCGGCGCCGACGTCGGCCAGCTCGAATCGATGGTCGCACGCAACTACACCGCGGTCACCCGGCTGCGCATCAGGGACGGTGTGCGATTGCCCCGAGGCAGCACCGCCGAGTTGCGCACCGCGACACCACTGGGCGACGTGTTCGTCGCGCTCAAGCCGCCGGCCGCCGGCGATCCCGACGGGCCATTGCTGAAAGACGGCGACACGATCGGCCTGGATTCGACGGCGGCGGCCGCGACCGTCGAATCGGTCCTGAGCTCAGCGGCGATTCTGGTGAACGGCGGTGCGGTACGCAATTTCACCAACATCATCAACGGTTTCGGCAAGGCGACCGGGGACCAGGGCCAGGCGTTCGGAGAGATGATCCGCAAGTCCAACGAGTTGCTCGGGACACTGGATTCCCGGTCCGATCAAATCTCGAACGCGCTGACCCAATTGTCGCGTCTGGCCGACCAACTCGACGCCAAGAACCAAACCATCGCCGACCTGATGGCGGCGGCCAGTCCCGCCACCTCGGCCCTGTCCGACAACACCGCCCAGCTTTCCGATCTGGCCGTGCAGGTGGGTGACACCTCCCGGTTGCTGGCCAGGTTCCCGTCGATCGGCGGGACCGACACCAGCGGCCGCAGCATCATCCGCGACCTGAACACCGTCGCGGGGGCCGCCAACGACGTTGCGATGAGCCCGGATACCAGCTGGCTGGCGCTGAACCGGTTGATTCCTGCGTTGGTGAAATCGACAGCGGGCAACTCGATTTCGGTGAACGTGAGCGTCGACAAGATCATGCTCGGATCGATCCCCGATATCGGGTTCCCCGGCGACATCGGGCTGCACGGGCCGCACCACTACAACGTGAACTTGCTCGTCGGCACCTTGAAGTACACCCTGTGGCGGCTGCAGGAACGTGTGGTCGGTCGGGGTCCGAACTCGCCGCAGGTTCCCGTCATACCGGACCCGAACATCCCGGGCCAAATCGACGTCGCCCCCGGGCCCCCGCCGGCGCCGCCCACGCCAGGACCCCCACCATGATCCGCGTCGTCGATGATTTCGCGAATGCCGTTGTCCGAGCGGTCCGTACCGGTCATCGGCACCAGGTCTGGCTGTCGGTGGCCGGATTGGTGCTCATCTTGGTCGTTGCCACCGCCTACCTGCTCGTCGGCGCGTTGCGGGTGAAGCCGTTCGCCTCGTCCTACCGGGTCACCGTGCAATTGCCGGAATCCGGCGGCTTACTGCCCAATCAGGATGTCGCGCTGCGGGGGGTGCGCATCGGCCGGGTCGAGTCGCTGCAGATCACCGACAACGGGGTGAACGCCGTCGCCAGCATCGCGTCGAAGGTGCGGATCCCGGCGAACAGCGTCGTGCACGTGTCGGCGCTGTCGCCGGCCGGTGAGCAATACATCAACTTCGAGGCAGCATCCGACGCCGGGCCGTACCTGCACGACGGCAGCCTCATCACCTCGGAACACACCAGCGTCCCGGTCAGCTTGGCGCAGTTGCTCGCCGACGCGGATGGGTTGCTGGCCCAGGTCGACCCCCACAAGCTCGAGTTGATCAAAAAGGAGTTGAGCCTGACCAAGGAGGGCCCGGCGAAGCTGACCGCCATCGTCGACGGCGGCACGTTCCTACTGTCGACCCTCGATTCGGTGCTGCCCCAGACCACCAGCATCATCAAGACCAGCCGGGTCGTGCTCACCCTGGCAAGCGACAAGAACGCCGGCTTGGGCTCTGCCGCAACGGAACTCAACCGAACGTTGACCGGCGTGGCCAGGATGCAGGCCGGCTATCGCCGATTGACCGAGCAGACGCCGCGCACACTTTCGGCGGTCGACAACCTGTTCGCCGACAATTCCGAAACCATGGTGCAGTTGCTGGGCAGCATGGCCACCATGTCACAGCTGTTCTATCTGCGGGTGCCGGCGCTCAACGCGCTGTTCCCCGACTACCGCGGGTCGGTTCTGGACGCGGTGACGAGCACATTCCACGACAACGGGGTATGGGCGACGGCCGACCTCTACCCGCGCTATGTGTGCGACTACGGGACACCGTCGCACGCCTCCTCCGCGGCCGACTACTACGAGCCGTTCATGTACACCTACTGCCGCGATGACGACCCCGCGGTTTCGATCCGCGGTGCCAAGAACGCGCCACGGCCGGGCGGTGACGACACCGCCGGTCCGCCGCCGGGGGCGAACCTGGGCCAGCGAACCGATCCGACCCCGCGGGGCCGCTACACCATTCCCACCCCCTACGGCGGCCCGCAGCTGCCAATCGAACCGCCCCATTAGGAGACGACCGTGATCGTGACCACCGAGAAGAACCCGAAGGCCAAGGCGCGCGCCGAAGTGAAACCGGACGCCGAAACACCCGAAGCCGCAACCGCAGACGCCGACGAGGTGCGCGTCGCAGAATCCGCCGATGCGGCCGGCGAGGCCGGCGACGGAGACGGTGCTGAGCGGTCCGAGGAAGGCGAGGGCGACGACGTCGGTGCGCTGCTCAAACGCGAACGTCCCGACACCGAGCGCCGCAAGCGCCCGTGGAAGCACTACCTGCGTCGCAGCGTGCTGCCGGCGTTACTCATTGCCGCGCTTGCCCTTTCGGGGTTCCTCGGCTGGCGGCAGTGGCAAGAGCACCAGGTCAAGCTCGCCGGCGAACAGGCCCAACAAGCGGCCGTCGCCTACGCCCAAGTGCTGACCAGCATCGATTCGAACAAGGTCGACGAAAACTTCCGGCAGGTTCTCGATGGCGCGACCGGCGAGTTCAAGGACATGTACACCCAGTCCAGCGTCAAGCTTCGGCAGTTGCTGATCGACAACAAGGCGACCGCGCACGGCGTGGTCGTGGACTCGGCGATCCAGTCCGAGTCCACCAACAAGGTCATCGTGCTGGTCTTCATCGACCAGACCGTCACCAACACCGCCGCACCCGACCCGCGCATCGACCGCAGCCGGATCAAGATGACCATGGAGAAGGTCGACGGTCGCTGGCGGGCAAGCAAGGTCCAGCTGTTGTGATGCGGCGAATACTCGCGGCATCGGTAATGATCGCCGCCACAACGATTCCCACCGCCACCGCACACGCGTCCGCCCCGTCATTCTGCGGCGAGCTCGGCGGGGACTGGGACGGCCAGTACTGCCACACCTCGGTGACGTCGGAGCGCAACGCCGTCCGGGACATCAAGGTCGCCGTGCCCGACGACCTGGTAGACAATCCGACCACGGGCCCGGTGATCCGCGACTACCTGCACACCCTGGTCAACAACTGGAAGAGGGCCAACGGCGCCATGGCGGCTGACAGCTACGGCGAGGAGAACTTCGAAGTATTCCGGCACGGCAACCTACTCAGCGCGGTGTTCCACGAGGATTACCACGCCGACGGGCCCAAGCCCAACAACGCCTACCGGACCTTCACGTTCGACATGGCGGGCGGCCGGCGGGTGCAGCTGGCTGACCTGACGACGTCGAATCCGCTGACCGCCATTCCCCCACTGGCTCAACCGTTTATCGAAACCGCGCTCAATCAGGCGCCACCGCCGCACGACCCGGGAACCTACCCCTTCGTCGTCGACCGCTGGACCCCCGACAAGGTCTACTCCGGAGCGTACAAGGCTTGGGCGCTGACTCCGGACGAGTTGATCCTGTACATGCCGGATTACCCGGTGGCGCACGACGAGCCGCTCAACTTCACGCCCGGCATCATGCAGTGGTTCATGGACGGGGGCACGGTGCAGGCGCACATCCCGCTGTCCGCCCTGGCGCCGGTGCTGCGCATCTAGGAGTGCCCACGGCTCGCCTGAGGAGCGCTCAGTCCTCCGGGTTGTAGCCGAGGTTCGGGGCGAGCCAGCGCTCGGCTTCGGCCAGGGTCCAGCCCTTGCGCTTCGCATAGTCGGCCACCTGGTCCTGGGCCAGCCGACCGATCACGAAGTACTGCGACTGCGCGTGCGAGAAGTACCAGCCGCTGACCGCGGCACCGGGCCACATCGCCATCGACTCGGTCAACTCGATGCCGGTCCGCTCCTTGACGTCCATCAACTTCCAGAGCGTCGCCTTCTCGGAGTGCTCCGGGCAGGCCGGGTAGCCCGGGGCCGGGCGGATTCCGACGTACTTCTCATCGATGAGCGCCTCGTTGTCCAGCTGCTCGTCGGGCTTAAATCCCCAGAACTCCTTGCGGACCCGTTGGTGCATCCGTTCGGCGAAAGCCTCTGCCAGCCGGTCGGCGATCGACTCCAGCAGGATCGCGCTGTAGTCGTCGAGGGCCGCCTTGAACTCCGCGATCTTCTCCTGGCCGCCGAGCCCCGCGGTGACGGCGAATGCACCGATGTAGTCCCGGAGGCCCGTTTTTTTGGGGGCGATGTAGTCGCCCAGCGACCGGTTCGGGATGCCGTCGCGGTGCTCGCCCTGCTGGCGCAGGTTGTGCAACGTCGTCAGCACCTCGGTGCGGGTGTCGTCGGTGTAGACCTCGATGTCGTCACCGACCGCGTTTGCCGGGAAAAAGCCGATCACCCCGTTCGCAGTCAGCCACTTCTCCTTGATCAGGGTGTCGAGCATCTCCTGGGCGTCGTCGTACAGCTTGCGGGCAGCCTCGCCCGAGGAGGGGTTGTTGAGGATGTCGGGGAACCTGCCCTTCATCTCCCAGGCGTTGAAGAACGGCTGCCAGTCGATGTACTCGCGCAACTCGGCGAGGTCGTAGTCAGGAAAATCCCGCACGCCGAGGCCCTGGGCGGGCACCGGTGGCGTGTAGCCGTCCCACTCGATCGGCGTCCGGTTCGCGCGGGCCTTCTCCAGCGTCAGCATCGGCCGCTCGTTCTTCTGGGCGTGCCGTTCGCGGAGAGACGCGTAGTCCTTCTCGGTGGCCTCCAGTAGCGCTGGACGCTGCTTGTCGTCGAGAAGCGCGGCGGCGACCGGCACCGAGCGGGACGCGTCCTTGACCCAGACCACCGGACCGCTGCGACGCGGCGAGATCTTCACGGCCGTGTGGGCGCGCGAGGTGGTTGCGCCACCGATCAGCAACGGGATGTCCATCCCCTCGCGTTCCATCTCGACGGCGAAGTTGGCCATCTCGTCCAGCGACGGGGTGATCAGCCCGGACAGCCCGATGATGTCGGCGTCGTGTTCCTTGGCCGCATCCAGGATCTTCTGGGCGGGCACCATCACACCGAGGTCGATCACTTCGAAGTTGTTGCACTGCAGGACGACTCCGACGATGTTCTTGCCGATGTCGTGGACGTCGCCCTTCACCGTCGCCATCACGATCGTGCCGTTGGTGTCCTTACTCCCGGTGGTGCCGGCCTCTTCCTTCTCCGCCTCGATGAACGGCAGCAGGTAGGCGACCGCCTTCTTCATCACCCGGGCCGACTTCACCACCTGGGGCAGGAACATCTTGCCCGAGCCGAACAGGTCACCGACGACGTTCATGCCGTCCATCAGCGGTCCCTCGATCACCTCGATCGGGCGACCCCCTGCGCCGGCGATCTCGGCCCGCAGTTCCTCGGTGTCGGCATCGACGTGGGCGTCGATGCCCTTGACCAGGGCGTGCGTGATCCGTTCCCGGACCGGGAGGTTGCGCCATTCGGCCGCCGCCGGGT
The DNA here is from genome assembly GCF_001667585.1 of Mycobacterium sp. E2733. GTDB lineage: Bacteria > Actinomycetota > Actinomycetes > Mycobacteriales > Mycobacteriaceae > Mycobacterium. Next base: position 20,212 of record NZ_LZJZ01000029.1, read on the forward strand.
CTTCGGACTTCTCCGTGCTGTTGAACCGTTCAGCGATCTCCAGCAGCCGTTCGGCCGCGTCCTCGCGACGGTTCAGGACGACATCCTCGATCCGGTCCCGCAACTCGGGGTCGATCGAGTCGTAGGGCACCAGCGCACCGGCGTTGACGATGCCCATGTCCAGGCCGGCCTTGATGGCGTGGAACAGGAACACCGAATGGATCGCCTCGCGGACAGGGTTGTTGCCCCGGAACGAGAACGACACGTTCGAGATACCGCCGGAGATGTGCACCCCGGGCAGGTTCTCCTTGATCCAGGCGCAGGCCTCGATGAAGTCGATCCCGTAGGTCGCGTGCTCCTCGATACCGGTCGCCAGCGCGAAGCAGTTCGGGTCGAAGATGATGTCCTCGGGTGGGAAGCCGACCTCTTCGGTCAGGATCCGGTAGGCGCGCCCGCAGATCTGGATGCGGCGCTCCAGGTTGTCGGCCTGACCCTGCTCGTCGAAGGCCATCACGACGACGGCGGCACCGTACTTGCGGCACAGCCGTGCCTCGCGGATGAACTTCTCCTCGCCCTCCTTCATGGAGATCGAGTTGACGATCGGCTTGCCCTGCACGTTCTTCAAGCCCGCCTCGATGACCTCCCACTTGGAGGAGTCGATCATCACCGGAACGCGGCTGATGTCCGGCTCGGCCGCGATCAGCTTGGTGAACCGGTCCATCGCGGCGACGCCGTCGATCATGCCCTCGTCCATGTTGATGTCGATGACCTGCGCACCGACCTCGACCTGCTGGAGGGCGACCGACAGGGCGGTGTCGTAGTCCTCCGCCTTGATCAGGTTGCGGAACCGGGTGGAGCCGGTGATGTTGGTGCGCTCGCCGATGTTCACGAACAGGGAATCGTCGGTGATGTTGAGCGGCTCCAGCCCCGAGAGCCTGGTGGCCACCTCGATCGCGGGCAGCTCGCGCGGCGGTTTGCCCTCGACGACCTTGGCGATCTCGGCGATGTGCGGCGGCGCCGTCCCGCAGCACCCACCGACCAGGTTGACCAGGCCGGCCTCGGCGAAATCGGCGATGTAGCTCGCCTGGCGCTCCGGGTCCTCGTCGTATTCGCCGAAGGCGTTGGGCAGGCCGGCGTTGGGGTAGCACGAGACGAAGGTGTCCGCGATCCGCGCCATCTCGGCGATGTACGGCCTCATCTCGGGCGCGCCCAGCGCGCAGTTCAGTCCGATCGCCAGCGGCCTCGCGTGCCTGACGGAATTCCAGAACGCCTCGGTGACCTGGCCGGACAACGTCCGCCCCGAAGCATCGGTGATAGTGCCCGAAATGATCACCGGCCAGCGGCGTCCGCGCTCCTCGAACAGCGTCTCGACGGCGAACACCGCCGCCTTGGCGTTCAGCGAGTCGAAGATCGTCTCGATGATGAGAAGGTCGGCACCGCCGTCGACCAGGCCGTTGGCGGCTTCGAGGTAGGCGGCGACCAGCAGGTCATAGGAGACGTTGCGGGCTCCCGGGTCGTTGACGTCCGGCGAGATCGACGCGGTCCGCGTCGTCGGCCCGATTGCGCCGGCGACGTAGCGGGGCTTCTCCGGGGTGCTGAACTCGTCGGCGGCCTTGCGGGCCAGGGCGGCGCCGGCGTAGTTCAGCTCGTAGCTCAGGTCCTGCATGTCGTAGTCGGAGAGCGAGATCGCGTTCGCATTGAACGTGTTGGTCTCCAAAATGTCGGCACCCGCCTCGAGGTACTCGCGGTGGATCCCCTCGATGATCTGCGGCTGTGTCAGGTTGAGCAGGTCGTTGTTGCCCTGAAGAGCGGTGGGCCACTCCGTGAACCGGTCGCCGCGGTAGCCGGCCTCGTCCGGCCGGTCCCGCTGGATCGCCGTGCCCATCGCGCCGTCGATCACCAGGATCCGTTGGCGCAGCGCAGCCGTCAGTTCGTCGGTGCAGTCGGGGCGGATGTCCGGCACGAAGATCTCTGACGCCGGGGCGCTATTGGGGGCGTTCACGTACGTTCCTTCCGTAGCGGAAGGCGTCCTTGACTCTGCCGAGCGTGGCGGATACCGGCTGGACCGGCAAACCGTTGCAACGCCTCTCGACCAGGAAAGTCTACGTCGTCACCCGACGTCTGGACGCCCAGCTCGACATGATCCGCTTGGCGTTCGCGCTGCCCGTGAGTACCAGACCCCGGATCCTGTCGACGATGTCGTAGTTACCAATGTTAACGAGTTTGCAGCCGAACGTATTTCGGCTCGGCCGCGTCGACCTCGGTGCTTGAAGTCGCCCAACGTCAAGGCAGCAGCCTGCGATTCGGTGCCCGTCGGTGCGTCGCCGATTACCACCCGCTGCGCCAAAGTGTCCAGGATGTCCGTGTCGTAGGGGTGTTCGTGAACGGCGGCCACGTTATAAGGATAGCCGTCCTATGAAATGGGCCCAGAGGTTGACAGGCCCCTGACAGGCAAGGCCAGACTTCGGCGTGAAAGGCCGTACGCTGATTCTGTGACCCCGCCCCAGGGCCCCCCCAATAGAGAAGCCGCACTGCCCGAACTGCACAACACCATCGTCGTGGCGGCGTTCGAGGGCTGGAACGACGCCGGCGACGCGGCCAGCGACGCGCTCGATCACCTAGAGGCCATCTGGGAAGCCGACCCGATCCTGGAGATCGACGACGAGGCGTATTACGACTACCAGGTGAATCGCCCGGTCATCCGGCAGGTCGACGGGGTCACCAGGGAGCTGGTGTGGCCTGCGATGCGGATCTCGCACTGTCGCCCGCCGGGCAGCGACCGCGACGTCGTGTTGATGCACGGGGTGGAACCCAACATGCGCTGGCGCACCTTCTGCGCCGAACTGGTCGCCATCGCCGACAAGCTCAACGTGGACACCGTGGTGATCCTGGGCGCCCTGCTGGCCGACACGCCGCACACCCGGCCGGTGCCGGTCTCGGGCGCGGCCTACTCCCCCGAGTCGGCGAAACGCTTCGGGCTCGAGGAGAGCCGCTACGAGGGCCCGACCGGCATAGCCGGGGTGTTCCAGGACGCCTGCGTCGCCGCCGGGATCCCCGCCGTGACGTTCTGGGCGGCGGTGCCGCACTACGTGTCGCAACCGCCGAACCCGAAGGCGACGGTGGCGCTGCTGCGCCGCGTCGAGGACGTGCTCGACATCGAGGTCCCGCTCGCCGACCTACCGACCGAGGCCGAGGAGTGGGAGCAGGCCATCACCGAGATGGCCGACGAGGACGAGGACCTGGCCGAATACGTGCTGTCGCTGGAACAACGCGGCGACGCCGAGGTCGACATGAACGAGGCCCTGGGCAAGATCGACGGCGACGCGCTGGCCGCGGAATTCGAGCGGTATCTGCGCCGCCGCCGCCCCGGGTTCGGGCGCTAACCCCTCTTGCCCAAGCCCTGGTTGTAGGCGCTGGTGGAGCGGCCGAGAGCGGCGACCTGGGCATCCAGCTGGGGCAGCAGCTCCGCAGTTGGTTTGTGCAGGGGCGCTTCCCCGACCCGGGTGGACAGCACCGGCTTGATCCAGCGGAACAGGGCGACCCAGCTTGGGCAGTACACGCGGTGCCGGCGGCGCTCGATGCCCTTGACGAAGGCGTCAGCGCATTTGTCGACGGTGGTCGTTTTGTTCAGCGGCCAGGGGAAGCTGGCGAGCAGCCTGCCGAAGGCGGGCAGGTCGGCCTCGGTGTCGCGGACCAGGGCGGTGTCGATCCAGGACATGTGCGACGAACCGACGGCGACCCCTTGGTGGGCCACCTCCAGCCGCAGCGCGTTGGCGAGGATCTCGACGCCGGCCTTGGACGCGTTGTAGGGAACCAGGCCCGGGCACGCGGCGTATGCGGCCAGCGACGAGACGATCAACACGTAGCCCCGGCGCTCGATCACTGTCGGCAGCGTGGCCCGCACGGTGTTGAAGACGCCGAGCACGTTGATGTCGAGCACCCGCTTGAACGCCTCGGGGTCCACCTGTAGCACCGACCCGTAGCTCGCGATGCCCGCGTTGGCCACCACGACGTCGATGCCGCCAAAGCGTTCGACGGCCCGGGCGGCGACGGCCTGCATGGCCGGCAGGTCCCGCACGTCGGCGACCGCGGTCAGCACGTGGTCCTCGCCGAGCTGGGCGGCCAGCGCGTTGAGCTCCGCGTCGTTGAGATCGGTGAGCACGAGCTTGGCACCCTTGTTGCGCAGCCGGCGGGCGACCTCGGCGCCGATTCCCCGGGCACCGCCGGTGATGAAAACAACTTTGTCCTGCAGCGATGTCATGGCCGCCAAGGTACCGCGACAGCGCTCGTCGACATAGAGCACACAGTCCTCGACCGTGCCCGAGACACTGTTGGGCGGACACCATCCGCAGACCACGAGCGCCGCGGTGGGCCCAAATTAGACGACTTGTCCGAATGTGCTGGGCAACCGCGACGGCCACCGCCGGTGTCAATTCCTGGCCACTCAGCGATCACTACCCGATCTGGGCGTTCGCACTACTCTACTTGGGGCGTACCTTCCCCCTGAGCAACAGACGCGACCATAGGCTCCCGGCATGACTTCTAGCTGGGCCGCCGCGCGATGACAAGCGACAGCCCCACCCCACCGTCAGCGCCATTGGCAAGCCTTGCGGCGCCAAGCCGAACGGTTGCCGGTCGGTCAGGTAATTCTCGACTTCGCCGAGAAGCGGTCCCAATCCTGTTGACTCCGAACATCAATTCGGCTCGATTAAACGGTCAGGAGCACCAATGAGCATCAACCCGTTCGACGACGACAATGGCAACTTCTTCGTGTTGGTCAACGACGAAGAGCAACACAGTCTTTGGCCAGCATTCGCCGAGGTTCCCGACGGCTGGTGGGTAGTACACGGCGAAGCAGACCGCGCTGCGTGCCTGGAATACATCGAACGGAACTGGACCGATATCCGGCCGAAGAGTCTGGGCGTTTCGTTGGAGCGCTGAGACCTGCCGAGGCGCGCGGTCGCTACACGCGCGAAAGGGGTTACGGTGAGCGCACTTCAAGCATTTCAGGTCCGTCACCGCCGGGCGGAAGATCCCTCGGTGGTGTCCGTCGGGTGCTCCGCAGACGGAAGCCTGCCATTCGCCGTTTTCCAGAACGCGCCCAAGCATCCGACGCGCGACCGAGGAGGCCAGGCATGCTGAGAACCCAGCACACGACACGCGATGCCGCACCGGATCAACTTGGACTCGGGCAGATGCTCAGGCTCGCATGGACATTGCCTCGGCGCGGCGATGACGCCTTCGACGAGTTGTTCGACCGCCACGGGGACGTAGTCTGGCTGTCACCGCCACCGCCGATATCTCGGCTCGTCGGATCGAGAGTCGCTTTCGTTCGGGATCCGGCGTTGATCAAGCCGTTGTTCACCTCGCCCGCCGACGAAGTCAACGCGCCAGAGCCGCACCGCGTGATGGATCCGTTCTGGGGAGACCGGTCGGTATTCATGCTCGACGGGCCGGACCACCGCCGGCTGCGGAAACTGATGCTGCCGCGGTTGCGCGGCGACGCACTGACGCAGTGGCGTGAGTTCATCGTGGCCAGGACAGAGCAAGAGGTCCGCGGATGGACCGATCAGCAGTCGGTGGCAGTGCACCCGCGGCTGCTCGATGTGTCACTGGAGCTGATCTTGAAAGTCGTGGCGTCGGTGCCCGATTCGGCTCTGCCGCGATGGAAATCGGCCTGGCGGGACTTGCTGACGACGGTGGCGTCGGGGCAGAGCGCGATGCGCTCGGCGCTGCGTTCATTCGGCGCACTGCGGTGGTGGCCGCGGTATCAGCGGGAGCTGAACCGCTGCGATGAGCTTGTGTACGACGAGATCGGCCGCCGCCGTCGGCGCCACCCGGAGCTCAGGCACGACGACGTGGTCGATTCGTTGCTGCACGCGCACGGGGAGCCGCTGTCAGACAGGGAGATTCGCGACCAGGTAGTGGGAATCATGCTCGGCGGCTACGACCCCCCAGCGACATTGGCGAGCTGGGCGATCGAACGACTGGTGCGTAGTCCACACGCGCTCGCAGCGGCCACCACGGAAGTACGCGGCGGTGGCGGCCAGCTGACGTATCTCGACGCGGTGGTGCAGGAAAGCCTGCGCTTGCGACCGCCATTCATGTTAGTCGCGAGATTCATTCCCCGGCCGCTGAGCTTAGGAGGACGTTACTTTCCGGGCGGCACGACCGTCATGGCAGTCGTTCAGTCCGTGCACCGGCATCCGGACCTCTACGACGACCCGAAAGCTTTTCGACCAGAACGATTTCTAGAGCAGCGCCCCGGCAGCTACCAGCTCATACCCTTCGGCGGCGGCGAACACCGCTGCCTAGGCGACCGGCTGGCCGTCTTCGAGGCCACTCACATGCTGGCGACAGTGCTGCGTTCGGTGAATCTAACCGCTGTCGATCCGCGCGATGAACCCATCCGCGTCGAAATGGGGCTTGTTCCCGGCAAGGGCGCCACCGTGCGGGCCACTCGGCCTGGTTGAGATCGTCACGACGCCCGCACTGCAGCCGCATTCCGGCGGGCCGGACGTTCAGCGCGCCAACTCTCGGATCGCGATGCGGCACAACGCCCAGGCCTGAGACGTCGCGTCGATGAGTGTGTAGTGATCGGCGCCGGGGAGCGCCAGCAGACGAGACTCGTCGCCGGCAGATCGAGCCGCGGCGACGAAACGCTGCGACTGGCTGAGCGGCACGTCGTCGTCGGCCGTGCCGTGCACACACACCGAGGGCACGCCCGTCGGAAGCAGGCCGCTGGGGCAAGCCATTTTGCGTGCGCGGGGATCGTTTGCCCAGGCGCCCAGAAAGTTTCGGACGGCTCCAGCACCCGTGTTCTCCCGCATGGCGAGCGTGAGGTTCAAAACTCCCGCCTGACTGAGGAAGCCGGCCAGCGGTACCACGGGAGAGCCTCCGGGAGCGTTGGGGGGCAGTGACCCTCGACCGGCCAGCCAGCCGGCCAGGTGCCCCCCCGCGGAGTGCCCGATCGCGATGACTCGCGACAGGTCGAGACGGCCTGTCGCCAGCGTCTGACCAGTCGTCGCGAGCAGGTCGACAGCGGCGGCGACGTCAAGACAGGTGGCCGGCCAACCGCCGCCTCCGCGGTCCGGGTCGTCGCCCACCCTGCGGTATTCGAGGTTCCAGGCAGCGAATCCGTGCTGCACGAGATCCTCAGCCAGATCGGAGGTCAGGTCGGCACCGTGCGCCGTTCGCCAGAACCCGCCGTGGATGACGACCGCGACCGGCCAGGGGCCCCTGCCGTCGGGAAGGCTGAGCACGCCGTGCTGGCTGGGATAGGTGCCGTAGCGCACTATCCAAGAGGAACCACCATCGACACGCAGGAACGCATCGGCGCCCCGCGGGCCCACCTGGGCTCCGCACCAAAAGCGAGGGTAGGCAGCTCGTCCCACGGAAGGCTTTGTTCGCCTAACAGGTCGACAGCCGATTCTGCGCCGGGCAGGAAGCCTCAAAAAGGCGATCGATCAGGAAGCCGACCCCGGTGGTGCCGCCGGTGCCCCGGCCGTCCCCGATGAAGCGGCTGACTGCGTCAAGGTGAGCCAGCCGCCACCGCGTCAGGCCGGCGATGAACACGTCGAGCTGCGCTCCCAGTTGGAGGCGCTGACGGCGGCTGCTCCTGTCGCCGGTGCGCCGGTCGGCGAGGATTTCCAGTAGCTCCGCAACCGGAGCGTGGCGAACGCCGTTCAACAAGGTTGCGAATTGGGCCGACTGTCCGGCCGTGATTCCTTGCAAACCACCGCGGAATCGGTTGAAGTCATCCACCGACAGATGTTCCAGGGCGCTCTGCGTCGTAATGGTCAGCTCGAGCACGGCGTTGGCGCGCTTCAAGCGATCGACCGCCTTGCCGAAGTCCGAGCGACGGGCGGACTCGAGCGCGACCTCGAGGTCGGCCAAGATCTGCGACACCCACAGTTCAGAGGTTTGATGGATGATCAGAAAGTAGCTCTCGTCACCCCGAGCGGAACGGTCGGCGTCCCCGAACAACGGCTTCACGGCGCCGAGCAGTTCGTCGAGGTGCAGGTACTCCGCGTAACGGAACCCGGTGGCCTGGATCTTCCGTTCGGCCTCGATGTCGTCTGCCTCCCCTTGCAACTCGCTGAACGGGCAACCGGTGGGAACTACTTCCACCGCTCCGTTGCTCAACTGCTGGCTCATCATGGCCCCCTCTCCCCAGTCCCGCTCGTCGGACCGGCCAAGATCGAAGGATTCGGAAACCTCAGCGGATCGAACCCCAACTAATGAATCTTTGATTTTTTCGCCGTACATACTGAGCGATTCGCTCGTAAGCATCTCTTGATGCGTGCAGTCGATCGAGTGCATGGTGATGTCGCCGGCAACGAATGGTCGCCAACTCTGCAGAAGCGACGGACCCTGACTGGTCTCACCCCGCGCGGCAGAAAACAGGACCATATCACCGGTGAAAACGCCGGGCTCGTGGGTTCGAGCCAACTCGATGTCATTGTTGATGTTCTTTATGAACAAATCCAAAACCTGCTGGTATCGGGGGAATTCCGCGGCGAATTCCTCGGCACCCCGTTCACGGATCAGCTCTTCTATTTGCTCGTAGGTAAACAGATCGGATCCTTCTGAACTGCCAATACGGTAGAAGCGCAAGGCATCTAGGTGCTTCGTCCAGTCATCGAGATCCTCGTTCGGCAAGGCGTCGGTGCTGGGCTGGGCATCGAGAACAATAAGGGAATCGATCACGCATCCGCGGCGGTGCAGCTCGACGGCGACGTCATGGGCAACGACGCCCCCGAAGGACCAGCCCAGAAGGTTGTAAGGTCCGGCGGGATGAACTCTTTGAATCCTGTCGGCGTAGTTTTTCGCCATTTCGTGAATTGACCGGGGTTCAACCTCTCCACTCTCGAGGACTTGTTGAATTCCAATGATCGGGCAATCCACGTAATTGCCGAGCGTTTGATACAGCCAACTCACCCCACCGCCAGGATGGATGCAGAACAGCGGCACACCGGTGCCCTTCCGCAGAGTTTGAACCGGAACCACTTCCTGCACGGAAACCGTGTCTTCGCAGTCGGGGAACCGGTCGAGATGGTCGGCGAGATCCGCGACGGTGGACGCGTCGAACAGGTAGCGCACCGGCACTTCTCGGCCCAACGCCACCTGCAGGCGCGCGCTCACCCGGGTCGCGATCATCGAATTCCCGCCGAGCGCGAAGAAGTCGTCATCGAGGCCGACCCGATCCAGGTTCAACACCTGGGCGAAGACTTCGGCGACGATCTTTTGCGTCTCGGTGTGCGGGGCCCGGAAGGGCGCAACGGCCACCACCGGCGCCGGCAGCGCCCGACGATCGACCTTGCCCGACGAGGTCAACGGAAACTCCTCGAGCACCACAATCTCGGCCGGCACCATGTAATCGGGCAACCGCGCGCCGACCTGCTGGCGCACCAGCGCGGGATCGAGCGACACCCCACTGACGTAGCCGATCAGGCGATCACCGGTGGGCGCGGTGGTGCACCGCGGCCGCCGCCTGAACGACCTGCGGGCACGCCAGCAAGGTGTTCTCGATCTCACCCAGTTCGATGCGCTGCCCGCGCAACTTGATCTGGGCATCGCTGCGGCCCAAGTACTCCAGCACACCAGCAGACGTCCAGCGCACCAGATCCCCGGTGCGATACATCCGCGCCCCCGCACCCCCAAACGGGTTGGCCACAAACCGTTCCGCGGTCTGGTCCGGCCGCCTGACGTAGCCGTGGGCGAGGGCGGGCCCGGCCAGATAGAGTTCGCCCGCGACCCCGACCGGGGCGGGGTTCAACCGCGCGTCGAGCACCAGCGTGCATAACCCCGGGATCGGAGCGCCGATGCTGACCGCCTGCCCCACCGACAGCGGTGCAGTGGAGGTGGCGCAGATGGTGGCCTCGGTGGGACCGTAGCCGTTGAACATCCGCCGGCCCGGCGCCCAGGCTGCCGCCAACTCCGCGGGGCAGGCCTCCCCGCCGGTGATCAGCGTGTCCAGCCCGTCCAGCCGAGTCCGATCCAGCGACGACAGCACCGTCGGGGTCACAATCGCCGCACTGACCCGCTGCTGCTGCAGCAACTCGGTCAGCGCCTCCCCCGCATACGCGTCCGGGGGTGCCACCACCAGCGCGGACCCCGAGGCGACCGCCCACAACCACTCGAAGATCGAGGCGTCGAAGGTCGGCGCGGCCACCGTCAGCACCCGCGCGTCCGCAACCAACCCGAAGACCGTGCGCTGCGCCGCCGCCAACCCCAGCAGACCGGCGTGACTGACCGCCACCCCTTTGGGTTCACCGGTGGACCCCGAGGTGAAAATCACGTACGCCGTGTCGTCCACCCTTAACGGCGCCAGCCGATCAGCGTCGGTGATCGGCTTCGCGCACCGCGCGGACAGGTCCAGACCATCGAGACGCAACACCGGGCGCGCCCCCGACCCATCAACGGTGTCGGCGCCGCACGTCAACACACACACCGCGCCCACCGCATCCAAAACCGTGGCGATGCGCTCGACCGGATGGGACCGGTTCACCGGCACATACACCCCGCCGGCCTTGGCCACCGCCCACCAAGCCACCACCAACTCCACACACCGATCCATCGCCACGCCCACCGCGCGCTCGGGACCCACCCCCGCCTCAATCAATACCCGCGCCAACCGCGTCGACCACGCATCCAACTCGCGATAAGACACCTGTCGCACACCATCGACCACCGCCACCGCATCCGGATCGGCCGCCACCGCCGCCGCCAACAACTGCGGCGCCACCCCCACCGGGGCTCCCACCCCGGCACCAGACCACCCCGACAAAACCAGCTCCCGCTCAGCGTGATCCAGCAACGCCACCTCGCCCACCAACACCGACGAATCGGCGACCACCGCCTCGATCACCCGCCCGAACCAGGCGACCAACCGCTCCACGGTGGACCGGTCGAACAGATCGGTGGCGTACGTGACCATCCCCGTCGCCATCGGCGCGGCCGGGTCCTCGGTGGGCTCCTCACCGATGTTGAAGTCCAGCTCGAACTTCGCGGCGCGGATGTCGGCCGCGAGCGGCTCGACGCTGAGGCCGTCGATCGCGACCATCTCGGGGCGCTCATTGTTCTGGAAGACCAGGGCCACCTGGAACAGCGGATGATGGGCCGTGGAGCGCACCGGGTTGAGCTGCTCGACCAGCAGTTCGAAGGGAACTTCCTGGTTGCTGTAAGCATCCAGCGCCTTCTGCCGCACCTGGTGGAGTACCTCGCTGAATCGGTGCGCGGTCTTGACCCCCACCCGCAGCGCCCACGAGTTGACGAAGAACCCGACCAGATCATCAAGTGCCTCATCCAGCCGTCCGGCGATCGTCGCGCCGATCACCACGTCCTCACCGGCTCCGACCCGGTGCAGCAGGACCGCCAATGCCGCCTGCAAGACCATCGAGACCGTCGCGTTGTGCGCCGCCGCCACCGCCTTGACTCCCGCCCATAGCTGCGGGTCGATGTGCAAATCGACTGCATCACCGCGATAACTCGGCACCGGCGGGCGGGCCCGATCCACCGGCAGCGACACCGCCTCGGGGATATCGGACAGCTCCTGCCGCCAATACCGCAACTGCTCAGCGATCACACTGTCGGGATCAGACTCGGCCCCCAACCACTCCCGTTGCCACAGCGTGTAATCGATGTACTGCACCGCCAACGACGCCCACCCCGGGGCGCGACCCTCCCGCCGCGCCTGGTACGCCTGGCCCACATCACGGATCATCGGAGCCATCGACCACCCGTCAAAAGCAATGTGGTGCAACACAATCCCCACCACAAACTCCTCGGGCCCCACCGAATAGATCTGCGCACGAATCGGAACTTCCGCCGACAAGTCGAACCGATACGTCACCAGCGTCAGCAAGTCTTTGAACACGTCCTGCTCCGGCAAGGAGACAACCGTCGGGCCTCCGCGCCGCCACATCCCGGGCCGGGCCGGCAACACCTCCTGGAACGGCACACCGTCGATGTCGGGGAATATGGTGCGCAGCGATTCATGGCGGGCGATCACATCATCGAGGGCCGCACCCAGCGCCTCGACATCCAGTTCCCCGTTGATCCGGAAGGCGATCGGTATGTTGTAGGTCGCGCCCCCGCCCTCGAACCGGTCGATGAACCACAATCGGCTCTGCGCAAACGACAACGGCACCACCGCGGGCCGGTCTTGTGCCGTCAACGCCGGCCTCGCCCGTTCTCCTGCATTCGCACCAATCCATTCGGCCAATCCGGCGACGGTGGACACGTCGAACAACGCCTGGATCGGGACCTGGACGCCCAGTTCGGTTCGGACCCGTGCTATCAGCCGTGTTGCCGACAGCGAATGCCCGCCCAGGTCGAAGAACGACTGATCGATGCCGACCCGCGCCACCCCGAGCACCTCACCGAACAGGTTGGCCAACAACAGTTCCCGTCGATCTCGCGGCGGCCGGTACTCCACCGCACTGACGAACTCGGGGGCCGGCAGCGCCCGCCGATCAAGTTTGCCGTTGACCGTCAGCGGCAGCGCCTCCACCACCATGATCGTCGCCGGCACCATGAACTCGGGTAACCGGCCAGCCACGAAGCGGCGTAGGTCAGCGACTCGTTCGATCGCCGACGGGTCGTCGACGCACTCGGCGAGAGAATCGTTCGACATGCACTGCTCAACCGGCTCCTGATTCAGGACGACGTAGCCCACCAGTTGCTTGTCGCCGTCCGCTTGCGGACCCGTGTTGGCGGTATGGGCGACCACCGCCGCTTGCGCCACCTCTGGATGGGCCGCCAGGACCGCCTCGATCTCGCCGAGCTCGATGCGATACCCGCGGATCTTGACCTGCTGGTCAGCCCGCCCCACGTACCGCAGCTGCCCGTCAGACCCCCAACACACCAAGTCTCCGGTCCGATACATCCGCGCTCCGAAGCCCCCGAATGGACAGGCCACAAACCGCGCCGCCGTCAACCCGGGCCGCCGCCAATACCCAAGTCCCACACCGGCACCGGCCACATACAACTCACCGACCACACCCGTCGGCACCGCTCGCATCGACCCGTCCAGCACAAAAAAGGCCAAGTGCGTCAACGGCATCCCGATGGGACTGACAACGCTGTCGGTGTCGGCTGCGACGATTTCCCGGAACGAGGCGTGCACCGTCGTCTCGGTGATGCCGTACATGTTGATCAGCTGCGGTAGTCCCGGGTGGTCGTACAACCAAGTCCTAAGACGTTGTGGTTCAAGCGCTTCACCGCCGAACACCACGGTCTCAAGTTTCAGCTGCCCACCCAGCTCGGGCGCTAGCGCGTCGGCGGTTTGCAGCGCGTAGAACGCCGACGGGGTCTGGCTCAACACGCTGACTTGTTCGGCAACGAGCAAGGAATGGAGGTCTTTTGGCGAGCGCGTCACCGACTCTGGCACCACCACCAGCCGCGCGCCGCGCAGCAGCGCACCCCAGATTTCCCACACTGAGTAGTCGAAAGCCAAGGAATGACACTGCGTCCAGACCTGTCCCGGCGCCATCTCGGCATCCAGTGACTCCAGCAGCCGGATCACGTTGCGGTGGGTGATCGGCACCCCCTTAGGGGCGCCCGTAGTGCCCGAGGTGTAGATGAAGTAGGCGATGTCATCGGTGTCCGGCGCCGGCAGGCCGACGCTCGGGTAGCTGAAGATGCGGGGGTCGTCGACATCGATGACGGGCAGATCGCACCCATCCAGCCGGTCGGCCAGCCCGGCGGTGGTGATCGCGGCGATCGGGGCGGCGTCGGCCACCATGAACCGGACCCGGGCATCGGGATGCATCGGGTCGATCGGCAGATATGCCGCCCCGGTCTTCAGCACCGCCAGAATCGCCACGATCGCCTCGGCCGATCGGGGCAACAGCAGCGCCACACACCGGCCACGGCCCACGCCCTGGCCGACCAACAAATGCGCCAACCGGTTAGCGGCCTCGTCAACCTCGCGGTAGGTCCACGAACCCTCCCCGTAGCTCAGCGCCACCGCCTCCGGGGCGCGCGCCACCTGCTCGCCAAACACCACTGGAATCGACACTGACGTGCTCACCGGCTCGCTCACTAACGCCGCCCGGTTACCCCACGCATCGAGGTCGGCGTGCTCACCGGCATCGAGTACATCCACCGACGAGAGCCGCCGGGTGGGATCGGCGGTCATGGCCGTCAATACCCGCCTCAACCGCTCGATCAGCGTCTCGATGCTCGCTGCGTCGAACACATCGGTGCGGAAATCAACCGTGCCCCCGATCCCGGCGAGCTCGCCGGCTTCCGTCCACCGTTCGCCGAGCGAAAAGACCAAATCCATTCGGGTGTCATCGACGACGCGCCGTGAGCCTGGCAGTGGCGTGATCTGCACATCGCCCAAAGCCAATGCCGCGGTGGGGTCATCGTCCTGCCCGGCAAAGTTCTGCCAGGACAACACCACCTGGAACAGAGGGTGATGGGTCGCACTTCGGGTGGGGTTGAGCCGCTCAACCAGCACCTCGAAGGGCACGTCTTGGTGCTCGTAGGCACCTAGGCCGCGCTGGCGTACCTGGGCCAGCAGCTCGGCGAAGGTGGGATCACCGGCCAGGTCGACTCGCAGCACCAAAGTGTTGATGAAATAGCCCACCAGCTCATCCAGCGCGGGGTCGCGCCGGCCGGCGATCAGGAATCCCACCGCCACGTCACTGGTGGCGGCGAGCTTGGACAACAACACCGCCAGGGCGGCCTGGACCACCATGAAGCCGGTCGCGTTGTTCTCGCCGGCCACGGCGCGCACGCGCTGCTGTAGCTCGGCCGGCCAGTCCACCGCCACGCTGGCGCCGCGGTAATCAGCCACGGGCGGATAGGGCCGGTCGGTCGGCAGCGCCAGGCGTTCGGGCATTCCGGCCAGAGTCTGCTTCCAATACTCCAGCTGCGCCGCGATGGGGCTGTCGGCGTCGCCGAGATCGCCCAGATGCGCGCGCTGCCACAGCGTGTAATCGACGTATTGCACCGCCAACGACGGCCATCCGGGGGCCGAGCCCTGCTGCCGCGCCCGATATGCCTCGGCCATATCCCGGGCCAATGGATGCAGTGACCGCCCGTCATAAGTGATGTGGTGCACCACAATTCCCACCAGATACTGCTCGGGCCCCACCGAATAGATCTGCGCACGAATAGGGATTTCGGTTGACAAATCGAATCGATACGCCACCAGCGTCAACAACTCTTCGAGAGCGTCCTGCTCCGGCAAGGACACGACCGTCGGGCCCCCGCGCCGCCACATCCCCGGCCGCGCCGCCAGCACCTGCTGGAACGGCACACCGTCGATGTCGGGAAATATGGTGCGCAGCGATTCATGGCGGGCGATGACGTCATCGAGGGCCGCGCCCAGGGCCTCGACGTCCAGCGCCCCGCCGATCCGGAAGGCGATCGGCATGTTGTAGGTCGCACCCCCGCCCTCGAACCGGTCGAGAAACCACAAGCGACTTTGGGCAAAAGACAACGGGATTCGCTCCGGGCGCGGCATCGCCTGCAGCGGCGCGTGCGTCGGTCCGCCACGATGGCGGTGGAGATGGTCTGCGAGATTCTTGACGGTGGACGCGTCGAACAGGTAGCGCACCGGCACTTCTCGGCCCAACGCCAACTGCAGCCGCGCGCTCACCCGGGTCGCCGTCATCGAATCCCCGCCGAGGGCGAAAAAGTCGTCGTCGAGCCCGACTCGGTCCACGCCCAACACCTGGGCGAAGACTTCGGCGACGACCTTTTCGGTCTCGGTGTGCGGAGCCCGGAAGGGCGCAACGGCCACCACCGGCGCCGGGAGCGCCCGACGATCGACCTTGCCCGACGAGGTCAACGGAAACTCCTCGAGCACCACAATCTCGGCCGGCACCATGTAATCGGGCAACCGCGCGCCGACCTGCTGGCGCACCAGCGCGGGATCGAGCGACACCCCACTGACGTAGCCGATCAGGCGATCACCGGTGGGACCGCGGTGCACCGCGGCCGCCGCCTGAACGACCTGCGGGCACGCCAGCAAGGTGTTCTCGATCTCACCCAGTTCGATGCGCTGCCCGCGCAACTTGATCTGGGCATCGCTGCGGCCCAAGTACTCCAGCACACCAGCAGACGTCCAGCGCACCAGATCCCCGGTCCGATACATCCGCGCCCCCGCACCCCCAAACGGGTTGGCCACAAACCGTTCCGCGGTCAACGCCACCCGGTCCAGGTAGCCGCGCGCCAGGGCGGACCCGCTCAGATACAGTTCGCCGACCACCCCGACCGGGGCGGGGTTGAGCTTCGCGTCGAGCACCAGCGCGCACACCCCGGGGATCGGGGCGCCGATGCTGACCGGCTGCCCCGCCGACAGCGGCGCGGTGGAAGTGGCGCAGATGGTGGCCTCGGAGGGACCGTAGCCGTTGAACATCCGCCGGCCCGGCGCCCACGCGGCCACCAACTCCGCCGGGCAGGCCTCCCCCGTGGTGACCAGCGTGTCCAGCCCGTCCAGCCGGGCCCGATCCAGCGACGCCAGCACCGTCGGGGTCACCACCGCCGCACTGACCCGCTGAACCTGCAGCAACTCGGTCAGCGCCTCGCCGGCGTAGACCTGCGGCGGGGCCACCACCAATGTCGCGCCGGACCCGACAGCCCACAACAAATCGAAGATCGACGCGTCGAAGGTCGGCGCGGCCACCATCAGTACGCGCGACTGCGCGCCCAATCCGTATACCTTGCATTGCGACGCGGCCAATCCGACCAGGCCGGCGTGGCTGACCACTACGCCCTTGGGGGTACCGGTCGACCCCGAGGTGAACATGACATAGGCGGTGTTATCGACCTTCAGCGGCGCCAGCCGATCAGCGTCGGTGATCGGCTTCGCGCACCGCCCGGACAGGTCGAGTTCGTCGAGACGCAACACCGGGCGCGCCCCCGACCCATCAACGGTGTCGGCGCCGCACGTCAACACACACACCGCGCCCAC
>NZ_LZJZ01000030.1 GCF_001667585.1 Mycobacterium sp. E2733
CGGCGCTGTAGGCCAGCTCGCGTCCGTCGGCCGACAGGTCGCCCGCGTAGGGCATCGCGATCGTCGAGGGCGCGCCCGGACGGGCTGTTCCTGGTGGGCTCGGACGTCGACATCCCGTACATCAAGCCGGCGCTCGAGGCGGCGACGTCGCTGTCCGTGACCACGCCCGAGGAACCCGAAATGGCGTTGGCCCGCGGCGCGTCACTGGCGGCGGCCAACGCGCAGTTGGGCGCGCCCTCGACGATCGCGATGCCCTACGCGGGCGACCTGTCGGCCGACGGACGCGAGCTGGCCTACAGCGCCGAATCGAATACCGGAAAGTCGCGGACAACCGGCGCCGACGGCGAGGCGGCCGCGCACTCGGGCGCGCGACGCAGCCGCAAGTCGGTGCTGGCCGTCGCCGCCGCGACGCTGATATTCATCGGCGGTGTCGTTGCCCTGGCCGTGGCGCTGGCCGTCGACATCCGACCGCATGCCAACCAGCACCCCGACATCAACCAAAACGTCGTCGCCCCGTCACACCCCGCGCCCCCGCCGCCGGCGGTGGCTCCCGTGAGACGCGTCACAATGTGGGGCGGGCCTGTCAC
>NZ_LZJZ01000031.1 GCF_001667585.1 Mycobacterium sp. E2733
CGCGCGCGGTGAGGACCTCGCGGACCTGTGCGCCAGCGCGGCGCGGGTACGCGACGCGGGCTTGGCTTCGGCCGGCAGGCGCGGCCCCGGCGGCGGGTTGCCCGTCACCTATTCGCGCAAGGTCTTCATCCCGGTCACCCACCTGTGCCGCGACACCTGCCATTACTGCACCTTCGTCACCGTGCCGGGCAAGCTGCGCGCACAGGGCGCGGGCATGTATCTCGAGCCCGACGAGATCCTCGACATCGCCCGTCGCGGAGCCGAATTAGGTTGCAAGGAAGCTCTTTTCACCCTCGGTGACCGGCCCGAGGATCGCTGGCCGGAGGCGGGGCAGTGGCTCGGCGAACGCGGCTACGACTCCACGCTGTCCTACGTGCGGGCCATGGCGATCCGGGTGCTCGAAGAGACCGGGCTGCTGCCGCACCTGAACCCCGGCGTGATGAGTTGGTCGGAGATGGCCCGGCTCAAGCCGGTGGCGCCGTCGATGGGCATGATGCTCGAGACGACGTCGCGACGACTGTTCGAGACGAAAGGGCTTGCCCACTACGGCAGCCCGGACAAAGACCCCGCGGTGCGGCTGCGCACCCTCACCGATGCGGGCCGGTTGTCCATTCCGTTCACCACCGGCCTGCTGGTCGGCATCGGCGAGACGCTGACCGAACGTGCCGAAACCTTGCACGCGATTCGCAAGTCGCACAAGGAGTTCGGGCACGTCCAAGAGGTGATTGTGCAGAACTTCCGGGCCAAGGAACACACCGCCATGGCCGCCGTCCCCGACGTGGGGATCGACGACTACCTGGCGACGGTGGCGGTCGCGCGGCTGGTGCTCGGTCCCGGCATGCGCATCCAGGCGCCGCCGAACCTGGTGTCCCGCGACGAGTGCCTGGCGCTGGTCGGCGCCGGGGTCGACGACTGGGGCGGCGTGTCACCGCTGACACCCGATCACGTCAACCCCGAGCGGCCGTGGCCCGCTCTCGACGAGTTGGCCGACATCACCGCCGAGGCCGGATACGAACTGGTGCAGCGACTTACCGCCCAGCCCAAGTACGTGCAAGCCGGGGCGGCCTGGATCGATCCGCGGGTGCGTGGACACGTGACGGCGCTGGCCGACCCGGCGACCGGCCTGGCTCGCGACGTCAATCCGGTGGGGCTGCCCTGGCAGGAGCCCGACGACATCGCGTCCGCCGGGCGGGTCGACCTCAACGCCGCGATCGACACCGAGGGCCGCGCCACTGAAGCCCGCAGCGATCTGGACAGCGCCTTCGGCGACTGGGAATCGATCCGCGCGCAGGTGCACGAGCTGGCCGCGCAAGGCGCGAAAGCGCCAGAACGCCTAGACACCGATGTGCTTGCCGCGCTGCGAGCCGCGGAGCGCGATCCCGCCGGTTGCGCCGACAGCGAATACCTGGCGCTGGCGACCGCCGACGGACCGGCACTCGAAGCCGTTGCCGCCCTGGCGAATTCGCTACGCCGCGACACGGTGGGCGACGACGTGACATTCGTCGTGAACCGCAACATCAACTTCACCAACATCTGCTACACCGGGTGCCGGTTCTGCGCGTTCGCGCAGCGCAAGGGCGACGCCGACGCGTATTCGTTGTCCACGGAAGAGGTGGCCGACCGCGCGTGGGAGGCGCACGTCGAAGGGGCCACCGAGGTGTGCATGCAGGGCGGGATCGACCCGGAGTTGCCGGTCACCGGCTACGCCGACCTGGTCCGCGCCGTCAAGGCGCGGGTGCCGTCCATGCACGTGCATGCCTTCTCGCCGATGGAGATCGCCAACGGCGTGACCAAGAGCGGGCTGAGCGTCCGCGAGTGGCTGATCAGTTTGCGCGAGGCCGGGCTGGACACCATCCCGGGCACGGCGGCCGAGATCCTGGACGACGAAGTGCGCTGGGTGCTGACCAAGGGCAAGCTGCCGACGTCGGAATGGATCGACATCGTGACCACCGCACACGAGGTGGGGCTGCGGTCGTCGTCGACGATGATGTACGGGCACGTCGACAGCCCGCGGCACTGGGTGGGTCACCTCAACGTGCTGCGCCGGATCCAGGACCGCACCGGCGGATTCACCGAGTTCGTCCCGTTGCCGTTCGTGCATCAGAGTTCGCCGTTGTACCTGGCGGGCGCGGCCCGGCCCGGGCCCACCCACCGCGACAACCGCGCCGTACACGCCCTGGCGCGAATCATGCTGCACGGCCGCATATCCCAGATTCAGACCAGCTGGGTCAAGCTCGGGGTCGAGCGCACACAGGTAATGCTCAACGGCGGCGCCAACGACCTGGGCGGCACGCTGATGGAGGAGACCATCTCGCGGATGGCCGGTTCGGAGCACGGGTCGGCCAAGAGCGTCGAGGAGCTGACCGCGATCGCCGAGGGGATCGGGCGCCCGGCGCGGCAACGCACCACCACGTACGCCCCGCGGGCCGCTTAACAGCCGGGGGCGGCGGGTATACCCGCGCCGTGAACCGACAGATCGACGATGACCGGTTCCCTTCAGTGGCGGCCGTTCGTGGCCGCGGTGCAGCGGCGGCGGCCCGACGCGGGCACCTGGTGCGAGGCCTGGACGGTGCGCGACATCGTCGTCCATCAGGCCGGAAACGCCGAGGAGATCGCCCGGGTGCTGGCCGCTCACCTGGAAGGCGAACCCGTCGGCACGCGCGGCTTCGAGGAACGCGAAGGGCCCCTGCGCGCTCTGAACGACGCCGACCTGTGGGACGCGCTGTTCGACCGGATGGCCACCCTCAACCGGATCGCGGAAGCGGCCGACGGGGTGTCCCAGGACACCGACGTCGCGTGGACGGGCCGCACCATGAAGGTGCCCTGGTTCGCCGAACACATGCGCGAAGAGCTGGTGCTGCACGGCTGGGACATCAGCGGCGATGACGTGGCGGCCCAGGCGCGGCTGGCCGAGCCCTGGATGACCACCCACAGCGTCATCGCGGTCGGAAAGCCGTTGCTGGCCAAGGGCGCCAAGCAATTGCGGCCCGGCGAGCGCATCGAGGCCAGGCTGCGGGCCGCCGGCACCGACGACGTCGTGATCAGCGCTGAAGCGGACCGCACCGCCATCGGACTCAGCGAACCCGAGGGCCAAGCCACCCTGGAGACCGACCCTGCCGCGCGCGTGCTACTGCTCTGGGGGCGTAAGCCCGCAGACCCATCGCGAATATGCAGCCGCGTCGGACCGGAAACCCTGGGCCGCGTGCGCGGCCTGCTCAGCGGTTACTGATCCGCGTGGAAGTTGTTGCAGGTGACCGCGACCTGGTTGATGTCGTCGTAGTACTTCTGCGCCGACGGCATGGCCTGGATCTGCTGGGCCATCTCCTGCCGCTTGGGCGGCGGCGCGGCCAAGAAGTTGCGGATGTAGGACTGCGCCACCGGCGAGCTGTTCAACTTCGTGGCGGCGGCGGGATCCGTGGCGTTGAGCGCCGCAATCACCTGCCCGTAGTTGCACGTGGTGTTGATGATTGCGTCCGTCGGGTTTGCGGACGCGATTCCGGCCCCGGCGGTCAACGCCACGGCCGCGCCCCCGAGCGCAACGGTCAATTTGGTCAACGACAGCCTCACCATGTGTGGACACCCTTCCCCAGTTAATGCACCGCTATCACGGCGACGACACTTGCCCAGCGGCTGTCGCCTGCGGTCGAGGTTACCAGGCGTCGCGAGCATGCTTCCAACGCAATGCATATCGCGGAGCACCGCAGAAGTGCGACTTTTCGCAGGTCAGCGCGCTGCACAGCGTGTTCGCCCTCGGCGAAAAGGGCCCCGCCCGCGGCGTTCGAGACTGACAGTCTTAAATCGTCAATTTAACGGGCGTGCCAAGTGGTTGACGTGTATGTGCAACGTCTAGTATCAGTAACCGAAAGCTTTGTCCTGGAGCGGCCGGAAGCACAGGGCGCGAGCCGAAGAGCAGCCCACCGAAGTAGTACATGGAGGAAACGTCTGTGACCTACACGATCGCCGAGCCCTGTGTCGACATCAAAGACAAGGCATGTATCGAGGAGTGCCCGGTCGACTGCATCTACGAGGGCGCACGGATGCTGTACATCCATCCCGACGAGTGCGTCGACTGCGGAGCGTGCGAGCCCGTCTGCCCCGTCGAAGCGATCTACTACGAAGACGACGTGCCCGAGCAATGGAGCCAGTACACGCAGATCAACGCCGACTTCTTCACCGAGCTGGGGTCGCCGGGCGGCGCCGCCAAGGTCGGCATGACCGAGAACGACCCCCAGGTCGTCAAGGACCTGCCGCCCCAGGGCGAGGGCGACTGAGCGGCCCGGTGCTGGATTGGCCCCTGGATAGGCCCGGCGTGAGGCAGCGCGCCCCACGCGGGCGGGTGTCCGCGTCCCTGCCGGAGTTCCCCTGGGACACGCTGGCCGACGCGAAAGCGCTGGCCGGTTCCCATCCCGACGGGATCGTCGACCTGTCCGTCGGCACCCCCGTCGACCCGGTGGCGCCGGTGATATCCGACGCGCTGGCCGCCGCCGGTTCCTCGTCCGGATATCCCGCCACCGCCGGCACCCCGCAATTGCGTGAAGCGGCGGTCGCCGCGCTGGCCCGCCGCTTCGGCGTGACCGGGCTGACCGAGGCCGCCGTGCTGCCGGTGATCGGCAGCAAGGAGCTCATCGCCTGGTTGCCGACGCTGCTGGGGCTGGGGTCCGCGGACCTGATCGTGGTGCCAGAGCTGGCGTACCCGACCTATGACGTCGGGGCGCGGCTGGCCGGAACGACGGTGCTGCGGGCGGATTCGTTGACCCAGTTGGGCCCGCAATCGCCGGCGCTGATCTACCTCAACTCGCCGAGCAACCCGACCGGGCGCGTGTTGGGCGTAGACCACCTGCGCAAAGTGGTCGGTTGGGCGCGCGAGCGGGGCAGTTTGGTGGCGTCCGACGAGTGTTACCTGGGCCTGGGCTGGGAGACCCAACCGCTGTCGATCCTGCATCCGTCGGTCTGCGACGGCGACCACCGCGGGCTGCTCGCGATCCACTCGCTGTCGAAGAGCTCGTCGCTGGCCGGTTACCGGGCCGGATTCGTCGCCGGGGATCCGGACCTGGTGGCCGAGCTGCTGGCGGTGCGCAAACACGCCGGGATGATGGTGCCGACGCCCGTGCAGGCGGCCATGGTCGCCGCCCTGGACGACGATGTCCACGAGCGAGCGCAGCGGGAACGGTACGAACGGCGGCGGGAAGCGTTGTTGCCGGCGCTGCGCTCGGCCGGATTTGCCGTGGACCATTCCGAGGCGGGCCTGTATCTGTGGGCGACCCGCGGCGAGCCGTGCGCGGACAGCGTCACCTGGCTGGCCGACCGCGGCATCCTGGTGGCGCCCGGCCATTTCTACGGCCCGCGCGGCGCGCAGCACGTGCGCGTCGCGTTGACGGCGACCGACGAGCGGATCGCGGCCGCCGTGCGGCGGCTCGCCTAGCCCGGTGACGATGCGCGCCGCCTCGCGGCGCGAGGAGGAGGCGGGCCATCTGGCCTAGCCCGGTGACGATGCGCGCCGCCTCGCGGCGCGAGGAGGAGGCGGCTCGCCTAGCCGAAACCGACCAGCCGCCACAAATGGCGGCCGCCGGCGTGCACAATGCATCGAAGGTGTTTTGCCCGCTCAACCTCGGGTAAGGACGGTGGTCGTGACGACTTCGGCCGACAAGCTGCGCATCCCCCTTTCGGTCGGGGACATCGTCAAGCGGGTGTTCCTGGGAAAGCCGCTGATCACTGAGGACATCGCCTCCGAGAAGCTGTCGAATTCGGTTGCCCTGGGCGCGCTTTCGCCGGATGCGGTGTCGTCCGTCGCCTATGGTCCCGAGCAGATCCTGATCGAACTGCTGCCGCATGCAGGGCTGGCCGCCTTCCTGCTGTTGCTTCCCATCACCGGTGTCATCCTGCTCATCCTGGTGCTGGTGGCCGCCTCGTACCGGCAAGTGGTGATGGCCTACACGCGGGCGGGCGGCTCCTACATCGTCGCCCGGGACAACTTCGGGCCCCGGGTCGCGCAAATCGCCGCCGCGGCGCTGCTGATCGACTACGTCGTCACCGTTGCGGTGCAATCGGCGGCCGGGACGGTTGCGGTGGTGTCGGCGGTTCCCGCGCTCGGCCCGTACAGCCTCGAACTCACCGTCGGTGTCGTCGTTGCGATCTGCTACGCGAACTTGCGCGGGCTGAAGGAAGCAGGACTGCCCTTCGCCGTTGCCACCTATTCCTTCATCGTCATGGTCGGCCTGACGATCGTGGTCGGCGTGATCCGCGCATTCGCAGGGAACCTGCCGATTTACGACCCCGCGCACCTGGCCGGAACGGTACCGGTTCACCAGGGCAACGGGTTGGTGCTGGGCGCGACAATTTTGGTCTTGCTGCGGGCGTTCGCCAACGGAGGCTCGTCGCTGACGGGGGTCGAGGCCATCTCCAACACGGTGGATTACTTTCGAAAGCCGCAGGGCCGCAACGCGCGCCGCGTGCTCACCGCCATGGCCACCATCCTCGGCCTCCTGCTGGCCGGCGTCGCCTACCTGGCGCACGTCACCCACGCCACGCCGTATCTCACCGAATACCCCTCGGTGCTGTCGCAGATCGGCCGTGCCGTCTTCGGCAACGGCGTGATCGGCGACGTCTTCTACATCCTGGTTCAGGCCGCGACCGCCGCCATCTTGTTCACCGGTGCGAACACCAGTTTCAACGGATTCCCGGCGCTGGCCAGCTTCGTCGCCGAGGACCGCTTCCTGCCGCGCCAACTCACCAAACGCGGTCACCGGCTGGTCTTTTCGAACGGCATCATCACCCTGACGGCGCTGTCGGTGCTGTTGCTGGTGGTGACCGGCGGGTCGGTCAGCGCGCTGGTCCCGTTCTATGCGATCGGCGTCTTCACCGGCTTCTCGATGGCCGGCTACGGGATGACCAAACACCATCTGACGCACCGGGAACCGGGATGGCGGCACCGCCTGGCGATCAACCTGTCCGCGGCGATCCTGTCGACGATCGTGGTGGGCATCTTCGCGGTGGCGAAATTCACCGAGGGCGCGTGGCTGGTGGTCGTCGTCTTCCCACTGCTGGTGTTCATGCTGATGCGGCTCAACCGCGAATACCGCGCCGAGGCAGCCATTCTCGAGATGTTCCGCACCGACCGTCCAGAGTTGGTGAAGTATGCGCGGCACCGGGTGTTCGTCCTCGTCGACTCCGTCGACCTGGCGGTGATCGAAGCGTTGCGCTACGGCAGGGGATTACGAGCCGACGAGCTGACCGCGGTGCACTTCATGGTCGACCCGGCCCACGCCGCCCAACTGCGGAAGCGCTGGGATCACTTCGATCTCGACACCCCGCTGCGGGTGGTGGACTGCCCGGACCGGCGGATCAGCCGCGCCGCGCAGCTGCTGGTCGCCAAGGCGCGCGAAGAACAACCGCACACCAACGTGACGGTGTTGCTGCCCCGGCGAACGTTCGCGCGGCTGCTGGGCAGGCTGCTGCATGACCGCACCGCGGACAAGATCTCCCGCGCGGTGAGCCTGATCCCCGATGCGGCGGCGACGATCGTGCCCTACGACGTGGAATCGCGCATCAAGGAGGCCTACCCCGACACCTTCGAGCAGCGGATCGCGCAGGAGATCGACAAGCTCGAGGCGTGGGTGTCCAAGGGTGAGGACGAGAAGGTGGACGCCTACGAGCACCCCGAGCGGCCGGCCTCGGTCATCCTGGTGGCCGGCCTGATCTCGGGGCAACGAGCCACCGTCGAGGGTCGGGTCAACCAAGTCGAGGACGTCACCGACCGCGGGCGCACCTTCCGGCAGGTGGTCGTCGGGGACAACAGCGGGGAGATGACGGTCACCTTCCGTCCCGGACACGGAGGCGCGGACATTCAGCCCGGCCAGCTATTGCGGATCACCGGAAAGGCCCGCCAGACCGGCAACCGGCCCATCTCGATGATCGATCCGACGTATCACGTGATCGAGGACCCCGCAAAGGCCGTCGACTCCGGCGAATCCGGCGAATCCGGCGAAACCGGCGAAGCGTAACGTCCGGCCGATCGGGGATCATCCCCCGCGCGGGCACACTCGGTTGGCCCGATCCGCTTGGAAAACAAGATGTTTCGTCCGGCACCCGGACACGGGCAAATTCCTGGCCGAGCTGAGGGCGCTGCCCCGCGAGGAATGGCCCACCGCGATTCGGCGGCTGCCGTCCGGTCAGCTCAGCCTATTGCTGCGGCGCACAATCGATCCCGATCGTCCGTTGTCAGACTATGGATTGGATTCGCTCGGTAATCTCGAGCTGCGAACCCGCATCGAGACCGAAACGGGTGTGCGCATCAGCCCCACCAAGATCACCACGGTTCGTGATCTGGCGGAGCATCTGTGCGACGAGCTGGCCGCTTCGGAAGCGGCTGCGTCAGCGTCCTGATGAAGCGGATGCCTACCCCGGAAAGGCGAGTGCCGCACCCCGACCCCGAAAACCGTCCTAAACTGACCATCTTGGCTTGTAGACTTGCTGAAGTCCGGTTTTACTCGCAGGCGATGCCGCGCACGGGGGTTGTCAGGAATGAGCGCGCCGGAGCGCCGGTTGAGAGGACCACGGGCCGCGTAGGAGGTGACGCGTGCAATCCCGACGAGGAGCTGAGGATGTCCAACAACATCACCTGGCACGACCACCAGATCTCTCGCGAGGCGCGCGAACGGCTCAACGGCCACAAGGGCTGCGTCATCTGGTTCACCGGGCTGAGCGCCAGCGGCAAAAGCACGATCGCGAACATCGTCGAGCAGAAGCTGCACGAGCGCGGCGTGCGGAGCTACCTGCTGGACGGCGACAACGTTCGCCACGGGCTCAACGCCGGCCCGACTCTCCTCGAAGAGCGGCACGGTGTCGAGTTCGCGAAGCGGTTCGGCCTGGGGTTTTCCGCCGAGGACCGTGAGGAGAACATCCGGCGCCTCGGGGCGGTCGCGAAGTTGTTCTGCGATGCCGGGGTCATCACCCTGACGGCCTTCATCAGCCCGTACCGGCATGACCGCGACGCGGTTCGCGCCACCCTCGCCGACGGCGATTTCCTGGAGATCTTCATCGACACGCCGATCGAGGTTTGCGAGCAGCGTGATCCGAAAGGGTTGTACAAGAAGGCGCGGGCCGGCGAGATCAGGGGCTTCACCGGAATCGACGATCCGTACGAGGCCCCGCTGAACCCGGAACTGCGGCTCGAGGGCGGCACGAAGGATGCGGACACGCTGGCCGAGGAGGTGGTCGCTCACCTCGAGAAGGAGGGCGTCATTCCCGCCCGTGCCGCACGGGGGTTCGACACACACCGCGAAGCGAGGTCATGAGATGAACTATCACGGTCACAACGGGAAACCGATCGTGGAAAGAGTATCCACGGACGGCGCCGCCGGACAGATCAAAGGCTTGCCCCGCGTGCCCATTTCGAAGGCGACCGCGCACGAAGTGATCAGCCTGTCCTACGGATTCTTCACCCCGCTGTCCGGTTTCATGGGCCGGCAAGAGGTGGACGGAACCCTGGACAAATTGCGGCTCCCGGACGGAACGCTGTGGAGCGTCCCGATCGTGTTCGACCTGTCCTCCGACGACATCGAGGAGCTGGGGGTAAACGAGGGCGGCAGCGTCGTACTGGAGTACCTCGACGCACCGATCGCGATCCTCGACGTCACCGAGATCTACGAGTACGACCTGCAGCGCTTCGCCGAGAAGACCTACGGCACATCCGATCCCAGGCACCCGGGCGTGAAGAAGACGCTCGCGTACGCGAACCGGTTCGTCGCCGGCGACGTCACGCTCATCAACGAACCGGTGTTCAACGAGCCCTTCAAAAGCTTCTGGCTCACGCCGAGGCAGCACCACGACGCGCTCGCAGAGAAGGATTGGAAGCACGTCGTCGCACACCAGACCCGCAACGTCCCGCACACCGGCCACGAGGCGCTGATGAAGCAGGCGTGGTTGGCGGCCAACGAAGACATGCCCGTCGATAACCTCAACACCGGCGTGCTCGTCAACGCCATCATCGGGCAGAAGCGGGTGGGGGACTACATCGACGAGGCGATCCTGCTGGCGCAGGACGAGCTGAGGAAGAGCGGCTACTTCCGCGAGGACGTCCACAAGGTGACCTTCACGCTCTGGGACATGCGGTACGCGGGGCCCCGCGAGGCGATCTTCCACGCGATCCTGCGGACCAATCTCGGCTGCACGCACCATATGTTCGGGCGCGACCACGCCGGCGTCGGCGACTTCTACCATCCGTACGACTCGCAGAACCTGCTTCAGCAATACCGGTCGGAGCTGGGCATCAAACCGGTGTTCCTGCGGGAGAACTGGTACTGCCCCGAATGCCGGGAGGTGACCAACTCCGCGCTGTGCGGTCACGACTCCCAGGCGCAAAGCTTCAGCGGCAGCCTGATCAGGAGCATCCTCACCGACGAGGTGAAGCCTACCCAGCAGGTCATGCGCCACGAGGTGTTCGAGGTGGTCTTGGAGTCCGCGGCCAAATACGGCCAGGGCTCACCGTTCGTCACCGAGGACTACCTGAAGGACAGGCTGCCGGTGTTTACGCTGAACCAGTTGGAGGAAGCCACCTCATGACCGGTGGCGAGAAGAAGATCAAGGTCAACGTGTGGATCAACGAGGAACGGCTCGAGGCGCTGGCGAACGCCGGAATGGCCGACTCGGCGAAGGATGCCTTCGCCGGTATGAAGCTCCTGGAGATCTACACCACCGAGGCGCAGAAAGACATTGTGCTGCAACGCTTCCCGGGGGCAAAATACGACTCCGCCACCACAAAATCCATCGAGTTGCTCCCCAAGAAGGCCAAGGACAGGCTGTTGGAGCTGTCCATCGCGTTGCGCTCCACCGGTCCTGACGTGGTGGACCGCTTCCTCGCCGAAGTGCAACCCTAGCCGGAAGTGGCGAGGCCGCCGCGCGCTCAGGCGTCCAGCCGGGTGAACTGCTGGCGGCGGTACTGCTCGACGCAGGCGGCCCGTCGGATCTTGCCGCTCGTCGTGGTGGGAATCGACCCGGGTGACACCAAGACGAGATCGGCGACATTGAGGCCGTGCGCGCTCGAAATCGCTGCGGTGACATCGTTTTTGACGGCGGCGAGCCGGTGTAGCGCCTCCTCGTCGGAATCGTCGCGCTTCTTCAATTCGACGATGGTCACCAGCTTTTCGGTCTCGTCTACTGGGACGGAGATCGCCGCAACCCGGCCGCCGGTGATCCCCTGGACCGTCGACTCGATGTCCTCGGGATAGTGGTTGCGCCCGTAGACGATCAACAGATCCTTTATCCGGCCCACGATGAACAGCTCGCCCTCGGAGACGAAGCCGAGGTCGCCCGTGCGTAGCCATGGCCCTTCGGGCGTGCCCGGCGACGGGTCGGCCAGAATACCGCCGAAGGTGCCCTCGGTCTCCTCCGGCTTCTGCCAGTAGCCACCCGCGACATTCTCACCGTGGACCCAGATCTCGCCGACCGTTCCCGGTTGGCATTCCCTGCCGGTGTCGGGGTCCACGATCCGGACGGCCGGCGACTTCGGCATGCCGTAGCTGAGCAGCGGTGCGCCGGACCCAGCTGAGCAGCGTTCTGCGCTGCCCTCCGACAGCTTCTCGGGTTCGAAGTGAACGACTGCTGGTGCACCTCTCACATTGCGGGTGGCGACATATACGGTCGCCTCCGCCAGACCGTAGGACGGGCGCATCATGTGATCGCGAAAGTTGTACGGGGCGAATCGATTGCAGAACCGATCCAGAGTGGCGGGGTGGATGCGTTCGGCGCCGCTGACGATGCCCAGCACGTTGCCAAGGTCGAGTCCGGCCATGTCGGCGTCGGTTGTCTTCCGGAGGGCGAGCTCCAAGGCGAAGTTCGGTCCCGCCGAGAAGCAGGGGCTGGGTTTCGCCAGCGCTTGGATCCACCTCGCCGGACGCTGCAGGAAAGCGACTGGGCTGGTGAGCTCGCATCGGTAACCGCTCAGGATCGGTATGACGACGCCTTGCATCAAGCCCATGTCGTGGTAGAAGGGCAACCAGGACACGATAGTGGTGTCGGGTGGCGCCATGCCATTCGAGTCCGGGAACAAGTCGAGCATCAGCTGCTGGAAGTTCACCTGAAGATTCTGGTGCGAGATCATCACCCCGGCCGGCAGCCGGGTCGAGCCCGACGTGTACTGCAGGTACGCCGTGTCGGGGGCACCGCTGATCCGGATGCTCGGCGCGCTCGCGTCGTCCAAATCCAGGGTGTCGACCTCGATGACGGCCGGGCCCGGCTGCCGGAGGTGTTCGGTGACGGTTCCGGCGACCGCGGACGTGGTCAGGACGACGGTGGGCGTGGTGTCGGCAAGGACGGCGCTCACCCGTTCGTCGTGTGAGCCGGCCGCCGGCACCGACAGCGGCACCGCGATGAGCCCGGCCTGCATCGCCCCCAGGAATGCCGCGATGTAGGCCAGGCCCTGGGGAGCGAGGATGACGGCCCGGTCGCCGACGGCGCCATGCCGCTTGACCTCGTGCGCGACGTTCAGGGTGCGCTGGTAGAGCTGCGCCCACGTCAACGCCTCGGTGACGCCGGCCCAATCGTGCTCGTAGTCGGTGTACCGGAAAGCCACATCGTCGGGCTGCAGGCCCGCGCGTTCCCGCAGCAGCGAGACCACGGACGCGTTCGGCATGGCCGTTAGGTTACCGCCTGGCGGCGGTTCCGCATCGCGGTCGTTCATTTTCGGCTCCGGCCGGTTGCGGATTTCGGGGCGGTCCGGCGCGACCGCACGAAAGGTGCTGCAGCGCAGTCCGATCAGGGCTCGGGCTCCCATGAGCTGGGCAGCATCGGCGCGCGCGTGCCCCCGTCGAACGCGTCATCGGCGACGCGGGTCAATCCCGACGGTCTGGTGGCGGACCGCGCCGGTGCGGTTCCGGCGAATCCCAGGCCTTCCGCGCCCCTGGCCGAAGCTGTCCCCGATGACAGTGGCGGGACCGCGCCGGATTCGCACCGGCTTCCTGCATCGTCATCACCTTACGGCTGGCATTGTTACATCCGTTGTGTCCAAAAGCCAGCAAATCACCCGAAGCTCGCGCCGTCGACGGTGTCACCGGCTCTCCAAGACCCGCAGGCTGAGCGAAAAGAGCAGCCGCACCTCGGGATCGGCCAACGACGTCGACAACAACTTCTCGATGCGCCGGATGCGGTAGCGAACCGTGTTGGGGTGAACGTGTAGCGACAGCGCGGCGGCGGCGACGTCGCCGAAGCTGTCCAGATAGACCCGCAGGGTTTCGGCCAGCACCGGCTCCCGGGAGCGCAGGTCGACGATCCGCGGATCGACCGATCGCTCCTCGCGTCCAACCAAATCGAGGATCTCGTCGAGCAGGACAGTGGTGCGCGCCTCGGCCAGCGACGTCACTTGCCCGATCGAAATAGGATGGCGCGCAGCGCTGTCCAGCACGCGGTCCAGCTCGCTGCGGGCCGCGGCGAGTCCGGTGAGGCCGGCGACGGGGGCGGCGACGGCGGCCCGCAGCTGC
Organism: Mycobacterium sp. E2733; assembly: GCF_001667585.1. Taxonomy (GTDB): domain Bacteria; phylum Actinomycetota; class Actinomycetes; order Mycobacteriales; family Mycobacteriaceae; genus Mycobacterium. The sequence continues at coordinate 13,473 of NZ_LZJZ01000031.1, forward strand.
ACCCCGAGTTCGGTGCGCATCGCCGCGATGGTGCCGCGCACCCACGAGGTGACCGAGCGGTTTTGGGTCTGGGGCAGCAGCACATAGATGCGCGATCCGCGGGAGGCGAGCTGGGCGTCCCGCCGAAAAGCGGTGGCGCTCAGCGCCATTACATCGGTCAGTCGCGCCGGACGGGACGCGCTGTCTCCCGCGGTGTCCAAGGTGTCCCAGCCGACCAGCGCCGCGTCGGCGTCGACGGCGAGGCCCAGTTGGCGTGCGACGGCGGCCACGTCGGGCTCGCCGTCGATGAGGCCAAGCAGCTGTTGCACCCGCCGCGCGTGCGTGGACGGACGGGCCGCCAGCCGCGCCATGATGCGCCCGGCCAGTACGGCCGCGCCACGCAACATCTCCTCGGCGTCGGCGGCCAGCGGTTGTGTGCCCTGCTGCACCCAGATGGTGCCGGCGAACACCGGCGGTCGCCGCGCGTCGAGCTCGGCCTGGTGAATCCCGACCGCCAGGCGCGGACGCAGGCCCAACTCCGGACGCTCTGCCACCCGTACCACCCCGTCGCTCGCCCGCAGCGCATCGAAAATGCCCCACTGGCCGATCCATTCGAGATGTTCGGGCGGCCCGGCCCGGCCGAGGATGGACAGGCGGCGCAGCTCGTCGGCTTCGTCGTTGGAGGCCGAATAGGCCAGCACGTGCGATTGGGCGTTTTCGATGCTGACCATGCCGTGGATGCGGTCGGCCAGCGACTGTGCCAAGCCGAACAGGTCGGTGCCCGAGTCCTCGGTCGCATCGGCGCGGTCCCCGTGATGCTCCAGCACGTGGTTGACCAGCTGGTAGAGCCGCTCCCAGCGGGCCCGCGGTTCGACCGCGACCACCGCGGATCCCGCGCCGACCGCCGCGCTCACCAGCGCGGGCGACGGCTCCTTGGCGAAGATCGCCACCGGAACGCGCTCGCGGGTCTGCTTGGCCATCCACCGCAGCGCCTCGTCGTCGGGCACGCCCAGCAGGAAGAACACATCGGCCGAGCCCGCGGCCGCCGCCAGCCCGAGCCGCACATCGTCGCTGTCGATCAGCGCCGCCGAGCCCACCGGAAGGTCGAGGCCCCGCGGCGCTTCCACCAGGCGGACCAGGGTCGCGTCCAGCGCGAGCAACAGCTGGCCCAGCCCCACACCGGCCATTGTCCGATCGTACTACCCATCGCGTCTGATCTTATTCGATCGGCTAACTCCCGCGGCCTCCATGACGAGGATCCTGGCAGCATGGACGCGATAACCCAGGTGCCGCTGCCGGCCAACGAGCCGGTCCACGACTATGCGCCGCACTCCCCGGAACGTGGCCGGCTGCGCGCCGAGCTGGCCGCGCTGGCCGATCACCCCATGGACCTCCCGCACGTCATCGGCGGTGCGCACCGGATGGGCGACGGTGAACGCATCGACGTCGTCCAGCCGCATCGGCACGCGGCCAAGCTGGGCACCCTGACCAACGCCGTCCACGCGGATGCGGCGGCGGCGATCGACGCCGCGATGAGGGCAAAAGCGGCCTGGGCGGCCATGCCGTTCGACGAGCGCGCGGCCGTGTTCTTGCGGGCCGCCGACCTGCTGGCCGGGCCGTGGCGGGAGAAGATCGCCGCCGCGACGATGCTGGGCCAATCCAAGTCCGTCTACCAGGCCGAGATCGACTCGCCCTGCGAGCAGATCGACTTCTGGCGGTTCAACGTGGCGTTCGCGCGCCAGCTCCTGGCGCAACAGCCGATCAGCGGGCCGGGGGAGTGGAATCGCAGCGATTACCGCCCGCTGGACGGATTCGTCTATGCGATCACGCCGTTCAACTTCACCTCGATAGCCGGCAACCTGCCGACCGCGCCCGCGCTGATGGGCAACACCGTGGTGTGGAAGCCGTCGATCACCCAGACGCTGTCGGCCTATCTGACGATGCAGCTGCTCGAGTCCGCGGGATTGCCGCCCGGCGTGATCAACCTTGTCGCCGGCGACGGCTTCGCGGTTTCGGATGTGGCGCTGGCCGATCGGCGGCTGGCCGGTATCCACTTCACCGGCTCGACGGCCACTTTCCAGCGGCTGTGGTACCAGGTCGGCACCAACATCGGTCACTATCACAGCTATCCGCGGCTGGTAGGCGAGACCGGTGGCAAGGACTTTGTGGTGGCGCACCCTTCGGCACGGCCGGATGTGCTGCGCACCGCGCTGATTCGTGGCGCGTTCGACTACCAGGGACAGAAATGCTCGGCGGCATCGCGGGCATTCATCCCGCACTCGGTGTGGCGGCGGATGGGCGACGACTTCCTGGGCCAGACCGCCGCGTTGCGCTACGGCGACGTCACCGACCTGACCAACTACGGCGGCGCGCTGATTGACCGGCGCGCGTTCGTCAAGAACGTCGACGCCCTCGAGCGGGCGAAGAGCGCGGCCCACGTCACCATCGCCGTGGGCGGCGAGTACGACGACAGCACCGGCTATTTCGTGCGCCCCACGGTGCTGCTCTCCGACGACCCGACCGACGAAGCGTTCGCCACCGAGTATTTCGGTCCGCTGTTGTCGGTGCACGTGTACCCCGATGACGACTACGAACGGATCCTGGACGTGATCGACACCGGGTCGCGATACGCGCTGACCGGCGCGGTCATCGCCGACGATCGCGAGGCCGTGCTGACCGCTCAGGACCGCCTGCGGTTCGCCGCGGGGAATTTCTACGTGAACGACAAGCCGACCGGCGCGGTCGTCGGTCGTCAGCCCTTCGGGGGTTCGCGCGGCTCGGGCACCAACGACAAGGCCGGGTCGGTGCTGAACCTGTTGCGCTGGACGTCGGCCCGGACCATCAAGGAGACGTTCGTGCCGGCGACCCAGCACACCTATCCGCACATGGCGGCCGAGTGATGGGCGGGGTGTTCGCCAGCACCATTCGGCCGGCGATCATGGCCGCCAGCCGGCGACCAGGGTTGCGCCGCGCCGCCGAAGTGCTGCCGGTCACCCGCAGGGTGGTGCACCGGTTCGTGCCCGGCGAGACGATCGACAGCGCGCTGGACAGCGTTGCGTCCCTTCGCCCTTCGGGTCGCTATGTCAGCCTCGACTATCTGGGCGAAGACGTCACCGACGCCGACGACGCCGGCGCGGCGGTGCGCGTGTACCTGGACCTGATCGACCGCCTGGCCCGGTTCGGCGACCACGCCGCCGTCCGGGCGCTCGAGGTGTCGCTGAAGCTGTCCGCGCTGGGGCAGTCGCTGGATCGCGACGGTGAGAAGATCGCCCGGGAAAACGCGTGGGCGATTTGCGAAGCGGCGCAGCGGGCCGGCGTGTGGGTGACGGTGGACGCCGAAGACCACACGACGACGGACTCGACGCTGGCGATCGTGCGGGACCTCCGGCTCGACTTCTCTTGGCTGGGCGTGGCTTTGCAGGCCTACCTGGGGCGCACGCTCGGCGACTGCGAGGAGTTCGCGGCGGCCGGGGCGCGGATCCGGTTGTGCAAGGGCGCCTACGACGAACCGGCCACGGTGGCCCACCGAGATCCCGACGCGGTGACCGATTCCTATCTGCGCTGCCTAAGGGTGTTGATGGCCGGCTCGGGCTACCCGATGGTGGCCTCCCATGACCCGGCGATCATCGATGCGGTACCCGCGCTGGCGCGCGAATCGAACCGGGACGCAGACGATTTCGAGTTTCAGATGCTGTACGGCATCCGCGAGGTCGAACAGCGGCGGCTGGCCGAGTCCGGCAACCACGTGCGCGTCTACGTGCCGTTCGGCACCCAGTGGTACGGCTATTTCATGCGCCGGCTGGCCGAGCGGCCCGCGAACCTGACCTTCTTTTTGCGCGCGCTGGCCCAGCGGGGGCACTGAGCGGCGTAGCCTCTCGGCCATGAGCCTGGTCATCGAGGAGATGCCCGATCTCGGCATCACGCGGGTATCGCGCTGGGTCTTCAATTGTTACGTCCTGCACCGCGACGACGGTGCGGTGGTCGTCGACGCCGGATTGCCGCGGGTCGCCAACGATCTCGCGGCCGTCCTGGGTCACCCGGGCGGCACCGTGCATGCCGTGGTTGCCACCCATGGACACAGCGATCACGTCGCCGGGGCGGCGGAACTGACCGCACGCTATCCCGCACCGATCTGGTTGCCCGCCCTCACACTCGGCTATCTCGACGGAGCAAAACCGCGCACGCCGACTCCGGCCCGCGCCGCACGCATCTGGCCCACCCTGATCGACCAGCCGCTCGACCGAATCGCTGTGACGGGGCTGCTCGGCGGTGCCCGGGTGGCGGGATACGGCACGCCGGCCGGCATGCGCTGGACGGGGCCACCCCCTCGCGGCGGCCTTGCCGACGGCCAGCCGCTGCCCGGTGCGGCGGATTGGACCGTGATCAACGCGGGTGGACACACCGACGACAGCATCGCGCTGTGGAACCCGACGACTCGGACGCTGCTGTCCGGCGACGCCGTGCTGACCGTTCGCGGCAAGGTTTGGCACACACCGGAGATCGTCGACGCGGCGAGCGCCGCCGCCACGCGAAAGAGGTTGGAAGAGCTACCGGTTGCGCATTTGTTGCCCGGCCATGGATGGCCGGTTCACGGTGCCGGCACCGTGTGGCCCGAACAGCGGCGTTGATGTCCAACAGCGTGCGCTCACGGCGTTGAGTGTGCACACCGGGCGGCGACACGCCGATAATCCCCGCCCTGGACGCACACTCAACGCCGCCGAGCGCGCTCGCCCGCGAAACCGCGCACCACATGCGCGCGCACGAACTCGGCCGTCACCTCGGGATCGTCCATGGCGCGGATCGAGGACGGCGTGCTGAAGAGCGAGAAGAGGATGCGCGCGAACCATTCCGCGGCGGCCTCGACGTCGAGGTCCTTGCGCACTTCGCCGGTCAGGCGGGCGGCGGACAGGTAGGGTGCGAAGAAGTCGACGCATTCGCGCAGCAGCACGGCCGCGTCCTTGGTCAGCAACAGGCTGACGGCGTCCTCGTCGAAGTACTTCTCCGACGCGATGGACCGTCGGGCTTGGGTCACGAAAACGGCGGCCTGGCTAAGCTTTTCCTCGAGCGAGCCACCCCGGTCCATGGCTCTGGACATCTCGCGATAGAACCGCTCGGAAGCGTGTTCGGCGCACGCCTCGATGATGGCGGCCTTGTCGCTGAAGTACTCGTAGATGGTGCTGCGGGACACCCCGGCTTGCTTGGCGATGTCGACGATTGTCGCCTTATCCAAACCTTGTTCGCCGAAACAGCTGAACGCGGACTCGACGATCAGCTCGCGGGTGTCGGTGGCCTGGGCCGTTTGAGTCGTCATGGCACCAACGCGCCCCTGGGCACCAGCCCGGCATCGGCCGACGCGAAGGCAGCGTTGACGTCGGCCAGGTGGAACGGCTCAGGCATCAGGCGCTCGAACGGAAATCTGGTGTGCTGCAAGAAGGTCAAGCCGATCGCCAGCGTCACGGGATCGTAGAACATGACGCCACGCACGGATTTGTTGCCGTAGACCAGCACGCTCGGATCCAGCTCGAACGTCCGCCCCACGCCGACATTGCCCACCTCGAGGAGCGTGCCGCCGTTGTTGAGGAACGCGATCCCGTCCGGAATGACGCCCGGCACACCGACGACTTCGAGCACCCAGTCGGCGCCGATGCCGCCGGTGCGCTGGCGGACCTGCTCGGTGACCTCTGCGGTCGAGATCGTGCTCGCGTCGATGCAGTGGGTCGCGCCGTAATCGGCGGCGACGTCCAGCCGTTCGGCGATCTTGTCGATGACGATGACCTCCGCGGCCCCCGCCGTGCGAGCCACCGCCGCCGCGTTGATGCCCAGCCCACCCGCGCCCTGGATGACGACCGTGTCACCCAGCCGCACGTCCCGCAGCGCGAAAAGTACTTGCGCTAGAGCACAATTCAGCGGGGCGACAGCCGCGTCGGCGAGGTCCTCGGGCACCTTGTAAAGCGGCTGGCGCCGGCTCGTGTAGTAGTACTCCCCGTAGGCGGCGACGAAGTGCGGCTCCTGATCGTGCGTCCGGTATTCGCCGGCCATCAGGTTCTGGCACGCATAAGAACGGCCCCGCGCGCACGCGTGGCATTGACCGCAGAACCAGAAATACGGTGTCACCACCCGATCACCGACGGCCAGCGGCTTGCCGGTCGCGTCGGCGGTCAGGCCCTCGCCGAGTTCGGCGATCTCGCCCACCATTTCGTGGCCCATGGCAAACGGGCACGGCAACGGCAATTCGCCGCGGAAGATGTGCAAATCGGACCCGCAGATGCCGGCCATCCGCAACTTGAGCGCCGCCGTCCCGGGCGCCGGTGTCGACAACGGAAAGTCGGCCAGCTCGATCGGCCCGCCGTGGGCGGTCAACAGCGCGAGCTTCGGCATGGTGATCCCCTCAGTTGGCGGGCGCGAGAATCAGCCCGCTCGTAGGTACCCCGGTGCCCGAGGTGACCAAGACGTGTTCGACGTTGTCGACCTGGTTGTACGACGTGCCGCGCACCTGGCGCACCCCCTCGGTAATGCCGTTCATGCCGTGGATGTAGGCCTCGCCGAGCAGGCCGCCGTTGGTGTTGATCGGGAACTCCCCGCCCAGCGACAGCCGCTCGACCGTGGCGAAGTCCTTCGCCTCGCCTCGCCCGCAGAACCCGAGCTCCTCGAGCTGGGTGAACACGAACGGCGTGAAATGGTCGTAGATGAAAGCGGTCTGGATGTCTTGCGGCTTGAGCCCAGAGTCGCGCCACAGCCTGTTGGCGACAACGCCCATCTCGGGGAGGCCGGTGATGTCGTCGCGGTAGTAGCTCGTCATCATCTCGCCGTCGGCGGCCGCGCCCTGGGCGGCCGCGGTGATGATCGCCGGCGGCTGCCGCAGGTCGCGCGCACGTTCGGCGCTGGTGACCACGAGCGCGACCCCGCCGTCGCTCTCCTGGCAGCAATCCAGCAGGCGCAGCACCGGTTCGACGATCCAGCGCGAATTCTGGTGGTCCTCCAGCGTGATCGGGCGCTGGTAGAACCAGGCATCGGGATTGCGGGCCGCGTGCGCGCGGTCCACGACGGCGATGCGGCCGAAGTCCTCGTTGGTGACGCCGTAAGTGGACATGTAGCGCTGGGCGTGCATCGCGACCCACGCCGCGGGGGTGAGCAAGCCGAACGGCGCGTAGTGCGCCATGAACAGCGGGGTCCCCAGGTCGGTGCGCCCGCTGCCGCCGAACCGCATGCCGGAGCGTTCGTTGAAGGCGCGCCAGCACACCACCACGTCGGCAACGCCCGTCGCGACGGCCATCGCGGCGTGCACGACGGTGCCGGCGGCGGCACCGCCGCCGTGGTGCACCCGGGAGAAAAAACTCAGATCGCCGATCCCCACGTTGCGCGCGATCTCGATCTCGTCGCTGGAGTCCATCGTGAAGGTGACCATGCCGTCGACGTCGCCGGGTGCAAGCCCCGCGTCGTCGAGCGCGGCGCTCACCGCTTCGCACGCCAATTGCAGTTCGCTGCGGCCGGATTCCTTGGAGAACTCGGTCTGCCCGATCCCGACGATGGCCGCGGCGCCGGGCAGCGAGCCGCTCACGCGGCCGCCTCGTCGAGCAGGCTGAGGATCGCGGTACCCGAGACGTGATCGCCCAGGCTGTTGGAGCCCTTGAACGTCACCTCGACGAAGTTCTCACCTCCGGTGCCTTCGCTCTTCCCGGTGACGCTGCCGGCGAACCGTAGCGGATCATCCGGAAAGCAAGGCACGCCAAGGCGGATCGACAGCTTCTTGACCATCGCTTCCGGCCCGGCCCAGTCGGTGAGGAACCGCACACAATAGCCGTTGGTGGTCAGGATGTTCATGAACAGGTTCGGCGAGCCCTGCTTGTTGGCGTAGTCGCGGTCGTGGTGTACGGGCATGAAGTCGCGGGTGGCGATCGCACCAGCGACGATCATCGTTGTGGTGATCGGGATTTCGAGTGGCGTGACCTCGTCCCCGACGGAGATGTCGGCCCAGCGCAGGGTGGTGGTGCGGCTCGCGATGGTCGTCATGGGCGTCCTTCCGAATATGTTGCGCCGAGGTGGGCCAGCTGCGCGGTGGCCGGGCCGAGCGTGAGCTCGTTGTGCTTGGCCCACAGGAAATAGCGGTGCAAGGGATAGGTGACGTCGATCCCGATGCCGCCATGGACGTGCTGGGCGGTGGCGGCGACCCGGGCGCCGGCCTCGGCGGCCCAGAACTTCGCGATGCGGGCGGCGCGACGGGCCTCTTTCAATGGCCGCCCGTGTGCGATCAGCCACGCCGCATGCCACGTGGTCCAGCGGATCGCCTCGACGTCGATGAACGCGTCGGCCATCCGCTGCTGCACGGCCTGAAAGCTGCCGATGGGCCGGCCGAATTGTTCGCGGCCCGTGGTGTACTCGGCCGCGATCCGCAGGGCACGCTCAGCGACGCCGAGCTGAATCCCGCACAGCCCGACCAGCGCCCGGGTGTGCAGCGACTCGATCAGGTCTGTCCCGGGGATCAGGTCGGCGTCCGAAACCGTTGCGCCATCCAGGTATACGTCCGCATGCGGTTCGCGGTTAGTGGTCGGCACCGGCCGGATGTCGACGCCGTGGGCGTCGGCCGCCAACAGGAACAGGCCGACCCCGCCGTCGTCCATCGACGCCGGGATCAGTACCGTGTCGGCGAACTGGGCGGCTGGAACCAGCTCCTTGGCGCCGTCGAGGCGCCAGTTGCCGCCGTCGCGCCGCGCGGTGGTGGCGGGGGCCGTGGCATCGGAGCGGCCCGGCTCGGCCAGTCCCGCGGTCAGAATGCGGTTCCGGCGACGACGCCCGGCAGGAAGCGTTGCTGCTGTTCGGGATTGCCGTGACTTGCGATGGAGTCGGCCCCCAGCGCCAGCGTCGCGTAGGCCGGCACCGGAGCCACCGCCCAGCCCACCTCGGCCAGCAGCACCCCGAGCTCGACGAAGCCGCCGCCGTTTCCGCCCACCGACTCCGGCAGCGCGGTGCCCAGCAGATCGACGGCCGCCAGCTCTTTCCACAGTGCGTCGTCGAAGCGAGTGTCGCCGGCTTCCAACTCGGTCAGCCGCTCCGGTGTGGCCCGCCGCTCGAGGAGGTCGCGGGCGAGCTTGGAGATGGTCTCCTGCTCTTCGGTGAAGGTGAAGTCCATGGTCCCCGCCTAGGTGGCCGGCCGGAACTGATGCAACACCAGGTCGTTCTCGAAGCTCTGGTAGTACACCTCGACCCGCATCCCGGTTGTGACGTCGGCCGGGTCGATGCCGGTCAGGTTGGATACCAGCCGCACGCCCTCCTCGAGCTCCACCAGCACGACGACGTAGGGATACTCGAAGAACGGAAACTTCGGCTCGTGCGGCATCACGTAGCTGTAGACCGTGCCGCGGCCGGACGACTCGACGGTGCCCCAGTCCAGGGAACGGCAGTGCGGGCACATCGGGCGCGGCGGGTGGCGCAGCTGCCCGCATCCGCCGCAGCGTTGGATCAGGAGTTTGTTGTCCCGCAATCCATTCCAGAAGAACTCGGTGTCCGGGGTAATGGCCGGCGCCAGTCGGGTCGCCATCAGCGCTCCGGCCTGAATCGCAACACCCGGAATCGCTGCCTGCCCAGGACCTCGCCGTTCTGGTCAGTGTAGGTCGTCAGCCAGGTCAGGAAGAACCCGGTGCCCAGCGCTGTCTTCTTCTCCTCGGAAACCGATTCGTACACCGTCGTCGCGCTGATGACGTCGCCCAGTCGCGGATAGCGCTCGATCTCGAACTCCGAGTTGGTCGCCACCGTGCTGGTGTACCCGGCCTCGTCGAGAAATGCCGTTGGGTTGCTTTTGATTTCGATGGGCGCGCCACCCCGCTCGCCGATGCCCTCCAGGATCGGCGATGGCATCGTCCAGGTCTGCAGCATCACCGGCGGCGACACGATGCCGCCGAACCGCGACTTCTCGGCGAACTCGGGGTCCAGGTAGACCGGGTTCATATCGGCCATTGCGTAGGCCCAGTGCCGGATCATCGGCTGGTTGACCGGATCCGGGGCCAGCGAGGGCTTTCCGGTGCCGCCGGTCGGCCGGCCGACGAGGGCCTTGACCTTGGCGCTGACGGTTTCTGAGTCGGTCACTGACGGCTGTCCTCCTATGTTGCGGTGGCGCGAAGGTCGCGGGGAGCCCGCGGCATGCCTAATCCGGCCATGGCGATGATGTCACGCTGAATCTCGTTGGCGCCGCCACCGAACGTATTGATGACCGCCCATCGGTATGCGGTTTCCAGCGCGCCGCGCAGCGGTGCATCGGTGCCCCGGCGTACCCCGTTGTGGTCGAGCACTTCTAGCAACTGTCGGGCGACCTGCTGGGTCAGCTCGGTGCCGAACACCTTGGCGGCCGACGCCTCTCCCATTTGGAGGCCCATGCTTCCCACACCTTTGGTCATCGCGGCGTTGACGCGAAGGTTGACCAGTTTGTAGGCGGCGACCTGGGCCTCGACCCGGGCCAGCGCGAGTTGCACCCACGGCTGGTCGATGACGCGACCGCTATCAAGTTCGGTGGTGGCGGCCCACTCGAGGGTCTTGTCGAACAGCGGCTCGAGCGCGCCGAGGTTGCCGAGGGCCGCCCGCTCGAAGTTCAACTGGGTGGTGATCAGCTGCCAGCCCTGGTTCTCCCCACCCACCAGCGCGCTGGCCGGGACCCGCACGTTGTCGTAGAACGTGTAGAAGGTGGAGATGCCGGACATCGTGTGCAGCGGCTGCCAGGAGAACCCGGGCGACGAGGTGGGCACGATCAGGATGGAAATGCCCTTGTGTTTCTTGGCGTTCGGATCGGTGCGGGCGGCCAGCCAGATGTAGTCGGCGTAGGCGGCGCCGCTGGTGAACATCTTCTGGCCATTGATCACGTATTCGTCGCCGTTGCGGACCGCGGTGGTGCGCAGGGAGGCCAGGTCGCTTCCGGCTCCCGGCTCGGAGTAGCCGATCGCGAATTCGACGCTGCCGTCGAGTATGGCGGGCAGGAACTGCTGCTTCTGTTCCTCGGAGCCGCACTGCATAAGGGTTGGCCCGACGGTGTTGAGCGTCACCAGCGGGATCGGGGCGTTGACCCGCTGCGCCTCCTCGGAGAAGATGAACTGCTCGATCGCCGAGAACCCGCGTCCGCCATACTCTTTGGGCCACCCGACGCCGAGCAGGTCGGCCGCGGCCAGGGCGCGTATACATTCGCGCACTTCGGGGCCGCCCTCCATGCGTGTGCTGAGAGCGAGGCTGCGTTCGGGCGTCATGACCTGTTCCAGCGCGGCGCGGATCTCGGCGCGCAGGCGCTCCTGCTCAGGCGAGTACTCCAAATCCATCGGTTCAGGCCCCCAGCCGTACCGGCATCCGCTTGACCCCGGGCACCATGGTGGCCCGCATCCGGTCGACCCCGCCCACCAGCTCGAGCCTGGGGAAGCGGCGCAGCAGCTCGTCGAACATCACGCAGGCCTCCAGCCGCGCCAATTGCGCACCGACGCAGGAATGTTCGCCACACCCGAACGCGATGTGCGGGTTGGGGTGCCGGGTCACCTTGAACTCCTCGGAGTCGGCACCGAAGATCTCCTCGTCCCGGTTGGCGGAGCCGTAGAGCATCACCACCACGTCCCACTCGGCGATCCGCTGGCCGCGGATCTGCACGTCGGTCGTCGCGGTGCGCGCCATGTGCACCACGGGGCTGGTCCACCGCAGCATTTCCTCGACGGCGCCGGGGATCAGTGCCGGATCGTCGACCAGCAGGCGGCATTGGTCGGGGTGGGCGATCAGCGCCAGCGTGCCCAGCGCGATCAGGTTGCGGGTGGTTTCGTTGCCGGCCACCAGTAGCAGGTAGGCGAAATTCAGCAGGTCTTCGTCGGTCAGCCGGACACCGTCGATCTCCGCGCCGGCCAGCACCGACAACAGGTCGTCGCGCGCGTCCACGCGCCTGGCGGCGATCAGCTTCTGGAAGTACTCATACAGCTGCCCCATGGCGACCAACGGGTCGAGTTCGATCTCCGGGTCGGCCGTTCCGGTGGCCGCGTCCGACCACACCCGGAACTGCTCCCAGTCATCGGCCGGCGCGCCGATGAGCTCGGCGATCATCCGGGTGGGCAGCGGAGCGGCGATCTCATCGGCGAACTCGTGCACGGAATCCGGCTCGATGCCGTCGAGGATCCCCCGCACGATCTCGCGGATCTTGGGCTCCAGGACGGCCACCCGCCGCCGGGTGAACCCGGAGTTGATCAGCTTGCGCAACTGCCGGTGCCGCGGCGGGTCGGTGAAGATGAGGTTGCCCTCCTGCACCGCGTTCCCCAGCTGCGGGTCGGGAATGGTGATGCCCCGGGTAGAGGTGAACGTGGCCGGGTTGGTGGACACGAACCGGATGTCCTCGTACTTCAGCAGTGCCCAGAAGTGGGTCACGTCATTCCAGCACACCGGCGCCGTCGCGCGCAGCTCGCGGTACGCCGGGTACGGATCGCCCGCATAGAAGTCGGGGGAGTGCAACAGAGAAGCGGGAAAAGCGGTCCGCACGGCGGCCTCCCTGACAGGCGATCCGACACATTGGAGCAATGTGTCTTGCGGCCTTGTGTCTACTCCGCGCCGCCCATCCCTGTCAATACCTCCGCGAAGCCGCAAAATAGCGTGTAATTCGCGCGATTGGTGATTGACGACGTCGGGCCATGGGTGTACACCAAGTGGTTAGATGACCGACGTTCGGGTGAGGAAACGCATGGCCGAGCTACAAACTCCGGGATCTCTTGTCGACACCTACCGGCTCTACATCGATGGGAGATGGGTCGAGCCGGAAGACGGTCGCTACGACGACTTCAACCCGGCCACCGAGCAGTCCATCGGCACGGCGCCCGACGCGAGCGTCGCCCAGGTCGGCGCGGCCATCGACGCGGCACGCCGGGTGTTCGACAGCGGGCCGTGGGGCCGCATGGGTCCGGACGAGCGGGCCGGCTGCCTCAATCAGCTCGGTGAGGCCCTGCTCAAGCACGCCGACGAGATCTTCGCGCTGTCACAGATCGAATGGGGTTGCGTCACCAATGAGCGGATGATGCAAATCGACGGCGCCGGCTACATGTCCATGCATGCGGCCCAGCTCGCGACGAAGTTGGTCGACGAGCCGGTCACTGGCATCGGCGCCGGGACGACGTTGCTGCGCCGCGAGCCGCTCGGTGTCGTGTCGATCCTGACGCCGTGGAACTTCCCGCACTGTCTCAACGTGATGAAGGTGAACAACGCGCTGGCCGCGGGCAACAGCGTCGTGCTCAAGCCCTCGCCGCTGACACCGCTCGCCGGTCTTGCCCTGGCGCGCATCATCGACGAGGAGACCGACATTCCGCCTGGGGTGGTCAATGTGGTCACACCCTCGGGGCTCGAGGCGGCCAAACTGCTCACGACGGATCCGCGCATCGACATGATCAGCTTCACCGGCAGCTCCGCCGTCGGTTGTGAGGTCATGCGGGCCGCGGGCGACGCCATGACGCGGCTGTTGCTGGAGTGCGGCGGGAAATCCGCGAGCATCGTCCTCGACGACACGCAGGTGACCGACGAGATGCTGCGGCAGATGCTGTTCGATTGCTGCTCGTTGCACGCCGGACAGGCGTGCATCCTGCACAGCCGGCTCCTGCTTCCCGATTCGTTGCACGACGACGTCGTCGACCGGCTCGTCGCGCTCGCCGGCGACGTCAAGGTCGGCGACCCCACGGACCCGACGGTGGAAATGGGTCCGCTCATCAGCGCGGCGCAGCGCGAGCGCGTGCAGGCGCACGTTGACGGGGCGGTCAGCGACGGCGCGAAGCTGGCGACCGGCGGCGGCCGCCCGGCCGGCCTGGATGCCGGCTTCTACTTCGAACCGACGATCCTCACTGGCGTGCAACCGGATTCGACGATCGCACAGGAGGAAGTGTTCGGGCCCGTGCTGTCGGTGCTGCGCTACCGCGACGACGACGACGCCGTCGCGATCGCGAACAACTCGTGCTACGGGCTTTCCGGTGCAGTATGGGGCGCCGACGTGGACCGGGCCGTCGCGGTCGCCCGGCGGATGCGCACCGGTCAGGTCGCGGTCAACGGCATCGGGCCGGGCGATGCGCCGTTCGGTGGCTTCAAGCTGAGCGGGTTCGGCCGGGAGAGTGGCGGAATCAGCGGACTGCACCAGTACATGGAGGTGAAGGCCATCGGGATCCCGGCATGACGGGACCCCTCGCCGGGCTCCACGTCGTCGAACTCGCCAGCGAGATCTCAGGTCCCTACGCCGCAAAGCTTTTGGTTGACCTCGGCGCCGATGTCACCAAGATCGAGCCGCCGACCGGAGATCCGTTGCGCCGCTGGGGCCCGTTCCCGGGCGGAATCTCAGACCCGGAGCGCTGCGGCTTGTTCGAGTACCTCAATGCCGGAAAGCGCGGCGCCACAATGGATGTGGCCCAGCCGAACGACCTGGCCGCCACCCGCGAGCTCATCGCCCGAGCGCACCTGCTCATCGAGGATTTCGGGCCGGGAATGTTGGAACGCTGGGGGCTGGGCCCGGACACGTTGAGCCGGCTGAACCCAAACCTGGTGTTGCTGCGCATCTCCGCGTTCGGCCAGTGCGGACCGTGGCGTCACCGGCCGGCCACGTCCTTGACCGTGCAGGCGGCGTCGGCCTGGATCAGCGCCCGGGATCCCGACCGCCCACCGGTGCAGGTCGGCGCCCGCATCCCCGAGTATGTCGCGGGCGCTTACGGCGCGCTGGCCGCGCTGACCGCGTTGCGGCAGCCGCCCGCCGGCCGGGTCAGAGAAGTCGCCGTCTCCCAGCTGGAGGCGCTGCTCTCGACGCTGCCCTATCCGATGCTGATGGCCCAGCGCATGAAAAGCCTTGGTCTGCCGGCGAACCTGCGCTCGGCGCCCATGTTGGGCGTCGTTCGGGCCGCCGACGGCTGGGTGGGCATCAACTGCCTGACCGGCCAGCACTGGCTGGACGTGTGCGCGATGCTCGGCCTGCCCGAGTACGGCGAGCAGCAGATCGCGATCATGATGGGCGGCCCGGACCGCGACGAATTCTTCGGCAAGGCGGAGCCGTTGCTCGCCGCGCAGACCGTTGCCGAGATCGTGGAACTCGCCCAGGCCCTGCGTATTCCGGCCGCCCCGGTCAATGACGGGGCGACCGTGTCGGCCTGTCCCCAGTACGCGGAGCGCGGCTTCTTCGTACAATCCGGCGGGCCCGGCTGGTGGTTCCAGCGGCCCGGGCCGGCGTTCCGCTTCTCCAAAACCCCGGTGCCGCAACCCCGCCCGGCGCCGCACCTGGGCGCGCGCCCCGAGCCGTGGGCCACCGCCGCCCGACCGCTCAACACGACCGAAGGGCCGCTGCCCTTTTCGGGCTTGCGCGTCCTCGACCTGACCACGTTCTGGGCGGGGGCCTACCTGACCTGCTACCTGGGCGCGTTCGGCGCCGACATCGTCAAGGTCGAGTCGATCCAGCGGCCGGACGGGCACCGCTACTCCGGCGCCTTCGCCTACGAGGGCGACGACTGGTACGAACGCAGCCCCATCTGGCAGGGCACAAACCTGAACAAGCGCGACCTCACCCTCGACCTGACCTCCGAACGGGGCCTCGACATCGCCCGACGGCTGGCCGCGGAGGCCGACGTGGTCGTGGAGAACTTCTCGCCCCGGGTGGTCGAGCAGTTCGGCCTGGACCACGGCGGGCTGGTTGCCTTGAACCCCAACGTGATTGCCGTGCGGATGCCGGGTTATGGCCTGCAGGGTTCGTGGCGCGACTACGTCGGGTGGGCGCTTAATTTCGAGCAGACCTCGGGAATGTCGGCGGTGACCGGACATCCGGACGGTCCGCCGTGCAACCCGCAGGGGCCCGCCGATCCCATCGTCGGCGTGCACGCGGCGGTTGCGCTGCTGGCCGCGCTCGAACATCGAAGCCGCACCCGTGAGGGCCAGCTGATCGAGGTCGCCCAAATCCAGGTTGCCGCCTGTGTGACCGCCGAACCGGTGATCGAGTACTCGATGACCGGCATCGTGCGCCCCCGGGAGGGCAACAGGCGGCGCGGCTGCCTGCAGGGCGTGTATCCGACCAGCGCCGACGGCGTGTGGGTGGCGCTGTCGCTGCCCGACGACGGGCTCGTCGACCATGACGTTTTCGACGAGATGGTCGCCGCGTGGACCCGCACCCAGACCGCCGCAAACATCGTGGAAGCCCTACGTGCACAAGGCATCCCGGCGGAGCACGTGATCACCGGCGAGCAGGTGTACGACGGCGACCTGATCGGGGCCCAGCTCGACGCGCGGGGCTACTACGAGGAGCTCGTCCATCCGGTCACCGGCCCGCACCGCTACCCCGGCTGGCCGTTTCGCATCGCGGCCGGACCGCCCCGCCACCACCGCT
This sequence comes from Mycobacterium sp. E2733, assembly GCF_001667585.1. Taxonomy (GTDB): domain Bacteria; phylum Actinomycetota; class Actinomycetes; order Mycobacteriales; family Mycobacteriaceae; genus Mycobacterium. The sequence continues at coordinate 29,785 of NZ_LZJZ01000031.1, forward strand.
CCGCCCCGCCGACGCTGGGCCAGCACAACGACGACATCCTGGCCGGACTGGGCCTGTCCGCGGACGAGGTCGCGAGCCTGCGGGCCGACCGGATCATCGGGGAGCGGCCGCTCAACGCCTGAGTGCGAACGCGACTCGTTCGTGGCATATGCGGGCCCGCTGACAAGGTGTCAACGTCGCCAGCCAGTTGCCCTCGATCCCGACAAAGGAAGCACGCGGCCCTGTTGCTTTCCGCTTGGGCTACTTCATCATGTCACGCATGTGGGGTGGTCCCAACTGGCCTGAGGCCGCCGATCGTACTTTTCCGCAAATTGCTAGGATTGGGTGACTTTCCCCAGTATGCGTACAACAAAGCCCAGGAGTTTCAAATGCATGAGCATCGCCACGTCGAATGGGACCCTGACACGAGACGCATCCTGACCACTCGGCTCCTATTGCGCCCATGGGAACTCGACGACGACATCGACGCCTACGGGATATACAGCGTGCCGGACGTTTCGCGTTGGCTGTGTCCGGCGCTGCCAGTGATCAGCGACAGCGCCACCATGCGCCAACTCCTAGGCACATGGATCGCCGAAAGCGATGCGACCGGCCTCCCCCTCGGCCGATGGGCGATTACCGATAGACACTCTGGCGACCTAATCGGCGGAGTGGCGCTACTCCCACTGCCGCCCGGCCGCACCGATCTCGAGATCGGATGGCAGGTTGCACCCGCCAGGTGGGGCCACGGCTACGGTGCGGAAGCCGGTCATGCGGTCGCCCATCAAGCATTCACAAACGTCGGTGTCAGTGAGGTATTCGCCGTCGTGCGGCCAGGCAATCGTCGCGGGGTGGCTACGGCGCGGCGAGTGGGGATGGAATGGGTCGGTGAGACCGACAAGTATTACAACCTGACCCTTGAGGTCTACCGTCTGAGCAAAGCTGATTTGGACTTGCCGGAGCCGGCCTGCGCGCCGGCGCCGGGGTCGCAACAGCCCTGAACATCACACTGTGCGGCCCCTCACGTGCCCCCCGAGCCGTAGTGGGGCGTGGACCCCAGATCGCCAATCAGCCCGTAATCTGATGGCATGGCCCCCCAGGATGCCGACCGACTGCCAGCGACAAGCCGCGGGCGGGCAACGCGCGATCGCATCATCAGCTGTGCCGCGGAGTTGTTCGTGACCGAGGGGGTTTCCGCGGTAAGTCAGGATCGGCTACGGCAAGCCGCCTCGGTCAGTGGCTCACAGTTGGCGCACTATTTTGCCGACAAGGACGCGCTGATTCGAGCCGTAATCGCTCGGCAAACTGAGGTGCTGCTGGACTTTCATCGGCAGGCAGCGCTGAAGAATCTGGATACCTTCGAGGATTTCGAGAAGTGGGTCGAGCTCACCTTGGTATTGAGCCGGCGTCGGAGCCGCCACCCGGCGTTGCCGACGTATGGGATGCTGGCCGGCCAATTAGGCAAGCACAATGAGCAGACGCGCGAACTGCTCGCGGAAGGTTACCGGCAATGGACGGCGCTGTTGCGCCGTGGTCTGTCACGAATGAAGAAGAGCGGGTTGCTCCGTGAGTCCGCTGATCCCGCGGCTTTGGCTAACGTGTTGGTGACCGCGCATGAGGGTGGAGGCCTGATGAGCGGCGCATACGGCAAGACCTGGCCCAATCGTGACGCCCTGATCTTCGCATTGAACTACTTGCGCCAGTTCGCCGTTCGCCCGCCTGACCGACGGCCACCAATCCCAGTGAAAGTCGCTCAGGCTGCCGCGGCCACGGCTCACACGCCGATGCCGATGAAGTCTCTGGCGCGATGACCAGCGAAGGCTAGGCGTCTCGTTCTCCTCTGCGGCGCCGTTTCGCGGCGGTCGAAGGTTGGGTCGCAAACGAACGGACGTAATCGACGGCGGCATTGAGCGCGTCGCGCAGCGGATTGATGGATCGGGTGGTCTGGGTGACGAGCGATCCGCCTTGGTGCGCGGAGACCAGCACCCGAGCGAGATGCGACGGATCCGCGTCGGGGCGCACGTCTCCGCGATTGCGCATGGACGTCAATGCGGTGCGAAACAGCGCGATCCACTCGTCGTAGACCGCGCTGACGTCTCCCCGGATATCGCTGACGGATGGAACTAATTCGGCGACCAAAGAACCGAACGTGCACCCGCCCGCGCAGGTCACGTCGATCTGCTTTTGTACGTTGAGGTCGGCCCACTTTTGCAGCGCCTCGAAACTGTCCAACCTGGCCAGTTCGCCCGAAGTATGGAACGCGACCACTTCATTGCGGCGCCAAGCGATGATGCCGCGCACCATGGCATGCCTGTCCTTGAAGTAGTGGGTCATCTGCGACCCACTCACGGAGGCGGCCTTACGGACGTCGTTGGCGGCGGTGTTGTGTAGCCCCTGTTTGTACGCCAGATCAGCGGCCGCTCCGACGATACGTGCATATGTCGCCCGACCCCGTGGGGTCAGGCCGACCGCGGTGTCATCAATCATGTCCGACTATCACAATGAGGTCGAAGTGGTGATTTGCTGTGTCTTTGTCATTGTATTGGGTTACGCCGCGGTGCCCGGGGGTGAACCGCTCCGCAGCGGCGGTCGCCGGTCGGGTCATCCCAGCGGTGAGCAACCTCGGCAAATCACACCTTCTGTTCAATCAAGACGGATTCAACGACTCAGTACATGGTAGAAGGTGACCCGGGACTTGCCGCCCTCAGCGAACTGGGCCAAGGCGTCCACGTTGAGCGCGAAGTGATTGGTTTGGACGTGAAGGTCTACCGCGTGCTGATTGCGGAACCGCTGGTAAAGCGTGAAATGTCCCGGCCGATAACGGTCTTCGTGGAGCCTGAAGGTGCTAACGTCTCCCTCGGCCAGCGACTGAGGGATTAATTCAGTAAACGCCCGCCGGAGGTCGTCTCCTTTCCCTGGCAAAGCCGTGGCCTCGGTGATCAGCACCACTTCCTCATCTGAGCCGTACATGGTTGACACTCCTACCGTTGCCTAAGGCTGTGCGCGATCGCGGAACTTAGTGCCCTGCAGGCATTGCCATTCGTGCGCGCGTAATCGCGTCAGACGATTTGCCACACCCGTTGCCGTAGATGAGAACCGCCGGCGGGGTAACGACAGTCGCGACCGCTACCTTCTATTCGTGTGTTCTGGGGATTGTAACCCACTTCGGGTCCACTCCCAATCGGCTCTTGGGCCAATCGCGGCGCGAACGACAACGAAGAACGCCAATGCATTGGGTTTCGGCAGCTGACCTTGCCGCCGTAACCGAACTCACCCGGGTGAAACCAAGCTGGGGTGATGACAGCTCACCCCGTCGGGCAGCAGATTGATACCAGTTCGAGGTCGATACGCATGGCACCGGGTGTAATCGCCCGGACTGCAACTCTTCTTGCCGGGCAAAGGGTCCAGCAGGGTCGCCGAGAACGAGAAGCAGAAAGGTCTCACCATGCACTTCGATTCCAAGAAGGCCATCATCATTGGAGGCAGCGCCGGTATGGGGCGGCAGGTCGCCGCCGATATCGTGCGGCACGGCGGTAGCGCGGTGATCGTCGGTCGGTCAAAGGGCCGTGTGGATGACACCGTGACCGAACTGACTGACCAGGGTGGGCAAGCCTGGGGGATCACGGCCGAGTTGACCGATCGCAGCGCGGTCGCCGACGTTCAACGTGCGATCTCCGAGCAGCACCGCGATGCGACACTCTTGGTCAACGCGGCTGGATTCTTTGTGCCCAAGCCGTTTCTCGAATTCGAAGCGCTGACCTATGACTCGTACATGGAGCTCAACTACGCCCTGTTTTTTCTGACGCAGACCGTGGTCGAGGGCATGATCGCACGCGGCGACGGCGGTTCGATCGTCAACATCGGTAGCATGTGGGCACATCAGGCGATCGGAGCGACCCCTTCGTCGGTGTACTCGATGCAGAAGGCCGGCCTGCATGCGCTGACCCATAACCTGGCTATCGAGCTCGCCGAGCACAAGATCCGCGTCAACGCGGTTGCCCCGGCCGTCGTCAAGACGCCACTCTACGAGGGTTTTATCCCGAAGGACGAGATCGACGCCACTTTGGCCACGTTCGCGCCCCTTCATCCACTGGGACGAGTCGGCACCCCGGCCGACGTGGCCAACGCCGTGACGTATCTGCTGTCCGATGCGGCCAGCTGGGTCACCGGCGCGATTCTCAACGTCGACGGCGGTGTCATGGCCGGCCGTAATTGATCCAATCAAGGCTTTGAAACGAAGGAGATCAGGTGTCACACCAATACAGCAAGAACCCTGCCGCAGTCGACGCGTTAAGCCCCGAGCAATACCGCGTCACCCAGGAGAACGGCACGGAAGTTCCGTTCACGGGCGAGTACTGCGACAACCACGAACCCGGCATCTACGTTGACATTGTTTCTGGCGAACCGCTTTTCGCCTCGCTGAACAAATTCGACAGCGGAAGTGGCTGGCCCAGCTTCACCCAGCCCATCAACGCCGACAGCGTCGTTGAGAGGCGCGACCGCAGCCACTTCATGGATCGCGTTGAGGTGCGCTCCGCCCACGCCGACAGCCATCTGGGCCACGTATTCCCGGACGGCCCCCCGGAAGCCGGCGGCTTGCGTTACTGCATCAACTCCGCATCGCTGCGATTCATCCACCGCGATGACTTGGAAGCCCAGGGTTACGGGCAATATCTGACCCTGTTCACCAAAGACGTGTCGGAGCACCACCAAAGCGTCGGCGGGGAGAATTCATGACTGACCACGACAAGATTGCCGTTCTCGCCGGCGGGTGCTTCTGGGGCATGGAGGACCTGTTCCGTGGGCGTCCCGGTGTGGTGTCGACCCGGGTCGGCTACACCGGTGGCAGCAACACGCATCCCACGTACCGCAACCACCCCGGTCACGCCGAGGCAGTTGAAATCACCTATGACCCGGACGAGACCGATTACCGGGCACTGCTGGAATTCTTCTTCCAGATCCACGACCCGACCACCAAGAACCGGCAAGGCAACGACGTCGGAACCAGTTACCGGTCGGCAATCTTCTACCTGGACGACGAGCAAAAGCAAATCGCGGTGGACACCATCGCCGACGTCGAGGCTTCGGGCCTCTGGCCGGGCACGGTCGTCACCGAGGTCATCCCAGCGGACGAGTTCTGGGAAGCCGAAGCCGAGCATCAGGACTACCTACAGCGCTATCCGTCCGGCTATACGTGCCACTACATCCGCCCCGAGTGGAAGTTACCCAGCCGTGTTGATGGCGCCGGCGCGGCGACACCTACGGAGGAACATGTCGAGCACACTAGATGACGTCGTGGGCTCGATAACTCAGGACAAGGGCCTGACCCCTCCGCCTGAACGGCAGGTGTTGTTGAGCGTTTACACGCCGTTGGTGCTCTATAGCGCCGTGTGTGCTCTGGGACGAGTTGTACCGCGACCCACCGACCGGCGAGCAGTGTTCAGGGGATGACTCAGAACCCGAATCTGGCTGCACTATCCGCGGCGGGGGTATCGGTCTGGCTTGATGACCTGTCGCGCGACCTGCTGCAATCAGGCAAGCTGCAGCAGCTGATCGACACGAGAAGCGTTGTCGGCGTGACCACCAACCCGTCCACCTTCGAGCGCGCGCTCTCCCGCGGCCGCGCCTACGACGGCCAAATCGCCGAGCTGACGGGCGGCGGTGCCGATATCGACACCGCGGTCCGCACGGCGATCACCGACGACGTCCGGGCGGCCTGCGATGTGCTGCGCCCGCAGTGGGAGGTTTCCGAGGGCGTCGACGGAAGAGTGTCCATTGAAGTCGACCCGTCGCTGGCGCACAACACCGATGCGACAGTCATGCAGGCCGTCGAGTTGGCAAAGGTTGTTGACCGTCCCAACGTGTTCATCAAAATACCGGCGACCACAGCCGGGCTGCCGGCGATCACGGCTGCGCTGGCCAAAGGTGTCTCCGTCAACGTCACGCTGATCTTCTCCGTCCAACGGCATCGAGCGGTGATGAACGCGTATCTGGCCGGGATCGAAGCCGCGGGCCAGGCAGGCGCTGATGTGTCCCAAATCCACTCTGTAGCTTCATTATTCGTATCCCGGGTGGACACCGAAGTCGACAAGCGACTGGAGGAGATCGGCACCGATGAGGCACTCAGACTACGGGGACAGGCGGGCATCGCCAACGCGCGGTTGGCCTACGCGAGCTACCAGCAGGTCTTCGAAGCCGACCCGCGCTACGCCGCTCTGAGGGTCGCCGGCGCTCGCGTGCAACGCCCGCTATGGGCGTCCACCGGAGTAAAAAACACCGCATACCCCGACACGCTGTACGTTACGGAACTGGTGGCACCGAACACGGTGAGCACCATTCCCGAGCCGACCCTGGAAGCGGTGGCCGACCACGGCGTGATCGCCGGTGAAACCGTCACTCGCATGACGAGGCACGCACAGGAAGTGTTCGATCGGTTGGCCGCGGTCGGTGTTGATCTCCCCGACGTGTTCACAGTGCTCGAAGACAACGGGGTGTCCAAGTTTGCGGCGTCTTGGTCGCGAGCACTTCACCGCTGAACACCTGCAACGCTTCAACACTCGTCCATCTAATGGATGATCCGATGGTCGGCGGCCGAGGGCGGTGCGCGGAGCGGCTACGCTTCTTCCAACGCCTCGCCGAGTGACTGAAGCACCTTGTTGTGCTGCGCGTTGACGAGCGTGTGGCCCAGCAGCAAAGCGGCGACGACGGGCCATTCCATGATTCCAAACACGGCCATCGCACTGACGCCGGCATAGAACACCAAATGTTCCGCTGCCGGCAACCTCAGGCCCATACCCCATGACGACGACGGGGTGACCGTACCCTCGCACTGAGCTCTTCCCTTTTTCATGACGTCTCCTGATCTCCCGCGCGTGAGCTCGACAGCGGTGCCCGAGCACCCGGGCTGGTGCGTATTGCACCATTCGGTATTTCTGGCACCGTCGGCGCCGCCCGAGAAAGTCAGTGATCAGCGCCTGCCGGATGACCGCAATCGGCGCCGTTGACAATTGCGCGTTGTTTATTTGTTCCGACCGAGGTCTTGCCGATCGTCCTGGGTGCATGGTCGACCGATGCGTCGAATAGGAATTCGCGCAATAGTTTTCGGCCGCGGTTAAGCCTCGAACTGACGGTTCCCTGCCGGGTTTCTGTCATCGCGGCGATCTCCCTGTACGAGTATCCCGCGATGTCGGCAAAATACACCACGATGCGAAACTGTTCGGGCAAGACCATCATTGCCGCCCTGAGGTCGGGATCGGGCAGCAGTTCGAGCGCCTGATCTTCGGCCGACCGTAGCCCGTCAGGGGTGCGTGGGGCACCGGCCATCAACTGCCGGTCGGTGATCTCACCAGCCTGATGTTGTGCGGGACGGCTCTTTTGCCTCCTATAGCCGTTGATATGGGTGTTGATCATGATCCGCCGCAGCCATGCTTTGAGGTTCGTTCCTGGTTCGAATGCATGCAGACCGGCATAGGCCTTGAGTAACGTTTCTTGCACCAGGTCCTCCGCATCCACCCGATTGGAGGTCAGCCGGAGTGCTTGCCGGAACAGCGGCTCAAAGAGCGGGATGACGGCGCGTTCAAATTGAACGCTCAACGGGACGTCTGGCGTCTTGGCGCACTCCGCGCGCACCCGAGCCACGCTACGGTCCTGCCATCGCAAGAGGTATCGACACGCGCGGAGGCCGGCCACCGCCTGCCCGAGTCAGGCAAGGCCCGTACGAGAAGGGGGTCCGGCCCCGTTCGTCGACCGAACGTCGCGAGGAACCGGTTACGTCGCGTACGTCGGGGATTTCAGCAACCAACGTCGTGTTCGCGCCATCCCCGCTCGAGCGCGTTCCTTGCCGGACCGATCCCGGCCTGGCGCAGCCTTGACCGTCGGTACGGTCTTTCCTCGCCTCCACAGCACCTCCGCTCGCCGATCTGGTGCCAGCATTTACCACCGCGGGGTGAGTGGTCATCACCCGCAGAGGTAATTCATCCGGATGAGCGCCCGCGCCACCTACATAAAGTTGGCCGTTCGTGCCGTGGCTTGATGGTGTATTGGTGCGCGCAGAGCTGCGCTTCGCCTCGACCCCGTGATCGACGTAACTTTTGAAGTCCAGGCGCACAGATCGCCGCACTCTGATCGGGCAAGACGTCGATGGGAGCGCCCGGCGCGTGGCGGGGGATGCGATCCGCGTCCAACTATCACCCGGGTGAATGACGAAGGTGGGCGACGACAGTTCACCCCCCCTCTGCGCCATGCTCGTAACGTCTACCCGCACAGCGTGGTCTGTTGTTCAAGAAGCGCAGCAGGGGACTGGCGCACCCGGTGGCGCCTTGGACGGGAAGGCCAGCACCGAAGAGACAACCATCGCCCTGAACAAGGAGAACATGTGAGCGCCGCCGAGAGAATGCTGGAGACCTACCCGCGAGATCTGGGCCGGATCGACAGAGCCAAGCTGGTCGCGTGTATCGACGCCTGTTTCGAATGCGACCAAGTTTGCACCGCGTGTGCGGACGCCTGCCTCAGTGAAGAGGATGTCTATCACTTGACCAAATGCATCCGTACTTGCGTTGACTGCTCGGATGTCTGCGCGACAACTGGCCGCGTCCTGTCCCGGCACACGGACTACGACGCCAACTTGACTCGGACGGTGCTCGAAACGTGCGCCACCGCCTGCAAGGCAAGCGCGGACGAGTGCGACAGGCACGCGCGGAAACACGAGCATTGCCGCGTGTGCGCCGAGGTATGCCGTCGCTGTGAACGCGCCTGCCGCGAGCTTGTCGAGGCGCTCGGTTGAGACAACCGCCGAGCGGGCGTGGACTGTCCGAGGCTGCATGATGTCAATCTTTTGCCGAACGTCGCTTTGCGAATGTGACCTTGGAGATACGGGACGGAGCCCAAGCTGATGGGGATTTCTGACTTCGACGACGTGCAGGCCCATCTGCTTGAACCAGAAGAAAGCCTCGACTCAGAGCAGACGGGCAGCGACCTCGACGAGGGCTACTCGCCCCCGGAACGCCCACGCGAACTACTGGCCTGGGGGCTCACCACGAGGGAAGCGCGGACCCATGAAAGTTTGGCGCGCCGGCTGGCCCGTGAGGTGCCCGACGTGACCGATCAGTGGGACGGCGACGGAATCGGTGACAGCGCCGATAGCGATGGCGAGCCCATCGACGATCAGGTCGGCGACATGCGCGCAGGTCGGCTCGTCGCCTTCGACGTCGACCCTACGGATCCTGGTACGGATTACCTCGCCCATGACGTCGGCATTGACGGCGGCGCTGCCTCTGCCGAGGAAGCCGCCATGCATATCGTCTTCGACGACGACGCCAGCGATGGTGGGGGATGGCGTCTTTGATGACCTGTCGGCCCGCCTCCCGGTGAAATCTGAGCTGTGGTGACTCGCATTGTGATCCTCGGTGGCGGCCCGGCGGGGTACGAGGCGGCATTGGTTGCGGCTGCACGAGGTCCCGCCGAAGCCCGCGTCACCGTGGTCGATTCCGACGGGATCGGCGGCGCCGCGGTGCTGTGCGACTGCGTACCATCGAAGACCTTCATCGCTTCCACAGGGCTGCGTACGGAACTGCGACGAGCAACCCGCCTGGGTTTCGACATTCGCGCCGACGGCGCCGAGATCTGTTTGGCAGAAATCCATCACCGGGTCAAGATGCTCGCTACCGAACAATCGGCCGACGTCACCACCCAGCTGCGGAGCATGGGCGTCGAGTTGCTCGCGGGGCGCGGCGAGCTGGTTGACGCGGCTCCCGGTCTCGCGCGTCACCGCGTCAAGGTGACCGCCCGCGACGGCCACACCACGATCCGCGATGCCGATGTGGTGCTGATCGCCACCGGCGCCAGTCCCAGGATCCTGCCGTCAGCACCCCCCGACGGCGAGCGCATCTTGACCTGGCGCCAGCTCTACGACCTGGACTCGCTTCCCGACCACCTCATCGTGGTGGGTTGCGGGGTGACCGGCACCGAATTCGCCAACGCCTACACCGAATTGGGTGTGACCGTGACACTGGTGGCCAGCCGCGACCGCGTTTTGCCGTACGAGGACACCGACGCCGCGAAGGTGCTCGAGGAATCGTTCGCCCAGCGCGGCGTCAAACTGATCAAAATGGCCCGGGCACAATCGGTCAGGCGCACCGACGACGGGGTACTGGTGACAATGACTGACGGCCGCACCGTGGAGGGCAGTCACGCGTTGATGACACTCGGATCGGTGCCCAACACCGCCGGGCTAGGTCTACAGCGCGTCGGCATCGAACCGGGGCCGGACAACTACATTGCCGTAGACAGGGTATCGCGGACACCGATCGCGGGCATTTACGCCGCGGGGGACTGCACTGGTGTTCTACCGTTAGCCTCGGTTGCCGCGATGCAGGGCCGGATCGCGATGTATCACGCGCTCGGCGAAGCCGTGAGTCCGCTCCGGTTGCGCACCGTCGCGGCGACGGTGTTCACCCACCCCGAGGTCGCGACGGTCGGCGTCTCGGAGATCGCGATCGACAACGGCCCGATCCAGGCCCGCATCATCATGTTGCCGTTGAAAACCAATGCGCGGGCGAAAATGTCGGAGCTGCGTCAGGGCTTCGTCAAGCTATTCTGCCGACAGGACAGCGGCGTGGTAATCGGCGGCGTGGTCGTGGCGCCCATCGCTTCGGAATTGATACTGCCGATCGCGATGGCTGTTCAAAACCGGATCACCGTGGACGATTTGGCGCAGACAATTGCCATCTATCCGTCGCTGTCCGGCTCGATCACCGAAGCCGCCCGCCGGCTCATAGCCCGTGATGATCTGAGCTGACGCACGAACGATCCGATGAGTCCTTTGGCCCGGTTCGTCGCTGTGCCTCTTCGGCCGCCCCGCCCCGCGTGCGAGGCATGATTCGATGCGCGGCTGGGCGGCGTTTTCGATATCCCTGACGCCTGCGGCACTCTGTGCCCCGCCCTCCCGACGCAGCGGTCGCAGCACGAGCCTTATCACCCGGGTGAATCATGCTGAGGGGTGGTGACAGATGGATCAGGGCCGGGTGATGCTCTTACGGGAAATCTGCACAGCTGTCTACAACGGCGCGGTCTCGCTCAATCCCAACCGGATGTCGATACCCGAATACCAAACAGGAGAAGAGATATGAACGCGGTCCCGCTTCGCCGTCGACCGGAGAAGGCGGAACCCGCCACCTCGGTTGTGATCGTCGGCAGTGGGTTCGCCGCTTTCGAGTGCGCGCTCCGACTGGTCCGTCGGTTAGACAGGGCGTGCGCCTCCGATGTGAGGGTGACGATCGTTTCGCCGGTCGATTACCTGCAGTACACACCCTTGCTCGCGGACGTGGCCGGTGGACTGGTCGACCCGCGGTTTGTCTGTGTTCCGCTGGCCGGAACTCTCAAGGGCGTATATGCCGTGCGCGGCCGGGTCGACAGCGTTGACTTCGATCGGCATATGCTCTCGTTCACCGATCCTGAGGGCCGGGTGCGGAAGCTGTCGTGGGATCGGCTGGTCTTGACACCAGGCTCGGTGACCCGGCTGTTCGATACACCCGGCTTGACCAAACACGCACACGGGCTCAAGTCGACGGCCGAGGCGCTGTATCTGCGTGATCGTGTGATCGAGCAGTTGGAACTGGCTTGCGCCGACGAAAACGAGGCGCGCGCGGCCGCGCGGCGCACGATTGTCGTTGTCGGTGCGTCGTATTCCGGTTCTGAACTGACGGCGCAGCTGCGTGCGCTCGCCGACGCGGCGGCGAAACAGATGGGGTTCGATCGGGCTTCGGTGCGGTTCGTGCTGCTGGACTTGGCCGACCGCGTCATGCCCGAGCTGGGGCAGAAGCTCGGCGACGCGGCGATGCGTGCGCTGGGCTCTCGCGGAATCGACGTGCGGTTGGGCACGACCCTGAAGCAGGTCCATGCCGATCATGTTGTGCTCACCGATGATTCGCGCATCGGCACCTACACGGTAGCGTGGGTGGCTGGCGTGATGCCGTCACCGCTGATCGCTACGCTGGGCTTGGAAACCGAGCGGGGCCGCCTGAAGGTGCAGACCGATCTGCAGGTACCAGGCCACCCCGACGTCTTTGCCGCCGGCGACGCCGCCGCCGTTCCGGACCTTACCCAGCCGGGCAAGATCGCCCCACCCACCGCCCAGCACGCGACTCGGCAAGGTAAGGCGTTGGCCCGCAACGTCGCCGCAAGTCTCGGCTACGGCGAGCGAAAGGACTACCGCCATAGCGACAAGGGCATGGTCGTCGACCTGGGTCCACGCTACGCCGTTGCCAACCCACTGGGCGTCCGCCTTTCGGGCTATCCCGCGAAGCTTGTCGCCCGCGCCTACCACCTCTACGCGCTTCCCCGGCTCGTCAACCGCTGGGCGGTCGCACTCGCATATCTGACCGACGTCTTCTTTCCCCGCACCGTGTTGTCAATGGGGTTCGTATCCGGTGCCGACGCCCAATTCGCCGGCAGCGAAGTTGTCGAGCTCGCGAAGGCAGCAGGGGGAGAGTGAGATTCAACGACAACACCGTTGTTCGGGCGGCACCTGATTCCAAGGATCCTATTTCACAGCACATCTGACGTCGGAGTTGTTTGGGATGATCACCACCACTAAACGGAGTACCAATGAGTATCGTCAACAAAGGCTTTCGCGGGCGACGCGCTGAGGCGAACCGTGAGCTGCCACCGGGGCAGCATCTGACCGCGGACTTCCCTGTCCTGCAGGCCGGACCGACTCCGCGCATCGACCTCGACGACTGGCGATTCACCATCCGCAACGAGGTCGGCGCCGAACACTCGTGGTCGTGGGGCCAGCTAAAGCTCCTGCCGAGCGAGCGGCTCAGCGCGGACATCCACTGCGTCACCACGTGGTCCAAGCTGGATACCGAGTGGGAAGGTGTTTCTCTGGACACACTTTTCGAATCAATCGACACCACTGCCGGATTCGCACTGGTCGGTTCCTACGGCGGGTACACGACCAACCTCCCGTTGAGTGATCTCCTGGGCGGAAAGGCTTGGATCGTGTACGCGTACCAGGGGGCACCGCTTGGCGCGATACATGGAGGTCCGGCGCGGCTGCTGGTTCCGCACCTGTATTTCTGGAAGTCCGCGAAGTGGGTTAGATCCATCGAGCTGCGCGACAGTGACATCCCTGGATTCTGGGAGCGGTTGGGTTACCACAACTTTGGTGACCCGTGGCGAGAACAACGCTACGCCGGGGATTGACGACGGCTGTGGAGTCGCAGGTGAAACCGAAGTTGCGCTGGCGGGTCGCACGGGTGGTGCACTCCGAATCAGAGACCCAGTCCGCGCAAACGATCGGGCTGACTGTGCCGGGCTGGGGCGGCCATTTGGCCGGCCAGCACATCGATCTCAAGTTGACCGCTGAAGACGGGTATAGCGCGCAACGCAGCTATTCACTGAGCAGGCCGGCCGACGGTGAGCGCATCGAGCTCACCGTGCAGCAGATTCCCGACGGGGAAGTCTCGCCCTACCTCACCGGACTTGTCGCCGGCGACGAGATCGAACTTCGCGGGCCCATCGGCGGGTGGTTCGTCTGGCGGCCTGACGAGGATGCTCGGGTGCTGCTCGTGGGCGGCGGATCTGGAATCGTCCCATTGATGGCGATGCTGCGACAGCGGGTGGCCGCGGGCAACGCCGAGTTTCGTCTGGTCTATTCGGTTCGTAGTCCCGACGACGTGTACTACGCCCAAGAGCTGCGCCGGCTTGAGAGCGAATGTGGCTGGTTGCAGATTGCGCTTGTCTACACCCGGGTGGCCGCGCCGCAGACCAGCCGGCCGCCGGGACGGGTCCGCGCAGCCGACCTCGCGCCGACGGAGTGGGCGCCCGCCGACGGTGGCCACGTCTATGTCTGCGGCCCAACGGGATTTGTGGAATCGGTCACCGCGACGCTGATTGAGCAGGGTCATCAGCCGTCCGCCATCCGGACCGAGCGATTCGGCCCGAGCTACCAAGCCAGGAACGAGGAGTTATGACCGAACCAACGCACGTCGACGGCAACGCGGTCGCCGGAGCATTCACCGAAGTGCTGGGGTTCGATGTCACCACCGTGACGTTGACATGCCGGGAATGTTCTCGCGCCACGGCGTTCGCCGAGAGTCATGTCTATCACGGCGGGCCCGGCATCGTGGTGCGCTGCCGCTGCTGCGGGAACGTTCTGGCCCGGCTTGTGCAGACGCCCACCGACGTGTGGCTCGACTTCCGCGGCGCCGATTCGTGGCGCGTCCCCATGCCGGCGGGCTGATGCAGTCCCTCGCCGCACTCGCGGGTCGCGTGCGCACCGCCGACATCGTCGACGCCATGGGGCGATTTCACCGGCACCGGTGTCACCTTCTAGACCTGGTGAGCCCGACCCCCGGTCGCAGGCTCTTCGGCCCGGCCTTGACCATCTCCTACTTCCCGGCGTGCCGGGCCGCCCTCCCGCCCGAGCGCTACAACTTCAAGACGTTGTTCTACGACGCCATCGAGGGCGGCGCCGACGGGCGGGTGCTGGTCCTGGCCAGCAACGGCTACACCGACGCGTCACTGGGCGGGGGGACAAAGCTGTCGCGGGTCGAAAACCATCGGCTCGCCGGCATTCTGGCGGACGGGAGGCTGCGCGACTTCGCCGAGCTCGAACGCCTCAACCTTGCTATCTATTGCCGAGGCGAAACGACGCGGTGGGGCGGCGACGCGGTCACGCCCTACGAGGCGAACCGCCCGGTCGTGGTCGCGGGGGTAGCGGTCCGTCCCGGCGACTACGTCTTCGCCGACGCCTCCGGCGCCGCGGTCATCCCCGCCGGCGATGTGCGCGCTGTGCTGCGCGCCGCCAACCAGGTCGCGGTCGAGGACGCGTCGGCGATCGCCACCATCAGACGCGAAACTGCAACCAGCCTGGGAGGCAATGAGTATTGAGCGGCCGGTCCGAGGCATTACAGTGCCGTGGGGGCGCGGGCCGCAAAGGCTGGCTGGGGTCGAGCGCGCCATGGTCGTGCTCGCCGGCGTCCACCCGGGTGAATTGCACAACCGGATGAGGACTTCTCACCCCACGCGCGCCGATAGTGGTGGTTGTTGATCTGAGCCGTGACCCCAAACGCGTGGACCGATCAGGCATCTCGGACGGCACCTCACGGGCAACAACCATGGCTTGACAACCAACGATGAGAGGAAACCGCATGGCCGAGGCCGAATTCTTCGACACCCCCGGATACGGCGCGATCGCCCGGACCCGCAACCACTACAGCCAAGCGGTGCGCATCGGCGATCGTGTCGAGATCTCCGGCCAAGGAGGCTGGGACGCGGACTTCACCTTGTCGGCAGTATCGTTGGAGGACGAGATCATCAAGGCGTGCGACAACGTTGAAAAGACCCTGATTGTGGCGGGCGCCAGCTGGCGCGACGTCGTGAGCATTCACTCCTACCACGTCCCCACGGCCGATGAATCCATTGGTGATGAGCACATGTCGGTAATGGTGGCCCAGTTCGGCAAGCGGTTCGGCGGAAGTCTTCCCTTGTGGACCGCGGTGGGCGTTGAGGCGCTCGCCCTGCGCAACCAGCGCGTTGAGATCGAGGTCGTCGCCATCGTCGGATCTGGCAGCGAGTAGACGCCAAATCCCCCACAACGCTTCGAGGCGAAAGGCGCTATCTCGACATGGTGTCCGAATTGACAAGCGGCGGCGTGATTTCTCGTACGAGTGCGTCCGCCAGTGTGGTGCCTTGCGGATGGACGTGACCGTGGGGAGCGCGGCTGAAGTCCCGTGCGCCGACATCTCAGCACCGATGGGCTTCGGACGCCAGGAAAGAGGAGTGATGACAATGCATGACGCCAAGGAGGTTGTGCTGGTTGCCGAAGCGGCAGCGTTAGCCGGCAAACGAGATGAGTTGCTACGCGCCATTCTCGATGACCTGGTTCCTAACTCGCTGGCTGAACCGGGCATCTCTGTCTTCCGGCTCCACGAGGACCGTGACCGGTCTGGCCACTTCATGCTCTACGAAAGGTTCCGTGACCAGGAATCTATCGAATCACACTTCGCTACAGAGCATTTCGTCACCTTCTGCAAAGCTCTCAGCGAGTTGGCCGAAGGCGGTAAGCCAAAATTGACGTATTATCAGGCGCTCTCGGACTAGGCGCCCGATGCCGGTTCAGGAGCATCTTGTCGAACCCTGGGGTTCCGACCCGAGTCCGCCGTGTTAGCTGGGGAAGTTGCGGCTGGTGATCCAGCGCTCGGCGTCCAGTGCCGCCGCGCAGCCGGTTGCCGCGGCGGTGATCGCTTGACGGTAGCGTCGGTCGATCAGATCGCCGGCGGCGAATACGCCCTCGATTGAAGTGTGCTTCGTATGGTCGCGGGTCTGGACGTATCCGTTGGGGTCGAGGTCGATGAGCCCCTTCAATAGATCCGAGCGAGGCATCTGTCCAACAGCGACGAAGACCGCGGCGACATCGATGTCGTAGTCACCAGGGTTATGCGTATTGCGCATGCGCAGCCCGGTAACGTGGTGTTCGCCTTGGACGGCTAGCACTTCCGTGGACGTCAGGATTGTGACGTTGGGATGGGCGCGGAGCCGAGCGACGGCGATGGCGGATGCCCGTAACCGGGGCCGGTGGTGGACGAGGGTCACGTGGCGGGCCCGCGACGCAAGATAGAGCGCCTCTTCGGCAGCGGCGTCGCCACCGCCGATGACGGCGACCTCGCAACCGGTGAACTGCGCACCGTCGAGTTTGGCGCTGGTGCTGAGGCCGCGGCCCGAGAAGTCGCGCTCGCCGGGCACATTGAGCGGCCGGTTGATGGACCCCATCGCGAGGACTATCGCTCGGGCATGGTGTAGTTCGTCGCGTACCGCGACCGTCTTGACGTCGCCGTCGAGACCGAATCGTTCGACGTCGCCCGGGTGGAGTTCGGCGCCGAAGCGCTGTGCCTGGTCGCGCATCGCAATCGCCAGCGCGGGTCCGTACACGAACGGGGTGGCGCCGGGGTAGTTGTCGACCGGTCCGGCGGCGGTCAGTGCACCGCCGGGCACCTCGCCCTCCACGACGATGGTGTCCAGTCCGGCTCGCGCCGTGTAAATCGCCGCGGTGTAGCCGGCCGGGCCAGACCCGACGATGATGACATCACGAACCCAGCCCGCGGACCGCATCAGTCGGTGCCGTGCCGGGCGGGCCGCCGTTCGACGTTGCCGGGTCGGCGCGGGGGAGGGATGCGGGCTCGCTGTCGGCGTCATAAGTTGATGGCTTGCCCGGAAACGGCGTGGAAGCATTCCTGCAGTCCCTCGCCGAGTGTGGGGTGGGTGTGCACGTTGCGGGCCAGCTCGGTGGCGGTCAAATCCCAGAGTTGGGCGGCGGTGAGTTCGGGGAGTAGCTCGCTGACTTCTGCCCCGACAAGATGTGCTCCGAGCAGCTCCCCGTGGGCAGCGTCGGCAATGAGTTTGATGAATCCGGCGCGTTCGCCCAAGCCATGCGCTTTGGCGCTGGCCTGCATCGGGAACGTGGCTATCCGTATGTCGCGGCCCGTGGCGCGGGCCTGGCCTTCGGTGTAGCCGAAGCTGGCGACCTGGGGCTGGCAGAACGTCACGCGCGGCATCATGCGGTAGTCCAAGGACATGGTCGGGGCGCCGGCGACGGTTTCGGCGGCGATGACTCCTTGGGCTGAGGCGACATGGGCGAGTTGAACTTTGGCGGTGACATCGCCAATCGCGAAGATGTGGGGAACCGAGGTGCGCATGTAGTCGTCGATGTCGATCGCCCCACCTGCCGTGAGGTGGACGCCCAGCACGTCGAGGCCGAGATCTTCGACGTTGGGGCAAAATCCGATGCAGATGAACGCGCGGGCGGCGTCGACTGAGGTCGAATGGCCCTTGTGATCAGTGTGGGTGACGGTGATGTGGTCGCCGTGGTCAATCACCGAGTCCACCCTGGTGTTGGTGTGGATGGGGATGTCGCGCCGTCGGTACTGGCGGGTCAATTCTTTTGAGACGTCAACGTCTTCGTTGGGGAGTGCGCGGTCGGCATATTCGAGAATTTTGACGTCAACACCATAGCTGTTGAGGATGTAGGCAAATTCCATGCCGATTCCACCGGCGCCGATGATGATGATCGACTCGGGTGTTGTCGCGTCGACGATCTGCTGCTCGTAGGTCACGATGTTGTCGCTGAGGGTGACCCCGGGCAGCATTCGCACCCGTGAACCGGTGGCGATGATGGCGTTGTCGAAGCGGAGGCTGGTTGTGCCGCCGTCACGTAGCTGTACATCGAGTGTGTGAGAGCTGCTGAACCGGCCGCGGCCGTCGATTTCGGTGATCTTGTTTTTGCGCATCAGGAAGTGCACGCCGCGCACCCGGGCCTCGGCGACTTCGCGGCTGCGTGACACGGCACGGGCGTAGTCGAGGTGGATGTCACCACGAATACCGAACTCGTCTGCCTGATGGGTGAGGATGGAGGCGATCTCGGCGTTTCGCAGCAAGGCTTTTGACGGAACGCACCCGGTGTTGAGGCAAACTCCACCCCAGTAGCGTTCTTCGATGATCGCGACGTTCATGCCGAGTTGGGCCGCGCGGATGCCGGCGACGTATCCGCCCGAGCCGGCACCCACGACCACCAGGTCGTAATGGTGGGGGACCGGTGTGCTCATCGCTCCGTGCCCTCCTCGATGAGTAAAGTGGCTGTGTCGGTGCATCTTTCACAGGCGAGCTCACCCTGTCGAGAAGCACATCGAAGGTGTGAATGACGTTTTCGGCGTGACTCGGTGGTTGAGTCGCGCCGTGGCGGGCCAAAGACTCAGGGGGACGGTGCGAGCCGGTGTTGAGTTGCACTGATGGAGTCCGCCAACAGCCATAGGGCCAAGCCCACCAACGCGATATCCTTCATGAGGAATTCGCCATTGGCTGACAGGACCGGAAAGCCACCCGCGGTAGGTTCACCAATCCCAGGCGTGCTGACCATGAAACTCAGCGTGCCAAGAAAAAACGTTGTCGCCAACACACCGCCGATCACCGAGGCCTTCGGATACCACGGCCTCAACGCCAGCAACGCTGCGGTCACTAACTCGGCCGAGCCCAGCACTCGGCCGAACGCGCTGATCGACATGATGTGATAAACCCAGCCCAAAAATGGGCTGTGGGCCACGAACGGTGATACGCCGTGTGACTCGTAGTAGGTGAATTTCATTGCGCCGAACCAGGCTATGACGATGACCAGGCCATAGCGCGCAATGAGCGGTGCGGCTCCGGCCAGTCGTGACACCCGACTTGTCCGCCCACTAACCTCCGTTGTCTCGCCTACAGCCATGAGATCCTTCTCCTTCCGCTGCATTTACTTGGCCATGCGCCAGGACCCAGTCCCGCATGCGCATTACGTGTGTTCATCCAAGTGGTCAAGGCCGCGACGAAGTGCTCGATGACCACCACGTTGCAAGCGACTTCGGCGCCGACATAGCCTGTGTGGCTAGGAACATAGGTTGAACCCGGGACATCAGCGCCACCGACGATAACCACGTTCGATCCCGCCGCCATCAGGTCCGCGGCCAGCCCGCGCATTGCCGCGTCGGGACGGCTGTGTGAACCGAAAAAGACGGCAGTCAATTGCGCGTTTGCCCGTAGCACGAGGTCGCGTTGATGTTGGCCTACGATGTGCCCCTGGGCGACGATCTCAGTAGCTTCGTTTGTGAGCAACGCTGCGTACAAAGCAGCCGCCGAGTGCTCGCCGCTCCCGACGTAAGCCAAGCGCGGCTCCTCTTGCGCCGCAACGTCGGCGGCCACCCTGTGAAGCTTGGCCGGCAGCGTCGTGCTAGCGACAGCGCGCGCGGTGCTGGAGACGTCGTCATTGTCTTCGTTGAGAATCATCGAGGCGACATAGTCATGGACTGTCAGGGCGTTAAGAAATCCTTTCGGGCTCCCCGAAGCCCCGCTACGCAGCAGAACTTCACAGTCAGCGACCGCGGCGAGGGGACTGGCCCCGTCATCGGTGATCGCCATCACCGCGGCTGGTCTCACCGTCCGGCCGAGCTGATCGGCCAGAGTGCACACGTGCTTGTTGGAGCCGGATCGTGACGTGGCGACCAGCAGCGAATCCGGAGTGACGCATTGCGGGCGCTTTAAAAGGTTTTCCGTGTCGATCCACCTCGCCGCCTTTCCGGCCGCAACGAGCCGCCTCCAGCTCGGCAGTGCTGCGATATGCGATGCGCCCATACCGGTGAAGACGACGCGGCGATGTCGATCGCGGAGCAATGCGTACAAGCCCAAAGAGACCGGTGCCCGATCGAACTCGAGCAATGATCGAGCCTGAGCTCTGGCGTCGACGTGAACACCGGCCCGCCCGGTGGGCCGACGGCGCGGTAACCGCCTATTGCAAAGTAGCAGTGCGGTTCTGGGGTTCACCGGTTAGCGCCCCTTCTTAGTCGTTCGACATGGTTCTGGTTCGGCCACAGTGTCGTGCGACACCACCGGCGAGACGCAGCAGCTTTGCTGGGAGGCCGGGCGTTGCGCGTCAAGATCCGCAACGCTTGGTCGACAACGAGCTTGCTGACGTGCCGGGTGAGATGGCATCACCCTCGAGACCGATTCACCCGGGTGAAGACGGACCACGGCGTGGCCGACGGGATGGCAGCGTCAATTCCGGTCAACGGCGTCGCTGCTTTACAGAACTTCCGTCTCTCACCGGCGGCAAGAGATATGTTCCGCGATGAGCGGGACGTCGTCAGTGTCGGAGTGGAGGCGGCCAAGGCGGCTCGCCGCATAGTGCCAGCAGCGCGTTCTCGATCAGCTCGGATAGAGCCGGGTGGATCCAGTACTGACCGCGTGCCATGTCTTGGGCGGTCAGGCCGAACCGCATCGCTTGGATCAGGGGTTGGATCAGTAATGAGGCTTGGTGCCCCATGATATGGGTGCCGAGGATCAGACCGGTGTCATCGTCGACGATGATCTTGGCGAAGCCAGTCTTGTCTTCCAACGCCCATCCGTAGGCGACGTCTGCGTAATCTTGCACCTTCGACTTGACGTTGTAACCTTGTGCGCGGGCCTCATTTTCAGTTAGGCCGACCATCGCGATCTGGGGATCGGTGAACACCGCCGCCGGCACGTAACGGTGATCGGCTCGCATCAGCGTATCGGTCTCGTCCGAATCGGCCAGCAGGTTGTGCTTGACCACGCGGGCCTCGTGGTTGGCAACGTGCTTGAGCTGGTATGGCGAACTCACATCACCCAAGGCATATATGCCGCGCGCGGTCGTACGTTGGTATTCGTCCACGCTCACCAGACCGTCGACCACCTTGACCCCAACCAATTCGGCGTCGAGCAAGTCGCCGTTGGGGATGCGGCCGGTCGACACCAGCAAAGTGTCCGCGTGAAGTCGTGAACCATCGTCAAGATGTAGGGTGATTCCAGAGTTGTCTTCGACGCCACCGACCACGTTACAGTGGCTCCGAATATGCCAATTCTTGCTGGCGATATCGGTGAAGCGTTCACACAGGGTGTCATCGCACCGTCTGAGCAGCGTCCCGCCACGGATGACCAGCGTGACCCGAGATCCCAATTCCGAGAAGATATGTGCGAACTCAGTGGCGATAAAACCGCCTCCGACGATCACCAGGTGCTCGGGCAACTTCGCGATGCGCATGATGGTGTTGCTGGTGTGATACTGCACCCCGCACCTGGTGATCGCGTCTGGCACGGTGGCACGGGCGCCCGCGGCGATGACGACCTGGTCGGCGCTGAATTCGTCTCCGTCATCCGTGCGCAGCCGATAGCGCCCGTTCTCCATGGTCTGGCCGAACCGAGTGTGGCTGTTGAACAACTCAACGTTCGGCGAAGAACGGCGGTATTGCTCACCGCTCACCACCAGTGGGTCGATGCGGCCGAAGATTCGTGACACGATGTCGTTCCAACGGACACCGTCGACGCGCGTATCAACACCGAATAGTGATGATTCTCTGGCGGATTGCGCAATATCGGCTGCATAGGCGAACATCTTTGTCGGGATGCAGCCGACGTTGATGCAGGTACCACCGAAGACACCCTGCTCGCAGATCGCGATGCGTCTGTCAGCGTAGCGCTCATCGAGGATGGTGTTGCCAGATCCGGTGCCGATGATCGCTATGTCGAAATGGTCCATGGCCGAAACCTCGTGACCTGCTTGGATTGCGCGGTTGCGGCACGGACGCCGTTCGGCCAATCGACATCGCAGTCCGGTCGGCTCGTGATGGTGTCGGACGAGCGGGGGTAGTGCCGGTCCCCGACCTGTTTCTCAGTTACGCGCACCTGTTCACGCATCCGCGTTTCATTTTGCGCCAACGTTTTCCAACACCACTGCCACGGCCTGCCCGGAGCCGATACACACCCCGATCACCCCATAACGGGCACCTCTTTCACCCAGTTCGGTCGCCAGTGTCAGCAAGTAGCGAGTTCCCGTGGCCCCGAAGGGATGTCCGATCGCTACCGCGCCACCGTTGGGTGTGAGCTTGTCGTCTGGCACCACGAACCCGTCCAGCTGGTTTGGCAATTCCCGCAGGACGCCGAGCGCCTGGGCGCTGAACGCCTCGTGTACCTCCCACACGTCTATCTGCTCGGGGACAAGCCCTGCCCGGCGGATCGCGGCCGGGATCGCCCATGCGGGGGCCACGCCCATTATGAGCGGGTCGATGCCATAGACCGCGCTCGATACCACTCGGGCCACCGGTTCGATGCCTAGTTCGGCTGCTCGGTCCCCAGAAGCGATGACTACGGCGCTGGCACCATCACTTAGCGGCGAGGAATTGCCCGCCGTCATCTGGGTGGTGCCGGGCTGGGCGGGTAGAGCCTCCAGCGCCTCGGCGGTCGTGTCATCGCGGACGAACTCATCGTGTTCAGCGACCCGGGCAGGTGTCTTCCTCATCGCGGGGATCGTCACGGGCATAATCTCTTTGGCCAGCCGACCTCGATCACGGGCGGCCTTAGCGCGTTGATGGGATCGCAGTGCGAAGGCGTCGATCTCCGCGCGGTTCAGTGAGTAGCGGTCGGCGACATTTTGCGCGGTCTCGATCATGCTGATGTATGCATTGCGGGCCAGCAACACCGGGTTCGGCGGTCCTCCAGCCCCGCTCCACATGGTGTCGAGCATGAAAACAGGCCCTCGGGGACTGAACGCGGCGTCGCCCTTCATCAGCGCCCAGCCCGATCGAGACATCGACTCGACTCCACAGGCAATACCCAGGCCGAGGTCGCCGGCCTTGACCGCGTGGCTGATGCTCACCGCCGCGGTTAATGACGAGCCACAGAACCTATTCACGGTGGCTCCGGCCGCGGTGTCAGGGAATCCGGCAGCCAATGCAGCCCACCGCGCGACGTCGCCCATGCCCTCGTGGGCAGGATTGACGCAACCCGCCAGGATGTCTTCCACGGCATCGAGTGGCACGCCTAGACGGTCGCACGCGCCCCTCATAGTCATACCCAACAAGTCATCGGCCCGAATACCCGACAGCGTGCCGCCATAGCGTGTGAATGGGGTTCGTACGCCACCCAAGACGTAAGCCTCAGTCATCGATGCCCTTTCCAATGCGTAGAACTGGGGCGATGTAGCCCACTTAGCCCGCCGGCATCAGCTCCTCTATGAGGCTGCCCCTGGGTAGGGTGAGTCGTCGTCACCCCAACCTTCTTATCGCCCGGGTGATTAGCTCGAGGCGTGCTTGCTTACTAGCGACGATTCGTGACCGTCGACGTCTGGCGCGGCGCCGGCAGGCGAATCACAACAGGCCGAGTTCTCGCGCCCGGCTGACCGCAGCGCTGCGGTGTTCAACGCGGAGCTTGCGGTACAGGGCGCGCTGGTGGGTCTTCACGGTATTGAGCGAGACGTACAGCCGCGCACCAATCTCGCGCCGCGATAACCGGGTGGCGAGCAGGCGAAGAACCTCAAGCTCTTTCGGGGTCAGCTCCTCACCGCCCGCGACGCGCGCGTCGCGCGAAGTCGCCGCGACGCCGACGCGCCGCTCGGCCGAAGCGAACAGTTCCGAAGCGATGCCAGCGTCCGCGCAACCGCGCACCAGGGCGCCGACCTCTTCGCGGATGGCCTGCGCGGCCTGGTGATCGCCTAGATGCTCCGAGATCTCCGCTCTGACCGAAAGCGCCTTGGCCACCTCGAGGATTGCTCCACCTTGGCGGGCAGACATGACGGCCATGTCGGCGGCGACCACCGCTGCGGCTGCGTCACCACGGAGACGGAGGAGTTCGGCGGTGGCAACCGATACCATGACGTCCACGAGGTGTTCCGCATCCGCCAGGTCCCGTGAGCTGCCGGAGGCCCGGCGGATGTGACGCTCGGCGTCCGACAGCTGGCCACGCTCGGCCGAAATCAGCGCCAGATGACCCAATGCGTAGATGCGGGCGCGACGATCACCCGCCTTCTCGGCCAGCTCTACTGCCCGCTGGAAGGCGGCTTGCGCCTCCTGGGTATTGCCCGAAAAGTACAGCGCTGACCCGTGGATGCAGTAGGCGGTTGATCGGCCCAGCGGCGCTCCGCCCAGTTCGAGGGTGATCGCCCCGCGAGCCGTCTCGAGCGCCGCGGCGACTTCAGCCGTCTTGAACGAGTGAAGCGCGCGCAACACGGCGAGTTGAGCGCCGATCGCGCCACCATCGCCGGTGTCGACCGCGGAGCCGGTCTCGACTGCATCGATCCACTCGGCGGCGTCATCGAGTTGACCAACGCTTAGGGCGATCCAAGCGCGGGCCACGCTCAGCCGCGGATCCCGTGCAACGGTCTCCTCGGGAAGCAAATCAAGTAAGCCGGATACGGTCGACACGCCGCCCCCGCTGACTTCGTCGACCCAGTCCGCGGCGATCAGATCAGCACTGCGCTCGATGTCACCGCTGGCGACCAGGTGGCGCACCGCCTCATCGATGAGGCCCTCGGTCTCGAACCAGGCTGCGGCTCGTCGGTGCAGATCGCCGACGAGCCCGGGCTCGCTGCGACGCAACTCCGTGCGCAGCAACTCTCGGAACAGCTGGTGATAGCGGTACCAGTGACGAGATGTGTCCAATGGCACCAGAAATAGGTTTTCGCGTTCGATCTCATCCAAGACTGAGGCCGAGTCAGAAGTTTGGAGCACCGCGTCACACAGCGGACCGCTGAGTCGTCCCAAGACAGACGTGCGTAGCAAAAAGCTGCGCAGGTGCGGCGGCTGACCGTCGAGCACCTCGGCCATCAAGTAGTCGACGATATGACGGTTGTCGCCCGCGAACGTCTTTATGAACGTGGGGGTATCGGCACGCCCGGCCAGCGAGAGCGCGGCAAGGTAGAGGCCGGCAGCCCATCCCTCGGTGCGTCGGTGTAATAGCTGAATATCGGCGTGCGCCAAGTCCAAACCGAGGACGTCGTTGAGCAGATGCTCTGCCTCCGCGGGCCCGAAACGTAGATCGTCGGTTCGCACTTCGGTGAGGTCCCCGCTGGCCCGCAGCCGCGCTAACGGCAGTAAAGGATCCGACCGGGTAGCCAACACCAAGTGAAGATTCGCCGGCAAGCGGCTGATGAAGAATCCCAGCTGCTCATGAACGGCCCGATTCGTCACCAGGTGGTAGTCATCCAGTATGAGCACCATCGGGCTGGCGATCGTGTCCAGATCGTTTAGGAGGGTGGGCAGTACGACCTGCGCCGGATCGGCGCCCATCGCGAGGAGTTCGACCGCGCGGATCCCCACCCCGGGGCTGATCTCTTGCAGCGCGGCGACCACGTACATCCAAAACCACACGGGGTCGTTGTCGGAGGAATCAAGCGACAGCCAGCCAAACCGCTGACCCTCGTCCGCGGCCAGGGCCCACTGCGCCAGCACGGTGGTCTTCCCCCAGCCGACCGGCGCACTCAACAGGGTCAGCTTGCGGCCGCGGCCAGCGGACAACATGTCCAGCAGGGCGGCCCGCTTAACGAGCTGGACCCCGATGGCCGGGACGTGCAGCTTGGTGGCGAGCAGAACTGCTCGCGCGGCGGCCTCTCCAGCGCGGTCGTCGCCGCGTCCGGCTGAGCCGGTCATGTCCGAACTCCGGAAATCCGCCGGACCCAGCGGCCGGGCGGGAAGCCTCGGCGTTGACACCTCTTGAGTGGGCGCTGGCGGCTTGGCATCCCAGGTGTTCTCTGCAGGGTCGGGCGGGCTCGTTCTGCCCGGCAATCGCGGAGATCCTATTGAATCAGATCCGTTCTGTTCGATTACCTCCGGCGCACGCCGGCGGTGCCCGTTGCGGCTGGCCGACCCGACTGCCGCCAACGGCTCAAGAATTCTTTCGTGACCCGCGCTCGCGATGTGCCCGCTCACCGTTTTTCTCCTCTTTTCCCTTCGATGGGATGACTCCTCCAACTGATGACACCTCGGTGGGCGGATGGTGAGCGTCTCATCATGAGGTGATCGAGCGTCTCAAAGTGAGACGCTGTGGGACGTCCGGAGGGCGGGCCGGCCGTCGTCTTCCCCCTGCTCATGGTCGTCGGTTCACCACCACGTACCCAGCGGCGCCGAGCGCCACCGGCATCACCAACATTTTCCACGTCGTGCTCACGGTCGATCTCTTAAATCCTCTGTGTCGTTGCCGGCTCGCGCCGTTCGCGGTTGATCGGCGGGGGTTGCGGCGATTCAGAGCTCAATGAATACGTTGGCAGCGCGCGCACCACGGCCACCATCGCCCAATGGGTGATCTTTAGGGCCGGGTCGGTGTATACCTAGGCGCCTTGATAATTGGCGGACTGGTCAATCCGAGCGGCGCATGCGTTCCCCCGGCTGGGAGATCCACGTAGCGAACCAGGGCGGCGATGTTATCGGCCGGCTCACAGGGGGCCGTCGAGCCGTTGAATGGGATTCGGCGGGCTGAGACGCGCTCACCGCAGCCCCAGCCCGCCGAATGGTCAAATGGCGACGACGCTCGGCTTCGATGGGCGATGATTTCCTCGACTGCGACGGCCGCCTTGCGCGACTCAACTCGCCTGTGTGTCGAGACGTACAGTCCTGCTGCAGGTTCGGCGAGCGAGTCGGTGTGACCGGCGGTCATCGCGACACCATCGTGTACCCGGCGACACCGAACACCACTGGCACCATCGCCAGCATTCCAAGCGCGGCATTCAACATTCTTCGCTCTTTCACTTGTGTGCTCACCGGTTCGGTGTGTGGCCTAGTTGAGCCGTCGCCTTGGGTGAGAACGTGATTTGTTGTCGACCACAACGGTCGTCGTGTGGGCGGCGGAAAACCATCGCCCAAGGGTTGATGTTTAGGGCCGGATAGGTCTAGCAGTAGGCCAACGCCGCAAACCCGTTGAAACAAACTGCACAGAAGACGGTTCTAGATGGCCGTCTCAGGCGGCAGGGCCGCTCACCTCCGAGGCATTCGACGAATCGAGCTGAACGCGGCCATGACTTCGGCGGCATAATCGCGAAGCTGGACCGGACTTGGCGATTGAGACACGAAACTCCGTCGCGATGTTCTCAATGTCAGTCGCGAAGCGTGCCCGCGGCCGCTTCGTAGGCGTGTTCCAAAACGGACGGCCGAACATCAGATGGTCCTTGCTCATCGGTCAACGGGGGAACTCGCCCGATCCGACTGCGAGAAGGCCGCTCGCTTACAACGTGATCGCTTGTCCGCCTGATGGTCTCGGGCCGGGAGTCAGAACCAACATCGCGTGGCGATTGGCATGACCGAATCCCGCTACAGAAGTGGCTTCGCGGTCATATCTGCAGTCACACGCTTTGAATTACAGTGGCTCGCAGTGGTTTTGCGCTCACCGGCGGTTCTACGGCTACGCCTCGACCGTCCCTCGGCTCACTAGATGACTAGCTGTCGACTACAACGCCCCGAATTCAACGTCCGTCAATCGGAGCCGCGCATGATCTGCGCCAACTGGGCGCGCGAAGTAATGCCCAACTTGGCAAAAGCGTTGTGTACGTGGGTTTTCACCGTGTGGGGAGACAGGTGCAGCTCGGTGGCGACCGAGCGGTTGGTCGCGCCTCCGGCGATCAGGTTGATGACCTTCAGTTCGGAGTCGGTGAGGCTGTCAAAGCCGGTTTTTGCCCGGGGGTGCGTAACGATGCGCCGTTCCACGCCTAAGCGGCGCAACGTGCGGCCGACCCGGCGGGCATCGGCGGTCGCGCCGCACTCAATGTAGGTGTCGAATGCCGCGTTCAGCTGGTCGAGTGCCTCGACGTTTCGCTGTGCGCGACTCAGCTCGGCGCCGGCGTCCTCGGCAGCGCTTGCGTAAAGAAGCGGCCGCGCCAACGAACGAAGCGACTTCGCTGCAGCCACTAATGCCTGGGCATCGCGTTCGAGTATCCCGCGGGCATACCCGGTGACCGCGGTGAAGAGCGGCACCGCAGGCCGCTCACTCTCAAGCATCTCGATTGCCTGCAAGACCCGTGCGCGCAAGCCGGCGTCAGCCGCGGCTGATGCCACTTGCGCGCTCAAGATCAGCCGATCTAAGGCATAGACCTGCAGTGGTGTTCCGAGTAAGGCGATGTCGCCGCCGAGCCAGCGCACCGCCTCATGAACGTCGTCGCGTTGCCACGCCGCCAGCGCGAGCACATACGCCGCTCCGCGACGGATTGCTGGTGAGCCGGTAGAGTAGGCAAAATGTGCGTCATTGGCCATCTGCTGCAACATGTTTCGATCATCCGTGCGCACCGCCACCGAAGCCATAATCACTATGCGTAGCAGGTCCGGTTCGCTCACGCCCGCCGGCTCTGGGGGCGGGAGTGGGTCAGCCGCGTCGAGAGCGGCCGACAACCGGCCCGCAGCGAGGTGGAAAATCCCGCCAATGACAGTCCACATATTGAGGACCATCGCGTTGCCTTCGCGGCGGGCCTGCCGGGCGCCGTCGGCGACCCGGTCCGCCGCGTCGTCCAACCGGCCGAACACTGCCAGCAGAATTGCGTAGTACATTGCGGCATAGTGATGTGCCAGGGCGGCATCATTCGTGTAGCCCAGCGAACAAAGTTGTTCGAAACGGCCGAGGGCGCGGACCCTATGGCCGTCACCAACGTCGAGCAAAGCGAGGGTGATCTCGGCCATGATCGTGGCCTCGAGATCACCTGTGGCTGCTGCTGCGGCGGCGGCCTCGTTGGCTGCCGTGCGCTGTTGCCCTCTTTTGTCCTGCAACACAAGGTTGTAGGACAGCCACGCCAGGTGCCGTGCCCGGGTGACCTCGCTGATGTCGCTCAACTCGAGGGCTCGGCGATTCTCCTCCACCCGCCGCTGGGCACTGTGTTTGGTGTGCGCCCGGAGTCGGAGGCGGATTTCGGCCTCGGCTTCGGGCGAGACGGCCTCGGAGAGTGCCGCGACGGCCAATTGCTCGGCCTCGCCGTGGCGGCCGGCCCGGTTGAGCCACTCCACCGTTTCGGCGACCAGGGGTCCGTGCTGAGCGTCGTCGGCGGGCAACAGCTCCAGCGCGCGCTTGCTCAGGTCCGCGGCCGCGCTCGCGTCGCCGCGGCCAACCGATCGGGCGGCTTGGCGCAGTGCCTCGATCGCCTCCCGGTCGCCTGGTTCGGCGCTGCGTGCCAGCTGGGTGGCCACCTCGGCCGGGGTCGCGCCGATACTCAGCATGACCGACGCGGACTGGCGCTCCATCGCCCGCCGCAACGACTGCGGCAACGACTGTCGGGTCGCCTCCCGCAGCAAGTCGTGCCGAAACCTCAACTGCTCACCGTCTTCGACGAATAGATCCGCGCGGACCGCCTCCTCCAGCGCCGACAGCAACGAGGTCGGCGGCCGGTCCAGCATCGCGGCCAGCAAGCCTGCCGAGAACCGATCCGGCAGCACTCCGGCCACGCGCACCACCTCCGAAGCGCTATCGGAGAGGAGATCCAGTCGTTGCTGCATACCCACGCCCAGCCGTCGCGGCAGCGCATCTCCGGTGGCCACCGCCCGTCCGCCGCTGACGTTCAGTCGGTCTTCCTCGTCCAGACCCTGCACAAGCTCGCTGACCAAAAAAGGGTTTCCGTGAGCCTTGGCGGCCAGGTTCAAGAGAGACTCATCCGCGGTCGCCCGCACGACGTCTTGGACCATGTCGGCGACCGCATCCGGCATCATGGCCCCCAGTCGCAGAATTGTGGCGTTCGCGCGTTGGAGCACCGACAACGTCTCTTGCACCGCCGAGCCGCCGGCCCCGGTGCGGGCAGTCAATACCCACAACACCGCCGCATCTGGCCGCGCGGTGGCCAGCGACCTCAGCGCCAGCAGCGTGCCGTTATCGGCCCAGTGAATGTCCTCCAAGAGAATCGCCAGCGGGCTCTGTGCGGCAGCGGCATGAATCGCGTCGGCCAAATCGTGGACCACCCAGTAGCGCAGATCGGCCGAGCCGCCTAATTGGCGCAACGCCTCGGTG
This sequence comes from Mycobacterium sp. E2733, assembly GCF_001667585.1. Lineage (GTDB taxonomy): Bacteria > Actinomycetota > Actinomycetes > Mycobacteriales > Mycobacteriaceae > Mycobacterium. The sequence goes on from NZ_LZJZ01000031.1 coordinate 60,046, forward strand.
TCTCCCACCGGGGGATCAGCGTTGAGAGTGGCCATGAACAACGAAAAAAACGGCACCGTCTGCTGGTACTCGAACGCCTCCCCGAACAAGGTGCGTACCACACACTTCTCGGCCAGGGTTAACACCTCGGTCAGCAACCGACTCTTCCCGATGCCGGGAGGTCCTTCGATGACCAATACGCCCCCGCGGCCCTGGGCTACCGCGTTAACCAGTGCGCCGATCGTTTTCAGCTCGTCTGCCCGCCCTCGAATCGGCGGGGTGACCAGGCGTTGGCCGCCGGCGTCAAATAGGCCGGTCGGAGGCCCCATCGGGTGTCCTGTCTAGCGCTCAATTACCGAAATGCCATTGCAGTGCACGTCATTGTAGGCCGTGCACGGCCTCCAGCAGATTTGCCGTCGATCATTCAACGCCGCGGATGAGCTGGGTCAATTGGGCTCGGGAAGCGATCCCGAGCTTGGCGAACGCATTGTGCACGTGGGTCTTCACCGTATGGGGTGAGAGGTGCAGTTGCGTGGCGACGGAGCGGTTGGTCGCGCCCTGTGCGATGAGGTTGACGACCTTGAGCTCGGAATCGGTGAGGCTGTCCCAGCCCGTTTTGGCCCGCGGGTGCATGACGATGCGGCGCTCCACGCCCAATCGGCGCAGTGCGCGGCCGACCCGGCGGGCATCGGCCGTCGCTTCGCAGTCGATGTAGGTGTCGAAAGCCGCGTTGAGGTGGTCGAGCGCCTCAAGGGGACGCCGTGCGCGACTCAGCTCGCCGCCGGCGTCCTCGGCCGCGCCTGCGTAAAGGAGCGGCCGCGAAGAGGAGCGCAGCGCGCTCGCCACCGCCGCCAACGCATCGATGTCGCGCTCGAGTATCCCGCGGATGTGTCGGGCGACTGTGGCGAACAACTGAACCACGGGCCGCTCGCGCTCGAGCATGTCAGCGGCGTCCAGGAGACGCGCGCGCAGGCCGGCGTCGCCCGCGGCCGACGCTATCCGCGCGGTCAAGGTCAGCTGATCCAAGATCGTCGGCAACACCGGCGTCATCAGAAGCGAGATATCGCCGCCGAGCCAACGCACCGCTTCGTGAATGTCGTCGCGCTGCCACGCCGCCAGCCCCAGCACGGCCGCGGCCCCGCGACGTACGGCGGGTGAACCGTCGGCGTAGGCATCGCGCGCCTCGTTCAACATCTCGACCATCGAGGTTCGGTCGTCGGTGCGTGCCGCCACCTCCGCCAGGGTGAACATGCGCATCGCGGTGACGAAGGTCGACCCCGTTCGCTCCGGCGTTGGCAGACCCTCGGTGACGGCGCGCGCAGCCGACAGCCGGCCCGCAGCCACCTGCACGACCCCCGACGTCAGGTCCCAGATGTGAAGCGCCATGCCGTCGCGTTCCTGCTGGGATTTCTCTCTGCACTTCGCGACCAGGATCGTCGCGTCTTCCAATCGTCCGACGACGGCGAGCAGGTTTGCCAGGTGGCATGCGGCGAGGTTATGGGCGGTCATATCGCCCACGGGGGTCAGGGCTTGCAGTTCCTCGACGCGATGTAGTGCCTGGCCCGCGTACCCACTCGCGCAGTCGAGGCAGGCACGTGCTACTCCGGACAGAATGCTCGCCTCGGGGTCGCCGGTTGCTGCGGCGGCGGTCGCTGCCTCGCTGGCGGCCGCGCTGTCGTGTCCTTCTAGGCCGTACATCGCCAGGTTGTACGCCAGCCACGCTTGATGCCGCGCCCGGGTGACGTCGCTGATGCGGGGCAGCTGAAGTGCGCGGCGGTTGTCTTCGATGTGTTGCGTTGTCGTATCGGTGATCGGCGTCCGGAGCCGGAGAAGAATCTTGGCCTCTTCTTCGGGCGCCGGGGCGGCAGACAGGGTGGTGCTGGCCAACCTTTCCGCCTCCTCGTAGCGTGTGGCCCGATTGAGCAGCACGATCGTTTCTGTGACGAGAGGCGCGCGCCCTGGGTCATGGGCGAGTTGGAGCTCCAACGCGCGCTTGCTCAAATCCGACGCAGCGCCCGGGTCGCTGAAGGCCAGAGACTGTGCGGCATCGCGGAGCGCCGCGATCGCGGCCCGGTCGCCCACCTCGGCGCTGCGGGCGAGCTGGGTTGCGACCTCCTCGGGCGACGCGCCCATGTCCAGCATGACATTCGCCGATTGCCGTTCCATGGCTCGGCGCAGCGACTGGGGCAACGACTGTCGCGTCGCCTCCCGCAGCAGATCGTGACGAAACCTCATCTGTTCACCGTCTTCGATGAGCAGGTCCGCGCGGACTGCCTCTGCCACCGCCGGTACCAGGGCTGCCGGTCGGCGTTCCAGCATCGCGGCGAGCAGACGGGCCGAGAACCGGTCAGGCAGCACCGCGGCTACCCGCACGACTTGGCCAGCAGCGGGGGAGAGCTGGTCGAGCCGTTGCTGCATCGTGTCGCTGAGCCGCCGTGGCAACGTGTCCCCGGTGGCGACCGCGCGGCCGCCGCTGACGTCGAGCCGGTCCTCCTCGTCCAGTCCACGCAACAACTCGGTGAGCAGGAACGGGTTGCCGTGCGCCTTGTCGGCCAGACTGAGAAGCGACGCATCCGCATTGGCTCGCACGGCGTCTTCCACTATGTCGGCGACCGCGCTAGGTGTCATGGCGGTCAACCGCAGGAACGTGGCATCCTCGCGTTCCAGCGCGGTCAGCGTGTCGCGAACGGCGGGCCCGCCGGCGCCGGTTCGCGCGGTAAGCACCCACAGCACCGGGTGCTCGGGTCGCGTCGCGGCCAGCGAGCGCAACGCCACCAGGGTGGCGTTGTCGGCCCAGTGGATGTCCTCGAGAAGGATCGCCAAGGGTTTTCGGGATGCGGCCGCGTGTATGGCGGCTTGCAAATCGCGCACCACCCAGTAGCGCAGATCTGCCGACGTGCCTAAGCGACGCAGCGCCTCCGCGTCACCGACCGGCGGATCCGCGCGCAGGGTCGCCATGAACAGCGAGAAAAACGGCACCGTCTGCTGGTACTCGAACGCCTCGCCGAACAGCGCCCGAACACCGAACTTTTCGGCGAGTGCCAAGACCTCGGTCAACAGGCGGCTCTTTCCGATGCCTGGCGGCCCCTCGATGACCAGTACGCCCCCGCGCCCCTGAGCGACCGCCGCCATCAGCGCGTCGACCACCTTCAGCTCGTCCGCCCGCCCCCGAATCGGCGGTATGCGGACCTGCCCCGACGGCCTCGCAGTGCTCATACGAACCGGCACCGCCCGACGTGAAGTAGGCGGGCGGAAGACCTCCCCGTCGTCTCGTCCACAGTTCTCGCCAGCGCTAGCGCTGGTAGTTAGTGTAGACGGGTTTGTCAGCGCCATTCGCTGCGATTCGGTTTCGACCGTCATGCTGCCCCCTGGACTTCCACCGACAGGTAGTCGGCTATGCCGTGTGCGGCGGGCCAGTCACCATCGCGCACCGCACAGCCGAGCAATTCTGCTAAAGGACTGCAGGCGCCCAACTCGGCCAGCCATGAGGCCACCGTCGCCCCGATCTGATCTGCCCGGACGCGGACGGTACGGCCATCGTGTAGGCGATCGGTTAGCTGATAGGTAGTCATTACTCCACCCCTTTCGCCGGATCGTGTTGTACCTGTGGCGCTGCACCGGGCGGCTCGTGCCGGGATGGCCGAGTCAGATCGGTTGACAGCCGAGCGGCCATTGCGTTCGACGCCGTGTGCCGTTGCTGCCGCAACTCACCCTTCCGATCGGTCCGGTGTATTAGCTGACGTGACCAATGAAACCGCTGCGGGCGTATACTGAGCGTCTCAATCTGAGCAGGGTTGCGCGTCTCAATCTGAGACGCGCGCACTTGGGGGCGGCTGCGCCGCTCGGTCGGGGAGCGAGGTCCATGCATCGATGAGCTCGCGGGCCGACACCCAAACCGACGTTCGCCGACTCAGGGAACGGTTCGTGTGCGAGGGGACCTTGGAGGCGAAGGCCGCCAGGGAACAGTTCCTGTCCGTGGAGACGCTTGGCCCGGTGCGCTCACTCGGTGAGGAAGGCATTCTGCAACCCAGTGTCCTGGATTCTTGGCGTCGGTCGCAGGCCCTTCGCGTACACCCCGACAGGGTCGAGCTCCCGTATGTGCGTGAACCCAATACCGACTCGCGGTTGGCGCGCGCGGCCGCGCCGGTGCTGCAGCGCGTCACCGATGACCTGGCTGCGCAAGCTGTCAGCGTCATTCTGACATCAACGGACGGGGTGGTGGTTGAACGGACCGCCGCAGAGGTGTCCATCCTGAACGCGTTGGACACGGTGAGCCTCGTACCGGGTTATAGCTTGGCTGAAGAAGTGGCGGGCACCAACGGGATTGGCACCGCACTAGAGACTGGGCGGCCGGCCTTCATCCGTGGTGGCGAGCACTACGTCGCTATGTTCACCGGTTTCTCCTGTGCAGGGTCGCCGATCCGAGATCCCGTCACGCGCAGGGTAATCGGCGCCGTAAATCTGAGTTGTCCGGCCGACGAATCCTATCCACTGTTGCTCGCGTTGGCGACCAGCGCCGGTCGTCAAATTGAGGATCGCATGCGGGCGGTGGCTCATGAGGGTGAGACGGCGCTCTTGGAGGCGTACCTACGGGAGGCGCGGCGGTCTTCGAGCGGGGTCGTTGCGATCGGTGGCGACGTGGTGTTGATCAACCCCTATCTGCGTCGCGCACTGCACGGCAACGATCAGACCGTGCTGCTCGAACACGCCTCGGATCTACTCAGCTCCACACTCTCGGGCACGGCGCTGGCTGTTCTGCCAAGCGGGCATATCGCCAAAATCACTGTCGCCGACCGCTCCGCGATACGCGGCGGCCGAACCAATGTTGTTTTCCACGTTGATCTTTCGTCCCAGACAAGCTCGCAACACCGAAAAAACGCCCGTTCGGCGGACACTCACATCCCTGGCCTGGCAGGCCGCGACGGCGCATGGTTGCGCTGCTGCCAACAGGTGCGGCAGTGCTGCAGCGACCGGCATTGGGTGATGATCGAGGGAGAGAAGGGATCCGGTCGGGCGCGGCTGGCCCAGGCGGCGGGGCAACACGTGAACCCGAGCCGATCCGTTCGGGTGCTGCGCTCCGAGACGTTTCCCAACGCGACGCGTCTCGTTGCCGAGCTGGCGGCTGAGTCCGGCGATGAGGACTTCGTGGTGGTGATCGCCGATGTGGATGCCATAGATAGCGACACACTCGAATCGATCACCTCGATGCTGGCCATGCGCGCAGGCCGGGGCTGGATCGCGGCGACCAAGAGTTCTGCGCCTCCCTCAGGGCCGATCAAGCAGCTGCTCCCACTGTTTACCCACACCGTCACCGTGCCGGCGCTGCGGCACCGGATCGACGACCTCGAAGAATTGGTACCGCTGTTGCTGCGCGAGATCACCCGCGGCGCCGATGTGCAGCTGGCGCCCGATGCTATGCGCCAACTCAGCAGGCTGCCGTGGCCGGGCAACGTCGCACAGCTGCGGCGGGTCCTGATCGAAACCGTTGCCCGCCAACGATCGGGCATCATCAGCGCCGACAAGTTGCCACCGGAGTGCCGTTCCATCACGCGGCGGAAGCTGACCCAAATGGAAGCCCTCGAGCGCGACGCGATTGTTCGTAGCCTGCAAGACAACGGCGGCAACAAGCAAGAGGCGGCTCGCGCCCTGGGAATGTCGCGGGCGACCATCTACCGCAAGATAAACGACTACGGCATCGCGTAGGGTCTCTACGCTGGCCGGTCCAAGCTTGGCCCATGATCATCAGCGCGGCGCGCCGCTCGTCATTTGCTCCCACAATGTGCACACACAGCACCCCAGTCGGCGTTGGGCTGCTGAGCGGGAGGCTGGAATTCGGTGGGGTCGGAGCCGAAGCCGTGCAGCAGGATCACCCGGGTGAATCGGCGACCCGGACGATGACACCTCACCCCGGCTATCGCCAGGATGTGCCCTATGGCAACAACAGTTGACCACGGTCCCGGTGTGGGTCCCGATTCATCCTTCTGGCAGTGGGGTTGGCAGTCGTCATCGTTATTCCCGACCCAGCCAGAGCCCGCCGACCTACGCGTAATGCCATGAGGCAAGTCTTGCTGCGGGCATTGGTGCTTCCGGCATCGTGGGCAATCGGGATACTGCTTGCGGGGTGGATCGTTCCCGCAGTCTTGTTGTCAGCACCGGGGTTCATCGTCGCCGTAGTGGTGTTTGCGGTAACGCAGGCGATCCTGTCCGTGTGGATTTTGAAATTGTCCCATCCGTATGCGTCGCTGCTCCTTGGGGGCACCGGGCTGGCATTGACAATCGTCGCGTTGATCCTGGCGTCGGCCTTGACGCACGGGCTCGCTATTGACGGCACGGCATCCTGGCTGGCCACGACGGTTGTGGTGTGGCTCGTGACAACGATTGGGGCGATTACGCTGCCCGAGTTGCTCACCCCGGCCTGACCAAATATTGATATCTCGTCCGACGACAGAGGAGCCGCAATGGGCGACACGCATGACGATCCGACGGACCACTCCCGGACCACACAACCGCACGCGGGTATTGCGATGAAGGACAACTTCATCTGGCCCGGGTTGGTCCTGCTGATCGTAGCGATGTTCGGCCTGATCAGCACGGCGGCAGCGGCCGCCTATCGACATTACGAATGGCTTTCTACCACCGTGCTCATCGCCGTCCTGGGCACGGTCGCCGGAGCGCTGTGGCTGGTCATGGAGGATCGCCGCGTGACCCGCATCGATGCGCGGTGGGACGCCGCGCACCTTGGTAGTCAGGCGCGCCCGCGCGCACGATGATCACAAGGGCGGAGCACTCCTTCGGCAGTGACGTTCACGGCGTTAAAAAACGCGCCGTCTGAGCACCCGTTAGTGTTATGTTGCAGTCCAATATATTTCGCATTTCTGTTTGTTTCGATAGTCCCTGCGGGGAATCCTCCATGATGTCAACCATTTTCGATCCCTACGAGCGGCTTGGTGACACAATCAGCCGAGTCTCGGCGGCTCAGAGATCCGCCGAAGACCGTTGTCGGCGTGCGGCTCCCGCTTCGCACGATGCCGCACCTCGACAACTAGGCTGCCAGGTCTGCAAATGTGGAGGCAGCCGTTCCCTACGTGGGTGGGTGGTCAAGTGACTGACCTATACCCCGCGTCCTGCGGTCGCTGCGTCGCCAAGTCCCTATGGAGTGAATCGCCCCCGCCCGACGCCCGCTTCCGGGCTCTTCTTCCCTAATCGCCGTTACCGCAATCGCAAAATCGAGTACTGCCTCACCGCTCGCGTTAACCGGAATAACTGCCGAATCGCCCGGGTGAATCAGTTTGTCGGGTGATGACCACTCATCCCACCTCAATGAATGCTGGCTTAACAGATCGCGGGCGCAGGGCAAATGGAGCCCGACCATGTACCCGATCTGCGTTCGGAACCCCATATGCAAGCAATGGGTCGCGGTGACAGCGGACAACCTCGCTGCGTTAGCCACCGCAGAAACCATCGCCACAAAATCGGAGAAACCAGATGAAGCGTCGCCAATTTCAACGACCGCCTGCTGAATACGCATCCAGCGCCGCGCGAACACCATGGCTGCCGCATCGAATCCGGGATGTAGCCGCGTCTGCCCGCCGGTGGGCCCATCGGAAAGGAGGTTCCGTGATGGAGGCCGTGCCGGCGATCGAAGATCAACTTCACGCACTGCAGCCAATCTGTAGTGCCCAGGGCGTGTCGACCGGCATTGCGTGCGGTGCGCCGGCAGTCGCGGTGGCCGAGATACACGCCGTCGACGGATGTGACGAGATGGGACTAACCCCAGACGGCGACCTCGTCGAGACGCTCTGTGAAACCTGCCTGGCTACTGTGCAATGGGCGATGGCGACCTACGTCGGCGACAAACGCGAGGTGGCGTCCCGATGCGGCACACATCCGGCGTGCACCACATGCGGGCGCCCCACCGGGTACCTGCGCAGTGTCTTTGCTGTCCGCTCGATCGGGCTCGAGGGACTGGCACCATGACCCGATTACGAATTGCCTCCCTGTTTGTGGCAGTGGCGGCCGGTGATTATGCGGTCCTCATGTTGATCAATGGTCAGCTAATCGATTTCGGCATCACCGCCGCCGTTTGTGCGGGATCCTCGGTTGCGGCCGGGATGATCGCATACGGGAGTAGGCGACACCGCAAGGCGCTGGCGCAGGGACGAGCGGCCGTCTGGCGGTGCCGTGACCAGCAGGTGGCCGCCGCCGGCCAACAGTGTCCGTTATGCGGAGGCACACGCCAAAGGCCAAGTGAATCACCCAGATTCGCCGATCGCCAGAGTGCGAGCTTATGTCGGGCATGCGCGCCGGCCGTCAACCCGGAGCCGGCACGATGAGCGCGGAGTCTGGCCCGGCGCCAGTTCTGCTGACTGAGGCGTGGAAGTATTGACATGAGCGCACCCGCCACCGCGTCGGGCTCAGCACACCTCGGTCTGCGAGCACCCAGGGCACGAAAACGTCAGCGGTATCCGTTCCGCGCGGACGCCATCGTGGATGTCATCCAGGACGGTCCGAGCATGGGCGCGCGCATCGCCTGGCTGAGCGCCCGGCTGATGATCCGGCCCGCGTTGAACGTGGGCAGCTACCTGCCCTCGGCGCCGTGGCCATGGGGCGTCGTCGAGTTCGCCGCCCGTGCCATTACGCCGGTACCAGGTGCGGTGCGCGTTGCCATCGGGCTGGCTCATTGCACCGCGCAGCTTATCCGTGCCGCCGGAGTGCTGCCAGCCGACGGCACCCGCCGGGCCGTGCTGTACCTGCATGGCGGGGCGTTCCTCACCTGCGGTGCCCACTCGTACGGCCGACTGGTGAGCACGCTGTCCAGTTTCGCCGACAGCCCCGTGCTGGTGCCCAACTACCGTAAGCTTCCGAAACATTCGATCAACGACGCGATCAACGACTGCTACGACGGCTACCGGTGGTTGCGGCGAAAAGGTTACGAGCCCAACCAGATCGTGCTGGCCGGCGATTCTGCCGGGGGCTACTTGGCGCTCGCGCTGGCGCAACGCCTGCTCGCATGCGGTGAGCAGCCGGCAGCGCTGGTGGCGATGTCACCGCTGCTGCAATTGGCCACACAACCCAGAGCGACCAACCCCGATATCAGCTCGGATGCGATGCTCCCACCGAGAGCGTTCGACGCCTTACTTGGCTTGATCACCCGCGCCGCAGCACAACGCGGTGCCAGCGGGTATTCCGACGCGGTCTACGAGCCGCTTGATCACATCCAACCCGGACTACCACCCATGTTGATCCATGTGTCCGGTGGCGAGGTATTGCTCCACGACGCGCAGCTGGCGGCTCAACGACTGGCCACCGCCGGGGTGCCCGTCGAAGTCCAGGTATGGCCGGGCCAGATCCACGTGTTCCAATTCGCCGCGCCGATGATTCCCGAAGCCACCCGTTCACTGCGCCAAATCGGTGACTACATCCGCGAAGCAACCGGATAGCCAAGGGCCCCTGAGGTTTCGAAGATGGATTTCGGGGCGTTGCCGCCGGAAATCAACTCCGGTCGCATGTATTCGGGGCCGGGTTGCGGGTCGATGCTGGCTGCCGCCGCGGCCTGGGAAGGGCTGGCTGCCGACCTACACGTCACGGCGGCCTCCTATCGATGGGTGATCTGCGACCTGACCGGCGCGGCTTGGCTCGGTCCCGCCTATGTGGCGATGACGGCCGCCGCCGAGCCCTACGCCTCGTGGCTGACAACAACTGCGGTGTTGTGCGAGCAGGCCGCCACTCAGGCCGCGGCCGCCGCAGCCGCCTATGAGGCCGCGTTTGCGATGACGGTGCCACCAGCGATGATCGCAGCCAATCGCGCGCAGCTGATGTCGCTGATCGCGACAAACATCCTCGGTCAAAACACCCCGGCAATTGCGGCCACCGAGGCCGTCTACGGCGAAATGTGGGCCCAGGACGCCGGGGCAATGTATGAGTATGCGGGCGCGTCGGCTGCCGCGTCGGCGTTACCGTCGTACACCTCGCCCACGCCCACCACAAATCCGGCCGGGGTCGCCACCCAGGTTGCTGCAGTCGCGCAGGCCAGCGCTACGCCCGCCGGCATGGGCACCCAGACCATCGTGTCGACAGGCTCGCAGCTGCTCTCCGCAGTGCCGAATGCACTTCAGGGACTTGCGCTGCCTTTACCGGCCGAGGCCGCCGCATTCCCATCGCTCATGCAATTGTTGAGCTTACTGAGCCCCGTGAACCCGACCATTGCGTCGGCTTCTACCGCCATCACTTCGACTGGCATGGCCGGGTCGTATGCCGGCCTCGGATATGCGGTGCACTACGACCCAGATGGTGCGAGCAAGCTGGATGCCATACTCCAACGTTTGGGCGCGGTCCCGGGGGGTTCAGGAACAGGCGCAGGCAGTGGTGTGCAACCCAGAGCGTCAGCGGGTCTGGGCCGGGCCTTTTCAATCGGCGCGCTGTCGGTGCCCCCGAGTTGGACCGAAGCCATCCCGCCGATCAGACAGGTCGCGGTAGCGTGGCCGAACGCCCTTCCCGGTGCCGCCCCGACGGTCCTGGCAACGAGCGCGGAAAACCCGTTCAACGAAATGCTCTTGGCGAGTGCGGCCGTACGCGGGATCCGCGGCGTTCCCCCTCAGCGGCGGCCCACGATCACCATGACTGTGACGCCGCGGCCGCCGGATGGCGATGACAGGCGCTGACACCGCGCCGGCTGCGGCGGAATGCTGACCCTCGCCGTCTTAAGTAGGGCAGCAGCGCTCGAAGATCTGAACCCAGAGTCCTCCCGTCGCTGGGCCCACTCGGGGTATGCACTCACCCGGGTGAATTAGCTCGCCGGGTGATGACGACTCACCCCGCGTCGGTGAACGCTGAATCAGCAGCTGGCGAGCGGAGGATTAAGTGCAGCCGACGATGTACCGGATCTGCATTCGGGGCCGCCTGACCGAGCGGCTCGGGTCCGCATTAGAAGGGATGAGCCTCGAGGCCGGTCCGACCGAAACCAGATTCACTGGTGAAATCCGCGACCAGTCACAGCTTTACGGACTCCTCGACCGGGTCCGTGATCTAGGCCTTGAGCTCGTCAGCGTCCAACCGCAGTCCGCGGCAGACCCGGCGACAACAACCAACATCAGGAAGGACGTGTAATGCAAGCCATCACTGTTTCAGATCGGGACGCCGGTGTCGCCGGCCTGTCACTGACCGACCTGCCTTATCCCCAGGCTGCCGACAACGACGTCGTCGTGCGGGTACACGCCGCCGGTTTCACACGCGGGGAGCTTGACTGGCCACACACCTGGATCGACCGCGCAGGCCGTGACCGGACGCCGAGTGTGCCCGGCCACGAGCTTTCGGGCGTCGTGGTTGAGTTAGGGTACGGTACAACGCTTTTAAGCGTTGGTCAGCGGGTGTTCGGGCTCGCCGACTGGGCCCGCAACGGGTCGCTCGCCGAGTACATCGCTGTGGAAGCCCGCAATCTCGCACCGCTGCCGATGGACATCGACCATACTGTGGCGGCGGCGCTGCCGATCTCCGGATTAGCCGCCTGGCAGGGCCTGTTCGACCACGGCCGCCTCGTACCCGGACAAACGGTTCTGATCCACGGCGCCGCGGGTGGCGTTGGGTCGATAGCGGTGCAGCTGGCTCGCGACGTCGGTGCGCGCGTCATCGGTACCGGCCGGACCGCAGACCGAGACCGGGCGGGGGAGGTCGGTGTCCACACCTTCGTCGACCTGGAGACCGAAAAGCTAGAGGACGCCGGCGAAGTCGACGTGGTGTTTGACGTGATCGGCGGAGAGGTCCTCGACCGATCGGCTGCTCTGGTGCGGGCTGGCGGAACGCTCGTCACCATCGCCGAGCCGCCAAAGACCCAGCCGCGCGACGGGCGGGCAGTTTTCTTCCTGGTCGAAGCCGATCGCGCCCAGCTGGCCGAGCTCGCCGTGCGAGTACGCGATGGGCGCCTCAAACCGGTGGTGGGTGCCGTACTGCCACTGGCCCAAGCCGCCGCCGCATTCGCTAACGGCAAGCGCATCCCTGGCAAGACGATCCTGCGGGTCGCGGAAGATTGAAAAAGGAACCATCCGTGATCGGGCGGCGTGCACGCGTGCTACTGGGAGGTGACTTACCTGCATGCCGATCCGCCGAACCTGTTGGGGCAGAGCAGGGCTAGGCGGGCGAGCGCCGTCGCGGTCAGCTACCGGTGCCGGTGACAGGGCGCGAGCCGTCGCCGGGCGTGCGCGGGTCAGCCCAAATCGTGCATCACATCAGCTGGTCGCCAAGACATCCGAAGGGAAGGCAGCCAAATGGCCCTGAAAATATCACTCGCCGCACTGACTATTGCGGTGATGCTCGCGCCCGCGGCCCATGCCGAGCCGGCGCCAGAGAGTTCGGATCAAAACCCGGTTGTCCGACCGGTTTTCAATCACCTAACCAATGTTCCGGGCAAATCACTTGAGGCAGTGACCGTCAGCTATCCGCCCGGAGCAAAAAGCGGAGCTCACCACCACGCGAAATCGGCATTCATCATGGCCTACGTGATTTCCGGAGCGATCCGCAGCCAAGTCGAAGGTGAGCCTGCACGCGTCTATCACGCGGGTGACACGTGGAGTGAAGCCCCCGGCGCGCACCACACGATCAGTGAAAATGCCAGCGCCACGGAACCCGCTGAGCTACTCGCCGTCTTCCTACTCGATACGGGAGACGCCCCGCTAACCACGGCCGACAACGCGAAAAAATGAGCCGACGCGTTTGCGGTCCGGTTTGGGTTGCTCGACATCAACGATTTGCCGACATCATCCATCTCCGCGATACGACACAGCTGGAGCAGTTCATGCACAAGCATGATTCGAGCCGGGTTGTCCGGATAGCCCTACGATTGTCGCTCGCTTCGGCCTTTCTGTCCGCCGTTGCCGACCGATTCGGTTGGTGGAAGCCGTTTGGGCAGGGCAGCTGGGGGAGCATCGGAGCTTTCGCCGGCTATGTCCACCAGCTTGTTCCATTTGCTTCTGGATGGTTATTGACCGTCATTGTCTGGGCTGCCACCGCCACCGAAGCGACCCTGGCGGTCTTGCTCCTGGCCGGCTGGCAGCCAAAACTCGTCGGCATGGCGACTTGCTTGGTGCTCATAATATTTGGAACCGCGATGGCTGTATCCCTCGGATTTGAATCACCGCTTAGCTACAGTGTCTTCTCCGCAGCAAGCGCGGCCGCGGCCTACGCGATACTCGGCACAACACCGCCGCCGGCACCACACACCCCTGGCACCTCCTCCAGTCCGGACATTCGAGATCGTCGCAGGCCACCACAGCCGCCGCCCGTAGCGGTCATCGGAAGTGACGCTAGATGAAGGCTGGCAAAGACTTCGACGTTGTCGTCGTCGGCGGCGGGGTCGGCGGCCTGGCCGCCGTGCGAAAGCTTGCGTCGGCAGGCTTTGCGGTAGCGCTCATCGAGGATCGTCTGGTCGCGGGGGAGTGCCATTACTGGGGCTGCAACCCGAGCAAAACACTGCTTCGTCCGATCGAGGTGTTCAATCTCGCAAAGGCCGTTCCTGGTGTGCGAGAGGTCGTTTCGGACGAAGGACTGGACATTGCGGCCGTCTTCGCCAAACGCGACGCGATCATCGAGCACCTCTCGGACCAAGACAGAACAGCATCACTGCGGCAGGCGGGTGTAGCAGTGTTTCACGGGTTCGGCCGGTTGAACGGCGAACGGACAGTGCGGGTGGCTTGTGCCGACAACACCCAAGCCGTTTTGGAGGCACGCCACGCGGTCGTTGTGGCCACCGGGACACGCCCTAACGTGCCGGAGATACCTGGGTTGGCGCAAGCACGCCCGTGGACCAATAGGGACTTGACGACCATGACGAAAGTGCCACCTCGCGCCCTGGTGGTGGGTGGCGGCCCCGTCGGTGTGGAGTTCGCGACCATCCTTACCGGTTTGGGTTCGGCGGTAACACTTCTGGTACGCGGGAACGCTCTACTTTCCGGCTGCGAACCCGAAGCCCGCGACCTGGTCGCGCAGTCACTGCGAAGCAAAGGCGTCATGATCCACTTTGACACGGAGTTGTCGGCGGTAGCCCGCCCCGTGGCGGGCGGGCCCGTCACCGCAACTTTCGGCGGCCAGACCATCGAGGTAGACGAGGTCGTCCTGGCCGCCGGACGGCGCACCAACACCGACGACATCGGGCTGGAAACCCTTGGCCTGCCAAGCGGCGGGTTCGTCGCTGTTAACGACCATCTCCAGGCGGTCGGCGTCACAGGCGACTGGCTGTACGCCTTGGGCGATACCACCGGGCGTGCTCGGTTGTCGCATATCTCCACCTACCATGGCCATCTCGTGGCCGACATCATCGCGGCGCGGGCCGCGGGGCGAGAACTCGGGGAGAACGAGTTGGCTGCCCGTGATGCGGGCAGCCTTGCGCAGGTTATCTTCACCGAGCCTCAAGTCGTCAGAGCGGGACGCTCGGAAAGTCAAGCTCTAGCAGAAGGATTCGTGGTGCGGACGCGAACTGCCTGTTACCCCGGCACACTGTCATTCCTGGCCCTTTTCCGGGATGGTTTCCAGGGATGGGCGAAGTTGGTCATTGACGCCGAGACGAACACGCTGCTCGGGGCGACATTTGTCGGCCCGGAGTTCTCCGAACTAGTGCAAGCGGCCACTCTGGCTATTGTCGCGAAGGTCCCAGTCGGTCTCCTGCGCCATGCTGTCGCGCCACATCCGACGGTCAATCAGGTCTGGGATCTGTTACTCGACCAAGAGTCCGAACTCGCCCCGGTACCGCAGAACGGGTGGCAGAAGGCACAGAACAGCGGTCAAGCGAATCACCTTGTCTATCAGACCGGTTAGACAGCGATCCTTGAGAGGAACCACAATGATTTGCGCCTGGCTGGTCGTCCCACTGTGACCATGCTCGCAGCGGGGGTCCGCGCTTTCGGTGGCGAAGTGGAGACGATCGAAGTGGACGAACCGCGGCCGTTGGCGGCCGACGAGGTCCTCATCGAGGTTCGCAGCGCCGGAGTTGGCAACTGGGACGAAATCATCCGCACCGGTGGTTGGGATATTGGCGCGAGCCCGCCGATGGCACTTGGAGTCGAGGCCGCCGGCGTCATCAAGGCCGTCGGTGCTCACCCGAACGGATTCAGTGTGGGCGATGAGGTCCTGTGTCACCCTGTGCCGTTGCGTGCCCAAGGCACCTGGGCGCCGTTTGTGATCGCGCCCGTCGCGTCGCTCGCCCACAAACCGCACGGGATTTCGTGGGAGACCGCAGCGATCTTTCCTGTGCCGGCGTTGACCGCCGAGCAGGTGGTCGGCGAGGCGCTGACCCTGCGCGCTGGAGAAACTTTGCTCGTTCATGGCGCGGGTGGAATCACCGGCGGGCTCATTGTCCAGCTGGCTGCCCTGCGTGGCGTCGACGTGCTCGCTACCGCCAGCCCGCGCAGCGCCGACCGAGTCCGGGGGTATGGCGCGCGCGAAGTACTCGACTACCGCGATCGGATGTGGCCACAGCAGGCAAGGGGATTGGCGAAGGACCTCATCACCGCCGTCGCTAACGCGGCCCCCAGCGGTGCCGCTGCGGCGATGACCGCGCTTGCCGATGGCGGCCGGCTGGCCACCATCACTCCCGACCCGCCCGCATCAACCCGCGGCATCGGCGTGACCGCGGTTTACGTCCGTTCCGACGGCGCTCAACTCGACCGCCTGGCCGCGCTACTCGTCTCGAATCGGCTGAGCATGCCGACGCCGCGTTCCTGCAGCCTGGATCAGGCCGCCTACGCCCTCGCACAAGTTGTCGCAGGCCACCAGCCCGGCGGAGTGGTCATCACGACAGCCACCTGACGAAGTTGCCATCAGACACCGAAAAACCTCACACCACCAAGGAGTCTCGAAATGACCACCATTACCCGGATCCGCACCGGAGTGGCCGATCACATCGACAAATATGCCGACGCCGCCGCCGTAACTGGCGGGGGCACGCAGATTTTCGTCTCCGGAACGCCCGGGGTTCGCGAAGACGGCACTCTGACCGAGAACTTCACCGAGGAAGCCCGGCAGTGCTGGGCCAATGTCGAAATGGCGCTCAGCAAGGCCGGCGCCAAGCTCACCGACATGTCTGCATGCGTCAATGGGTAACCAGCCGCGACAACGCGTCCGCCTACCTGGCGGTAAGCAAAGAGATCATCCGCCACGTACCCGCTGCCATGTTCAGCATCATCGACGGGCTGGTGTGGCCGGCACGACCTTCCGCCCTGCCCGACGGATTCCGCTCGACGACATGGTGCATTCCGACCGGTGGTGAGCAAGCCGATGACCTACGCACGCAACGGGACTGACGCCCAGTCATCGCCACTCGCCGAACGGTGGCGGCAGTGACGCTGCGCTACGCGGCACCGACCAGCCGTGCGATGGTGGTTGCGGTGATGGTGTCAATGGTCGCGTACGTCGACTCCACGGTAATCAACCTCGCTTTGCCGGCCATCGAGCACGACCTCGGCGGTGGCCTGGCGTTGCAGCAATGGATCATCGATGGCTACCTGTTGGCAACGGCGGCCGCGATTCTGCCCGGCGGGTCCATTTCGGATTTGTTCGGACGCGTTCCGGTGATGAGGTTCGGGCTGTTGGCGTTCGGGGCGGGCTCGGTTCTGGCGGCGGCTGCCACCTCACCGGCGATGCTGGTCACCGCACGCCTCATCCAGGGGCTGGGTGCGGCTTTCCTCGTGCCGAGTTCGCTGGCGCTGATCAACACGGTGTTCGGCAAGGCACGCCAGTCCGCGGCGATCGGCGTCTGGACCGGGTGGACGGGAACCGCATTCGCGTTGGGCCCCCTGCTGGGCGGAATGTGCGTCGATTTCTTGGGCTGGCGTTGGATTTTCGTGTTGTCAGCGATCCCCGTGGCGGTCGGTTATGCACTGACATTCTGGCTGTGTCCGATGTCGGGGCGCGTCGAAGGCGCCCGTGTCGATACCGCCGGGGTGGGCTTATCGTCGGTAGGGCTGGCCGCGACGGTATATGCATTAATCGAATCACAACGCGAGGGCTGGACAGTCCCGACGGTCTTCACACCAGCGGTGGTCGGGATCGCCGCACTGGCCGGCTTCGTGAGTTGGCAGCACCGCAGCAGGTCTCCGATGCTTCCGTTGCCGCTGTTCACCTTTCGCAACTTCGCTGCGGCCAACCTCGTCACCGCGTTCGTCTACGGCGGGTTGACGCTGGGATCGCTGGCCATCGCTCTCTACACCCAGGAAATCGGCGGATACTCAGCCACCGCGGCCGGACTCGCCACCCTGCCGATCCCGGCGCTGTCGTTCTTCTTCGCCCGCCATGTCGGCCGCATTGCCGCGCGGGTGGGACCACGTGCCTTCCTGATTGTCGGTCCCGCTTTGGCGGGGGTCGGGCTGCTGCTGATCCGGCCGAAACCTAGTAATTTCCAGGCGATCACCGACCTGGTCCCCGGGATGACCGTGCTAGCCATCGGGCTGGTCGCGACGATCACACCGCTGACGTCGGTGACACTGGCGTCGGTGCCGACCGAATACAGCGGCATGGCGTCGGCAATCAACAACGCCGTATCGCGTTTGGCCGCGCTGATGTCGATCGGGTCCCTGGGCCTGATCAGCGTTGGCGCGGCGAGCGCCATCGGATTCGCCCACGCGTTGGAGGTGAGCGCGACACTCTTCGCCCTGGGTGCGTTATGCGCCGCGCTGTTCATAACCAATCTCCCTGCGTGTCAACCTGTGCCCTGCGACATCGCGGCGCTATGCCGCGACCGGCCCGGTGTGCAACCCGCCCTGGCGAGCAGCCCCTCGGCCGCGACCGAACCATCACCTCCGCAGTAATCGTTCACCCGATCGACCCAATCCACGCTTCGGTTCGCGCAGCGCCTCACTCACCCGGGTGAATAGGTAGGTGGGGTGATGACAACTCACCCCGCCTGGCTGCAGTCTCATAACGACCAGAACCCGGCGGGAGTGTCACCCCCGTTTCTGGGCGCCCAGGCGAGGGCCTTACGCCTGGCGCCGATACGAAGAGCGGCGGTCCACCAGGAGCGTCATGAGAATCACGGGGGTAGACAAGGTATCGACCGAGGCCCTAGATGCACTCTGTGAACGGTACGAACTGGGGATGGACGTCGACAGTGTCCCCGAATTATGCAAACTCTTCGACCAGATGTTCCCGGGTGAACCCATTTGATGATGAACCGTACGTCGGAATCCCTGTGTGCCCAGGCAATGTCGGCGGAAACGAGCTAGCCACCGTGAGTGCCGCTGAATCAGACGAAGTCACATGTCAAACCCATTTCTGAAAGGTTCACCATGAAGATCGTAGTCGTTGGCGGGCGGGGGCTGATCGGCTCGAAGGTAGTGTCGAAGCTGAGCGTGCAGGGACACGACGTGATCCCCGCCTCACGTCGATCAGGTGTCGATTCACTCACTGGTGAAGGACTCGCCAACGCGGTCGCCGGTGCGGATGTCGTGGTCGACGTCGCCGATTCACCCTTGTTCGACGATGAGCCTGTGATGCATTTTTTCACGACGGCGACCACGAATATTCTTTCTGCTGAACAAGAAGCGGGAGTTAACCACCATGTTGCGCTGTCCGTAGTGGGCGCGCAGATCATGCCAGATAGCGGCTACAACACCGCGAAAGCAGCTCAGGAAAACCTGATCAAAGATTCGGGCCGACCTTATTCGATCGTGCGGGCAACTCCGTTCTACGAATTCGCCCTTGGTTTAGCCGATTCCGCGACAGACGGAGACATTGTCAGATTGCCACATGCATTGTTCCGTCCGATTGCGGCCGACGATGTCGCCAACGCGGTGGCCGACGCGGCTGTCGGGCCTCCGATCAACGGAGTAACGGAGATCGCTGGGCCAGAAGCGATGGGGATGGACGACTTTGTCCGCATGGGTCTCGCCGCCCATGGTGATCAACGTCGGGTGGTGACTGACGCCCGGGCGCCATATTTCGGTGCGGTGATCGACGATCACACGCTCGCGCCCGACAAGAATGCCACCATCTTCGCTACTCGATACTCCGACTGGATCAACGCGCACTAAAGCCACCGCATCTAGGCAATTGGGCGGGAATCAAGTGAGCCTTTGGTAAAAGGCCCGTCACATGCGAGGCTGCTGACATGGTCATCGAGATCGCCCGCCCCAAGCTCGAAGGAAACGTCGCCGTCGGCGAGGACCGCCAGATCGGCTTCGCCGAGTTCGGCGACCCGCAGGGGCGCGCGATGTTCTGGTTGCACGGCACCCCCGGCGCTCGCCGGCAGATCCCGGTCGAGGCCCGCGTCTACGCCGAGCAGCACAACATCCGCCTGATCGGCCTGGACCGGCCCGGCATCGGTTCGTCGACGCCGCATCGATACGAGAACATCCGGGCGTTCGCCGACGACCTGCGGACGATCGCGGACACGCTCGGCATCAACGACATGGCGGTCATCGGCCTGTCCGGGGGCGGCCCTTACGCCCTGGCGTCGGCCGCGGTGCTGCACGAAAGGGTCGTGGCGGCCGGCGTGCTCGGTGGCGTCGCGCCCTTCCTCGGCGAGGAGGGGATCACCAGCGGCCTGATGAACCTGGGCAAGCGGGTGGCGCCGCTGCTGCGGCTGGGCGGTGACCCGCTGCGGATCGGCGCGAGCCTGGTGGTCCGGGCGATCCGTCCGGTCGCCAATCCCGCGCTGTACCTGTACGCCGCGATATCGCCCGAAGGCGACCGGCGCCTGCTCACCCGGCCCGAGTTCGGCGCGATGTTCCTCGACGACCTGCTCAACGGCAGCCGCAAGCAATTGGCGGCCCCGTTCAACGACGTCATCCTGTTCACCCAGGACTGGGGATTCCGGCTCGACGAGGTCAAGGTCCCGGTGCGCTGGTGGCACGGCGACAGCGACCACATCGTCCCGTTCGCCCACGGTGAGCACGTCGTGTCGTTGCTTCCCGACGCCGAGCTGTTCGTGTTGCACGGCGAGAGCCACCTCGGCGGGCTGGGGCGCGGCGAGGAGATCCTGTCCACCCTGATGAAGATCTGGGACGAGCGGGACTGACCCGGTGGCCGCCGGGTAGCCTGCTCACGTGCTGCTGGCGTCCCTGAATCCCGCGGCGGTCACCGCCACCGACATCGCCGACGCCGTACGCATCGACGGGGCTGTGTTGAGTCGCAGCGACCTGGTCGGCGCCGCCACATCGGTGGCCGAACGGGTCGCGGGCGCGGACCGGGTTGCAATCCTGGCGACGCCCACCGCGGCGACGGTGCTCGCGGTGACCGGGTGCCTGATCGCCGGCGTGCCCTTCGTCCCGGTGCCCGCCGATGTGGGTGCGGCCGAACGCCGGCACATGCTCACCGATTCGGGAGTGCAGGCCTGGCTCGGCCCCGTCCCGGACGAGCCGGAGGGACTGCCGCACATTCCGGTGCGACTACACGCCCGGTCCTGGCACCGCTACCCCGAGCCGTCGCCCGACGCCACCGCGATGATCATCTACACCTCCGGCACCACCGGCCTGCCCAAAGGTGTGGTGCTGAGCCGGCGCGCGATCGCGGCCGACCTCGATGCCCTGGCGGAGGCCTGGCAGTGGACGGCCGACGACGTGTTGGTGCACGGGCTGCCGCTGTTTCACGTGCACGGGCTGGTGCTGGGATTGCTCGGGTCGCTGCGGGTGGGAAATCGCTTCGTGCACACCGGAAAACCGACGCCGGTGGGCTACGCCCACGCGGGGGGAACGCTGTACTTCGGGGTGCCGACCGTGTGGTCACGGATGGTGGCCGACGAGGCCGCCGCCCGGGCGCTGCGCCCGGCGCGGCTGCTGGTCTCCGGGAGCGCGCCGCTGCCGGTGCCGGTGTTCGACCGGCTGGCCGAACTCACCGGGCACCAGCCCATCGAACGGTACGGCGCCTCCGAATCGCTGATCACCCTTTCGACCCGCGCCGACGGCGAGCGCCGCGCCGGATGGGTGGGCCTACCGCTCACCGGGGTGCAAACCAGACTCCTCGACGACACCGGCGGTGAGGTGCCGCACGACGGGGAAACCGTTGGCAAGCTTGAGGTTCGGGGCCCGATGATGTTCGACGGATACCTGAACCGGCCCGAGGCCACCGCCGAGGCGTTCGACGCCGACGGCTGGTACCGCACCGGCGATGTCGCGGTCATCGACGGCGAGGGCATGCACCGCATAGTGGGTCGCGAGTCGGTCGATCTGATCAAGTCCGGCGGCTACCGGATCGGCGCCGGCGAAATCGAAACGGCGCTGCTCGGGCATCCCGGGGTACAGGAGGCCGCGGTCGTCGGGATGCCCGACCAGGACCTGGGCCAGCGCATCGTCGCGTTCATCGTCGGCGCGGCCGGCCTGAAAGCCGACGACCTGATCAACCACGTCGCCCAAGAACTTTCGGTGCACAAACGGCCTCGCGAGGTGCGCCTCGTCAACGCGCTGCCCCGCAACGCGATGGGCAAGGTGCTCAAAAAGCAGCTGTTGTCCGACGGCTGACCGTGTCAACCCGGCGCCAGGACACGCAGCAAGTTGCCAGCTTCAGCGAAGAGCGCGACCGTGAAGCTTCACCTACCGTCGTAACGGTGTATCGACGCAACCGGACAGTGCGCGGCCACCATGGGTGAGCCGAATCGGTCCGCTGCCAGCACCCCCATGCGGCGGATAGCGGCCGCGTGCCTCGTGGGCTCGGCCATCGAGTTCTACGACTTCCTGATCTACGGGACCGCGGCGGCGCTGGTGTTTCCCACCGTGTTCTTCCCGCGACTCGGCCCGACGCTGGCCACCATCGCCTCCATGGCCACGTTCGCGACGGCGTTCCTGTCCCGCCCGTTGGGCGCGGCCGTCTTCGGATACTTCGGGGACCGGCTGGGCCGCAAGAAGACGCTGGTCGCCACGTTGCTGATCATGGGCGCGTCGACCGTGAGTGTGGGCTTGGTTCCCAGCACGGCGTCGATAGGCATCGCGGCCCCGTTGATCCTCATCGTCCTGCGGTTGCTGCAAGGATTCGCGGTCGGCGGCGAATGGGCCGGGTCGGTCTTGCTGAGCGCCGAGTACGCCCCATCCGGCAAACGCGGCTGGTACGGCATGTTCACCCTGCTGGGCGGCGGCACCGCCGGAATCCTGGCCAGCCTGACCTTTCTCGCCGTCAACCTCACCATGGGTGAGAAAAGTGCCGCATTCATGGAATGGGGATGGCGGGTGCCCTTCCTGATCAGCAGCGGGCTGATCGGTATCGCCCTCTATGTGCGGCTGAACATCGAGGAAACCCCGCTGTTCGTGGAGGAGAAGGCCCGCGACCAGCTGCCCAAGGCGCCGCTCGCGGAGCTGTTGCGCTTCCAGCGGCGGGAGATCGTGCTCGTCGCGGGCATCTTCCTGGGCGGCATGGGCTTCGTCTACCTGGGCAACACCTTCCTGGTCATGTACGCCCACAACCATCTCGGTTATTCGCGGAGCTTCATCTGGGGCGTCGGAGCCCTCGCCGGGCTCACCAGCATGGCGTGCGTGTCCTTCTCGGCGTGGGTCTCCGATCGAGTCGGGCGGCGCCGGGTGATGTTGTGCGGGCTCGCGGCATGCCTGCCGTGGGCGTTCGCGGTGATTCCGCTGCTGGACACCCGCGAGCCGGTGCTGTACGCGGTCGCCGTCCTCGGGATGTTCGCGGCCGCGGCGGTGGCCAACGGGCCCACCGCGGCGTTCGTTCCCGAACTGTTCGCCACCCGCTACCGCTACAGCGGGGCGGCGGTGGCGATGAACCTGGCCGGCATTCTCGGCGCAGCCGTGCCGCCCCTGGTCGCGGGCACGCTGCTGGCCACCTACGGCAGCTGGGCGATCGGGCTCATGATGGCCGCCCTGGTCGTGGCGAGTTTCACGTCCGTGTATCTGCTGCCGGAGACCAAGGGAACGGCGCTGCGCGCCGCCCCGGCCGACGAGAGGGTCGCCGCCGAGGTGTAGCTGCGCTCAGTTGGCGTGCAGGTCCTCGTTGAGGGCGATGCCCTGACCGCTGCGGGCCACCACCTCGACGGCGCCGCTGACCGAATTGCGGCGGAACAGCAGGTTGTTGCCGCCGGACAGCTCCAGGGCCTTGAGCACCTGGCCGTCGGGCGTGGCGACCTTGGTGCCGGCGGTCACGTACAGGCCGGCTTCGACGACGCAGTCGTCGCCCAGCGAGATGCCCAGCCCCGCGTTGGCGCCCAGCAGGCACCGCTTGCCGATCGAAATGATTTCCGTGCCGCCGCCGGACAGGGTGCCCATGATGGAGGCGCCGCCGCCGACATCGGATCCGTCGCCCACCACCACACCGGCTGAGATGCGGCCCTCGACCATCGACGCGCCCAGCGTGCCGGCGTTGTAGTTGACGAAGCCTTCGTGCATCACCGTGGTGCCCGGCGCCAGGTGGGCGCCCAGCCGCACCCGGTCCGCGTCGGCGATGCGCACCCCGGAGGGCACGACGTAGTCGGCCATCCGCGGGAACTTGTCGATGCCGTAGACGGTCACCGGACCGTGCCGGCGCAGCCGCGCGCGGACCGCCTCGAACCCTTCGATCGCGCACGGTCCGCGATTAGTCCACACCACATTGGTCAATACCCCGAACAGGCCGCCGGCGTTCAGCCCGTGCGGCGCCACCAACCGATGCGACAGCAGATGCAGTCGCAGGTAGGCGTCGTAGGCGTCGGCGGCCACGTCGTCGAGCGAGCCGATCACCGTGCGCACCGCGATGCTCTCGGTGCCGCGGTCGTCGTCCCGGCCGACCAATGCGACCAGCTCGGGAGGAATGTCCGACAGGGCGAGCCGCGACGTGCCGCCGGTGCCCGATTCGGTCAGTTCCGGTGCCGGAAACCATGTGTCGAGGATCGATCCGTCGGCGGCCAGCGTCGCCAGCCCGATGCCTACAGCTCCAGTCACGGCGGTCAGGTTACTTGCCGCTCGGCAGCGGATAACCTGGGACCCGTGCTGGACTTGCGCGGGGATCCGATCGAGTTGACCGCGGCGATGGTCGACATCCCCAGCGAATCGCGAGACGAGGCGCGCCTGGCCGACGAAGTGGAGGCGGCGCTGCGGGCCCAGACGTCCGGCTTCGAGATCGTCCGCAACGGGAACGCCGTGCTGGCACGCACCCGCCGCCAGCGGCCGGCGCGGGTGCTGCTGGCGGGGCACCTGGACACCGTCCCGGTCGCCGGCAACCTGCCCAGCCGCCGCGAGAACGGCGACCTGTACGGCTGCGGCGCCGCGGACATGAAATCCGGTGACGCGGTCTTCCTTCATCTGGCCGCGACCGTCGCCGAACCGGTTCACGACCTGACGCTGGTGATGTATGACTGCGAGGAAATCGATGCGGCGGCAAACGGTTTGGGCCGCATCGAGCGCGAGCTGCCGGACTGGCTGTCCGCCGACGTGGCCATCTTGGGCGAACCCACCGGCGGCTACATCGAAGCCGGCTGCCAGGGCACGCTGCGCGTCGTGATCTCGGCCACCGGGACGCGCGCCCATTCGGCGCGACCGTGGTTGGGCGACAACGCGATTCACAAACTGGGCGCTGTCCTGGATCGGCTGGCCGCATACTCCGCCCGCGCCGTGAACATCGACGGTTGCGAATATCGCGAGGGCCTGTCGGCGGTGCGCATCGACGGCGGCGTGGCGGGCAACGTGATCCCCGACGCGGCCGCGGTCACGGTCAACTTCCGCTTTGCCCCCGACCGGTCGGTGGCCGCGGCGCTCGAGCACGTGCATGAGGTGTTCGACGGGCTCGACGTGCAGATCGAGCAGACCGACGCGGCCGCGGGCGCGCTGCCCGGGCTGTCCCAGCCGGCGGCCAAGGCCCTGGTCGAGGCGGCCGGGGGCCAGGTCCGGGCGAAGTACGGCTGGACCGACGTCGCACGTTTCGCCGCGCTGGGCATACCGGCGGTCAACTTCGGACCCGGCGATCCCAACCTCGCGCACACCCGCGACGAGAGCGTTCCGGTCGCCAACATCACCGCCGCGGTGTCCATGCTGCGCGGCTATCTGGGCGGCTAGTCGAGCTGGGGGCACCGCAAGCTTGCGGGGGACACGCCAGCGTGACGTTGGGCGCCGGCGATCACGCTGGCGTGACGTTCGGCGTTGATGATGCTCAGGCGCGCGCAGTGGTCCTGCAGCACGATCGCGCCTCCAGCGCGTCGGCTGAATCGCAACCGCCACAATCACTTTGCACACAGCGGAGGGTGATCGTCACTGCGCCAAGGTGATTGGGTCACGGTTGGCGCACAAATCCCACGCGGCCGATAAGTACCAGGGTCCCGAAAGTTGGTGACGAAGGGCCTCCTCATACGACGGACACCCTGGACCGGCAGTGACACGATATTGGTGTGGACAATGTCGGGGGTGCATTGACAGCAGCCGGAACGTCGTGCGGATCGTGCGGCACCCGGCTGCCGCCGAAGTCCAACTTTTGCAACCAGTGCGGTGCACCCGTCACGCAGATCCGCCGATCGGCCGAGTACAAGCAGGTGACGGTGCTGTTCGCGGATGTTGTTCATTCATTGAACATCGCGGCGACCGTCGGCCCGGAGCGGCTGCGCGAGGTGATGGCCGACTTGGCCGATCGCTGTGCGGCCGTGGTGACGAGGTACGGCGGCACCGTCGACAAATTCACCGGTGACGGCGTGATGGCGATGTTTGGTGCGCCGGTGGCGCTGGAGGATCACGCCGTTCGAGCGTGCCTGGCTGCCCTGAGCATTCAGGAGGAGGCCAAACGGCTTGCCGCCAACGTCCGAGAGCGCGATGGTGTCGAGCTTCAGTTACGTGTCGGACTCAACTCCGGTCAGGTGATCGCAGGTGAAATCGGTTCGGGCCCTTTCGGTTACACCGCCGTCGGCGAGCACGTGGGCATGGCGCAGCGGATGGAGTCGGTCGCACGGCCGGGTGGGGTGATGCTCAGCGAGTCCACCGCGCATCTGGTCGAGCAAATCGGCGCGGTGCTGGGCGAACGTGAGTGGGTGCATATCAAGGGTGTCGACGCCCCGGTGCCCGCACGTCGCCTGCTCATGATCGAACCGCGGCATGGTCTCGTCGGGCGGGTGTTGTCGAGCCTGGTGGGCAGGAGTTGGGAGCTAGCCGCCATCGCGGCCATCTTGGACCGCTCGATCGATGGCTACGGGGGCGTCGTCGGTGTGGTGGGGCCAGCAGGTATCGGCAAGAGCCGGGTGGCGCGGGAAGTCGAGGCCCTGGCTGCCGGCCGCGGTGTGGAGGTCTTCTGGACGTTCTGCGAGTCACACGCCAGCGGGATTCCGTTCCATGCCGTTTCCGGCCTGCTCCGTGCGGCACTGGGAGTAGACGATTTGGATGGCCCGGCGGCCCGGGCCCGGGTGCGACTCCGGCTTGCGGACGCCGATGAGCAGGACCTGGTCTTGCTCGATGAGCTGCTCGGAATCGCTGACCCTGACACACCGTCGCCGAAGATCGACCCCGACGCGAGGCGGCGCCGCTTGACCGCGATGGTCGCCGCCGCCCAGTCGGCCCGTGCGGAACCGGCGGTCTACATCGTCGAGGACGCGCACTGGATCGATGAGGTGAGCGAGGCGATGCTGGCCGACTTCATCACGCTGATCCCGCAGACCCGCTCGATGGTGGTGATCACCTACCGTCCCGAGTACCGCAGTGCGTTGACCGCGGCGGCCGGTGCCCAGACGATTTCCCTGGAACCCCTGAGTGATTCGGAAGCCACGACGTTGCTCACCGAGCTGCTGGGCTCGGATCCGTCGGTTGGCGCGCCAGCCGCGATGATCGCCGGGCAGGCCGCCGGTAACCCGTTCTTCATCGAGGAGATGGTCCGTGATCTGGCCGAGCGCGGCGTGCTGCGCGGCGCCCGCGGCGCGTATGTGTGCCGTGCGGACGACGCTGAGGTCGGCGTGCCGGCCACCCTGCAGGCCACCATCGCCGCCCGGATCGACCGCCTTGATGCGCCGGCCAAGCAGACATTGAGCGCCGCAGCGGTCATCGGATCCCGGTTCAGCCCGGGAGTCCTGTCCAACATGGGCATCGACCCCCATCTCGACGAGCTGGTCACGGCTGAGTTGATCGATCAGGTAAGTCTCACCCCGCGCGCTGAGTACGCGTTTTGCCAGCCGCTGATCCGTGCGGTGGCCTATGAGTCACAGCTGAAATCCGATCGCGCCGAGCTGCACCGGCGACTGGCGGCCGCGATCGAAAGCGACGACCCCGGATCGGTCGAGGAGAACGCGGCGTTGATCGCCGAGCATCTGGAAGCGGCGGGCGAATTGCGCGCCGCTTTCGGCTGGCACATGCGGGCCGGAACGTGGTCGACCAACCGTGACATCGCCGCGGCGCGAGTCAGTTGGCAGCGGGCACGCAAGGTGGCCGATCGGCTGCCCGCCGACGCCCCCGACCGGATGTCGATGCGGATCGCGCCGCGCACCCTGCTGTGCGGGAGCGTCTGGCGGGTCGGCGGCAGCATCGCCGATGTCGGTTTTCCGGAACTGCGTGAACTGTGCACCGCCGCGGGCGACCAGGTGTCACTGGTCTTCGGCATGGCGGGGCTGGTGCTGGCGCACATGTATCACAACCATCATCGCGAATCATCACGGCTGGCAACGGAACTCGCGCGAGTGCTTGAGTCAATCGGCGATCCGATATTAACGGTCGCGCTACTCTGCGCGGCGATCGTCGCCAAGTACGAGGCGGGCGAGATGGCCGAAGCCTTACGGCTGTCCGAGCGCGTCATCGAGCTGGCCGACGGCGATCCCGTCATGGGCAACCTGCTGATCGGATCACCGCTGGCCGTCGCGCTGACCCATCGGGCCACGGCCCGAATGTATTTGGGAATGCCGGGGTGGCGAGACGTGTTCGACTCGTCGATCGAGTTGGCCCGCAACTTCGAGCCGACGACGCGCACGTTGGTCACCATGTACAAGTACGTGCTCGGCTTCCTCCACGAGACGCTTGTGGCCGACGAAGCGGCGCTGACGGACACGGCCGATGCGTTGCAGGCCGCGGAGCGCTCAGGGGACAATTTCGCGCTGGGCAGCGCACGACTCACTCGCGGCATCACCCTGGTCCAGCTCGACGCCTCGCAACGTGAGGTTGGCTTCGGCCTGCTTGCGGAGGCCAAGGACATGGCCCTCAAGGACCGATACAGCCTGAGTGCCGTGCCGATCGTCGACATCGCCACCGCGAGGGAGAGCGCCCGCACCGGAGACCTCGACAGGGCGGTCGCGCTGTGCCGCGCCGCCCTCGATGTCGAACTCACCGGCGGCGAGATGCAATGGTGCGGACCCGCCACCACCACGCTGGTGGAAGCGCTGCTACGCCGCGGTGCCAAGGCCGACCAGCAAGAGGCACAGGCGGCGATCGACCGGCTGGCCGCCATCCCGACGGAGCCCGGGTTTGTCGTGCACGAACTCCCGCTGCTGCGCTTGCGGGCGCTGCTGGCGCGAGCGCGTGGCGATGACGCCGCCTATCGCGAGCTCCGAAACCGCTACCGCGACATGGCCGTGGCGCTGGCCTTTGAAGGCCACATTGCGCACGCCGAGGCGATGACCTGACGTAGTCAGTTGGGGCCCGCCTGCGCGGCGGCGTCGGCGGCCGCCGCGCGCATCCCCACCGCGGCCAGATCGTCCGACACGGCTCGCAGCGCCGCCGCGTCGCCGGCGGTCAGCGCCTGCGCATGGGCCAGCGCGAGCTTCCCTGCGGCGCAGTCGATCTCGCCGCAGATCCGGGACAGCGGATCGACCGCGCGGGTGTCACCGAGCCGCACGGCCTCGTGCCAGACGCGCACCGCCACGGCCCGCTGCCCGCCGCGCTCGGCCATCCGAGCGGCGTCGCGGGCGGCGGCCACCGCGCCGTGCTTGTCGCGCATCGCCGCCAGCCGCCATGCCCGCGCGACGCCGAGTTCCGGCGCAAAGAGCGCGGACTTGGTTCCGTGTCGGGATTCGGCCCTGCCCAACGTCTTTCCCGCGGCGGCGATATCGCCCTGCTGGGCCAGCGCGGTCGCCAGCAGCGTCAACGACAGCGGACCCCACGAATAGCCGGTGCGTTCCAACGTGGCGGCCGCCGGGCCGAGTAGCGCCGCCGCTCGGGCGAATTCACCGTCGGCGAGCAGCACGTGGGCCAGCAGCACCTCGCCGATCGCGCGGCCCGGCTGCTGCAACTCGGCGAAATCCGTGAACTGCTGCGCGAGTTCCCGTGCCGCGTCGAGCCGGGCCGCCATCAACAACGCGGTGGTCTGCCCCAGTCCGATCGTGAAGCGCAGCAATCCGGGATGTTCCGCGGCCAGGGCGCGCTGGGCCAGCTGCTCGACGGCGTCGAAGCGCCCCTGTCGCGCCGCGCACAGCGCCGCCGCGCTGGCCGCCCAGGCCACCGCCTGGTCGTCGGCTTCCGGAGCGGCCAGCACCTCGCCCGCGACCTTCACGGCGTGCCCGACGTTGCCGGCGTTCATCGCGAACGTGGCGCTCAGCGCGTCGAGCGTGGTGCGCGCGCCCGGATCCGAGACGCGATTGCGGATGGTGCGCAAGAACGCGGTCGCCCGCTCGGGCTCGCTGAGCATCCAGAACTGGTTGGCGGCGCGCAACAGCGTCCAGTCCATCAGGGCGGCTTCGGTCAACGCGGCGGGGTCCAGGCCGGCCAGCACCGCGTCGGCCTCGCGGCCGCGACCCTGCCACGCCAGAGCGTGTGCCAGCGCCAGCCGTGCCGCCAACCCGCCGGAGCGCTCCAGAGCCGAGGAGGCCAGTCGTTCACCGAGGGCGAGGTCGCCCAGGCGAAGGGCCTGCTGCGCGGCGACGACCACCTCGGCCGTCGGCTGCGGGGCGTCGCTGTCCAGGGCGAGCGACGCCAACCGGAGCCGGTCGCTGAGGTGGTCCGACGGATGCTTCGACAGCAGCCGCACCAGCTCGGTGCGTCGTTGCCGCGCGCCGTCGCGGCCGAGCGCGGCCCGCGCCCGCTCGGCAAAGAGCGGGTGGGCCGTGTACACCACCGGGTCGTCCGAGGCCCCGCCGCGCGCCCGCGTCTCGACCGCCCCGCAATCGGTCGCCTCGCCAACCGCTTCCGCGCCGGTCAGGGCGCCAAGATCGGCGAGCGACAGTGGCTCCGCGACGGCGAGGTAGTCCAGCACCGACCGGGCCGCGGCGGGCATCTCGCCGAGGAACGCGTCGACCTGGGCCGCTGTCGTCATCCCGCCGGGCGGTTCGATGTCGATCCGGGGGAGCAACCCGTCGGCCCACAGCGCCGCGATGGCGTCGGGAGAAGGCTCGGCGCGGCCGGTGACGATCATCCTGGCCGCGCCCGCCAGCGCGAGCTGGTACACCAGCGTCGCCGACAGGATGTCCAAATCGTGGGCGTCGTCGACGACCAGCAGCAGGTCGTCACCGTCCAGCGATGCCCTGGCGGCGCGCAACAGCGCGGCCGGCTTGCCGAGGTCGGCGATGCGCACCAGGTGGCTGAACGCGCCGAACGGCACGGCGCGTTCGGTCGGGGTGCCGGTGACCCAGCGGATGCGCGTGCCGGGGTGCCGGTGGCCGAAGCCTTCGGCGGCCATGCGGGCCAGCGTGGATTTGCCGCAGCCGTCCGGCCCCAGCACGACGGCGCCCCGCCCATCCGCGAGCGCCGCGTCCAGCCGCTCCAGGGCCGACGCGTGCTCCGGAACGTTCCATCGAATCGGCATCGCCGGATTTTATTGCGCGCGGTGTGCGGCCCGCAGCAAGCTTGGTCTACCTTTCGTTGTATGCGCCCGGAACGTCAGCCATCAGGCGACTGGGCGGTGTGTGTGTACTGCGCGTCCGGCCCGGAACATCCCGAATTGCTCGCGGTCGCTGCCGAACTCGGCGAGGCGATCGCTGAGCGCGGCTGGACCTTGGTGTGGGGCGGGGGCCGGGTTTCGGCGATGGGCGCGCTGGCAACCGCGGCGCGCGCCCGCGGCGGGCGGACCGTCGGCGTCATCCCTCAGGTTCTGATGCGCGTCGAGATCGCCGACGCCGAAGCCGACGAGCTGATCGTCACCGAGACCATGTACGAGCGGAAGCACGTGATGGAAGAGCGTGCCGACGCGTTCATCGTGCTCCCCGGCGGCGTGGGCACCCTCGACGAGTTGCTGGACTCGTGGACCACGGGCTACCTCGGCCTGCACGGCAAACCCATCGTCATGCTGGATCCGCTGGGGCATTACGAGGGCCTGTGGCTCTGGCTGTGCGGACTGCTCGACAGCGGGTACATCTCTCAGCCGGCGATGGACCGGTTGTTGCTGGTCGACAAGGTGAGCGCGGCCGTGGAGGCGTGCGCGCCCGACTGAGGCCGCCGGCAACTAGGCGATCCCTACTAGGCTGACCGCCGAGTTGCTTACGCAGAATCGAGGAATGACTTGTCCGATCACGACGGCGGAGCGCGCACGGCGGTCAAACTGACCGATATCGCATCTCGGGCGCCGGGTCTGCTGGCCGATATGCCGGTGATCATGCGCGGGGCGATGACCGGGCTGCTGACCCAGCCGGGTTCGAAGAAATCGATCGGCACGGTGTTTCAGGAACGGGCGGCCCGCTACGGCGACCGGATCTTCTTGCGGTTCGGCGATCAGCAACTGACCTACCGCGACGCCAATGCCGCCGCCAACCGGTACGCCGCGGTGCTGGCCGCGCACGGCGTCGGCCACGGCGACGTCGTGGCGATCATGCTGCGCAACTCGCCCAACGCCGTGCTGACGATGCTGGCCGCGGTCAAGTGCGGCGCGGTCGCCGGGATGCTGAACTACCACCAGCGCGGCGAGGTTCTGGCGCACAGCCTGGGCCTGCTCAAGGCGAAGGTGTTGATCGCGGAGACCGACCTGGTCAGCGCGGTGGCCGAATGCGGCGGCTCGGGCGACACCGAGACGATGACGGTGGAGGACCTGGAGCGATTCGCGGTCAGCGCCCCGGCCACCAACCCGGCGTCGGCATCGGCCGTGCACGCCAGGGACACCGCGTTCTACATTTTCACCTCGGGCACAACGGGATTCCCCAAGGCCAGCGTGATGACCCACCTGCGGTGGCTGAAGGCGCTTGCGGCGTTCGGCGGCATCGGGCTGCGGCTGAAGAGCTCCGACACGCTGTACAGCTGCCTGCCGCTGTACCACAACAACGCGCTGACCGTCGCGTTGTCCTCGGTGATCAACTCCGGGGCGACGCTGGCGCTGGGCAAGTCGTTCTCGGCGTCGAAGTTCTGGGACGAGGTCATCGCCGCCGAGGCCACGGCGTTCATCTACATCGGTGAGATCTGCCGATACCTGCTCAACCAGCCACGCAAGTCCACCGACCGCACGCACCAGGTGCGGGTCATCGCCGGCAACGGGCTGCGACCGGAGATCTGGGACGAGTTCACGAATCGGTTCGACATCCCCCGCGTCTGCGAGTTCTACGCCTCCAGCGAGGGCAACACCGCGTTCATCAACGTCTTCAACGTGCCCCGGACCACCGGCGTCTTCCCGATGCCGCTGGCCTACGTGGAGTACGACCCCGACACCGGAGCCCCGCTGCGCGACGACAACGGGCGGGTGCGCCGCGTGCCGCCCGGGGAACCCGGCCTGCTGCTCAGCCCGATCAACCGGCTGCAGCCGTTCGACGGCTACACCGACAAGGAGTCAAGCGAAAAGAAGTTGGTGCGCAACGCGTTCCGTGAGGGCGACGTGTGGTTCAACTCCGGCGACGTGATGAGCCCGCAGGGCATGGGGCACGCCGCGTTCGTCGACCGCCTCGGCGACACGTTCCGGTGGAAGGGGGAGAACGTCGCCACCACGCAGGTGGAGGCGGCGTTGGCGTCCGACGAGTCGGTGGAGGAATGCACCGTTTTCGGTGTCGAGATTCCCCGCACCGGCGGCCGCGCCGGCATGGCCGCGGTCAAGCTGCGCGACGGCACGGAGTTCCACGGCAAGTCGCTGGCCCGCGCCGTGTATGGCCAGCTGCCCGCCTACGCGTTGCCCCTGTTCGTGCGGGTGGTCAAGTCGCTGGAGCACACCACGACGTTCAAGAGCCGCAAGGTGGAGCTCCGCGAGCAGGCCTACGGGTCTGACATCACGGACCCGCTGTACGTGCTGGCCGGCCGCGACGAGGGGTACGTGCCGTACTACGACGAATACCCCGACGAAGTGGCCGACGGTAAGCGGCCGCAGGGCTGACGCCCCGTTCTCGACGACCGTGCGCCCGGCCGCACAGCCCATCCCCGGGCCGGGCGCGCCGCGGTGACCAGGCACCATAGACGTGTGCAATCAACCTGGTGCGGCCGTCCGGTCGCCGGCGATCGCCCAATGATCATGGCGATCGTCAACCGCACCCCCGACTCGTTCTACGACAAGGGTGCGACTTTCAGCGATGAGGCCGCCCGGGCCGCCGCGCACGGGGCCATCGCCGAGGGCGCCGACGTCATCGACGTCGGCGGGGTCAAGGCGGGCCCGGGCCACGAGGTCGATGCGGACACCGAGCTCGCCCGGTTGATTCCATTCATTGAATGGCTGCGCGGCGCCTATCCCGACCAGCTCATCAGCGTCGACACCTGGCGCTCCAAGGTGGCCAAGGCGGCCTGCGCGGCCGGGGCGGACCTGATCAACGACACCTGGGGCGGTATCGACCCGGGCCTGGCCGAGGTCGCCGCGGAATTCGGCGCGGGCCTGGTGTGCTCGCACACCGGCGGGGCGCTGCCCCGCACGCGCCCGTTCAGGGTGAGCTACGGAACCACCACGCGCGGCGTGGTCGACGACGTCATTCGCCAGGTCACCGCCGCCGCCGAGCGCGCGGTCGCCTGCGGGGTGGCCCGGGATCGGGTGCTGATCGACCCGGCCCACGACTTCGGCAAGAACACCTTCCATGGGCTGCTGCTGTTGCGCCACCTGGACGATCTTGTTAATACCGGATGGCCTGTGCTCATGGCTTTGAGTAACAAGGACTTCGTCGGGGAGACTCTGGGGGTGGAATTGACCGAGCGGCTCGAGGGAACGTTGGCGGCCACCGCGCTGGCGGCCGCTGCCGGTGCCCGTATGTTCCGCGTGCACGAGGTCGCCGCGACCCGACGGGTGCTGGAGATGGTGGCTTCCATCCAGGGAATACGCCCGCCGGCGCGCACGGTGAGGGGACTGACATGACGGCATCCGACCTGGTCGGCGACCTCACCGACGACGCGGTGCCGGCCACCCGGCCCGGCGACACGTGGCTGTCCAATCGCAGCTGGAACCGCCCGGGCTGGACCGTCGCCGAGCTCGAGGCGGCGAAGGCGGGGCGGACCATCTCGGTGGTGCTGCCGGCCCTCAACGAAGAAGGAACCATCCAATCCGTGGTCGAAAGCGTCTCGCCGCTGGTCCGAGACTCCGGGGGGCTGGTCGACGAGCTGATCGTGCTGGATTCCGGCTCGACGGACGACACGGAGATCCGCGCCGTCGCCGCCGGCGCCCGGGTCGTCAGCCGTGAGCAGGCGCTGCCGGAGGTGCCGATCCGGCCTGGCAAAGGCGAGGCGTTGTGGCGCTCGCTGGCCGCCACCAGCGGTGACATCGTCGTGTTCGTCGACTCCGACCTGATCAATCCGCACCCGATGTTCGTGCCGTGGCTGGTCGGCCCGCTGCTCATGGGCGACGGCGTCCACCTGGTCAAGAGCTTCTACCGGCGGCCGCTACAGGTCGGCGACGTCGGGGGCGCCGCGGGCGCCACCGGCGGTGGGCGGGTCACCGAGCTGGTGGCCCGGCCGCTGCTCGCGGCGCTTCGGCCGGAGCTGGGCTGCATCCTGCAACCGCTCGGCGGGGAGTACGCGGCGACCCGCGAACTGCTGACGTCGGTGCCGTTCGCGCCGGGCTACGGCGTGGAGATCGGCCTGCTGCTGGACACCTTCGACCGGCTGGGGTTGGGGGCCATCGCCCAGGTCAACTTGGGTGTGCGCGCGCACCGCAACCGGCCGCTGGCCGAGCTGGGCGCGATGAGCCGCCAGGTCATCGCGACACTGTTCTCGCGCTGCGGGGTTCCCGATTCCGGGGTCGGGTTGACGCAGTTCTTCGCGGTTGGGCCCGAGGGGCCCGAGGGTCAGAGCTACACCCAGCACACGTCTCCGGTGTCGCTGGAGGACCGTCCGCCGATGAAGGCCCTGAGGCCGCGCTGAAGCCGCGCTGCTTGGTCGCGGGGTCGGCGGCATAGGGCAGTATCGACGACGTGGCGTTGGTGTTGCTTTACCTGGTGGTGTTGGTGCTGGTGGCGATCGTGCTGTTCGGCGCGGCGAGTCTGCTGTTCGGTCGCGGTGAACAGCTGCCGCCCCTGCCGCGCGGGACGACCGCGACGGTGTTGCCCGCCTACGGTGTGACCGGCGCCGACGTGGACGCCGTCAAGTTCACCCAGGCGCTGCGCGGATACAAGACCAGCGAGGTGGACTGGGTACTGGACCGGCTCGCCCGCGAGCTGGAGGCGCTGCGCGGCCAGCTGGCCGCGGTGTCCGCGCCCGCGGTGGCCGAGGACGATTCCCAACCCGTGGAACCCAAGGACGGCGAGGATCGTCAGGACTAGATGTGAGCGATGACGGGCTGGTTCGGTGTAGCTGGGCGGCCATTCGGCCCGGACCCGATTGCGAGTTGTACCGCGACTACCACGACCAGGAGTGGGGCCGCCCGGTGCACGACGGGGTGGCGCTGTTCGAGCGGATGAGCCTCGAGGCGTTCCAGAGCGGGCTGTCGTGGCTGATCATCCTGCGCAAGCGGGAGAACTTTCGGCGCGCCTTCGCCGGGTTCGATTTCGAGCAGATCGCCGGCTACACCGATGCGGACGTGCAGCGGTTGATGGCGGACACGGGCATCGTGCGCAACCGGGCCAAGATCGACGCGACCATCGCGAACGCGCGCGCGGCCGCTGAGCTGGGAACTTCGGCGGACCTCTCGGAGCTGCTGTGGTCGTTTGCGCCCCCACCGCGCCCCAGGCCGGCGGACGGCTCCGAAGTTCCCTCGGCCACCGCGGAATCCAAGGCCATGGCGCGTGAGCTCAAGCGGCGCGGGTTCCGCTTTGTCGGGCCGACCACCGCCTATGCGCTGATGCAGGCGACCGGCATGGTCGACGACCACATCCGGGGTTGTTGGGTGCCTTCCCCGCGCTGACAGTGCGTGCGGGCAACCGGCCTTCAGCGCACGCTAAGCCCGGAGAACCGGGTCTTTGTACAACTCGTGACCTGGATAGGGAACAATAGGGGGGTGATTTGGCAGTTCGATGTCGGGTATGGCTGGAAAATCGCTGGCGGGGCATGCTCGGCGCCGACCAGGTCCGCAACGGCGGACCAGCTCGAACCTGGAGGGAGCACTCGATGGCGGCGATGAAGCCCCGGACCGGAGACGGTCCTCTGGAAGCAACCAAGGAGGGGCGCGGCATCGTGATGCGGGTACCACTTGAGGGAGGCGGTCGACTGGTCGTTGAGCTGACGCCCGACGAAGCCGCCGCCCTCGGTGACGAACTCAAGGGTGTCACAAGCTCCAGCTAAGGCCCGCCGGCGGACCGCGGGGCTACGCACACACCTTCCGGTAGATGTCCAGGGTTTGCTCGGCGACGCGGGCCCAAGAGAATTCCTCTATGCAGCGCTGACGTCCCGCCTCGCCGTAACGCTTCGCCTTTTCAGGGTCGGCGACGAGCGCGTTGACCGTTTCGGCGAGCCTGGCCTGGTAACCGGTCGGGTCGCCGGCGTCGTAGTGCGCGAGCGAACCGGTCACCCCGTCGAGGACCACCTCGGGTATCCCGCCGACATCGGACGCCACCACGGCCGTCGCGCACGCCATCGCCTCCAGGTTCACGATGCCCAGCGGCTCGTACACCGAGGGGCATACGAAAACCGTTGCTGCCGATAGTATTTCGCGTATCTCGC
This sequence comes from Mycobacterium sp. E2733, assembly GCF_001667585.1. Classification (GTDB taxonomy): domain Bacteria; phylum Actinomycetota; class Actinomycetes; order Mycobacteriales; family Mycobacteriaceae; genus Mycobacterium. The sequence goes on from NZ_LZJZ01000031.1 coordinate 96,783, forward strand.
CGATCGGCAGCATTTCTCTGATCCAGAACACGCCCTGCCGATCGTGGGCCAGCCGCGCCACCCCGGACCGAATCTCCTCGGCGATTTCCGGGGTGTCGGGGGCACCCGCGCACAACACCACCTGCACCCCGGGGTCGAACTGGTGCGCCGCCGCCACCAGGTGGGCGACGCCCTTCTGCCGGGTGATCCGGCCGACGAACGCCACCGTGGGGCGGTCTGGGTCGACGCCGAGTTCGGCCAGCACCGACCCGGCGTGCGTCGGCCCGGCCGGATGCCAGACGTCGGTGTCGACCCCATTGCGGATGACGTGCACGACGCTGGGGTCAAGGGCGGGGTAGACGCGCAGGATGTCTTCGCGCATCGCGGAGCTGACGGCGATGACGGCGTCCGCTGCCTGCACCGCGGTGCGCTCCACCCACGTCGACACCTGGTAGCCGCCGCCGAGCTGTTCGGCCTTCCACGGCCGTAGCGGCTCGAGCGAATGCGCCGTCAGGACGTGGGGGATGTCATAGAGCAGCGCCGCCAGATGACCGGCCATGCCGGCGTACCAGGTATGCGAGTGCACGACGGTGGCCGCCGACGCGGCGTTGGCCATCATCAGGTCCGCGGACAACGTCGACAGCGCCGGGTTGGCGCTCCGCAAGCGCGGATCGGACTGGTGCACGATGGCGTTCGGCCGCGGCGCACCCATGCAATGCACATCGACCGCGCACAATCGGCGCAGCTGGGCGACCAGTTCCGTGACATGCACACCGGCTCCCCCGTAGACCTCTGGTGGGTATTCCCGAGTCATCATCGCCACCCGCATACCCGCACGGTAGTTCGGTCGCAACGAGGTGCGCGAGTCGGGGCCTGGGCAATCGGTGACCGGCTCGGGGGACCAAATACCTTGACAGACAGCCGCACAGAACACTCGAAATAGCGCCGTCCCCCTGGCAGCGCCTCGCGGGGGCCGATAGGTTTGAACCATGAGGGAAGCGCCACACGTGCTGGGCATTGTCCTGGCCGGCGGTGAGGGTAAGCGGCTATATCCGCTGACCGCGGATCGGGCCAAGCCCGCGGTTCCATTCGGCGGCGCATATCGGCTGATCGACTTCGTGCTGTCCAACCTCGTCAACGCGCGCTACTTGCGGATCTGCGTTCTCACTCAGTACAAGTCGCATTCACTGGACCGTCACATTTCGCAGAACTGGCGGCTGTCTGGTCTGGCGGGCGAGTACATCACCCCCGTGCCCGCGCAGCAGCGCCTGGGCCCCCGCTGGTACACCGGCTCCGCCGACGCGATCTACCAGTCGCTCAACCTGATCTACGACGAAGACCCCGACTACATAGTCGTTTTCGGCGCCGACCACGTATATCGGATGGACCCCGAGCAGATGGTCCAGTTCCACATCGAAAGCGGGGCCGGCGCAACGGTGGCCGGCATCCGGGTGCCGCGCGGCGAGGCCAGCGCGTTCGGGTGCATCGACGCCGACGATTCCGGCCGCATCCGCGGTTTCATCGAGAAGCCGTTGGATCCACCCGGCACACCGGACGACCCCGAGGCGACGTTTGTGTCGATGGGCAACTACATCTTCACCACCAAGGTGCTCATCGATGCGATTCGCGCCGACGCCGACGACGACCACTCGGATCATGACATGGGCGGTGACATCATTCCGCGCTTGGTGGACGACGGAATGGCCGCGGTTTACGACTTCAAGGACAACGATGTGCCGGGCGCGACCGATCGCGACCGGGGATACTGGCGCGACGTGGGGACGCTGGACGCGTTCTACGACGCGCACATGGACCTGGTCTCGGTGCACCCGGTGTTCAACCTCTACAACAAGCGCTGGCCGATTCGCGGCGAGTCCGAGAACCTGGCACCGGCCAAGTTCGTCAACGGCGGCTCGGCGCAGGAGTCGGTCGTGGGCGCCGGCAGCATCATTTCGGCGGCTTCGGTGCGGAACTCGGTGCTGTCGTCCAACGTCGTGGTCGACGACGGCGCCATCGTGGAGGGCAGCGTGATCATGCCCGGCGCCCGGGTCGGCCGCGGCGCGGTGGTACGCCACGCCATCCTGGACAAGAACGTCGTCGTCGGGCCCGGCGAGATGGTCGGCGTGGATCTGGAGAAGGACCGGGAGCGCTTCGCGATCAGCGCCGGCGGTGTGGTCGCGGTGGGCAAGGGCGTCTGGATCTAGTAAGCACTACCGGGGGATCTCCGGGATCAGCAGGTGCGCGTCGTAGTGCGGGCCCCAGTGCAGCTTGACGCGGCCGCGGGGCGAGCCGGCGTAGGCCGCCGGGAGCTGGCCGGTGAGCGGGTTCCTGGGGCACAACCAGCGCCCTGCCACCACCAGCCGCAGCTGCTCACCGGCGCGGAACAGCGTCGCCGACGGGCCCAGCGCCACCTTGACCTCGACGACCTCATGCTTGGCGACGGGCAGCGGGTCGGTGCACGACGCGACGGGTTCCCACGGCCGCGAGAGGTCGGCATCCAGCGCGCGCAGCGAGACTCGCTGCCAGCCGGTGCTCACCCGGTCGCGGGCGTAGCCGTACGACCCCTCGAACCCGACGAACCGTCCATCGCGCCACTTCTCCACGCCGACGAACAGGTTGGCGTCGTCGCAGTCCTCCAGTTCGACCCACAACCGCGCCGCCATCGGGCCGGTCAGTTCGACATCCGCGGAAACCGTCCAGCTGAATGCAACTGCGTTGGAACGGTTTTCGAACGCGACGCTGCCCGACCCGGGCGGCCGTTGGGCGGTCAGCGCGCCGTTCCCGCCCAGATACAAAGGCCGCCAACGAGTCCGGGCCAGCGGCCATTCGGCCTCTTCGCGCACTACCGCGACGGTGTCGCGGTCTTCGCGGACCTCGAGGCGGACACTGCGGGAACCGGGCGACCCGTCCAGCACTTCGCGGAAAAACCTCAACTGCTCGGTCAGCGCGGGCTCGGAGTAGAAGGTCGCCCACTTGCCGGCCCGGTGGGTGTAGAGGCGGGCGTGGCCGGAGCCGGCGTGCGTGAACGCGCGGATGGAGCCGCGGCTGTGCAGGTTGTTGTCGGAGAAGCTGCCGCACACCAGCATGGGCACTTTGATCGCGGAGAGGTCCGGGACCAGCGAGCGCCAGAACTCGTCGCGCAGCGGGTGGGCGTCCTGCATCCGTTCCAGGTCGTAGGTCTGCCGAGTGTCGCGGCGCACATTCCGCGACCACATCCGGGTGAACCCCGTCTCGCGGACGCCGCCCGGGAAGGTCAGGTCGCGATAGGCGTCCGTGAAGCCCTCCCACGGGCAGATCGCCCGCAGTGCCGGCGGTTGCAGCGCCGCAACGGCGTACTGGCTGATGGCCAGGTACGACACCCCGAGCATGACGACCCGTCCGTCGCTCCATGGCTGCCCCGCGATCCACTCCACCAGGTCGTAGGTGTCCTCGGCCTCCTGACGCGACAACAGGCGTCCGGTGCCATCTGAGCGACCGCAGCCGCGCGAGTCGGCATTCACCACGACGAAGCCCTGCGCGGTCCACCACGCCGGATCGGGCGCCTCCCAACCGGTCAGCGCCGAGAAGCGCACCGGCCGCGGCTGGCGCAGGATCCGGTACTGCACGGAGAACGTCCACCTGTTGCCGCGCCGCTTCGGCATATTGTCCTTGCCATAGGGGTGAATGCTGAGAATCACCGGGCGGGCGCCGGTATCCAGTTGCCGGAAAACGTTGACCCGCAACACCGTTCCGTCGCGGGTGGGCACGCCTACATCGCGTTCGACATCAAGCTCGGCCGGTGGATCGGTCACCGTGACAGGGGGCTTGACGACGCCGCGTATCCGGCTCATCGCATACCGAAGCGCGCCGGGGCGGCGCCACGGGCGATCCCGGGCGGGCGCGCGATTGGGGGCCACGCGAATACCCTAGGCGCGTCGGCTAGGCCGCTACCAGACGTTCGGCAACAACCGATAGCGCACCCGTTGCCGGTATTCGCGGTATCCGGTCAACTCCTGGGTGAGCAACTCCTCCTCGTCGAGGATGCGGAGGACGAGCAGGATGCAGCCCGGAATGACGAAGATCAGTCCCCAATAGGAGCCGAGCGCCAACGGCATGCCGACCATCATGATCACGTTGCCGACATACATGGGGTGGCGCACGTATCGATACAGACCGTCGGACACCAGCGTTTGGCCCGACTCCACTGTGATAGTGGCTGCGGCATAACCGTTTTGGACTATCACCAACATGGCGATTCCGAGTCCCACCGCCACCAGGACGTCACCGAGCACGGACAGCCACGCCGGCACGGACGACCAGCCGAACCGGTGATCGAACGCGCTGAGCACCATCGCCGCGAGCAGGACCAGAAACGAGCCGGTGATGATGAATTTTTGGGCCGCCCGGGGTTCGGCCCGCGGGCCCGCATTCATCCGGCGCTGCAGGGCCGCGGGATTGTTCCGCGCCAGGTAGACGACGGGGACGATCGTAGCCGTCATGAACACGCCGATGAAAAGCCATGCCTGCCAATAACGGAACGTGCCGGCCGGTAGGAAGAGGATCAAGCCGAAAGAGAGGATCCCCCAGATCGATCGCACCGTCACGCGGATACCGGTTTTCACAGCGCTCCTAATTACGCAGATCGCGGCGTCGGAAACCCATGACGCCGAGGATAACGAGTCCGGCGTCGATGGCTAATAGCCACAGCAGTGGCGTGGCGGTGAAATCCGAGCCGACCCGGGGAATGTGGGCGAACGGTTCCAAGTCGAGCAGCCACTGCGAGAAACCGGCCAACGAGCCGATCAGGTACAACGCGATGAATCCGACCAGGACGCCCCATGCTATGGGCGTGAATCGTGGTGCCAGGCCGAACAGGGCGATAGTCACCGCGGACAACAGCCAGACTGCGGGCAGTTGCACGGCCGCGCTTGCCACGACGACCGCCACCTTGCCGCCGAGGTCGCCGGCGGCGGCGCCGTAGACGAGTCCGCCGGCAAAACCGCTGACCAGCATCGCCGCCGAGGATCCGGCCAACGCCGCCAGCAGGTGGCTCGTCAGCCAGCGGGTTCTCGACACCGCACCGGCCAGCGTCGCTTCGGCGCGTTGGCCCGCTTCCTCCTGGTGCAAGCGCAACGTCAGCGAGACGGCGAATGCGGCGGCCGCCATCCCCATCATCGTGAACGCGACGGCGATGAAGGCTTCCTCCAAAGCGCTGGTGCCGCCCATCCGGACGATGATGTCCCGCGCGGCGTTGCTGCCGCCGAGCTCATCGCCGATGCCGTGAACCACGCTGCCCATCAGGACGCCGTAGAGGCACAGCCCCACGGTCCAGAGCAGGAGCGCTCCACGGTCCAGCCGCCACGCCAGCCCGAACACGTTGCCCAAGGCGGGCGCGGCGGACCCGGGACCGGGGCGTTCGGCGAACAACCCGGCGCCGACATCACGGCCGGCGAGCAGCCGGTATGCCGCCGCGGTGAGCATGGCGGTCGTCGCCAGATGCAGCGCCAAGATCGACCAGTGATCGCCCGCGTAGGGCCGGACCTGCAGCGACCACCCCAACGGCGAGAGCCACGACAGCGCACCGGAACCGGCGTCGCCGACGGCGCGGAGCGTGAAGGCGGCCGCCAGGACCGCGAACGCGGCGCCGCGGGCGAACCGCGCGCTCGGCGACAGTTGCGCGGTCACCGCGGCGACGGCGGTGAACACCAGGCCGGAGGAGGCCAGCGCCGCGCTGAAAGCGAGCGACCCCCCGGGTGGGACGTCGGTTGTGAGCAGTCCGGCCGCGCCGATCACCCCGATCGCGATAGAGGCCCCGAACGACAACAGCAGTGCGGCGGTGAGGCTGGCGTAGCGACCGACGGCGGTCGAGTCCACGAGCTCTGTTCGGCCCGCCTCCTCGTCGGCCCGGGTGTGCCGGATGACGGTCAGGATGACGGCAACCGCGATGAGCAGGTGGAACATCCCGGCCTTCCAAATGCCAACGGCCCCAAGGCTGTCGTTGTAGACCTGCCCGTAGAGCGCGCGCTGCGCGGGGCTCGCCATGATGGAAGCGGCGAATCCGGCCCGGGCGGACTGGGTGGGATAAACTTTTTCGATGCTGCCGACGTACACCGTTGCCAGCGGCACCGACAGCAGGAACACCCACAGCGGCAGCGAAATTCGGTCGCGGCGCAAGTAGAGGCGCAGCATCCCCAGCGTCCCGGCGAAGTTCGAGCCGCGTTGCGGCGCGGGGTGTGCCGGACGGTGTGACCGATCCAAGGTGGCGGTGGTCATGATGCGGACACCTTGTCCGCCGTGTCGTAGTGGCGCAGGAAGAGCTCCTCGAGCGTCGGCGGCTGGCTGACAAGGCTGCGCACGCCGGCGTCGCCGAGCGCCCGGATGAGTTCCCCGAGGCTCTCGCCGTCGACCTGAGCGCGCAGGGTGGTGCCCTCGACGCTGACGTCCTCCACCCCCTTGATGCGAGTGAGGTCGCCGGGGTCGCCGGTCAATTCGGCCTTGATCGAGGTGCGGCTCAGATGCCGCATCGAGTCCAGCGAGCCGCTCTCGACGGTCTTGCCCGCCCGGATGATGGTCACCCTCTCGCACAACGCTTCGGTCTCGGCCAGAATGTGACTGGACAACAACACCGTCGCGCCGCGATCGCGCGCCTCGGCAACGCACTGCTGAAAGACGTTCTCCATCAAGGGGTCCAGGCCGCTGCTCGGCTCATCCAACAGCAACAGGCGGGCGCGTGAGGAGAAGGCGGAGATCAGCGAGACTTTTTGTCGGTTGCCCTTCGAGTAGGTGCGCGCCTTCTTGTGCGGATCGAGGTCGAAGCGCTCGATCAGCTCGGCCCGACGCTTGCGGTCGAGGCCGCCGCGCATGCGGGCCAGCAGGTCGATGGTCTCGCCACCGGTCAGCGTCGGCCACAGCGTGACATCGCCTGGCACGTAGGCGATCTGGCGGTGCAGTGCGACAGCGTCCGTCCACGGGTCGCCGCCCAGTAGCCGCAAGCTGCCGCCGTCCGCTTTGACCAGACCCAGCAGGATGCGGATGGTCGTCGACTTCCCGGCGCCGTTGGGGCCGAGGAAGCCGTGCACTTCGGCTTCGCGCACGGTGAGATCAAGGCCGTCCAGCGCGCGCACCGTTCCGAAGTTCTTTGTCAGATGGCGGATTTCGATGGGCGCGACATTGTCAATCGGCATTGGTTTCTCCTTCGTCATCTGCGGCCAGGAATGCGTCGTACATGGTGCGGTCGACCATCAGTCCTTCGGTGTAGATCTCCAGCGCGGGCAGCACCATTTCGCCGGCGTAGTCGCGCAGGACGGCGCGGATGTCCGTTGGTGTTTCGTGCATCTGCAGATAGAGCAAGAAGCCGCCACCGCCCGTGATGCCCAGATACCGCGCCCGGGCGCGGGGATTCCGACTCGGTTTTATGGTGCCCGCCCGCACGCCCTCATCCAGGTACTCTTCGGCGTTGTCGATCATCCTGCGCCACAACATGTTTGCCAGCTCACCGCCCGACTGCATGCTGCGAACCAGGTAGGCCATCATCGGCGCGTACGACTCGATCTCGGCCAGCTGCGCAAACCAGGTGGCAGGGTCGTTCGATTTAAGTGCCTCGGACTTGCTGCTGCGGATCTCTTCGGCGATGTAGTCGTCACACGCCTTGCGTAGGCCGTCCTTGGAACCGAAGTGGTGAATGACCAGCGCGGCGCTCACCCCCGCCGCCTCGGCGATCGCGCGCAACCCCACGCCGAATCCGTGCTCGCCGAACTGCTCGATGGCCGCATCCCGGATCCGGGCGGCCGCGGTCAGGTCGGCTGAACGCATGTTCAGTACGCTAAACGCTCGTTCAGTCGCGAGTCAAGGAGGTATCGCGTGAAGAATTCATAAAGGTGGGTTCGTTGCGGTCGTTAGCGCGGGTGGTCGGGCGCGGCGGGTCGCCACCGTCAAGGCTAGTCGCGCACCGCCGCCAAAATGCCGTCGCCGAGTGGCACCAGGGCCGGGGTGAGCCGCTCGTCCTCTGCGATAAGACGCGCCGCTTCCCGCACCGCGACCACCTCCGCGTCGCGGGCGGCCGGGTCGCCGGCTCGGCCGCCAAGGGCGGCGCGGTGCACCACGATGACGCCGCCGGGTCGCAGCAGCCGGACGCCCTGCACGACGTAATCCGGCTGGTCAACCGGGTCCGCGTCGACGAACACCAGGTCATAGGACTCGTCGGCGAGGCGGGTGAGGACATCTTGGGCTCGGCCGCTGATCAGCCGGGTGCGCGACGGCCCGATGCCGGCTTCGGAGAAGGCTTGCTTGGCGAGCCGCAGATACTCGGGCTCGATGTCGATTGTCGTCAAGACACCGTCGTCGCTCATGCCGGACAGCAACCAGAGCCCGCTGACGCCCGCGCCGGTACCCACTTCCGCGACGGCCTTCCCGCCGCTGAGCTTGGTCAGCAGGCTCAACAGCGCACCGACAGCCGGCGTTACCGCCCCTGCACCGATGTCCACGGCACGCTCGCGGGCGGCCGCCAGCAGCGCGTCTTCGGAGATCGACCCCTCAGCGTGTGCAGACAGGGATTCGGCTCGACTGGGCGCCGCCAGGCCGGGGGTTTCTGCGTCGGTGCCGTCCATGCCCCGCAGCGTATTCCACTTCGGTGCGCACCCCGGCATGGCGCGCCTAAGCTGCACCGTTACGACACGCCCGGCGAAGCCGCTGCGTTTAAGTTCACGCCGCGGCGGATATCTCCTGCACAGCGCTGGTAACGATCCGGTTTCTCAGCCTCAACTCAGACTGTTCATATATCGCACATACGCCGATACCCGACGGTGTCCCTATGGATCGCGCGGCGCGTTGGCACGGGAATACGGACCGGCGGCTACGTGTTGCCGCGGGTAACGACTTGTCGCTTCTCGGCAGGACGGATTCGGAGGATCTGATCATCACGACGCTTTTGGGCCCGACCAGCATGTCGCACGCGCAGGACTGCCCCGCGGACGACTGGGTGGAGCCGTCCGACGGGTTGCAGGGCACGGCGGTTTTCGATGCGACCGGGGACAAGTCCACGATGCCCTCGTGGGACGAGCTGGTGCGTCAGCACGCCGACCGGGTGTACCGCCTGGCCTATCGCCTCTCCGGCAATCAGCACGACGCCGAGGACCTCACCCAGGAGACGTTCATCCGGGTTTTCCGGTCGGTGCAGAACTATCAGCCGGGAACGTTCGAAGGCTGGTTGCACCGCATCACCACCAACCTCTTCCTCGACATGGTGCGTCGCCGCGCCCGCATCCGGATGGAGGCGCTGCCCGAGGACTACGAGCGGGTGCCCGCGGACGAGCCCAATCCCGAGCAGATCTACCACGATTCACGGCTCGGGCCGGACCTGCAGGCGGCCCTGGATTCGCTGCCGCCGGAGTTCCGCGCCGCGGTCGTGCTGTGTGACATCGAGGGCCTGTCCTACGAGGAGATCGGTGCGACGCTGGGCGTGAAGCTCGGCACCGTGCGTAGCCGCATCCACCGCGGACGTCAGGCACTGCGCGACTACCTGGCCGCCCATCCCGGTGCCCATGGGGACGCACTGCACGCCGAGCCGGCGTAGCGGGTGAACGCCCGAATCGACACAGCCGTGTCGACGTGAGCCAGCGGTTTTGCGGTCTTGAGATGCGCTATTGCGCACCGCCTCGCGCTACATTCGAGGGGTAGGCGCTACGAAAGGACCCGGTGATGGCCGATCGAGGAGGACACCTCTTCCGCCGCGCGTTCTCCTGGCTTCCCGCACAGTTCGCCTCCCAGAGCGATGCGCCCGTCGGCGCGCCGCGCCAGTTCGGCTCCACCGAGCACCTCTCCGTCGAAGCCATCGCGGCGTTCGTTGACGGTGAGCTGCGGATGAACGCGCACCTGCGGGCGGCACACCACCTGTCGCTGTGCCCGGAATGCGCGGCCGAGGTCGACGACCAGAGCCGGGCCCGAGCGGCGTTGCGCGACTCGCATCCGATCCGGATCCCCAGCACGCTGCTCGGGATGCTCGCTGAGATTCCCTACGATTCGCCCGACGACGTGACCAGCCGGACCTCCGACCGTTTTGCTGATCGCGATGCCCGTGAGCAGCGCAAGCGCCCGTAGCTCGCCACCTTCTCGCCGAACTCCCCGTGGTTGATCCCGCCGAATTTTGCGCACCCCGCCCGTGCGCTCATGGGCCACCGGCGCCGAACCGTGGATACTAGGGTGGACACGACCACGCCGGTGTCGGCTATATCGCCCGGTGAAGGGCCTGTCTCGAGCGCTCAAGAAGAGGATCCAAAGGGGTAACGTGACCTCCGATCAAGGCAACGACAGCGGCAAGAACAGCGGCAACCGCTTAGCGCCGCGCCCCATCTCGCGTCCGCCGGTCGACCCCGCATCGCGTCAACTGTTCAGCCGCCCCGACGGGCTGCGCGGATCCTTCGTGGCCGACCGTGTCCGTCCGCAGAAGTATCGGGACCAGGCCGAGTTCCGGCCGCACGAGGAACCGGCCGACCCGGTCCTTCAGGAGGCGTTCAGCCGGCCGGTCGGGAGTCCCGACTCGCTGCAGCGCCACCCCGTCGACGCCGGTGCGCTGGCGGCCGAGAAAAACGGTGCCGAGCCGGACGAGCTCGACGATCCCTGGCGAGACCCGTCGGCGGCCGCGGCGCTGGGCACTCCGGCGGTCGCCCCGTCGGGACCGCGGGGGCCGCAGGGCTACGGCGGCAAGCTCGGTGTGCGCGACGTGCTGTTCGGCGGCAAGGTGTCCTACCTGGCGCTGCTAGTCTTGCTGCTCATCGCGCTGCTCATCGGCGTGATCGGCGGGGTAGTCGGCCGCAAGACGGCCGAGGTCGCCGAGGCGTTCACCACCTCGAAGGTGACGCTTTCCACCAACGGCAACGGCGAAGGGCCCGCAGGCCGGTTCGCCAAGGTGGCCGCCGCGACCGCCAACGCGGTGGTGACCATCGAGTCCAAGAGCGACCAGGAGGGCATGCAGGGCTCCGGCGTGGTGATCGACGGTCGCGGCTACATCGTCACCAACAACCACGTGATCTCCGAGGCGGCCAACAACCCCAGCCAGTTCAAGACGACCGTGGTGTTCAACGACGGCAAGGAAGTGCCCGCCAACCTGGTTGGGCGCGACCCCAAGACCGACCTGGCCGTGCTCAAGGTCGACAACGTCGACAACCTGAGCGTCGCCCGGTTCGGCGACTCGGACAAAGTGCGCGTCGGCGACGAGGTCCTTGCGGCGGGTGCGCCGCTGGGGCTGCGCAGCACCGTGACCCACGGCATCATCAGTGCGCTGCACCGACCCGTGCCGTTGTCGGGCGAGGGCTCGGACACCGACACCGTCATCGACGCTCTGCAGACCGACGCGTCGATCAACCACGGCAACTCCGGCGGCCCGCTGATCGACATGGATTCGCAGGTGATCGGCATCAACACCGCGGGTAAGTCCTTGTCCGACAGCGCAAGTGGGCTGGGCTTCGCCATCCCGATCGACGAGGCGAAGATGGTGGCCCAGACGCTGATCAAGGACGGCAAGATCGTGCACCCGACGCTCGGGATCAGCACCCGGTCGGTGAGCAACGCCATCGCCTCCGGCGCGCAGGTCGCCAACGTGAAGGCGGGAAGCCCGGCGCAAAAGGGCGGGATCCTGGAGAACGACGTGATCGTCAAGGTCGGCAACCGCACGGTCGCCGACGCCGACGAGTTCGTGGTCGCGGTGCGCCAGCTGACCATCGGCCAGGACTCCCCGATCGAGGTGGTCCGCGACGGCCGGCACGTCACCCTGACCGTCAAGCCCGATCCCGACGGCAGCTAAATGTTCGGGAGCCTGAGCTGGGAGCACATCCTGGTCCTCGTCGTGGTCGGGCTGGTGGTCCTCGGCCCGGAGCGGCTTCCCGGTGCTATCCGCTGGACGTCGAACGCGCTGCGGCAGGCGCGGGACTACCTCAGTGGGGTGACAACTCAGCTGCGCGAAGACCTCGGGCCCGAGTTCGACGATCTGCGCGTCCCGCTGAGCGAATTGCAGCGGCTGCGGGGGATGACGCCGCGCGCCGCGCTGACCAAGCACCTGCTCGACGGCGACGATTCCTTCCTCACCGGGAACTTCGACACGCCGGTCAACAAGACGGCCGCGGCCACTCCGCCCGAGCCGTCGACGCCGCGCCCGACGCATGCTCCCGGACCGACGCCCTTCGACGCCGACGCGACCTAGCGCGGCGGAAGCCGGGCGAAGCGGGTCGCCACCATCGGATCAGCGTGGCGATCGCAAGCGCGGCGGAAGCCGGGCGAAGCGGGTCGCCACCATCGGATCAGCGCCGCGTCGGATCCAGGCCGAGCGACACACCGGCCAATCCACGCCGTCGCGATGACAGGTTGTCGGCCACGCTGCGCAGTTCCTTGCCCGCCGGGGAGTCGGGGGCGCTCAGCACGATCGGGGTGCCTGAATCGCCCGCGGCCACCAACGCGGGGTCCAGGGGGATCTGGCCCAGCAGCGGCACTTCGGCACCGATCGCGCGGGACAAGCGTTCCGCCACCTGACGGCCGCCGCCCTCGCCGAACACCTGCATCGTCGAGCCGTCCGGCAGCGTGAGGCCCGACATGTTCTCCACGACGCCGGCGATGCGCTGCCGGGTCTGCATCGCGATGCTGCCCGCGCGCTCGGCGACCTCGGCGGCGGCCAGCTGGGGCGTCGTCACGACCATGAGCTCGGCGCTGGGGATCAGCTGAGCCACCGAGATGGCGATGTCGCCGGTGCCCGGCGGCAGATCCAGCAACAGGACATCCAGATCGCCCCAATAGACGTCGGCCAAAAACTGCTGCAACGCCCGGTGCAGCATGGGTCCCCGCCACACCACCGGTGTGTTGCCCTCGGTGAATTGGGCGATCGAGATGACCTTCACCTCGTGGGCGATGGGCGGCAGGATCATCGACTCGACCTGGGTCGGCCGGTCGGTGGTACCCATCATCCGCGGGATGGAATGGCCGTGGATGTCGGCGTCGAGCACGCCGACCGACAGTCCACGCGCGGCCATCGCGGCGGCGAGGTTGACCGTGACGGTGGATTTTCCGACCCCGCCCTTCCCGGACGCGACCGCATAGACCCGCGTCAGCGAGTTCGGCTGGGCGAAGGGGATGACGGGTTCGCGAACATCGCCGCGCAACTGCTTGCGCAGTTCGGTGCGCTGCTCGTCGTTCATCACGTCCAGGGTGACCTTCACGGCCCCGGTGCCCGGAACGTCGGAGACCGCCTGGATGACCCGCTCGGTGATTTCCGTCTTCTTCGGGCAGGCGGCGGTGGTCAGGTAGATCGCCACGTGCACGGCACCGTCGGGCTCGGTGTCAATGCTCTTGACCATCCCCAGTTCGGTGATCGGGCGCCGTAGTTCGGGGTCGATCACCTTCCCCAGTGCGGTGCGGATTGCTGCGCTCAAGTCGGCAGTGTCATGACGAGACATCACCGCCGAGTGTAGGCGCGCGTGCTGGGGCCGTTTGGCGGCGACCCGCTAGGCCGGTCAGCCGCCGGCAGTGGGGCCCGGCTGCTTCGGCACCGCCGCGTTCGGCGGACCGGCCGGCTTGGGTGCCGGTGCGGGCGGTGGTGCGACGGCGGGTGGTGCGGCCTGCGGGTCCGGCGGCGGCGGTGGCCCCTGCGGCGGGGCGGGCGGCGCGGCCACCATCGCGCGGTAGACGTCGGCATCGGACATGGCCACGGCCCCGGGCCGCAACGTCTGCACCTTGCCGA